>CAWGPA010000027.1:0-85638 GCA_963824325.1 uncultured Acidobacteriaceae bacterium | reverse complement strand
GATCACGGCGGTTCTGGCGCTGGGAGAAACCGCACTGCTGGCGTTGATGACACGGAATACCGTGGCGGGTTGAAACTCCTGCCAGTTTCGCGATGTCCTTCACGGTTGCGTGGCTGATGCCTTTTCTCACGACACGTGGAACGCCGGTAACGGTAACGTTACCGACTTTAGTGTGAGCCGGAAACAATGTCAAGGAGCTTCTGCACCAATCGGTGGTAGTGCTCACCATGAATGGCGACGCAATGACGGAAGAAAAAACTACGAGCCGGCATCAAGGAACTCGCGGACGCCCTGGGTATATCGATTGGAACCGTCGATCGCGCCCTTCACGGCCGCAACGGAGTCAGCCCGAAGACCCGCGATCGCGTCCTCAAGATGGCTCGAAAGCTGAACTACACTCCGAATCTAGCGGCCCGGAACCTCAAACTGAACCGCCATGTCCGCATTGGCGTGTTCCTTCCCGAGCAGATAGCCTCCTTTTTCGATCCCCTCAAGGCAGGCATTCGATCCGCGTCTCACGGAACTACGGGAGCGACGGTGAAGGTGGTGTTCCATTCGTATCCCCGCCTGGGCGAAGGGGACCTGGACACGATGGAACGACACGATTGGCGGCAGTTCGATGGTGTCATCATGGCTCCGGGAAACCCGCGTGGCTGAACTCGATTTCTCGCATTGCCGAAGAAGAAAATAAGACCATTGTCTATGTCGCCACCGATGCGGCTCGGACCCACCGGCTGGCATCGATCGCGGTCGAGTCCGCGGTAAGCGGCGGCATTGCCGCGGAACTGCTGGGACAGATCATCCGGGAAAACCGTGCGGTCGTTGCCATCACGGGTGACTTGAAAATTCAGGATCATGCGGAGAAATTGCGGGGGTTTGCGGCCAGCCTGGCGATACTTTCTCCGCACCTCCGGTTGCTACCCGCGATCGAGTCCCACGAATCGCCTGAGGACGCACACCGATCGGCACTCGAATTGCTTGAGAGCAATCCTGACCTGGGTGGGATCTACATCAATACAGCCAACAGCATGCCGGTGATGCGAGCGCTCGACGAGAGTGGCCGTCTGGGCCGCGTTCAGGTCATTGCCACCGACCTTTTCCCGGAAATGGAACATCTGATCGAAGCAGGCCACGTCTTCGCCTCGCTTCACCAGCGCCCATTCACGCAGGGCAAGATGGCATTCGAGATTCTCAGCCGCTATCTGGTCAACGGTAGTGCACCCAGACGCATTGTTCGATTAGCGCCTCACATCGTTCTACGAAGCAATCTGGCGCTCTTTATGGATTCGCTTCTCCCGGAAAATGTTGAACCGCATTCCGCCAGGGCCGACCAGCGTTCTTCTGCGTAAAGGACAGTATTGAGGCATCGCTCTGGCGTACGCGATGCAAATAGACAGCGGCATTTCACCGCGGCTGAACAGTCTTCTGCAGTTCCAACATAGGAATAGACAAGGTTTCGTGGGGAAATTTTCTTACCGTGTTCCATCCCGATCGCCGGTAAAACGCAAGGGCTTTCTTATTCGCCTCGACCATGCGGAGACATAACAGGCAGTAACCTCTTTCCAGGATCTCCTCTTCGCCACGAAGCAATAGCTGCTTCCCTATTCCTCTTCCCCGAAAGCCCTGCAGTACCCATAAATCGTCGATCCAATCGTCGTGTGTCAGCACTGTTCCCACGAGTGTATTGCCATCAAGAGCGACCCAAGCCTTCGACCAGTCTTCCGCTGCAATGCCGGCTGCGATAACGGCACGAACATCGCCCGAGGAGTCAGTCCGCCACAGGTAGCCATAGACTTCATCGACAACCATCTGCACAAATGGACTTAGTAATCGAATGTCCTCGCGATTTGCCCGCCTGATCTGCATTTCTTGTTTCCCTGAGAGTATCCCGGCTTCGCTCACTCT
The DNA here is from genome assembly GCA_963824325.1 of uncultured Acidobacteriaceae bacterium. Taxonomy (GTDB): domain Bacteria; phylum Acidobacteriota; class Terriglobia; order Terriglobales; family Acidobacteriaceae; genus PALSA-350. Next base: position 83,733 of record CAWGPA010000027.1, on the reverse strand, counting down.
CGACTGTGTTCGCAACGTTGGGTTCCAACTCGATATCGGGTATCCCACTCGAAGCCCCACGGTTCCACGGGGGAAGCAAACCCAGGCCGAATGGGGCACCCAGCATTCGTTGCAGTTGTGCAAAAACTTTCCCGCGTTCCTTGGAACAATGCAGAGCGGCCGGATTGTCACGCAAACACGATAGCGCGATGATTCTTATTGCTTTAGTCAGAGCCAATGCCTGCCGCAGCCTATTGACAACAACGTACCGGCTGATTACTTAAGGGTGTAAGTGGCCCGAAAGTGATACTCACAAGACACCCCCAAGCTCATTAGGATAAGGCCAATCGATGCCAGACAGCTCGGAACCAACCCCGGGCCCCGCTCGATGAAGTTCAACCCCAAAGGGAATGAGGTATCACAATGCGTCTTCTTCCAACCTGTGCCCTGTTGCTCTCTCTCTCTGCCGTACCTGCATTTTGCCAGAGCAGCAACGTAGCTTCCACCGATACAGCACTGCCTGCGAACGCTAGCGATGCGTCCGTGGACTATGCCGCTCTGCGTGAGCGCCTCGCCGAGCAGAACAAGGTCCTGCAGAACCAGGTCACCACTCAGCGCGCGATTGTCAAGAAGAACCAGGAACTGCTGAAGGATGCGCAGAAACTGGATGCCTCCAACAAGAAGCTGTCGGAGGAGAAGAAGAAGCTAGAGACCGAGAATGCTGATCTTGAGAAGCAGCGGATGGCGCTCAAGTCTTCGCAGAAGCAGACCGACCTTGCTTCTGTCTCCGGCTCCAACTAACGGTCAGTCTGAGTGAAGGGCTGGCTTAACCGGCACAGGTGCGCCCGGCCGCCGCTGAGGTTTTAGCGGCGGCCTCTCCATTGCGGCTACTGTGGCGTGCCAGTAGGATAGGCCGGCACCGATGTTGTGTTGCGGGCAACCACGGCGGCCAATTCATCGCGGCCGATGGGCTTGGAAATGTAGTCATCCATTCCGGCGGCCAGGCACTTTTCTCTATCGCCGGCCATGGCGTGCGCAGTCATGGCGATGATGGGCACGCGCATTCCACTCATTTCCTGCTGGCGGCGAATTCTCTGCGTTGCCTCTTTGCCATCCATCTCTGGCATTTGCAGGTCCATAAATACCAGGTCGAAGGGTTGCCTGGCGAAAGCCTCGACGGCCTCTCGCCCGTTATTCGCAACTGTAACAGTGTGCCTGTCCATGGCCAACATGCCGACGGCGACCTTCTGGTTAAATACGCTGTCCTCGGCTAATAAAATGTGCAAGGGCCGAATAGCTACCGGCGAAAGCATGGCTGGTTCAAGCGTACTACTCCCTGTGACATTGCCCAGAACTCTCATGAGGAGACGCAGCAGGTCGCCTCGGGCAACTGGCTTCAGCGCGTATTCCGAGATCTGCAAATCGCGGTACTGGCTCGCGGTCTTCATCTCTTCGGCCGACGAGAGCATGAGAGCCTTTCCTACCTTCAGTTCCCTGGCTTCACGTATACGGCGCAGCAAGGTGAAACCGTCCATAAGCGGCATGTGTCCGTCGACGATGATCAGCGGATAAAACACATTGGTGTTTACCGCCTGGTAGAGCAGGACCAGCGCCTCAGCTCCGCTGGCGGCAAGATCAACGACCATTCCCCAGCTGCTCAACATGCGCTCCAGGATATGACGATTCGTGGCGTTGTCGTCCACCACCAAAACGCGCACCCCGCGCAGAATCTTAGGACTGACAAAGATTTCCTTGTCCATCGCCTGGGTAGCTGAATCGAATTGCGCGGTGAAGGAAAAAGAGCTGCCTACGCCGACTTCGCTTTCGACCCAAATCCTGCCGTGCATGAGCTCCACCAAGCGCCTTGAGATACTCAATCCCAATCCTGTTCCACCATAAACGCGGGTGGTGGAAGAGTCGGCCTGTTCGAAGGCGCCAAATATCTTCGCCAACAGGTCCGATGCGATACCGATCCCGCTGTCCTGTACGGTAAAGCGAAGCACCAGGCTGCCTGCGTCCGGCTCGCGCATGACACGAAGGACCACTTCTCCGTGCCCGGTAAACTTGATGGCATTGCCGGTTAGATTCATGATGATCTGGCGCAGCCTCCCGGCATCACCAACCAGCTGCTCGGGAACGTCAGCAGCCACTTCGAAAGCCAATTCCAGGCCCTTTTGGTGAGCGCGCAGGGAGAGCGCCTTCATACAATCGGCAATCACCTGCTGCAGACCAAAGGGCCGTGGATCCAGGCTTAGCTTGCCGGCTTCAATTTTGGAGAAATCCAGGATGTCATTAAGCAGAGATAGCAAGCCGTCGGCGCACGATTTAACGACCAAAAGATACTCGCGCTGGGCGGCCGAGAGCTGTGTTTCCAGGACGAGCTCGGTCATCCCCAGGATGCCATTCATCGGAGTCCGAATCTCGTGACTCATGTTCGCCAGAAACTCGCTCTTGGCGCGATTGGCGGCCTCGGCGACTTCCTGCGCCTCCTTACGAGCACTAATGTCGACCATGACCCCGAAGAGTTCCTTTGCGTCTTCGTTTCCGGCGATCACACGGACGCGCGTCCTCATCCATAGAATTTCCCGGTTGGCTGCAATCATCCGGTGCTCGAATTGTTGCGGTTGTCCGTCAAGGGCGGCTTGTGCGCAACAGGATTCTGCGGCAGCACGGTCATCCGGATGCATGTGATCAGTCCAAAATGACGGTTGAGTCAACCAGTCAGCTGCCGGGTAGCCGAAAAGTGCTTCTGCCTCCGCGTTGACAAAATTGAAAGTCGAAGAGTGTAGATCGCGACTCCACAAAACAACCTGGGCGGACTCGACCAATTGTCGATAACGCTGCTCGGTCGATTCCAATTTCAGTGTTTGCTCGGCGAATCGCCGGTCGACTACCGAGGTCAGTAGCGTCATCCCGAGCACAAAAAGGGTGACGAGGGTGATGCCGGTAATCCCCAGGGTGGAGATATTCACGGCATGCGCCAGGTTGGGGAGCGTGTGCGAGGGAAGGAATGTAGCGGCTGCCATACCTGTGTAATGCATCACGGGTATGGCAGTGCCCATAACCACGGCGGCGACAATCTTTTTTGCGCGATCATGCTGCCGGTCGCGGCGCAGGGCGAAGGCTAGCCCCAACGCCACCCTGGAAATGAGTACGGCAAATACAACCGAAAGCACCACGAGCGGGACAGAATAGCTATAGATTGCGGGCAACCGCATCGCGGTCATGCCAATGTAGTGCATAGCCGCGATGCCACCGCCCATCGTCACACTGCCCAGCGCGACATCCACCCTCGTCATGTGTTGGCGGCTGACCACGAACAAGGCTGTGCCAGAGGCAAAGATGGCACACAACAGGGACAAGGCCACAATTCGCCAGTCATAGCCAACGGCCACCGGCAGGCTGCAAGCCAGCATGCCGATGTAGTGCATGGCCCAGATCCCCATTCCCATGGCACAGGCGCCGCCGCTCAACCATGCGATGCGGATGGCGCCATGGGCGGCAGTGACTCGACCCGCGAGATCGAGCGCCGCATAGGAGGCGAGGATCGATATCGCGACCGATAGGGCCACCAGGTAGTAGTTATAGGACATCACCATAGCTGAATTGTCAGGGCCCATGGGGTGTCTGATTACTCATCGGGAAGGTTTCTTAGCAGCGTCGGCCGGCATTGACCAACGAAGCGAACAGCACTACTTCACAGCAGTCCTTGCCGTATCCATCGGCAGCTTTCCATCGACCAGCAGCTGTCGAATGCTCGGGTTTGCGTGGTTATGTAGCAGAAAGAAGCAGTTCCCTCTCCCTACTCATTCATGCTCAAGCTCTACGACGACTTTCCCAAGGGTCTTACCGGATTCCACAGCCCTGTGCGCCTGAAGAGCCGTCTCCAAGTTGAATCTCTCCTGGCTTAGCAGCGGTTTCAGTTTCCCCGCCTCGGCCAGCTTGGTTGCCGCGCGCAAAATGTCGCCGTGGTGTGCCCTTCCCTTACCCGTCAGCATGGGCATCAAAGTGAAGACACCGGAGTAAGTAGCCGCGCGAAAGGACAACGGCGCGAGCTTGTGAACGCCCCAGCCGAGACAGCTGACAACGTGACCTGTGTAGGTTTTTACCGCTAGGAACGAATCATCCAGTGTCGTTCCGCCCACGGTGTCGTAAACAATGTCGAAACCTTCTCCCCCGGTATGCTCGCCTACATACGATTCAACCGTGGTGGTCCGATAGTCGATTGCGGTGGCCCCATAGTTTTCGACAATCTTGCTTTTCTCTGCTGAAACCGTAGCGAAAACCTGTGCGCCCAAAGCGTGAGCGAGCTGCACGGCGACGTGTCCGACGCCGCCAGCGCCCGCGTGGATGAGTACTTTTTGCGCGTCGTGTACTTGAGCGCGATCTACCAGACCTTCCCACGCAGTTATGAAAATCAACGGCAGAGCTGCGGCCTCGCGCATGGATAGATTTGCCGGCTTGAGGGCCAGGAGATCCGCATCGACCGCAGCAAACTCCGCCAGGGTCCCCTGCAGGCCGCCGATGCCCCCGACCATCCCGTAGACTTCGTCTCCAGGCTGGAAGGTTGTGACCTGCGGCCCAACCGATTCGACCACACCCGCCATGTCCATTCCCAGGATCGCGGGCAGCTCGACCCGTGCGTGGCCGGCAAGGCCCGCGCGGACTTTTGTATCCAGTGGGTTTACTCCGCTGGCCTTGATATGGACGAGAACCTGGCCGATGGTTGGAGTGGGCTGCGGAACGTCGGTCAGTGTGAACGGGTCGTTGGGTCGTTGCAGTACGAGGGCGCGCATATTGTTACAGCTGAGCGTATTCCTTTTTCGCCTCGGCGATGACGGGCACGTCCGCGTCGGCGTTCTTCCACTCGTCGAAAAAGACGTCGTAGGCCTTTTTGGCGTCTGGCTTGTTACCTGCCATGGCGTAGGCACGGCCCAGCCCCAGGTAGGACAAGGCGTAGGGGCTGCCGGTGGTGTAGGCAAGGCCCTTCTGACGGCCCGCGTCGCGAAAGGAGGCGATGGCATTGCGCGAGTCCTTGAGCTGGAGATAAGCGAGACCGCGCAGGTAGGGCGCGTACGAGGCATCGTCGTGGGCGCGCACCTTCTCAAGCTGCGCGAGGGCGCCCTGCGGGTCCCCCGCCTTGATGGCGAGCCAGGCGCGGGCCTGAGGCACTAACAGCTCATGAATCAGCGTGTCTTGTGGATTATGCTTTTCGAGGTCGGAGAGCATTTGGCTAGCGTGCTTCTTCTCATTGCACAGAGCCAAGGTACTGGCTGCAGTGATGAGGGTGACCTTGCCTTTATCCAGCTTCAAGGCCTCTTTGGCGGCCCCTTCAGGATCAAAGCAGCGATCTACCATCCAGCCGGCGCTGGCAGCGTAGAGTAGACCGGCAGCTTGGGCGTCTTTCTCGTTGGCGCTCCCCGCCTGGTCGGCCTGACGCAGCAAGGTGGTCTTCGCAAGCTGAAACTGGCCTAACTGGGGAAGTATAAAACCCCAGGCAGAGGTGATGACAAACTGATCGGGCCGCCCGGCCGTTTCGGCAATGATCTTCTGCACGTTGTTCCAGTCAGACAGGCTCGCGTAATACTGCAGTTCGATTCCAAAAAGGGAAGTCCCGTTCAAGCCTAGACGCTGCGCTGTCGCAATATATTTGCCACCCTCGGTTGGGTCACCCAGGGTGGCGCCCGCAACGCCGTTTTCCAGAGCGATGGCATTATCTGGCTGCAAGGCTAGAGCCCTGTGATTGGCAGCGTCACTCTTCTCAAGCTGGCCGGTGCTGAGGTAGGAAACGCCCAGGTTGATGAAGTTGCCGGCGTCCAGCGGATACTCCTGGGTAGCGACCTGGAGAGTCTCGATGGCCTTATTCACATCGCCTACGACCGTGGAATAGTAGTGACCCGCAATGTACAGTTTTTCGCGCTCGCTGACATTGTTGCTGAGCTGATAGGCGCGGGTGAAGTTATCCGCTGCTTCGCTGATGGCGCCGCCGTTCAGGCGAATCACGCCCAGGCGGGCCCAGGCCATGGCGAGTTTGGGATCAAGCTCCAGGGCACGTTTGTAGTGGTCCTCGGCTTCGGGTGTGTCATTTCCCTTTTGATGGGCTTCGTCCCCCAGAGCGTAGGCGCGAAAGGCTTCGAGCGACGGAGTGGTGGCCTGACCGAAGGGTGCGTTGAGCCTCTGAATGCTGGAGAGACTTTCCCCAAGTTTGGCGCGCATGGCGGTCGCGACCTGGTTGAGCGCTTCGAGCACGTGCTCCTTGTCAGGGGCCGTCGCTTCTTCGCTGGCAATGTCATCGCCGTTTACGGTGTTCTGAGCATCGAGGGTAAGGACGTAGGCTTTGCCCAGGGGAGCGATGGTGCCGGTAAGGATCGCCTTGACCCCTTCCCGCTCGCCGATTTCGCGGGCGATCTGCGGGGTAATGGTTTCGTCCTGCTTACGGCCCAGATACTGAAGGCTCTGGCGAAGGTGCTGCTGGCTGATGATGTCGAGCACTGGAGACTGGGCCAACTGCACGCGGAGGGCCTGGTCGAGGGTGGTATCGAAGACGGAATCACCCGTTTTGTTGACGAAGTCGGCGACGATGATGCTGTCCTTTGAGGCCCCAGGCTTTCCCGCTGGATTCGCCGCTGGTGTCGCAGTCGCGCTGGGTGCGGGTTCGGGCGCAGGCTTGGCGCCCAGGTGATTGCGGATAAGAGCGACGCCGCCGGCTAAGGCCACTAACAGCAAGGCGCCGATGACTATCATGCGGGAGCGGGGACGGCGCTGGTCCACTTGCGGCGGCGGAGCAGGAGGAGGCGGTGGTGGAGCAGAGGAAACCTTCGCCGGAGCGACGGCGCCGGCCGAGGACGAAGCGGAAACAGCTTCGAGATCGGCGAGCAGCTCCTCGGCGCTGCGATAACGCTGATCGCGGTCCTTGGCCAGCAGCTTGGTAATGATGGAATCAAGCGCGCTGGGCATGGCCGAATTGAGGCTGCTCACCGGCGGCGGATCTTTCATCAGCAGCGCAGCAAAGACTTCGGCTGTGCTGCGTCCGCCAAACGGAGCTTGTCCGGTCGCCATCTCGAAGAGCACGCTGCCTAAGCTGAAAAGATCGGTGCGGGCATCGAGCGGATCGCCCTTGGCCTGCTCGGGAGACATGTAGGCTGCGGTGCCGACGGTCGAGCCGGGCGTGGTGAGATCCATCATCCCAGTGGCTGTGCCAGTGGCGGTGTTGTTGTGCGGATCGAAGTAGCGAGAATCGGGCGAGGCCTCGACGCCCTGCTTCTTGGCCAGACCGAAATCGAGAATCTTGAGCTGCTTGCGTTCGCGGCCAGTCTCGACCACGAAAAGGTTGGCTGGCTTGATATCGCGATGGACGATGCCCCGGACGTGGGCAGCGGCTAGAGCACTTGCTGCCTGCTCGCCGAGAGCGATGACCTCGGTTGGCGAGAGACGGCGATGGCTCAGATACTGCTTCAGCGTTTCGCCACGCAGAAGCTCCATGACCAGGTATGGCTGCCCTTCCTGTTCGCCGACGTCGTGGATGCCGCAGATGTTAGGGTGGTTCAGGGTGGCGGCGGCGCGGGCCTCGCGCAGGAAACGCTCATGCGAGAGGTGAACGTGAGAATGCGGAGTGCCCACGGGCGAAGGGCTGGCAGAGGTTTCTGTGACCAGGAAACTGTCGGAGATGAGCTTGAGAGCAACTTCGCGTTCGAGCCGGGTATCGAGTGCGCGGTAGACATCGCCCATGCCACCGGCGCCTATCTTTTCAATCACTCTGTAGGGCCCAAAAACAGTTCCGGCGCCGATCATTCTTGCCCCAAGTCGTTCAGATTCACGTCCCTGTGCGGGGGACCTGCAGGTGGTTGATTCCTGAGTGTACACAGGGCATCATGCGTCACGCTATTTCGGACTAGAGCTTTTTTGCTATGGTGTGGAGCAGAAAACCAGACTCGACGGGGCCATTCCGCCAAAAACCGGGACCCCCGGGTCACGCGCTCTTTTCGTCCCTGGGGTGGAAAGAATGGCCGCACATAACGGATCCCGCCGGACCAGAGGATTAGTAAAAATGCTCTATAACTGGGCGTATTCCTTCTTAGCCTCGGCGATCGCCGGCAAGTCAGAGTCGGCATTCTTCCATTCGGCAAAAAAGGTGTCGTAGGCCTTTTTCGCTTCGGGCTTATTGCCGGCCAGAACATAGGCGCGCCCAAGCCCTAAGCAGGACAAGGCGTATGGACTGCGATTGATATAGGCACGGCCTTTCAGGTGGGTCGCCTTCTGAAATGAATCGATCGCATTGTGCGCGTCCTTGAGCTGCAGGTAAGCGAGACCTCGCAGGTAGGGTGCGTAGGAAGCTGCGTCGTGGGTGCGAACCCGTTCCAGCAGAGCGAGCGCTCCCTGCGCGTCACCTGCCTTCATGGCAAGCCACGCACGGTCCTGAGGCACCGACACCTCATGAATAAGTGTGTCTTGCGGGTAGCGCTTTTCGAGAGCGGTGAGCGCCTCCGTGGCCTGCTTCTGCTCATTGCAGAGAGCCAAAGTATCGGCTGCATCGATGAGCGTGACCTTTCCTTTATCCAGTTGCAGAGCTTGTTTGACGGTCTGATCAGGATCGAAGCATCGATCGACCATCCAGCCGGCGCTGGCGGCGCGGAGCAGACTGCCGGCCTGGGCGTCCTTCTGGTTGACGCTCGCCGCCTGGTCGGCCGCGCGCAGCAGAGTGGTCCTCGCGAGCTGAATCTCGCCCAACTGGGGAAGGAGACCACCCCAGGTAGCGGTGATGAAGAATTGGTCGGGCCGCCCAGCCGTTTCGGCGATGAGTTTCTGCACGCTGTTCCAATCAGACTCGGTGGCGTAATACTGAAGTTCGGTCGCGAAAAGATTAGTTCCGTTCATGCCGAAACGCTGTGCTTCCGCGATGTACTTCTCCCCTGCGGTTACGTCACCCAGGGTGGCCGCTTCCGCGACCTCATTGATCAGGGCAACGGCGTTGTCCGGTTGCAATGCGAGGGCCTTGCGATTGGCGGCGGCGCTCTTGTCAAATTCGCCATTGTCGAGATACGAAACACCGAGGTTGACGAAGGTGTCGACCTGCAGCGGATACTCCTGGGTAGCGACTTGCAGGGTCTCGATGCTCTTATTCAAATCGCCCACGACGGTGGAGTAATAGTGGGCAGTAATGTAAAGCTTCTCCCGCTCACTGACGTTGTCGCTGAGTTGGTATGCCTTGGTGAAGTCCTCCGTCGCCTCGCTGAGCGCGCCGGTGTTGAGGCGAATGACGCCGAGGCGGGCCCAGGCCATGGCTAGCTTGGGGTCAAGTTCCAGGGCGCGTTTGTAGTGGTCCTCGGCTTCGGGAATGTCATTTCCCTTTTGATGTGCTTCGTCACCCAGGGCGTAAGCGCGAAAGGCTTCGAGCGAGGGAGTAGTGGCCTGACCATAGGGGGCATTGAGTCTCTGGATACTGGAGAGACTTTCCCCCAGTTTGGCACGCATGCCGGTGGCCACCTGGTTGAGTGCGTCGAGGACATGTTCCTTGTCCGGCGCAGTGGCTTCCTCGGTGGCAATATCGTCACCGTTGGCGCTGTTCTGCGCGTCGAGGCTAATGACGTAAGCCTTGCCGAGCGGTGCGATGGTGCCGATCAGGATCGCCTTAACCGCACCCTCCCGCTCGCCGATCTCGCGTGCAATTTGCGGGGTAATCGGCTCGTCCTGCTTGCGCCCAAGGAATTGGAGATTCTGGCGAAGGTGCTGCTGACCAATAATGTCGAGCACGGGAGACTGGCCTAACTGCACGCGCAGGGCCTGGTTCAGTGTGGAGTCAAAGACCGGGTCGCCGGTCTTGTTGATAAAGTCGGCGACGATAATGCTGTTTTTCGAGCCCACGGGTGAAGGCTTGACGCTGGAGTGATTGCGAAACAGAAAAAACGCGGCGGCGAATCCCGCCAGCAGCAAAGCGCCGATCACCATCATGCCGGTACGCAGAGGACTGCGGCCTGCCGGCGGCACCGGGGGCGGGGCCGGCGCCGGTGGAGGAGCGTAAACGGCCACTTGACCGGTGCCAGCCGGTGTTAATGAGGCGGAAAGGGCTTCCAGGTCAGCAAGCAGTTCTTCGGCGCTGTGGTAACGCTGATCGCGGTCCTTGGCCAGCAACTTGGCGATGATGGAATCGAGCCCGCTGGGCATGGATGGGTTGATGCTGCTAACCGGGGGTGGATCTTTCATCAGCAGGGCGGCAAAGACTCCGGCGGTGCTGCGATCGCCGAAGGGCGGCCGGCCCGTCGCCATCTCGTAGAGCACGCTGCCCAGGCTGAAGAGGTCAGTACGGTGATCGAGCGGGTCTCCCTTGGCTTGCTCGGGGGACATATAGGCAGCGGTGCCGAAGGTTGAGCCGGGAGTGGTGAGACCCATCACGCCGGCGTCCGTGGTAGTAGCGGTATTTTGCGAGTCAAAGAAGCGCGAATCCAGCGACGCCTCAGCGCCCTGCTTTTTGGCCACGCCGAAATCGAGAATCTTGAGCTGCTTGCGATCGCGTCCACTGTCTACCACGAAGAGGTTGGCCGGCTTGATGTCGCGATGGATGATGCCTCGCGCGTGGGCAGCAGCGAGCGCACTGGCCGCCTGCTGGCCCAGGGTGATGACCTCGGTGGGAGAGAGAGGGTGGTGGCTGAGATACTGCTGCAAGGTTTCCCCGTGCAACAACTCCATCACCAGATAGGGTTGCCCTTCCTGCTCGCCGACGTCATAGATGGCGCAGATGTTGGGGTGGTTCAGCGTGGCGACGGCCCGGGCCTCGCGCAGAAAGCGCTCACGGGAGTGCTGGGCGCGGGAGTGCGGAGTGCCCACGGGCGAGGGGCTTGTGGTCGGGTCGGGAGCCAGATAAATGTCGGAGATGAGCTTGAGAGCGACTTCACGTTCGAGGCGCGTATCGAGCGCGCGATAGACTTCGCCCATACCGCCGGCGCCGATCTTCTCTATCACTGTGTAGGGTCCAAAGACAGTGCCAGAAGTGATCATTCTCGCCCCAAAGCGTTCGGATTCACATCCCCGTGAGGAGGGCCTGCTGGTGATTGATTTCCTGAGTGTACACACGGGATGGTGCTAGCGCTATTTGAAGTAATGCTTACCAACCACCGCGCAAGGATTAGCTGGGTCAGGAAGCGGGTGATAGAAATGGGTTTTCTATTCGCAGGTCGCCGAACTGCTGGCCGTGCTGAAGATCTTCAGTCATCAAAATCTGGCATTGCGCCTGCCTGGCCGCGGCAACGATCAGAGAGTCGTACCAGGAAAGACGATATTGCGACTGCAGATGCAAGGCGTCCAGATAGAGCGCCGGAGAAGAATGGATGCTCAGGAGTGGACGAAGGGTAGTGCTGTAATACTGTTCGGCTTCATCCACCTTCATCGGCTGGGCAAAGCGCTGCAACGCAACGTTAAGGAATTCTTGAACCACTTGGTAGCTGATAGTCCCCTTCTGAGTCTTCAGTGCCGTCCTTATCAACTGCGTCGCCCGGCGCGACTTGGCTACGGCGGTTCGATCGAACGAATAAACGAAGATATTGGTATCGAGAAAGAATCTATCGCTCATTCAGTTCGTCTCTGCTGAAGTGTTTTCCGGCGTCCACATGCTTCATCCGTTTCATCAAGACGTCGAAACTTTGTGTATCCCCTGCACTGGCGGTGAACTGGGCTAGCCATTCGCGGAAGGCCGCATTCAGCGTCCGGTGCTGCGCGCGCGCAATCAACCGGGCCCGTTCGATCAGGTCTTCATCGGCGCTGAGTGTGATATTTTTCATACGAGATCAGTGTACACGGTTTTCGTGTGGCGTTGACCCGGCGACGCCGCCTCGCGACGCTTACGCGTGGGCGATTTGTTAGCGGCATATGGCCGCTATTGTGGCGTCAACTTCAATAACTTGCTGGTTGGCCGGGTGTCGTCGGTGATTACGGCGGTGCCGCTGTCTGTAAGTACATAGACAGCGCCGTCGGGCCCAACCCGGACATCACGGATGCGCGTGTGCAGGTCAGTCAGGAGAGCTTCTTCCGCGACCACCTTGTCGCCACTCAGTGTGAGCCGGTCGAGCAGCATGCCACGTAACCCGCCGACGAAGACGCTGTTCTTCCACTCCGGGAAGAGACTTCCCTGGTAGAAGGCCAGTCCCGACGGTGCGATGACTGGATCCCAATAATAGACCGGCTGCTCCAGGCCCTCTTTCGCGGTAATCCCGGCGCCGACTGGGACGCCGGAATAATCGATGCCATGTGTGATGACCGGCCAGCCGTAATTCTTCCCCTTCTCAATGATGTTGAGTTCGTCGCCGCCACGCGGACCATGCTCGTCTTCCCACAAGCGGCCGGTTGCCGGATCAAACGCCAGGCCCTCTTCGCTGCGATGACCGATGGACCAGATTTCCGGCAGCGCTCCGGGTGTATTGAGAAATGGATTGCCGGCCACGGGCTTGCCGTCGGGCGTGATGTGGATGACCTTGCCCAGGTCCGTGTCCAGCTTCTGCGCTACGTCCCACGGCGTTGCTCCGGCACCGTCGCGATCGCCTATAACGACGAACAGATTGCCGTCAGGCGCGATGGCGATGCGGCCACCGGTCTTTGTTCCCGCCCCCAGGTCCGTTCCGTTGGGCAAGGCCGGTGTGGAACGGAAGATCACCTGCACCTCGGACAGTGAGCGGCCATCAAGACGCGCCCGTGCCACGTTGGTATTGGCTACGACCTTGTCGGAAAATCCGAAGAAGGTGAAGAAGATGCGATGGTTGGTTTCGAAATGGGGATCGAGGACCACGTCGAGAAGGCCGGTTTCCTTATCCATGGATAGGCCCGTGAGCCCGGAGAGCGGGTCGGATAAAACGCCTTGCTTGTCCAGGATGCGCATCGCGCCGGGCAGTTTTTCGGTGATGAGAATTTCTCCGTCCGGAAGAAAAGCCAGGGCCCAGGGCGCGTGCAGGGCGGCGGTGAGCGTTGTGACCTTGTACGGCGCTGTCTTGTGATACGGCGCGCGCGTTTGTTCCGGAAAGAGAGGCTTGTCGTCACTCTTTTCGGGCGGGCTGGGGTTGATCGGCTGGCCCTCCACCGTGGAGTAGACCGGGTAGGACGGCGCAAATCGGCTTTTCTTGGGCGTCGCTGGTCGGGCCTCGGTCTGCACGGGCGGCGGTGTGGGGGCCTGCACCGGTCTTGGTGTTTGTGCCGCAAGCGCTGCGGGGAATCCAGCCAGGAGAACTATCCAAGCCACGTACGGACGTCTCAAGTAGTAGCCCTGCATCGTGTCCTCATCTTAACGCGGCGTAGCAACGATGGACTTTACGCTATAGACCTGCCGGGTATATCACTCTTTATGGAAATCTATGTCTCTATGCGGAGTGTCTCGAATGAATCGCAGAGCATTAATTAAACTTGGCGGACTCTTCGCTATCACCCTTCCCGCACTCGCCTTTCAAGAAGAAAAGAGCAAGCTCAAGATCACGGGAGTACGCCTGGTGCGAACCCGGCCCAAACGTCCCGTGCCTACATACACGCCGTCTCCGGGGTCCTGGTCAACACAAGGCGTCGAAGTGGCAAACCCCATGTCGATCTACCCGCAGTACAAGCCCACCCGGTCGTTGTGGAACCCTGATCCAGGAAAGCTGGAGGGATTTACGGTTGAAATCTCTACCGACAAAGGGGTGACCGGTTATGGATCTGGCGGCGCGGGCGGGGGTGCAGTGGTAGAGCAGCACCTGGTGAAGCTGCTGGTTGGTGAAGATCCGTTCAACGTCGAGCGCCTTTGGGACATCATGTACCGCTCGACGATGCCCTATGGACAGGCCGGCATTGCCATCAACGCAATCAGCGGAGTCGACCTGGCGTTGTGGGACCTGATTGGCAAAGCGCTCAATCTTCCCGTTTATGAATTGCTCGGCGGCCAGACCAAGCCTCGTATTCCGTCTTATTGCACCGGCAACGATGTCGAGCAACACCTCAAGTTCGGCTATAAGCGGTTGAAGCTTGCTATTCCCTACGGCCCCGCGGATGGCTGGGAAGGGCAGCAGAAAAATCTCGAACTGGTAAAAAAGACCCGCGAACAGCTAGGCCCAGACGGTGACCTGATGCTGGATTGCTATATGGCGTGGAACGAGCAATACACCATCGAGATGGCTAAGTTGGTCGAACCGTATCGCATCTATTGGATGGAAGAGTGCCTGCAACCGAGAGACTATGAAGGCTTTGGGCGCCTGAGTGCGGAGATAAAATCGACCCGCATTGCCACTGGCGAGCATGAATATACGCGGTACGCCTTCCGTCAACTCTTAGACCATCGCGGGGCGGCGATCTGGCAACCCGACATTCACTGGTGCGGCGGGATGACGGAACTACGCCGTATTGGGGCGTTAGCGGCTGCCTATGACATTCCAGTGATTCCCCACGGCGGGGGCGCTTTCGACTCGATCCACTTCATCCTGGCCACGCCCAATAGTCCGTGGGCAGAGACGTTCATGCCCCCGCCCGGCGGGCCGGAAGAGGTTTACCGGCGCTTCGAAGAGGACAACCATATAACTCGCGGACCCGAAGGAATCTATGCGCGTCCATCGGATAGTCCGGGACTGGGTTGGGATATCGAGGTGGTTTAGCAAGTTACTCGTTTCTCAGTGCCTCGATCGGTTGTATGGAGCAGGCCCGGCGGGCCGGCAACCATGCGGCGATGGCTCCCACAGCGAATAAGGCGACGATGGCGGCAAAGAGTGATGGCAGGATTCCTGCTCCGAAGGCGGTGAAGGCGTTGCGCAAGACAGCTACGGTTACGAATGATAGCGCCGCCCCGATGATGAGGCCAGTGACGATCCAGGTGAAGACGCTGGACAAAACCAGGTTAAGGATATCGATGCGTTGCGCGCCCAGCGCCATGCGGATACCAACCTCTCCGGTGCGTTGGGTGGTGATGTAGCTGATGAGGCCGTAGATGCCGACGATGGCAAGCAGCAGCGCCAGGGCTGCGAACGCGGCCAGCATGTCGACGATCAGGCGGCGGCCGGCCAGCGACGCGGACACTAGGGACTCCAGGGTTTGAATATCGTAAGCCGCCTGGGCGCTGTCGGCGGATGCCACGGCCCTTTGCATAACAGGCACAAAGGAGTTGGGGTCGCCGTTGGTGCGGATGAGGAAGTTGGTCATTGCATCCTCGGCCTGTGCGCTCGCATAGTAACGCATCCCATCGCTCGAATCCTCTTCCAGCGAGCTGAGCCGAATGGTGCTGGTAATGCCGATGATCAACGCCGCGTGCCCGGCGCGGCCGCTCGAAATGCGCTGGCCGATGGGATTCTGGTTGGGCCAATATCGTTTGGCGAGGCGGTTGTCGATCACTACCACCGATTCTGTGTTGGCACGGTCTTCCGGCGATATCCAGCGGCCCGCGAGCAAAGGAATCTGCATGAGCTTGAGGTAGCCCGAGGATGCATAAGCCAGCTGGCTGTGCGGGCCTGGGTCATTGGGCGCAGTTGGACGGCCGACGATATTGAAGGAGCTCGATCCGCCCTCCTCCGGGTTAAAAGGCAACGGTTGCACGGCAGCCGCGGCGGTGACCCCAGGCTGGTGGGAGAGATTGTCGACGACCGCCTCGATGAATGCGGCTTGGCGTGGTTGTTGGCGTCTTAATTCGTCGCCGGAATAGAAAACCGATGCGGTAAGGACGCCCTTGGGGTTGAAGCCAGGATCGACGCGCTGCAGTTGGCGAAGGCTTACCAGGAAGAGCCCGGTGCCGGTGAGGAGAAGGAAGGCGATGGCTACTTCCGCGATGACAAAGGCGCTGCGCAGGCGTTGCTTTTCGACCGAAGCAGTGGCGCTGCGGCCGCCGTCGTAGAGATTGAGCGATGGATGTTGCCGTACCAGCTTGAGCGCAGGGCCGACCCCGGCAACGAGCACAGTAAATAAACCTGCGGCGGCGGTAAAGGCCAGGAGCGCGGGATCGATGTGCACGCTGTAGCCTTCCGCGAGGTTGTGAGGAATGAGCCAAAGAAGCAGCCGCCCGAGGATGGGGCCGGAGGCGACGCCGATGAAGGTGGCGACCCCGGCGAGAAGCATGGTTTCGATCAGGAATGGTCTGAGAATTGCGATGGCATTCGCTCCCAGGACCGTGCGGATAGCGAACTCGCGGGTGCGCGCTGAGGTGCGCGCCAGAAAGAGTCCTGCGACGTTGGCAGAGGCTATCAGCAAGACCAGGGCGACAACCGCAAAGAGCACATTGAGCGGCTTGCGCAACGGGCCGGCGGCAAATTGCGTGAGCGGGGTAGCGTACAGGAACCATCCCGAGCTCGCTCCATACGCATTCTTCCCTTCCCGCAGCACCTCCTCATGCATTTTCTGAGCGAGGCCTGCGTTGAGCTGGGCGAGAGAGACGCCGGGCCGTAGCCGCAAATATGCATAGTAGTATTCGTTGAATCTTTCCTGCGCCGCAAAGGCCTGGGGAGTGAGCGCGATGGGTACCCATAGCTGCTTGCCGCGAGGCCAATCGAAGTCGCTGCGCATGACGCCGATAACCTGGTAAGGCTTCTGGTCCAGCATGATGGTCTGTCCGAGGACGTTGCGGCGGCCGCCGAAAGCGCGTTGCCAAAGGCTATAGCTGATGACGGCCACCGGCCCCGCCCCGGGTTGATCTTCCTGCGCAGTGAAGGTGCGCCCGAGAATGGGGCGTGCTCCAAAAACCTGAAACCACTGCACGCCCACCTGTCCGGCAGGGAGATGTTCGACGGTTCCATCATGCACGATGTTGAAGCTGGTATCGCGCGCGAGTGAGGCGGCCTCGACTTGATCCTTGAGAGCGGCTGCGTCCAGAAGATCCGGCACAGAGACGAAGGGGATATCGAGCGAGAATTGCGTGTACCGAACCTTCATGACCGCAACGCGCTCCGGGTAATCGACTCCGGCCGGGTGGCGCAGGACTCCGTTGACCACGCTGAAGATGGCGGCATTGGCCCCAATACCCAATACCAGCGTGAGAATCGTGGTCAACACGAATCCAGGCATGCGGCCGAGTTGACGAAGCGCGTGGCGCAGGTCATGAAGGGACATGGACGGAAAACTCCTTGGCTTGTATCTACGGATTTACCGGGCCGATTTGTTCCCAGTCCATCTTCTTTCTTCGCGGTTTAATATGGACAGCGGTCCCGACGGGCCGAGGGTTAAAGTAGGATATGGCCGATATCAAGAGCACCGATCTTCTGCAGCAGTTCGCAAGCGACAATTATTCCGGCATCTGCCCCGAGGCCTGGGCGGCCATGGAAGCCGCCAATCACGGCCACGTCTCCGGCTATGGGGACGACCCCTGGACTGCGGCCGCGGCCGATGCCTTCCGCGAGCTGTTCGAAACCGACTGCGAGGTTTTCTTTGCCTTTAACGGCACCGCAGCCAATTCGTTGGTGCTCGCCTCTCTCTGCCAGTCGTATCACGCCGTCATCTGTTGTCAATCCGCCCACGTGGAGACAGATGAATGCGGCGCTCCCGAATTCTTTTCGAATGGCTCCAAGATCCTTACCGCTGATAGCGACGATGGGAAACTCACGCCGGCGGCCGTTCACCAGATCGCTACCAAGCGGCAAGACATTCATTACCCTAAGCCGCGCGCCGTGACCATCAGTCAATCCACCGAAACGGGGCGCGTCTACACCGTCGAGGAACTGCGTGCGCTCTCGCAAGTATGCCGGCAAGACGGTCTACGGTTGCATATGGATGGAGCACGCTTCGCCAATGTCTGCGCCAGTCTGGGTTGCTCGCCCGCGGAACTAACCTGGAAGAGCGGCATCGACGCGCTTTGCTTCGGAGGAACTAAGAACGGAATGGCGGTCGGCGAAGCGATTCTGTTCTTCGATCGGAAGCTCGCCGAAGATTTCGACTACCGCTGCAAGCAGGCCGGACAACTGGCGTCAAAGATGCGTTTTCTTGCTGCTCCGTGGGTAGGCATGCTCAAGACTGGTGCTTGGCTTAGCAATGCGGCTCATGCTAATGAATGCGCACGGTATTTAGCGGATCAGCTGTCCGGTATCCCGGGAGTGGAGATTGTTTCTCGACCGGAAGCGAACGCTGTGTTTGCCCACGCATCAGATGAGGTCCTCGAGGCCCTGCGCCGACGGGGTTGGAAGTTTTATACCTTCATTGGAGGCGCGGCGCGCTTCATGTGCTCATGGGATACGGATCGCAAACGGATCGACGAGTTTTGCCGCGATATGCGGATTTGTGCCGAGCAGGCGTCTATGCAGGCTAAATGATGCGCAAACAGCGCTTTTATCGAGGAAGTGAACGCACAACTCCGTGTACCCGGCGAAGGACAACTTACCTGCGTGCTTCTTGGTGATCAAGGTTCGTGGTATCCCACATCTCAAAATCGAGATGTGGGGCACCCGTCGGTTCCATGGTGGGGAAAGATCCCAAGCTGTCCAAATTAGGGTTGATGTAGTGCTCGACTCGGTCCATCCACCTGCACCCATGCCAAGGTAGGCCACCGCCCTCAAATCTGTCATCAACCGGAGCGTGACGGAGGGATCTGTTTCTTTCTGTCCATCCGATCTGACAGCTGCTAACAAAAGTCACCGCCCTAAACTTTGTCATCCCGACCGGAGCGTACCCGGATTTCCTGCTACGCGGCACTTACCAACGACCACGTGTGCGGCTTTCAGTGAGGAAAGCCGCATGAAGCCTGCCAACGCCACTAACCTCAACAGGAAATCAGGGGTAGCGCAGTGGAGGGACCTGCTGTGCGCCTCTCTCCCAAACAAATCCTTGCGCACTCTACCCGTCAATACCGTCATCTCGGCTGTCCACGGGCACATATCTGTCGTTCCCCAAATTGGCCGAAGAACCAATTGGCACGCCAGAACTACGGCTGGTGTAGCGCACGCTGCAAAACCTCGGCCAGGTGGACGGCCTTCCGCCCTGTACCTTGCAAGATCTGTTCGCGGCAACTGAAGCCGTCGGAGACAATCAGAGTATCGGGGTCGGCCTGCCGTACTGCGGGCAAGAGCACTCGCTCTCCGATTGCCTGGGACACCGCGTATTTTTTCTCCTCAAAGCCAAAGGGCCCGGCCATTCCGCAGCAACCCGCGTCCAAGGTCTTCAGGTCGGAGCCCATCTTCCGCAGCAACTCTTCTTCGGCAGTCATCTTCATGATTGCTTTGTGATGGCAATGCCCATGAAGAAGTAGCTTTTGTGACAGTTGCGGAGGCTGATAGGCATTTTGTTGCAGAAATTCGCTGAGTAGAAAGGTCTGACGCCGCAGGCGCTCCGCACGCGCATCCTCTGGAAAGAGGTTTCGCAACTCGTCACGAAAAACCGAGGCGCAACTCGGCTCAAGGATGACGATCGGTAAGCCGGCGTCGATCTCGGGTGCCAGAACTCGCATGATGCGTTGCAGGTATTGCTTAGCCTTGTCGAGCATGCCAAAGTCGTACAAAGGGCGGCCGCAGCATAGATGATTCCGGGGGACGTGTACGCTGAAGCCTGCGTGGGTAAGTACTTCAAATGCAGCCTGACTCGCCTCCGGCTTAAAGTAATTATTGAAGGTATCCGGCCAGAGAACCACACTTGGTTTTCCGTCATTCGCACTTTGTTGCTTACAGACCCACCTCTGAAAGCTGACGGGAGCGAGCTGTGGCAATTCCCGCTGGGGCGCTAGGTCGAGGGCATTCTGCAACCAGCGCTTCGAGCCCGGGGCGTTGCTCAGAAAGTTGGCGACGCGCGGGACCAACGAACCTAGCGCTGCCCAGCGATCGATCATGCCGAAGGCATAGGCGTGCAGCGGACGTCGCTTTCCCTCGTAGTAATGAGACAAAAACTCTGCTTTATAAGTGGCGAGGTCCACATTCGCCGGACACTCGGACTTGCAGGCCTTGCAAGCCAGGCATAAGTCCAGCGCCTGCTTGACCTGCTCGTTCTTCCAAGCGCCGTCGATCACCTCGCCCTGCAGCAACTCGAAGAGCATGTGTGCTCGTCCTCGGGTGCTGTGCTCCTCTTCGAGCGTCACCATGTAACTTGGGCACATGGAACCACTGTCTTGCTTGCGGCAGGTTCCGACTCCAATGCATCGCGCGGCGGCGCCGGCGAAGGAGCCGCCGTCTTCGAGGAACTTGAAATGCGTCTTCGGTTGCAGCGGTTTGTAGTCTGCACCCAGGCGGAGGTTTTCCGTGGGCAGATAGGCGTCCACTACCTTGTGTGGGTTCATCTTGTTTTGCGGATCCCACACTGCCTTGAACTGACGGAAAGCACTCATCAGTTCCGGGCCAAACATTTTCGGCAACAACGCGCCGCGCGATTGCCCGTCGCCGTGTTCACCGGACAGCGAACCTCCATAGCTAACGACAAGGTCGGCAGCCCTTTCGACAAACTCGCCATAGTTGCGAATGCCGGCTTCGCTCTGCAAGTCAAAGCTGACCCGCATGTGGATGCAGCCGTGCCCGAAGTGGCCGTAGAACGCGCCTTCATATTTGTACTCATTCATCAGCGCGCGAATGTCTCGAAGATAGCGACCCAGCTTTTCCGGTGCCACCGCCGCATCGTCCCATCCTTCCCATTGCGGCAACGCTCCGGGTGCGAATGCCGCTGCCCGGGGGCCGGATTCCCGAAGATGCCACACGGCGCGCGCCTCGGACGGGGTGTAGAGACGCGTATTCGGCGGTTCGGGCATTTGCTTCAGGCGATCCATCAATTGCTCAGCGAGACTGCGCGCATGCTGCGCATCGTCAGAACCAAATTCAACCAGCACGATGCCGCGCCCCTCAGGCAGCAGTTCAAGTTTAGGAGCTCCCTTGAGCCGCAGCCCGTCGACGATGCTGCCCTCGAAGCCTTCGAAGCCGATCGGCTGGAAGGTCAGGATTTCCGGAACATGGTCTGCCGCGACAAAAGCGTCGTGGTACCCGATTCCGACCAACGCGCGATGCTGCGGGCTGGGGATCAGCCTTACCTTGGCCTCGAGCACTGTTACGCAGGTGCCTTCCGTTCCGACGAGCGCGCGCGCCACGTTGAATCTTTCGGGCAGCAGTTCATCGAGATTGTAGCCAGAGACGCGGCGGGGAATTTGCGGAAAACGTGCCCGTATCAAATCCGCATATTGGTTACCTATCGCGCGTAAGGCAGTGTAGATCTCCGCTGGACGACCGCCTTGCTGAAGGATCGAATTCAACTCGTCCGTCGTCGTCGGGCCGACGGTCATCTGCGTTCCGTCGTACAGCAGAATGCGCAGCTCTTCGATGTTGTCTACCGTCTTGCCACCGAGCAATGAATGGGTGCCGCACGAGTTGTTCCCGATCATGCCGCCAATCGTGCAGCGGTTGTGGGTCGAGGGATCGGGCGCGAAGGTAAGCTTGTGAACCTCTGCCTGGCTGCGGAGGGTATCGAGCACAACCCCGGGCTGCACCCGTGCGAAGTGTTGGTGCGGGTCTAGCTCGAGGATGCGATTCATGTACTTGGTGAAGTCAAGCACCACGGCGACATTGCAGCACTGACCCGCCAGGCTGGTGCCTGCTCCTCGAGCCAACACCGGTGCTCCGTACTTCCGGCAGACTGCCACGGCAGCCACTACATCGTCCGCATCGCGCGGGACCACCAACCCGATGGGAATCTGGCGGTAGTTCGATCCGTCGGTCGAGTACATCGCGCGGCTCCCTCGATCGAAACGGACTTCTCCCTTAATGTTTTGCTTTAACTCTTTTGCTAGCTCGTCCGCTTGAGGGAAGGTATCGACAGGTTTGGCGTGGGAGCTTAGCGGAAGCGGCGGAAGAGTTGGCATTGTTTCCCTAGCGGCCGGCAGACGCTGGGGTTTCGATAGGTGCAAGGGATTCGAGGGCAGCGGTTACGCCCCCCGATTGATGAGGCACGCCGGCCAAGCGCAGGCCCATCTCGACTCCGCTGAGTGTTCCCGCCAGCATCAGGTCGTTGAAGCTGCCAAGATGGCCAATGCGAAAGACTTTTCCGGCCAGCTTGGAGAGACCAGCTCCGAGAGACATGTCAAAGTTCTCCAGGATGATACTGCGCAGACGATCCGCATCGTGACCTTGCGGCGTATAGACCGCCGTCACCACGCTTGAGTACTCCCGGGGATTTTCGCAGACAATCTCCAGGCCCCAGGTCCGCACCGCGGCACGCGCCGCTTCTGCGTGACGAGCATGTCGACGGAATACCTGCTGCAGTCCTTCCTCCTGCAGCATCGCCAAGGCTTCCCTCAAGCCGTAGAGCAAAGTGGTTGCAGGCGTGAACGGAAAATAACCGTTGCGATTGGGGCCCAACATCTCCTGCCAATCCCAATACGAACGGGGCAATTTTGCGCTCTTGTTGGCGGCCAGAGCTTTTTGAGAGATGGCGTTGAAACTCAGGCCTGGCGGCAGCATCAGTCCCTTCTGCGAACCGGCGACGGTTACATCGACTTCCCATTCGTCGTGGCGATAATCGATGGAACCCAGGGAAGAAATCGTGTCCACCATCAGCAGCGCCGGATGGTTCGACCGATTCATCTCCCGCCGGATGTCCGCGATCCCACTCGTCACTCCGGTAGAGGTTTCGTTGTGGACCACCATGACGGCCTTATAAGCGTGGCCATCGTCGGCGGCTAGCCGGGAAGACAACTCGGCCGCGTCCACGCCCCTCCGCCAGTTGCCGGGAACATAGTCCACGACGAGACCGAAGCGCTCCACAAGCTGTCGCCAGAGTTGAGAAAAGTGTCCGGTCTCAAACATCAGCACGCGGTCGCCGGGAGATAAGGTGTTGACGATCGCGGCTTCCCACGCTCCCGTGCCTGAGGCAGGATAGATCACCACGGGTCCAGTGGTTTGAAAGATGGGGCGCAGGTTCTCCAAAACCTCGGAGCCCAGCTTGGCAAACTCTGCGCCGCGATGATCAATGACCGCACGATGCATCGCCCGTAAAATTCGATCGGGGACGTTTGAGGGTCCGGGAATTTGGAGGAAGTGCCGGCCGGAGTGTGTCAAGAGGACCTGCCCAGAATTCTAACCTATGTGAAACCACGCATCGATTGCGAGCGGCGCTCGCGACCATCTATAGTGTAAAGCCAACGCATGGCGATGAATCGTTTCTCCCGAATGCAGCGCCGGGCCTTTCTGAAGCTTACGGGCGCGATGACGGCCTTCCGCCTTACGCCGCGTGTGCTTGCGGCTCCAAGTCACAGGATTTCCGTCATTGTCGATGACAACGATCCCATTGCCTGCAGCGAACCGGTCCATTGGGCAGTAGGCCAGCTGCAGGATGCGCTGGTTACCAAAGGCTTCCTCTGCGATATCGTTCCCTCTTCGGATCAGCTCAAAGGCTCAACGTTCTGCATCGCGGTGGCGAGTCGGGGCTCAAGCCTGTCGCGCAATTTTCCCCAGGCGGGAGCTGTCCTCAACAACCCGGAGAGTTTTCGGCTCACTCCTGGATATCTGGCAGAAGTGCCGGCAACCCTGGTCTCCGCCGGCGGCCAACGAGGATTCATCTACGGACTGTTGGAGTTGGCAGAGCGGGTCCGATTCTCAACTGAGCCCGCCCCTGCGCTGCGACTAAGCAGCACTGTCGAGGAAGAACCCGCGAATGAAGTCCGAAGCGTCGCACGTGCGTTTTGCAGCGAGGTTGAAGATAAGGCCTGGTACTACGACAAGGATTTTTGGCGAGGCTACCTGGATCTGCTCGTGGCCAGCCGCTTCAATCGCTTCAACTTCACTTTCGGGATAGGCTACGACTTTCCTCGCGGGGTGACCGGCGACTACTTCCACTTCCCTTACCCGTATCTCGTCGACGTGCCTGGTTACGACGTGCGCGTGGTCCGGCTTGGCAGCGAGACGGGCGAACAGAATCTTGCCCCGTTCACTGCCGACGAGCGGCAAAAGAATCTTCAGATGTTGCGTTTTATCGCCGCCGAAACGGGCGCGCGGGGACTGCAATTCCAATTAGGACTTTGGACCCACGCTTATGAGTGGACAGACAGTCCCCAGGCACATCACCGGATCGAAGGGCTTACGCCCCAGACCCATGCGGCGTATAGCCGCGACGCGTTGGCCATACTTCTAAAGGAATGCCCGCAAATTCAAGGACTCACGCTTCGGGTGCACGGGGAGAGCGGAATCCCCGAAGGCAGCTATCCCTTCTGGAAGACGCTGTTTGAAGCGATTTCGGGTTGTGGCCGCAAAATCGAGATCGATATGCATGCCAAGGGCGTGGATCAAACCATGATCGACATGGCCACCGCTACGGGCATGCCGGTCAAGCTGGGGGCTAAGTACTCCGCCGAACACCAGAGCTTGGGCTATAACCAGGCGGATATTCGTGAACTGGAGATACCGCAACCAGACCGTATGGAAACGGGTGTCTTCAGCGTGAGCAACGGTGCCCGCCGGTTCACGCGCTATGGCTATGCCGACTTCCTTCAACAAGGCAGTCACTATCAATTGCTCTTTCGCCTATGGCCGGGAACCCAGCGGCATCTGCTCTCGGGAGATCCGGAGATGGCGGCGGCTTACGGCCGCACTTCCCACTTCTGCGGAGCGGCCGGATTGGAGATATTTGAGCCTCTCTTCTTCAAGGGTCGCGAAGGCTCCGGGCTCCCGGGCGGCCGTTGTGCTTATGCAGACGCATCGCTCAATCCGAAGTTGGCTGACTGGCAGAAATTCGAATACTTCTATCGTGTCTGGGGACGATGCCTCTACAACCCCGACGCCGATCCGGAGAGCTGGCGCAGATACCTGAAGAGCAATTTTGGACCAGGTGCGCCTTCGCTTGAGAGCGCTCTAGCCAATGCCAGCCGTGTTCTGCCGTTGGTAACGTCGTCCCATCTGCCCTCGGCTTCGAATCACGCATTCTGGGCCGAGATCTACGACAACATGCCCATCGTGCTGGGCAGCGAGCGGTCGCCCTACAGCGACACGCCTACACCCAAGTGTTTTGGCACGGTGAGTCCTCTCGATCCGCAGCTCTTTTCCACCATCGTCGACCATACTAGGGACCTGCTCGCCGGGCGCTCCAATGCGAAATATTCACCGATCGAAGTCGCGCAATGGTTGGAGGACTACACGGCTGCATCTACTAAGGCCTTGGCAAGCGCGCGCCTGCAAGCTACGTCGCACACCTCGCCTGAGTTTCGGCGGATCGAAGAGGACGTCCTGATCCAGAATGGCTTGGGCACTTTCTTTGCGGCCAAACTGCGCAGCGGGGTCTTGTTTGAGATCTACCAGCGGACAGGCAGCGCGGACGCCGGCCAGCGTGCGCTGGCCCAGTACAAGAAAGCGCGCGAGGCGTGGGCCAGCATGGCTTCTCGCGCGAATGGCGTGTACCGTTCGGACATCACTTACGGCAACGTTCCGATGCGGCGGGGAAACTGGACCGACCGGATTCCGGGTATCGATAAGGATGTGGCGGCCATGGAGGGCAAGCTGCAAACACCGCCTGCCTTGGCCGAGTCCTCGCATAATGTCGAGCAAGCAATTCAAGTAGCCATGGGCAGGCCGAAGCGGCCATCGCTGCATTGCACCCACACGCCGCCACCGAACTTTCATCCCGGGCAGCCGCTCTCGTTGTCGTTGCTCGTTCCGGGCGCGACTGCTCACGATGCGCCCAGTGCCGTGCATCTATACTACCGTCACGTGAATCAGGCAGAGCGCTGGTTGTCGGTGGAAATGCAACGCGGCCACGATGGTTACAGTGCTGCCATTCCCGGGAGCTATACGAACTCCGCTTTTCCATTGCAGTACTACTTTGTGTTTCAGCGCGGAGCAGATGCGGCGTGGCTCTACCCGGCCTTCAATTCGACGCTTTCGAACCAGCCTTACTATGCCATCGCAATGCGGAGTGGTTCCTGATTTCTGTGGTTGTCAAAGGGGCTGGATGATCGGTATCGTAGCGCCTGGCTCCGTCGAAACAGCTCACGCTGCTACCCGTGGCTTAATCTTCTTGAGGTCCTTGTTGGCGCGTGCCAAGCGCAAATCGTAATCCGCTTGTAAATTCATCCAGAATTGCGCGGGAAGACCAAAATACGTGCCGAGGCGGAGCGCAGTGTCCGCACTGATGGATCGCTTACCGTGTACGATTTCATTGATTCGCGGAAGCGTGACGTGGATATCCTTGGCAAGGCGATATCGTGTAAGCCCCATCGGCTCCAGAAACTCCTTCAGCAAAATCTCTCCTGGATGGATAGCATGTGTGGACTTGATCTGCGGTGCTGCGTGAGCCATGACGTTCCTCGCCCTTTCAGTGGTAATCCACTACTTCCACTTCGAATGCGTTTCCCGCGTTCCAAGCGAAACAGATTCGGTATTGATCGTTTACGCGAATAGAGTGTTGACCCTTCCTATCCTTTGTTAATTCTTCCAACCTGTTGTTCGGCGGGACGCGCAAGTTATCAAGCTCTAAAGCGGCGTTCAGGATCATCAATTTTCGCAACGCGACACGTCGAAGATTGGCGGGAATTCTGCGGCTTCTGCCAGTCTCCCAAAGCAGTTTGGTATCTGCGTCGCCGAAGCTGACGATCATGCAGTATGGTATCGCGAGGCGTTAGTATTGTAAAGCGATACTATACGCCATTTCCCCCTTTCCCATCGCGGGCTATAATTGCCAACGGTCGGATGGCATATGCTGATCTGTTGTTCAGTCAGATCTGTTACCCCAAGGGGTGGTTATGATTTCACGGGTATCGCGTTTCTCTTTTCTAGCTCTGAGCACGATTTTGTGTTTGTTACCGTTGTCAGCGCAGCAGGCTACCCCCGCTGATCAAGGCGCACCTCGGATATGGGGCCAGAACCCCAACGGGATGCATGTATACCTCCAGGCAGGGCTTAAGACTCACCAGGTTGGCCAACACGACTACCCACAATTTCTCGCGGACTGGAGCAAGATTCTCACCGAGCACGGGGCCATCGTTGATGGCTCTTTGCATCATCCCAGCGCTCAAGAGCTTGAGGGCGTTGATGTACTTGTCATCTATAAGGGGGACGACGGCTACATGAGCGATAGCGCCAAGAGCGCACTCGAAGCCTTCGTCAAACGCGGAGGGGGTATTGTCAGCCTCCACGATTCCCTGTGTGGCCCCGATCCCGCTTACTTCGCCACCCTGGTTGGCGGCGCCAAGAAACATGGCGAGGTGAACTACACGCTGGGTGCGGATATCCCATACACCATCGTGGATAAATCAAATCCCATCATGGCGGGCATGTCGGACATTACGATCTTCGACGAAGCGTTCTACTCCATGACATGGGCGAAGGATCCGGCGATCCATGTGCTCGCAACCGCGGTGATCCCAGGAACTCCCAGCGCCGGCGCCCACAAGGGAGAGGTTGTGCCGCAAATCTGGACCTATGAACATACTCTTCCTGGCGGCCAACCCGCGCGGGCTTTCGTATGGATGCAGGGGCATACCTATGCCAACTACGCCAACCCACAGATTCAAGCCATGCTGCTGCGTGGCATCGCCTGGGCGGGAAAAAGGCCGGTGGATGAATTGATCAATTACAAGCCTCCGGTGCGCAAGACGCCTAGTCCGTATGGGGGCGGCCAATAGCATGCCCTTCAGCAGACTGATTCTCGCCGCGCTGCTGGCAGGTGCGACTTGCAGCGCGCAGACCAGCCCGGCTCCGACGCATTGGCCGGTCCAGGACGGCAACTACGTCATCAGCAACTTCCACTTCGGCAGCGGCGAATCCATTCCCGAACTGAAACTCCACTACCTCACGCTGGGCAAGCTTCACCGCGATGCGGCCGGACACACCGACAATGCCATCCTGCTTCTCCACGGCACAGGTGGGGACGCTCATTCCCTTCTCAACCCGGTCTTTTCGGACGTGCTCTTCGGACCCGGGCAGCCGTTGGATATTACGAAGTTCTACATCATCCTTCCCGACGACATCGGTCACGGCGAGTCGAGCAAGCCCTCCGACGGCCTGCGCATGCACTTCCCTCACTACGACTATGACGACATGGTCGCCTCGCAACACACCATGCTGGTCGACGGACTCCATGTCGATCATCTGCGGCTGATTCTCGGCACCTCGATGGGGTGTATGCAGTCGTTCGTTTGGGGCGAGACCTATCCGCAATTTTCCGACGCGCTTGCACCCTTCGCCTGTCTGCCGGTGGAGCTTGCCGGCCGCAACCGCGCGTGGCGCTACATGGCGATGGAGTTGGTCCGCGATGATCCCGCCTGGAAGAACGGTGATTACACGACGGAACCGGTCGAAGGGCTGCGCGGCGCTAATTCATTGATCCTCGTCGCCGGCTCCGCGCCGCTGCGGATGCAGGAACAATATCCCACACGGGCCGCGGTCGAACGTGCCACCGATCGCGCGCTTGACTCTCTCATGGCCAGAACCGACGCCAACAATTTCCTCTACTACGTGGACGCCTCGCGCAACTACAACCCGGAACCCAAGTTGAGCACTATTACCGCACCCGTGCTTTGGATCAATTCCGCTGATGACTTTATCAATCCGCCCGAACTCGGCATCGCGCAAAAGATGGTGACCAGGATCCCGCACGCGAAGTTTATCCTCATCCCCATCTCGGAGGCCACCCGCGGACATGGCACCCACACAGAAGCTGCGGTGTGGAAGGATTACCTCATCGAGTTTCTGCAAGAGACAGAGAAGAAGTAGGGGCTAATTCAGCACGAAGGCGTACAGAGTATCGCCTCCTCCAGCAATTAGATACTGGCGGCCGTCTAACAGATAAGTCTCGGGCCCGTTGCTGAGCGAGTGCAGCATAGGGAAGTGCCAGAGTATGTCGCCTTTGCTGGCGTTGAAGGCGATCAGATTGCCGCTGTAATCACCGCTAAACAATAGGTCGCCGGCAGTGGTCAGGATTCCAGGGCCGCCCAAACCGCCGCCCAGGCCGTCGACGTTGATATACGCGTGGCTCCATCTCACCTCTCCGGTCTTATGGTCGAGCGCCTCCAGCACATGCTGCGACCAAAGGTCGCGGATTGAACCTCCGTATCCCTCCGGGTGTTCGCTGGTATCGGTCAGGTAAGTCACGCTGTAGCCGCGCACCGCGTTGACGTAAAACAATCCGGTTTGCGGACTGTAACTGGGAGGGATCCAATTGGTGCCCCCGCCCCCGTAAATCGTCAGCAGGTTACCATCCACCGTCGGTTCCCTTTGTGGGTCGGGTATCGGCTCCCCCTTGGCATCAACACCCTTAGACCAGTTAAGCGCGACAAAGGGTTTAGACAGGATGTTTTCTCCATTGGTGCGATCGAGGACGAAAAAATATCCGTTGCGCGCTGCCTGCGCCAGCAATTTGCGCGGCTTGCCGTCGACCTCGGCGTCGAACAGCACCGGGGTTTCCGTGTTGTCCCAATCATGGGTATCGTGGGGCGAGCCCTGAAAGTACCAAGCCAGCTTGCCGGTATCGGCATGGATGGCCACAATCGAACAGGTGTAAAGATCGGCGCCCTTCCTGCCCTGGCCTGCCATCACCGGGTTGGCATTGCCTGTTCCCCAATACAAAAGGTTGAGATCCTTGTCATACGTGCCCGGCAGCCACGTCATGCCGCCGCCGTGAGCCATGGCGTACTCGTTCGGCCAGGTCTCCGATCCAGGTTCTCCTTTTTTCGGTTCGCTATCCCAGCGCCACTGCAGTTCCCCAGTCTGCGGATCACGCGCTTCCAGGTAGCCGGGAACATCAATTGCGTCGCCGCCCACCCCAACGATCACATGATTGCCAACCACCATGGGCGCCCCGGTGGTGAAGTATTGCATCTTCTCGTCGGCTACTTTCTTCCTCCAGCGCTCTTTGCCTGTCTTTGCCTCGAGCGAGATAAACCAGCCATCCGGGGCCAGAAAGTACAACCACTCGCCGTACATTCCCACCCCACGGTTGCCAATCAGATGGCCGCCCTTGTCCACCCAGTCGTACTGCCAAAGCTGCAGCCCGGTGCGCGCATCTATGGCGAAAACGTGATCAGGAATGGTGAAGTACAAAATGCCGTTCACCATCAACGGAGTGGACTTGATGTCCGGCTCTCCCACTCCGCGCATGGCGCCACCGCCGACGGCCACGCGATAGGTCCATGCCAGCGACAACTCGTGAATATTTGAAGAGTGAATCTGCTTCAGCGGGCTAAACCTTCGTCCCGAGTAATCGCCGTTGTAAGTGGGCCAGGTGTCAGTCGGCTCGGGTTGCACCAACTTCAGCGGATCGAGCCCTTGGCCCACGGCTACACCAGGTAAAGACCCAAGCACGCACGAAAATGACAGGAGAATGCCGGCAAATTTCATTTCAACGTAACCAGGTAGGCGGTAAGATCATGCATCTGCTGGTTGGTGTACTTGTCCAGCATCTGGCGATGGAAGACCAGTTTGTCTTCTACTTGCACCGCGATCCCTTTCTTTAAAGTGATCGACTGGTAGGTGCCGCCGGCATCGTAAAACGCAACATAGAAGTCATCAATATACTTTAGCGTCCCACTCATGGTCTTACCGTCTTCCAGCGTGACCGTGACCTGGGGAGGAGTTCGATTTCTGGGAGCGGGGTATAAGAAGGTCTGCTGTAGATCCGATGGGCTCATTTTTGACCCGACGTGCGCCAGGTCACCGGTCGCCGAGTGGCAAGTGTTGCATTTGCCCGCGCCGTTGAAGTAGGCCTCTCCCGCCTTGGCATCGCCGGTGACTACGTTCAGAGCCTTATAGGTTCCACGGTTCGCGGCCAGTTCCACTTGCAGGTGGAGAAATTCGGCGATGTCGCGGAGTTGCTCATTGGTGAACGAGGAGAATGCCGGCATCCCCTTCGCCGGCCTGCCGTCGTGCACTGTCGGCCCGATCAGCTCACCCTGGTTGTCGTCGAGGACGACCGGAGACCGCAAGAGATCGGGACCACTTGCGCCCCTGGCATCCGCCCCATGACAAAACCCGCACGTGGGTACGAAGAGTTTGCCGCCCTCAGCAGCCATGCGCGCATCGGGCAGCCTGCCCAGACCGAGAAACTCACGGGTTCTAATCGCCCTCGAGTCCTCCTGGTGTTCTGTTGTGTCGTTGGGGTTCGCGGCCGGCGTGGCTTGCTGCGATCGAGTCACCGGCGCAAGGGCGAGCAACATTAAAACTGCCAACAGAGGGGTTTTCGATCGATGCTGCCGCGGGTTGCGGTTCTCCTCTGCCGGGCCCATCGTCCTAAGATATACTTCGGCTTTTCGCGCGTCGAGAGGGTTTTCACAGCTTCGCGGATCCATCCTGCGCAAGAAAACCGCGAAGGATCAGGTAACGCTCGGCCGGTAACCAGGAGAAATCGCAGGAAGAAATCCTGAGGCGGTCTTCAGTGTCTTGATCTGGGCGAAACGTGTGCTAAAGTCCTCTGGTACCGCCACGACAGGTAAGATTGCGACCCCTGCTAGACCCGGGATCGAGGGCCCCACTCTGTGCAGATAATGTTCGTCTGGAACCAGCATCCGAACCAGATTGGAACCAGGAGTGTTCATGCGATCTCGACCCAAGCGGCGATCCTCGTTACCGTGTAACGCCCTCTTCATAATTCTATTGTCAGCAACATGGTTGAACGGATGCCGGGAAAAGCAGGAAGCTCCGCCCCCTAGCCCGCCGGAAGTCGAGGTCACGGAAGCCGTCCAACGAAATGTCCCGGTTTACAACGAGTGGGTTGCGCAGTTAAACGGGCGCACCAACGCGCAGATTACTCCTAGAGTTCAGGGCTACTTGCTGCAGCAGAACTATCGCAATGGCTTTTTTGTAAAAAAGGGACAACTGCTGTATGAGATAGACCCTCGCGCCTTTGAAGTAGCGATCGAGCAAGCCAAGGCGCAGGTGGCTGTAGCCGTGGCAAATTTGTCCAATGCGGACACCAATGTTGCGCGCGACAGACCGCTCGCCGCGCAAAGCGCTATTCCGCAAAAGCAACTGGATACTGATATCGCAACCCAGGCCGCGAGCCGGGCTCAACTGGATGCCGCAAAAGCGCAACTGGCGCAAGCGCAGTTGAATCTGTCCTGGACCAAAGTCTACTCACCCATTGACGGCATCGCAGGGCTTTCCACTGCCCAGGTCGGCAACCTTGTGGGCACTACGACCACAATGACCACGGTGTCGCAGGTAAACCCCATCTGGGCGTACTTCAATATCAGCGAAAGCGATTATCTAACGGAAGCACAGACATTTTACCGGTTGATTAGCGGTAAGAAGGTGGCCAGTCCTGTTCTGGAGTTTATCCAGGCGAACGGCAACCCTTACCCGCAGAAGGGGCGCATCGTCCTGGTCAATCGAGAAATTACCAGCCAGACCGGAACCATACAGCTGGTAGCCGAATTCCCAAATGCTGACGCCGTTCTTCGCCCCGGCGGCTTTGGGCGCATCCGATTCCAGACGGGGATGAACGAGGGGGCGCTGGTGGTCCCGCAAGCAGCCGTCATCGAAGTGCAATCGATGTATCAGATTGCGGTCGTCGAACCGGGAAATAAGGCCGGCTTCCGCATTGTCAAAGTGGGCGATCGCGTCGGTACCGACTGGATCATCAAAGAAGGACTGAAGCCAGGGGACCAGGTCATCGTTCAAGGCTTCATGAAGGTCAGACAAGGCACGCCGGTAAGCCCCAAGCCATTTGTGGCTGCTGCCGCGGAGCACGACTGATGTCAAAGTTCTTCATCAACAGGCCCATCGTGGCCATCGTTATATCGATATTGATGGTCATTGCCGGCGTGGTCGCGCTGCTTCGCCTTCCTACTGCACAGTTTCCCGAGATCAGCGACCCGCAAATTCAAGTTACGGCCAACTACACCGGCGCGGACGCCAACACGGTCGCCCAGTCGGTGGCGACCCCGATCGAGCAGCAGATGGCCGGCGTGGATGGGATGAACTACATGTCCTCGCAGAACGCGAGTAACGGTCAGATGTCTCTGACCGTGGACTTCGGCATCGACACCGTTGCCAACACCGACCAGATCCTTGCGCAGATGAGGGTTTTGCAAGCCAATGCGCAACTGCCCAGTGCGGTTATCAACAACGGTGTGACGGTACAGAAGTCCACGGCTTCGCCGTTGATGTTGATTGATCTCTCCTCAGACAACACCGCCTTCGACAATATATTTCTTGCCAACTATGCGTACATCAACCTGAATGATGAATTGACCCGGGTGCCGGGGGTGGCGTCGGTGTCGATCTTCGGCGCCGGGCAGTACGCGATGCGGGTTTGGGTCAATCCCGATAAACTCGCCAACCTGGGCGTGACCATCCCGGAAATTGGAAACGCCCTGCGCACGCAGAACACGGTGA
Organism: uncultured Acidobacteriaceae bacterium; assembly: GCA_963824325.1. GTDB lineage: Bacteria > Acidobacteriota > Terriglobia > Terriglobales > Acidobacteriaceae > PALSA-350. The sequence continues at coordinate 50,566 of CAWGPA010000027.1, read as the reverse complement.
ACCCGGCCGGCCAGATCGGCGGGGAACCGGTACCGCCAGGCCAGCAGTTCACTTACACCGTGCGTGCTCCGGGGCGGCTTCCCTCCGCGGAAGAGTTTGGCGAGATTATCGTTCGGGCGAATAGCGACGGAGGAATTCTCCGCCTGAAAGACGTTGCCCGAGTGGAATTAGGGGCAGCCAATTACTCGGTGATTGGCCGCTACAACGGCAAACCCGCCGCGCTGCTGGCGGTCTACCAGGCCCCGGGAAGCAATGCAGTCACCACCGCAATCGCTGTCCGCAAAGTGATGGAGGAGGCAAAGACCAGGTTTCCTGAAGGATTGAATTACGTGGTCGCGCTGGACACCACGCTCGCCGTCACCTCGGGCATCAAGGATATCGAACACACCATCCTCGAAGCCCTGGCGCTGGTTACTTTCGTGGTGTTCCTCTTTCTTCAGGGCACCAGAGCCACGCTGATTCCCCTGTTGGCGGTCCCGGTTTCGCTTGTTGGAACTTTCATCATCTTTCCTTTGCTCGGATTTTCGATCAACACGCTCTCGCTGTTTGGCCTGGTGCTCGCGGTCGGCCTGGTGGTCGACGATGCGATCGTGGTGGTGGAAGCGGTGGAGCACCATATCGAGAACGGTTTGACATCGCACGATGCAGCATTGCGCGCGATGGAGGAAGTCAGCGGGCCGGTCATCGCCATCGCTCTCATCCTGGCTGCTGTGTTCATCCCGACTGCCTTCATCCCCGGCATCACGGGCAGGCTATACCAACAATTTGCGGTCACCATTGCGGTTTCCGTAGCGTTGTCCGCCTTCAATGCGTTGACCCTCAGCCCTGCTCTGGCTGCCATGCTGCTTCGTCCCAAGAAGGAGTTCCGCGGTCCGCTGGGCGCCTTCTTCCGCTGGTTCAATCGGGTATTTGGCCGGGCCACGGATGGATATGTAAACACCTGCCGGCATCTGATCCACAAGTCCAGCATTGCTTTTATTTTGCTGCTGCTGATTGTGGGAGGAACCTACCTTTTCAGCAAGAACGTTCCTGGCAGCTTTCTTCCTGATGAAGACCAGGGATTCATGTTTGTAGGCCTGCAATTGCCTCCGGCATCGTCACTGCAGCGAACTTCGGCCGCTTCGCGGGAAGTGGAAGAGATTCTGATGAAGACGCCGGGAGTAAGGTACGTCAGCTCGGTGGTGGGCTATAGCTTGCTGAGCGGAGTGAGCACGACCTACAGCTCCTTCTTTTTTGTCTCCTTCAAAGATTGGGCAGACAGGACGGCTCCCGACGAAAGCTATGACGCTATTAAGCGGCACTTCGCCGCGGCACTCTCCAAGGTCACTTCGGGCATTGCCTTCTCCTTCCCTCCGCCTGCCATTCCCGGTGTGGGAACCTCGGGAGGATTCAGTTTCGTACTCGAAGATCGCTCCGGCGGAACCACCGAGTTCCTGGCGGAGCAAGAGCAAGTCTTTCTGGCAGCGGCGAACAAGCGGCCAGAGTTGGCGGGCGTAATGACTACCGCCTTGCTGAGCGTTCCACAGGTCGGAGTGACTGTAGATAAGGCAAAAGTGCTTACGCAGCAGGTGGCCCTGGGTGACGTGTACCAGACTCTGCAGACCTTTATGGGCGGGGCCCTGGTAAATTACTTCACTCGTTTTGGCCGGCAGTGGCAGGTATATCTCCAGGCAGAAGGAAGCTACCGCACTTCGCCGAACAATCTGGGTAAGTTCTACGTCATGAACGCTACCAATCAGCTGGTTCCGCTAAGCACACTCACGGGAATCGAACGGCAGGATGGCCCGGAGTTTGTGACCCGATATAACCAGTTTCAGGCAGTTCAAATTAACGGAGCTGCAGCGCCGGGGTATAGCTCGGCCCAGGCGATTGCGGCGCTCGAAGATGTTTTCAAGCAAACTATGCCGTCGCAGATGGGATATGACTGGACCGGCATGACGTACCAGGAGGTCAAAGCTGCGCAAGGAGTAAGCCCGTCAGTCATCTTTGCTTTGTCGTTTGTCATCGTATTTCTGATCATGGCCGCGCAGTACAACAGTTGGACTCTCCCTTTCAGTGTTCTTTTGGGAGTGCCGATCGCGATCTTCGGAGCGTTTGCCGCGTTGTACTTCAGGCGTCTCGACAATGACGTCTATGCCCAGGTTGGCCTGGTGATGTTGATCGGGCTATCCGCGAAGAACGCGATTCTGATCGTTGAATTCGCCAAAGACGAATACGAAAGCGGCAAGTCGTTACTCGATGCATCTCTGGCCGGCGCCCGGCTTAGACTGCGGCCTATCCTGATGACCGCCTTCGCTTTTATTCTCGGCTGCGTGCCGCTGTGGACCGCGGACGGAGCAGGCGCGGTCTCCAGACGCGTGTTGGGCACCGCGGTGATCGGGGGCATGCTCGCGGCCTCGATTATCGCCATCTTCTTTATTCCTGTTTCCTTTGATGTTGTTGAGCGGGCGGGCCTTCTTTTCAGCCGCGAGAAACGGCCGCCTGAGGCCGCAGCTCAGTCGGGGCCGGTCAAATGAGAGCCAGAGTCATCAGTGCCGCTGCGTTGCTGCTCACTTTGGCTGGTTGCAAAGTGGGCCCCAACTACAAACGTCCTACGGTCGATGTGCCCGGCCAGTACCGCGGGCTCGCACCCGGGGCCGGCGCCGGCCAGCCATTCGCCGAGATGAAATGGGAGTCTGTCTTTACCGACGAGGTGCTGCAGAGCCTGATCAAGGAGGCGCTCACCAACAACTATGACATGCGCATCGCCGCAACCAATATCCTCCAGGCCGAAGCAAATTTGGGGGTGACGCGCGCGAATCAGCTTCCAACCCTGACGGGAACTTTCGGAATACAGAACACACGCTCTGCAGCCACCCCGGGCGCTCCCACGCTCGACACCGCAGGCCTGCAGCTAAATTACCTGGTGGACTTCTGGGGACAGTACCGTAGAGCGACAGAGGCCGCCCGCGCCAATCTTTTGGCCAGCCAGTACGCTCAACGCCTGGTTCAAACGACGCTCATCGCGAGCGTAGCATCGGCTTACTTCCAACTGCGCCAGTTAGATTCGCAGCTCGAATTCTCCAAGAAGACAGTGACGGCCGATCAGGACAGTTTGCGCATTAATACCATTAACTATAAGGGCGGCGAGTACGCGATCACGGATGTGTACCAGTCGCAGCTACTTGTGCAGCAAGCGGAGGCCGAGGTCATTACCCTTCAACAATCGATTGAACAAACAGAAAACCAGCTTAGCTTGCTGCTGGGCAGAAATCCGGGGCCGATTAACCGCGGCTTGCCACTGATCGATGAACCGCATCTGGACGACGTGCCGGCGGGTTTGCCCTCGGCGATCCTGGAGCGCCGGCCTGATGTTCGTCAGGCTGAGGAAGCACTGGTTGCGGCCAACGCCAATGTTGGAGTAGCCAAGGCCGCTTTCTTCCCCCAGCTCCCCTTGACCGGCACTTTTGGGGCGACAAGCACGGCATTGACGAGCTTCCTGCAGGGGCCGGCCACCTTCTGGGTCCTGGGTGGGCAGTTGTCACAGCCGCTCTACGCCGGAGGAAGAATCACCAGCGAATACCGGCTGGCCCTGGCACAGCGAGAGCAAGCTGAGTTGACTTACAAACAAACGGTGCAGCAGGCATTTGCCGATGTCGCCAACAGCCTGGTTGCCTATAGGCAATCCAAGCTGTACCGCGTGAAGTTGGAGGAACAAACGACTACCTACCGAGAAACGTCGCGGCTGGCGAATGTTCGCTTTACTGGAGGAGCCACCAGCTTCCTCGAAGTCCTAACCACACAGCAGCAATACTTCACCTCCGAACTGCAGACAACCCAGGCATGGTATACCGAGTTGCAGAGCTATGTGCAGCTCTACCAGGCCCTGGGCGGGGGTTGGTAGCAGGGGTTGGTAACCGAAGCCACGGTCCGAAAGTGATATAAGAGATATGTCCATTTATCAATCGGGCCCAATACTTTACTGATCTAGAAAAGAGGATGGTTATGTTCAAAACAATCGCCCTGGTGAGTGCTTTGGCGCTATCGACATCGTTGGGTTTTGCCGCAGATGACGTGGTTCACGCCGTGGATGGGACGGTGACAAAGGTCGACTCCACCACCAAGACCGTTGCCGTCAAGACTGCGGATGGCACCGAACACACCTTTCACTACGTCGGCGACGTGACTGTCCACGGCTCTAAGGATGCGGCGAAGGGAACAGTGGACGGCGTGAAAGTGGGCAGCAAAGTCGCCGTGCACTACACCGTCGAAGGCTCTAAAGAGACGGCTCACGAATTCGACAACATAGGCGACGACGGAATGAAGGCAACCGAGGGTACCGTCACCCATGTGGATAGAGGCACAAAAACCATTGCGGTGAAGACCGCGGATGGCAGCGTAGACACCTTCCACTTTACCGAGGATGCCGCAAAGGATACCGGTAAGGGTATCGGCAAGGGCACCGAGAAGTCTGCCAAGGTTACCGTCTACTACACGGAAAAGGCAGGGGTCAAGACGGCTCATTTCGTTAAAGAAGTATTCTGATTCGGCTTTCGACGAGAGACCCGCTCTAGCCACCCCTTCGGTTTGAAGTGGATGCGGCGGGTCGCTTCCTTTCCGGCCAACATTGGCGGCGGTGCGGACTGGGCGGCTCCATATCCCGAACCGGACTGGAGAATGCTATGAGAATGATGCTTCTGTTTGTGCTGGCCGCGAGCCTTTCATTCGCGCAAGAAACCCGGCAGACGAATACCCGCCATTCATCCAACCCTGCTGACGACACGAAGGCGAACAGCGATCAGGTTCCCGACGTCTATGCCATTACCGGACACTTCGATCGCATTGTTGTCCTGCGCTTCAAGTACAAGACCGACTTGCTGGCGGGCTTGGAAAAAATGGTAAAGCAGGAGAACATTCGTAACGGAGTCATTCTTTCCGCGGTCGGATCGGTACGGGGTTACCAGTTTCATACGGTCAGTAATCGGACTCTTCCCTCTCAGGACACATTCGTCAAGAATCCCACCGAGCCTGCTGACCTGGTAAGCATGAATGGCTACGTCATCGACGGCAGGTTGCATCCTCACATGACCCTTGCGACCCCAGACAAGGTGATCGCCGGCCATCTGGAGCCGGGCACCGAAGTTTTCACCTTTGCCATTGTTACCATTGGCGTGATGAACGACGTGGACTTCCGGCATCTGGATGACAAGAGCTATCGCTAGGAACAGTAGGGGCAAAACATCGCCCAATCCTCAATCTGCAGCTGACCCTAATAGCCGGTCGAACACCCATTCCAGACCCCGCAAAATCGCCAAGTATTTCAACATCAGCACGTTTGCGCATCCGCCTTAGGAGCCTTTGCCACTAGCCGGCGTAACATGTCAGCCTGGATGTGAAGTAGAGGACGACGATCAACCAGAGGAGGATAGATGGTTTGTCAACGAAGGATGGTTCAAAGAGGAACGCTAGGCTGGATGCTCCTGGTGCTTTCGGTGCTTACCATGGCGTACGTTCGCCAGGCTCAGAGTGAGTCTCCAAAGAGCATACCTGCGGCCCGCTCCTACTTTGTTTACGTCGGTACGTATACTGGTCCCAACAGCAAAGGCATCTATGCTTTTCGCTTCGACCCAGGCAACGGCCAAATGACCCCAATGGGCGTAGCGGCCGAAGTGCAGAACCCCTCCTTCGTGGTCACCGATCCGAGCCATCGCTATCTCTACGCCGTGACCGAGATCGGGAACAGTGGCAGTGTGCATGGCCTGATCAGCAGTTATTCCATAGACCCCGTGACCGGCGCGCTCAAGTTTCTCAATAAGGTTGATTCCGCCGGCGGGGGTGCCTGCCATTTGGTGGTGGACAAGACCGGCAAAATGCTCTTTGTCGCCAACTATGGCACGGGGAGTGTGGCCTCGTTCGCCATCCATGCGGACGGAAGCCTCGGGGAAAAAACAGGTTTCGATCAACACTCCGGCTCGAGCGTTAACCCTAAGCGCCAGGCAGGGCCACATGCGCATGAGGTAGTGCTTTCACCGGACAATCGCTTCCTCTTCGTGCCCGACCTGGGCATGGATCAGATCAAGATATACCGCGTAGACGCGGCAAACGGAACATTCACACCCAACGATCCTCCGTTCGCTTCGGTCAAGCCCGGCTTAGGGCCGCGACACTTCACGTTTGGCCGCGGCGCCAGGTTCGCTTACGTCGTTTGCGAGATGGGTTCGAGTGTCGCTGTCTTTGCTTATGATTCCGCGAAGGGCTCTCTGACGCCAGTGCAGACCGTTTCCACCTTGCCTGCCGGCTTCACGGGAGAAAACAACTCAGCAGAAATACAAGTGGACCGGTCAGGGAGGTTTCTTTACGCCTCCAATCGGGGACACGATAGCATCACCGTTTTTGCTATCGATCCGGCCAAGGGAACGCTGACCACGGTTCAGGTCGTGCCGACCAAGGGCAACATCCCGCGCAACTTTGCCATGGATCCAACCGGCAAGTATCTGATAGTAGCCAACCAGAAATCGGATCAGATGGTTGTTTTTGCGATCAATCAAAAAAACGGTCAGTTGACGCCGACTGGGCAGGTGGTCGACGTTCCAGCACCGGTTAGCATTCTGTTTGTTCCCGCCGCATAGCGAGGCACCCGTCCTTCGTGAGGGAGCGGGTCCTGGTTCCGCTCGGGCACGGGCTCTACCGCGAATCGCTTGCGTTCTACCCCGCCGCAGTCTAGAAAGAGTGGGGACGTCGAATCCGGTGTAAAGGGCTCTGGTCAGGAGGAGAACGGGATGGGGTATAAACTTGGGCGTATTTCAAAAACACGGGCGGGCTCTGTACTCCTGGGGTTTTTCATGGCGGCCTCTGCCGCTGTTCCGCAGGCCCTGGCTGCGCCGACGAAAGGTAGGACCGTGGCTAGCTCTTATTTCGTGTATGTCGGAACCTATACCGGGCCCACAAGCAAAGGCATCTATGGTTTCCGTTTCAACCCTGAGACCGGTCAATTCACTTCAACCGGCCTGGTAGCCGAGTTGCCGAATCCCTCCTGGCTTGTTACCGATCCCCACCATCGCTTCCTCTACGCGGTGACGGAAATGGGTCCGGAACCGGGAGCGGATGACTACAAGAAAAATGGCTTCATCAGCAGCTATTCCATCAATCCTAAGACGGGCGCGCTTACGTTTCTTAACAAGGTGGATGCGGGCGGAGGCGGCTCATGCCACCTGGTCGTAGACAAGACCGGCAAGACGATCTTCGTGGCCAACTACGGTAGCGGGAATATCGCCTCGTTTGCCATCAAGGCGGATGGGAGTATCGGTGAACGGACCGGCTTCGATCAATTCAGCGGTGGGAGTGTGAACCCCGCTCGCCAAACGGGCCCCCACGCGCATGCGGTTGTGCTATCGCCTGACGAGCGCCTCCTGTTCGTACCTGACCTGGGCACGGATCAGGTCAGAATCTTTCGCGTCGATGCGGCCAAAGGAACGTTTACCGCCAACGATCCGGCCTTCGCCACCGTGAAGCCGGGCTTGGGGCCGCGGCATTTTGCCTTTGGAAAGGAGGCAAAGTTCGCCTACACGCTTTGCGAGATGGGCTCGAGCGTTGCGGTTTTTGCCTACGATCCGGTCAAGGGGTCGCTGACACCGCTGCAAACTATCTCCACCTTGCCTTCCGACTTCAAAGGAGAAGACGATTCGGCAGAGATAGAAGTGGACCAGTCTGGGCGGTTCTTGTATGCCTCCAACCGGGGGAGTGACAGCGTTACCGTATTCGCCATCGATCCTGCCAAGGGGACTCTCACCAAGGTACAAGTCGAACCCACACAAGGAAAAATCCCTAGAAATTTTGCCTTGGATCCGAGCGGGAAATACCTCGTGGCCGGAAATCAGAAATCTGATCAGATGGTTGTTTTTGCCGTGGATCAGACGAATGGTCAGTTGAAGCCAACAGGGCAGGTGGTGGATGTTCCGGCGCCGGTCAGCATTCTGTTTGTGCCGGCCGAATAGTCTGACGAGAAGAGGGCAAGGGGGCCTGATGAAATTGTTCCGTACGAATTTTTCCAGACGCGCGCTGGTTCGGAATGCCGGCATGGTCGCCGGCGCAGGATTGCTCGGCTTGGGCACTGGGGCGACCATGCAGTCGCAGTCTGCGCGGAGCAACGGAAAGCCGCGTGCCCTGGCGCTGATCGGTGACCGGTATCACAACCCCGACTACATTCGCGTCAGCTTGGACAAGGTCTTCAAAGACCTGGATATTCCAATCGACTACACCATCCAATATGACCAGATCTCAGCCCCCCTGCTGAAGAATTATCAGCTGTTTCTGATCCTGCGCGACGGCATGATCTGGCCCGATGGTTACCTCGGGCCGGATGCGTACACGGCTTACGAGGCAGATCTGGAAACCCCGAAGACTTTTCCTGATCCCAAGCCCGTCACCTGGATCACGGAGGAGCAGGGTGCGGCCATCAAAGACTTCGTGACTGCGGGGAATGGCTTTTATGCCTTTCACAACTGCAGCCATATCTCGCTCAGCTCGAAAAACTACCGTGAAGTGATGGGCGGAGCCTACATCAGCCACCCCCCGCTGCGTCCCTTCCAGGTGCGTGCCAGCGCAAACAAACATCCCATCACGGACGGAATGAGCCCGTTCATGGTGAATGATGAGCAGCACTACGTGATCTACGATAAAGACCCGAAGTACGTCATCATGGAGGCAGAAAACATCGATGGGCTGAAGTTCGAGGATCTGGGCACCAAGTCGATCTCCGGATGGGCCTACGATTTCGGCAAGGGGCGGGTGGTATTTACCGCGGTCGGCCATACGATCCATGCCATGTGGGCTCCGCAGTACATCGAGATACAGAAGCGGTCGGTACGGTGGCTCCTGAAGGAACTGTAGAATTCCGTTTCCTGAATGACGCAGGCGCGATAAATTAATATCCTCCCTTCCCCCCGGGCAACGATTCACCTGGAGCGGCAGTGCAAGGACCTCGCTCGACCCTTATCTACCTGACCGTGGTCTTTTGCCTGCTGGTCATTCCTCGTGCGTTACAGCGCTTCCGTCTGCCTGCTCCGCTCACCTGCTTTGCTTTTGGAATCATTGTGGCTGGCTTTTTCAAGCCCCTGGCCATGGACAGCGTCATCTCTTATCTTTCGACCCTGGGCATTGCGTCGCTATTTCTCTTTGCCGGCCTGGAAGTCGACATGGCCGAGCTCCGCCGCGAGCTGCCATCGTTGGCCGGACACTTCGCTTTGCGGGCACTGGTGCTGGTCGGTTGTGCGCGCCTGACTGCCGTGTATCTCCACCTTGGTTGGCAGGTCGACTGGCTGGTGGCGCTCGCGGTTCTTACCCCTTCGACCGGCTTTATCCTGGACATGCTGCCCCACTCCGGGCTAGACCACCTGGAGCAGTCTGAGGTTGCGCTGCACGCAGTCGCCGGCGAAGTGACAGCCGTCTTCCTCTTTCTTGTGATTTCGCAAGCGGATTCGGTCAAGACCCTGCTCATCTCCGGGGGGTCGATCGCGCTGTTGATCGCTTTCATGCCGTTGGTCTTTCTTGCCCTGGGACGGTACGTGGTGCCTTATGCACCCGGCTCGGAGTTCTCCCTGCTGCTGATGGTTGGCCTGATCTGCGCAGTCATCACAGAGACCCTGGGCGTCTATTATCTGGTGGGCGCATTTGTCGCCGGACTGGTCGCCCGGTCACTCAGTAAACGCATGGCCACTCTTGCTTCAGAGCAAAACCTGGAAGCAATCTCCCTCTTCGCTTCTTTTTTTGTCCCCTTTTACTTCTTTCACAATGGACTCGGAGTACCCAGCGCCGCGTTGGTCGCCAGCTCTCTGTGGTACGGGTTTGCGCTTGCGGCATGCGTGATACCCGTACGCATCGGAGTGGTTTGGTTGCAATCGCGTTTCATGAAGCATCGGGGTCACCGAGGCAGTTTGAGGGTTTCCATCGCGCTTACACCCACGCTGATTTTTACCCTGGTGATCGCCGAGATCCTGCGGGAGAATTTTGCGATTAGTCCCCCGCTCTACGGCGGACTTCTGGTCTATGCCTCCATCGCCAGCATCCTGCCATCGTTGGTTCTACCGGCGCTTTCCGAAAACCCGGTAAATCCCATTGCGGTGGAAGCCTGAGCCTGCGCATACGAAGACCACGGCCTTACAGCCTATGGTAAAGAGACAGCAGGTCCCTCCACTACGCTACCCCGGATTTCCTGTCGAATTTGGTGGCGTTGGCGGGCTTTATGCGGCTTTCTTTAATGGAAAGCCGCACACGTGGACGTTGGTGAGGGCCGCGTAGCAGGAAATCCGGGTTCGCTCCGGTCGGGATGACAATTCTGTTGTCCCAGCGAGAGCTTTAGCGAGAAATACTTGACCCCGCAATAGAATTGTCATCCCGACCGGAGCGAAGCGTAGTGGAGGGACCTGCTGTCTCTTTACCCGGTCTCATACACCCCCATCAGCCCCTGGGGAACTGTTTTCCTCCGCGACCATTGCCAAACAACGCTACCGAAATGGTCCCACGAGGGCCCAATCCCCTGCGAACCCATTGACGCACAGCAGCGGCCAAGTTATCGTTGACCAATCTGGTGTTCGGGAAGGCGGTGCGAATCCGCCACTACCCCGTAACTGTAAGCGCCGAGAGCTTGAACTAATTAGCTGAAGCCACTGGGATGCGAATTCCGGGAAGGCTGTTCAAGATCGATGAAGCGTAAGTCAGGAGACCGGCCAGATGCCCTCCAGGGCCGTTTTCAGCTTCGATGGGAGAGCTGGAAAGCAACCTCGCTGACGTAGTTGCTCGTTAGCACGGACGCTGCCTTTTTTATTTTTATCCCGCTTCGCGCCAGGGTTTTGCCTGCGCCAGAGGCGATCGCATGCAGTCAAATCGCCGCAATACGGTGACACTCGTGCTTGGGGGTGTGCGCAGCGGCAAGAGCCACTACGCGCAGCAACTCGGCGAGCGCGCAGCACGCGTTGTCTTTGTCGCCACCGCGCAGGCCGACGACGACGACGAGATGCAGCGCAAGGTCGAGCGCCACCAAAGCAGCCGTCCGTCACATTGGCAGACCGTGGAAGAACCTCTGCGGTTGGCGGAGGCCATCGCCCGCTACGGTCCCAGCTGCGACCTGATGATCATCGATTGCCTGACGTTCTTCGCCGCCAATCTGCTCGACGCCGATGGTGACGAGCAGGGTGCCGTCGAAGCCCTTTGCTCGGCGCTCAAGGCGCCTCCCTGCCCGGTGGTACTGGTGTCGAACGAGGTGGGCAGCGGCGTCGTACCTGCCTATCCGTCGGGCCGGCGTTTCCGTGATCTGCTGGGCGAAATGAACCAGAGCGTTGCCCGGGTAGCGTCCAATGTGCTTCTACTGGTTGCCGGTCTCCCGTTGGTTCTTAAAGGACAGCTGGAAGTGGGTCCGCAAGAGGCAGCCACTGCATGAGGCGGACTCTGGTTGTGTTCGCGATGCTGGCGGCCTCGGCTGGCTGGGTTCTCCCCGCTCAGGCGAGCCGCGTCCTGACGGATGAGAGCGGACGCAAAGTCACGGTGCCCGACCATCCCCATCGCGTGATCTGTCTGCTGCCCAGTGTCACCGACACTGTCTTCGCGCTGGGATCGGGCGACGATGTGGTTGCGGTGAGTGACTTCACGACCTTTCCTCCGGCAGCGCTGAAGAAACCGAGTATCGGCAGTCTGGTCAAGCCTTCGATCGAGACCATTCTCTCCTTCCATCCCGACCTGGTCCTGGGAACTGAAATACCGGGCGCTGCAGACACCGCAACCCAGTTGGAGGCGGTTGGGATACCGGTCTATCTGGTTGACCCGCGCGGCCTTGCCGGCATCCTGCACTCGGTCGCCAGCATCGGCGAGGCGCTCAATCGCGGACCGCAGGCGGCTGCGCTCAATGCCAGCCTGGAAAAGCGTATCAAAGCTGTTAGGGCGCGCACCGCTGGTAAACCGTCTCCGCGCGTCCTGGTTCCTGTCTGGTATGACCCCATCATCACCATCGGTAAGCACGCATTCATCACTGAGATCATTGAGGCCGCCGGAGCCAAGTCGGTGACGGACGATCTGATCGCCGATTGGCCGCAGATCAGTCTGGAGGCGGTGATCACGCGAGCTCCAGACTCTTTGTTGTTGATTCGCGGAGGAAAGATCGACATCAGTATGTTGAAGAATCGGCCCGGCTGGAGCACTCTTCCGGCGATTCAGACAGGCAAGATCTATTACGTCGACAGCGGCATACAGGATCCAAGTCCCGTCGCCATCGACGCATTGGAGGAGTTGGCTAAAGAATTTCATCCGTAGGCAGTTTCGCAATGGGTGTAGACCGGAGGGATGGACCTGGTCGTGGTCCCGGCGCGCCGGGACCACACCTCGCGATCTTCATCGGGCCCAAGTAATTGCGAACACTGCCTTAAGGCAAGAACGGGCACGGTTCCGTTCTTATACACAACCACGGCAAGGTAACGAGAAGGCGGTGCGAATCCGCCACTACCCCGTAACTGTGAACGCAGAGAACCCGGCTAGGACGAACAAAGCCACTGGGATTGATTCCTGGGAAGGCAGCCAGGGTTTGTTGACGCGTAAGTCAGGAGAACGGCCTTGCTTCACCCACCCGAGGGGGTACGCACGTGTTCGATCGTTTGGTTTTGCGAAGCATCTTATCTCTGTCCTTACTGTTGACGCCGTTTACCACCTTTGCTGCCGAGAGCGGCACTTTGCGCGGAACCGTGACCGACCCGCTGGGCGCAGTCGTTGTCTCAGCCGATGTGGAGTTACTCGACGGGACGTCCGTCGCTGGAAAGACAACCACGGACGGGACCGGCAGCTATCTCTTCCATCTGCAAAAAGCCGCTCGCTACCAGGTTCGTGCGGTTGCACCCACCTTCCAGTCCACCACCAGCGACCCGGTCTTCGTGGCCGCCTCGGGCAAAGCGCAGATAGATATCACCCTGGCCACGGAGACGCTAACCCAACAGGTTACGGTCACCGCGACTGGAACCCCGACGCCCACGGCCCAGGTGGGCGCAGCAGTGAGCATACTGACCGCGGATCAATACCGTTACTCGACCGAGGTGCAGGATCCTTTGCGCCTGATTCCAGGAGCACAAATCACGCAGACGGGACAGACCGGCGGCACCACGGGTCTTTCCATACGAGGCGGCAATGTAAACGCCAATAAGGTGCTGATCGACGGAGTTCCCGCCGACGATATCGGAGGGGCGGTTGAGTTCGCCAACATCGATAGTGTCGGCTTCGCAAAGATGGAAGTACTGCGGGAGCCCAACAGCGCACTCTACGGCTCCGATGCTTTGGCAGGCGTGGTGAGCTTGACCACGGCTCGCGGCAACACCCTGCTTCCTTTGCTGACTTACTCTGGCGATGGAGGTAACTTCAATAGCTTTCGCCAGGTGGGCATCCTGAGCGGCGCCTATCGCCACTTTGACTATTACTCTGCCTTCGCCGCTACGCAGACGCAAAACAGTTTGCCCAACAGTGATTTTCATAACGGAACCTACGCGGGAAACTTTGGCTGGACGCCGAACACTGCCAACGATCTGCGCTTTACAATCCGGCATCTCGACGTCTCTGCCGATCAGCCAAATGCCATCCTGCTTTACGGCATTCCCGACGACACCAATGTGAGGGAGCATGATAGCTACTACAGTGCTGCCTGGAACAACCAGACCACTGAGAAATGGCACAACCAGATACGCTACGGCGGCCTGCGTCTGAACTACAACTTCACTGATTTTGCTGCGACCGGAATCTATGATCCTGACTTGGACGTGTACCTGGGCGCTCCGGTCAACGTAAAGGGTGCGAACGGTTATACCGTGAACGGCCAGGCGATCTTTCAATACGGCGCTAGCTATGGCGAAACCTACCCCAATGACTATCTCGCACCCAGCAAACGGGACTTTGTCTATGCCCAAACCGATTACCGCGTCAACGAGCATATCGTCGCCCTGGGGGCGTTCAAATACGAAGACGAGCGCGGCTCGACGCTGACCTCTGGGGGAACGCCCACCGCGATCGAGCGCGGCAACTACAGTTACACGATTCAGCTGGAAGGGGACATCCGCAACCGGCTCTATTACACACTCGGCAGCGGCCTCGAAGACAATGGGCTCTTCGGCTTTGCTGCTACGCCACGCGCTTCCCTTGCCTACTATCTCTTTCGTCCAACCAACGCCCATTGGCTAAGCGGGACCAAGCTCAACTTCAGCTTCGGCAAAGGCATCAAGGAGCCGAGCATCTATTACCAGAGCATCTCTCTTTATGACATCTTCGCCGCATTGCCCAATGGCGCTGACCTAATTAAGCAGTATCAGGTCTCACCGATCGGACCCGAGACCTCCCGCACCTATGATGGCGGTGTTGATCAGCAACTCTGGAATGGACGGGGCCGGATCACCCTGACCTATTTTCACAATGAATTCACCAATGGCGTCGAGTTCGTGCCCCAATCGGCCTTGATCGCGCTCGGCCTGCCCGCCGCCAGCGACCCTGCCGTTCAATATGGAGCGGCCGTAAATTCGCAGGCCTTCCGCGCCCAGGGCGCAGAGATCGCCACCGAGTACGAGATCGGCAGCCATCTCTTTGCCCGCGGCGGCTACACCTATTTGGATGCCGTGGTACAGCAGTCCTTTTCCAGCGAATCGCTGCCCAGTTACAACCCGAACTTCCCCACCATTGCGATCGGCGCCTTCTCCCCCCTGGTAGGCGCACGGCCGTTCCGGCGCGCACCGCACTCAGGCTACTTTGGGCTCACGTATAACCGCTCCAAATGGTACGGCAGCTTTACCGGGACACTGGTGGGCCGCCGCGACGACAGTGACTTTCTTACCGACTCAAATTTCGGCAACACGTTGCTGCTGCCCAACCGCAACCTGGATGGCGCTTACCAGCGCCTTGAACTTGGGGGCGGCTACCAGTTCACACGTTCCCTTACCGCTTACACTGATATACAGAACCTTTTGAGCGAGCATTACAGCGAAGCTTTTGGTTACCCGGCGCTTCCCTTCACCTTTCGGGCCGGGGTAAAGATCAGTTTTGGAGGCGAATCTTGGCAATTGAAATAGCCACGGTTTCCCCCGGGTCGAGCGCGCGGGAGGCTGCTTCGCCCCCAGGCCGCCCGGGGAACGAGCCCGATGGCAGAAGAAGCAGGATCGGCCCGCTGCCCCTCATCATCCTGCTGACGGTGGCGCTGGTGGTGGTTACCCTGGTATCGCTCGCGACCGGCGCAGTGCCGATCTCGCCACGCACGATCGTTGCCGCAATGCTCGGTCATCAATCGCTGACCGAGACCCAGCGGCTCATCCTGTTTCACGTTCGTCTCCCGCGGGTGCTGGCCTCGGGACTGGTGGGCTCGGCGCTGGCCCTGGCCGGTCTTCTCTTTCAGGGTCTTTTTCGCAATCCCATCGCCGACCCCTACGTCATCGGCTCTTCTGGAGGCGCTGTCGCCGGCGCCTGCATCGGCATCTTCTTCTTCTCCCAATGGTCGGTCTTTGGTTTCAGCGCTACGGCGTTGCTGGCCTTCGCCGGGTCTGCGGTTACGATGGCGCTGGTGTACTCCCTTGCTCGATCCGCCGGCAAGACCAACGTGGTCACTCTTCTGCTGGCCGGTTTTGCCGTCAGCACCATGTTCACCAACACCACCTATTTCTTTGACCTGTTCGATAAGACGGGAACGGGAAACCGCATTTTGATTTCCTGGCTGCACGGAGTGATCGGCATACCGGCGTGGGACGAACTGGGCATAAGCGCCGCTCTGCTCGGCCTGTCAGCATTGGTTGCGCTGCCTTTGATGCGAACGTTGAATACGCTGGCTTTGGGAGATGAATATGCGCAGCAGCTCGGAATCCGGGTAGAGTCGGCGCGCGTATACATCATTCTGATTGGCTCCCTGCTGACGGCCGTGGCAGTCTCGCTGGGCGGCATGATCAGCTTCGCTGGGCTGATCGTGCCCCATGTCGCGCGGCTCCTCTTAGGGCCCGATCACGTACGTCTGTTGCCGGTAACGGCGATGGCCGGAGCCATCTTCCTGATGCTCGCCGATACCCTGGCGCGGACGATCTTTGCCCCATCAGAGGTTCCGGTGGGGATCCTTATGGCCTTTATTGGCGGACCCTTCTTCCTCTACCTGCTGCGCAAGATGAAACGGAGCTATACGGTATGAGCTTGCTGTTGCGCTTGAGCGGCGTACATTTCGACTACCAGGGGCACAGCGTCCTGCGCCAGGCAACATTGGATCTTGAAGAGGGCAGCTGCAGCGCGCTGATTGGCACCAATGGCGTGGGCAAAACGACACTGTTGCGTATCGCCGCCGGGGTCCTTCACCCGGCATCGGGTGAAGTCCTTTTGCGCGGGCGTGCAATGCAGACAATCCCCTTGAAAGAGATCGCGCGCACCGTCGCGCTGGTGCCGCAACAACTCGAGCTCCCCTTTGAGTTCACGGTGCAGCAGGTCGTCGAGCAGGGGCGTACCCCCTATATAGGCATGTTGCGCGGACCCGGACGCAGCGACCGCATCGCCGTGGATCGGGCTCTCGACCTGGCCGATGTGTCCAGCCTGCGTCATCGCATCTTCAACGAGCTCAGCGGAGGAGAACGTCAACGGGTGAAGATCGCACTCGGACTGGCTCAAGAGCCGCGTCTGCTGCTGCTGGACGAGCCTACCCAGAACCTCGATATCGGAAGGCAGGTGGAACTGATCGATCTGCTGCACTTTCTGCGGGACGAGGGCATAACCATCCTGGCCTCGATGCACGATCTCCACCTAGTGGACAAGAATTTCTCCACTGTGTTACTGCTGAGCCCGGGACAGCCCTTAGCCGTCGGGAGCCCGGAGCAGATATTAAAGCCCTCGATCCTGGAACACGCCTTTCAATGCCCGCCGGACCGTCATCCGCTGCTGATTGAGCGCGCCGAACTCTACCGGAGAGAAGCCAGATGAACACCGGGGTGCAGCCCAACATTGAGGAAGTGATCGGGGCCATCGTCGCTCCGTCAGAAGCTTATCTGGCCCAGGCGAAGACTCGTCTCGACGCGCTCACCAAACCGCTGGGAAGCTTGGGGCGCCTGGAAGATCTGGCGGCGCAATGGTTCGCTATCCGCCAGGGAAACCTGGCCGGCCCGGTCAGCAAGGCCGTCTACGTCTTCGCCGCGGATCATGGCATTGCCGCGGAAGGAGTGAGCGCCTACCCTGCAAAGGTGACCCAGCAGATGGTGCTCAACTTCCTTTCCGGAGGAGCCGCCATTAATGTGCTGGCTCGACACCACCAGGTCGAGGTGAAGGTGGTGGACGTTGGCGTAGACGCGGACCTGTTTGGCTATGCAGGGCTGACGGACGGCAAGGTGCGCAGGGGCAGCAGGAATATGCTGCGGGAACCGGCGATGAGTCCAGAAGAGGTAGCTGCGGCGTTGACAGTCGGGCTCACCATGGCGGAGGCCGCCTACGAGAAGGGAAACAACCTGATCGCGGTGGGTGAAATGGGCATTGGCAACACCACTGCTGCGAGCGTGATGACTGCGGCGCTTACGGGCATGCCGGCCACCCTGGTCACCGGTAAGGGGACGGGCCTCGATGAGGAGGGGTACGCCCGCAAATGCAGCACGGTGGAAGCGATTCGCAAGCTACACTTTGCCCAACCCGCCGGCCCACGAAAAATCCTTCGCTGTGCGGGCGGCCTGGAAATCGCCGCCATGACGGGCATGATTCTGGGCGCAGCGCGGCGGCAGATGGCCATCGTCATGGACGGCTTTATCTCCACTGCGGCCGCCGCCATCGCGTGTGGCCTCGCTCCCGCGGTGCGTCCCTACTTGTTCGCCGGACATCAATCGCAAGAGCCGGGCCACCGGATACTGCTGGCCCACCTGGAGATCGAACCCATCCTCGACCTGCATATGCGCTTGGGTGAAGGCACGGGCGCGGTTCTGGCCATGCCCGTTCTCGAAGCAGCCATGCATCTTTACCAGGAGATGGCCACCTTCACTTCGGCCGGCATCAGTGGAGCCACTGCATGAGCTTGCGCGCTCCGCGATTCGTCGTGGATATGGCGGTAGCGTTTCAATTTCTCACCCGGCTGCCGATTCCGCAGGTGCCGTTCGCACCCGACGGCCTGGCGCGCGCAGTGAAATTCTTCCCCTTGGTGGGCCTGCTGATTGGGGCAGGTGCCGCGCTGTTGCAGAAAGTGCTGTCGCCGCATCTTAGTAGGCCCGCCTCAGCACTCGTTGTGCTTCTCTACCTGGTGCTTATCACGGGATGCCTGCATGAGGATGGCCTCGCCGATGTCGCGGATAGCCTGGGGGGTTGGAATCCGGAACAGCGGCTGGCCATTCTCCATGACAGCCGCATCGGCGCCTTCGGCGCGGTGGCGCTGACACTTTCGCTGCTCAGTCGCGGGGTCCTGCTATCTGAGCTGCCGCTGGAGCACTTCACCGCCTACCTGGTGTCGGCCCATGTGCTTTGCCGATGGTCGGCTCTGCCCCTCAGCTACTACCTTCCACCCGCTCGCGATAGTGAAGGCCAGGGAGCGCGGATCGCTCGCTTGACGTCTACGTTCTCGCTGATAGCTGGGTCGGTTTTTACCATTGTCACCGTGATTGTTGTTTTGCGTAAGGCAGCGATGGCTCCGGTGCTCGCGGCAATTCTCGTTTCCCTGCTCGGTGGCGTCCTCTACCTGCGAAAGTTTGGCGGCGTGACCGGCGATTGCTTTGGCGCCACCACGCAGATCACCGAGATCGCCGTGTACCTTTGCGGGGTGTGGAAGCCATGAGCCGCGTCCTATTCATCCGCCATGCGGAGACCGAGATGGCAGGACGGTTTTGCGGTCACTCCGATCCGGAGTTGAACGCCCAGGGGCGTCTGCAGCTCACCGCGTTGACCAGCCTCCTCTCCGCGGAGCCGATCGATGCCGTCTATAGCAGCGACCTGCGCCGCGCCAGCGCTACCGCGCAGGCGATTGCCTCTGTTCGAGAGATACCGCGGCTGTTGCGGCCGGCACTGCGGGAGATTGATTTCGGGCGTGGGAAGGTTTGAGCTGGGAGCAGATTGAACAAATGGATCCGGCCTACGCGCGGGAGTGGATCGCGCGCTATCCCCATCTCCCCGCACCCGCGGGAGAGAGCTTTCAGGCCTTCGAGGCACGCGTTCTTGAGGAGGTGGATCGCCTGCTCGAGGACCACTGCGGTCCGATCGCAGTGGTCACGCATGGAGGCGTGTTGCGCGTGGTCTTGCGGCATCTGTGCGGTTGTTCTGATGAGGAAGCATGGCAGCAAACTCGAGCGTACTGTTGCGTCGTGCGCTATGAGTGAGGCGAAAGGAGAAACAAATGAGTATCGCAACCAAACATGGTGATAAAGGACAGACCGGGCTGGCCGGTGGGATTCGTATTTCGAAGGCGGACTTGCGGGTCGAGGCGTACGGTACCGTGGATGAGCTGAACACCGTACTGGGTTTTGCCCGCAGCATCTGTAAGAACGAGGAGATCGCTGGTTGGACAGAGCAGATTCAAAAGACGCTGTTCCGGCTTGGTTCCGCTTTGGCGACGCCCCCGGAGAGCCGCAAAGCTCCGCCGCACATCACCGAAGAAGACGTCGAGTTCCTGACCCAACTGGTGTATCGGATCGAGGCCACGGAAGGAATTCTCGCTGATTGGTCATTGCCTGGAGCATTCACAGAATCGGCTGCGTATGAGGTAGCGCGAACGGTGTGCCGGCGCGCAGAGCGCGCTGCGGTTCGGCTCGCCGAGAGCGGACAAGAGGTCAAGCCGGAGGTGTTGGCGTATCTGAATCGCCTCTCTGACCTGGTGTGGCTCTTCGGCAGGTTGATTGAGCTGAATGCGGGAATCGATGCGCGCCTGCGCGATGAAACCAAGGCCGGCCCTAAATGGTCGCGGGCCTGGTAGTTCGATACCTGGCAAGATGTTAGAGGGAAGGGCGCACAGCAGGTCCCTCCACTACGCTGCGCTCCGGTCGGGATGACAATTCGTTTGAAATCAATGAATGCACACGACACAACACGTTGAGCAATGGAAAGTTCATCCGGACCTCGGCCCGCCGTGAACCAAAGGCTATTTATGACCCGCAATAGAATTGTCATCCCGACCGGAGCGCAGCGTAGTGGAGGGACCTGCTGTGCGCCCTTCCCCCTAGATCCACTGATCTGAGGAGCGTCATGAGTCAAGCGCGCGCCATCATGGTTCTTGGCACCAGCTCCCATGTTGGCAAATCGTTACTGACTGCGGCGCTCTGCCGCATCTTTGCCCAACGGGGCTATAGCGTCGCTCCCTTTAAATCGCAGAACATGTCGCTGAACTCCGCCGCGACGATCGAGGGCCTGGAAATCGGCCGCGCCCAGGCGCTGCAGGCCGAATCGGCCGGCATTGCAGCGTCCGTTCACATGAATCCCATCCTCATCAAGCCGTCGGGCGACTCCTCCTCCCAAGTGATCGTGCGGGGTAAGATCTGGGGGCAGATCTCCGCTGCCGATTACCACCAACGCCGGGTAGAGGAATTAATGCCTGCGGTATGCGAAAGCTACCAGACACTCGCGTCCAGCTTTCAAGTGATCATTCTGGAGGGAGCCGGTTCTCCGGCGGAGATCAACCTGAAGCAGCACGACATCGCCAACATGCGCATGGCAGAGATGGCGGATGCTGCTTGCCTGCTGGTGGGAGACATCGATCGCGGCGGAGTCTTCGCTTCCCTTCTGGGCACGGTCGAACTACTCGATTCCGCTGAGCGCGATCGCATTCGCGGCTTCTGCATCAACAAATTTCGCGGCGATCTCAGCCTGCTGGAACCCGGTGTCCGCATGATGGAAGCGCGCTTGGGGAAACCTTGCCTGGGCGTAGTTCCCTATCTGCATGACCTCGCACTGGAAGAGGAAGATAGCGTTGGCCTGCCACCCGTGACGCGCACGGGATGGTCCATCAGTCACAGCACGCCAGAGCGGCCGCTGCGCATCGCCGTCATCGCGCTGCCATCGTTCTCCAACTTTACCGACTTCGACTCGCTGCGCGCCGAACCGGCGGTCGATTTGCTCTTCTGCCGCTCCGCCCAGCTTTTGCAGCACGCGGATGTTGTCATCCTTCCAGGAAGCAAACAGACCATGCGCGACCTGGAGTGGATGCGCGAGGGTGGCCTTGATAAAGCGGTTAGCAACCACGCCCAGTCCGGTCTGGTGGTGGGTATCTGCGGCGGCATGCAGATGCTTGGCCAGGAAGTCTCCGACCCGCTCGGGATCGAGCAGCAGGGCCGCATAGCTGGGCTTGGCCTGCTCCCCATCAGCACGACGATGCAGGCACAGAAGGTGACCCGCCTCTGCTCCGGCTCCATCGATGGTGGCTCTCTCTTCGGCCAACCGCTCAACGAAGGTCGAATTGCCGGCTATGAGATTCATATCGGTAAGACTCAGTATCTGGAACACGCAGAGGCCTTCGCCACCCTTAGCTCCGGAGAGTTGGACGGGTGTGTAAGCGTCGACCGGCAGATCCTGGGAAGCTACCTGCATGGAATTTTCGACGAAGATTGTTTCCGCCATGCATTCGTAACCGCCGCACGCAGCTTCCGCAACCTGGCCAGCCCCTCCGCGCTCAATCCATGGAAGGCACAACGCGAGGAATCTCTCGATCGCCTTGCTCGCCAGGTGAGCCGGTCGCTGGACATGCCGCGAATTTTTAGCTGGGTCGGGATGAAATACCAATGACCCGCGCTCACGCCATTGCTGCTGCCTGCCTGTTGGACTGGATCGCGGGTGACCCAGAGTGGTTCCCGCACCCCGTACGATGGATGGGACGCTGCGCGCAGCTTGCAGAATCGGTTCTACGCCGGCCTGACCAAAGTGCCAGTCATGAACTGATGGCAGGCGCGGCGCTCACTGCCGGTCTGGTCGGCGCCTCCTATCTGGGCACGACGAAAGTGATCGAGATA
Source organism: uncultured Acidobacteriaceae bacterium (assembly GCA_963824325.1). Taxonomy (GTDB): domain Bacteria; phylum Acidobacteriota; class Terriglobia; order Terriglobales; family Acidobacteriaceae; genus PALSA-350. The sequence goes on along the minus strand of CAWGPA010000027.1, from coordinate 28,655 downwards.
GCCTATCGCATAGGCTCTGGAACCGGCTTGGCAACAGAGATCCTATTGGGATGGACCTGCGTTGCGTCGCGCAACCTGATCGACGAAAGTCTTGCCGTCCTTCGCGCGCTGGAACAGGACGATCTCATTCTCGCCAGGCAAAAGCTGTCGCGAATTGTCGGCCGGGACACCCAGTCTTTGAACGAGACGGAAATCAACCGCGCGGTCATCGAGACGTTGGCCGAGAGCGCGTGCGATGGGATCGTGGCCCCCCTGTTTTATATGGCCATCGGCGGTGTCCCCATGGCCATGGCGTACAAAGCCGTGAACACGCTCGACTCCATGATTGGGCACGCCGACCAACGCTATTTCTACTTTGGCAAGGTGGCGGCGCGGCTGGATGATGTGGCCAACTACCTGCCAGCGCGCCTGACGGCCCTGGCTCTGGCGACCGCCGCGGGGATGGGTAACACGACGGGTGCCACATCAGCCTTGCGCATTTGGCGACGCGACGGCGGAAAGCATAAGAGCCCAAATGCCGGCCAACCGGAAAGCGCGATGGCGGGCGCCTTGCAGGTCCGCTTGGGTGGCGATAATACCTACGCGGGCGAGCACATCGCCGCGCCCCTCTTAGGAGCAGAGTTCGAGCAACCGAAGCTTCATCACGCAAAGCGAGGTCTCCGGTTGGTCGCGGCCGTCTCCCTGCTCAGTGTTGCTGTCACTGTGGTGGTGCGAGCTCTGAGGAAGTAATGCGAACCGGCAGGTCTCTCCACTACCTTTGGACGCACCCAAGCTCTCGCGATTAAGCTTGATGTTCAATGATTCCGATCAACGTACGGATGCACCTTGGCTTGGCAATGCTGCTGCTTTCCACAACGCCGGCGCCAGCCCAGAGAGATATTTACGACAACACTCCGAATACTCTCCCCACGCTCGCCGGAGACAAGACCGTCAAGGGCTATCGCCTGACCCAGGATGGGACGACCATCTACCAAGGGAACCATCTCTTCCTTCGGCTTCCTGCGACCCCGCGAACCGCCCCACCAGGGCTTCTGGGAATACTGCGCCATGACGATGAGGTAGAAGTCTTCGTCGATTGGACCGTTTACGACGACCCGGCCAGCACAACCAGGCATCACTTGGAGATTTTTCGCGGCACGCCCGGAGCTACGGCCGTGTTGGAGCAAGATCTGCCGCTCTCGGGCGGCCCCGGGGCCACCATCCGCTTCTTTCAACCTCCGAATCCCACCCAGACTCCCACCGTGCTCATCAACATCATGGGTGACACCAACTGGAGCACGATCTATCTCCTCGCCTCGGATCGCAAGTCTGCCCTTAGGTTGTTTAACGCCTACGACTACGAATTTGCCGATCTCGATCATGATGGCGGCTACGAACTGATCGCCTGGAACCGCCGGCCATTCGATATACGATGTGGATTCGCCATCGCGGACGTACGCTACTACCCCGAAGTCTTTGTTCCCTCTGGGACCGGCTATCAAAGAGCGTGGCCGCCGGCGGACTGGTCCCCAGCATACGGGGGCTTGGAGGGCCGATTCAAAGACCATGAAAAGGAGGGCGTACCGTGGGGCGCGAATCTGCAGATTGTCGCAGGCTTTGCCGATCTCAACGGCGATGGCACTGCGGACCTCGTTGTTCTTCAGGACCGCTTTCGTGAACAGCCCGCCCAATCGCTCGCCATTTACAAACTGAACAAAACGGAATTCGTGCCCCTGAATCAGGTCTCACTGCCGCCGGAACATATCGCATTCCTGCTGGAGGGTATCCGCACTTCCCCCGAAGGCAAAGAGATCCTGATCCGGACCGCTACCCCCGCCAAGTGTAACGATGGTGGCGACTATGAGGCTTCCGGTACCTACAGCACGGCGTACAAATTTCCGTCATTGCTCCCAAAATAAATGACGCGGCCGGCAACTACCGGCGAGGAGAGAATCGTGCCTACGCTCTGCATGCGGGCGATGCCGGCGATCATGTCGTCATAGAAATCTGAAGCGAAAGCAGCTTCGTAGTTAGGAGCCCCATCCGGCTTGGAGAAGGCAGCCAGCCGTTGCCTGGAGCCATCTGTTTGAAAATCCCAGGCGCGGGTTTGCGTTGTGAGGTTGATGGCGGTGAGTTTTCCGTCATGGGAGCCGATATAGAGCGTGTTGCCGGCGATGGCAGGTGAGGAAAAGAATGGAAAGTGAAACTTGAGCGAAAATATCTCTCTCCCTGATCCGGCATCGAGCGCGTAAAACAGCGCAGAGTCGGAGGTGGCGAAGTAGACCTTGCCCTTCAGGATCGTGGGCGAACTGATCACCCACGAGCTCTTGGTCGAGAATGACCATTTCTTCTTGCCGGTCATGGCATCGAGAGCGTAGAGGTTGGAGTCGCGACACCCAAAATAAACTGTACCGTCGGCAACGGCCGCAGAGGATTGGATACCGACCTGGTTGTGAATGTCGGGATCTACCCCGGTCTTGAAACGCCACTTCTCTTTTCCGCTTGCGGCATCGATGGCGTAGAAGTAGCTGTCCCAGCTGCCGATGAATAGCGTGCCACCCGCGATCGCAGGCGACGCGTGGACCACGTCGCCGGTCTGAAACTTCCACTTGAGAGCACCAGTCGCCGCATCCAGGGCGTAGATGTTGCCGTCGCCGCTGCCAAAATAGACGGCGCCATTCCAGACCGCGGGCGAGGAAAGATAGCAATCGAAGGGATCAGGCATGGTTTCCGCGATGGGCAGCGCGCCATGAATGTGCCTGGCCGCGAACCGGCGCTCACCCGCATTCTTAAACCTCCACTTTAACTTTCCGGTAGAGGCATCCGCGGCGTAAAACCAGCCGTCGTAGCTTGAAAAGTAGATCAATCCTCCGGCAACGGCAGGCGAAGAAACCACGCGGGCCTTGGTCTCGAACTTCCACTTCATCGCACCCGAGTTCAAATCGACCGCGTAGAGATAGCCGTCTGTGCTACCAACGTAGGCCAGACCATTGGCAATGGCGGGCGACGAGAGGATGAGACCGCCGGTATGGAACTTCCATTTCAGCCCGGTGAGTTTGGGCGCACCGATCGCGTCGTACACGCCGGTATGTGCCAGGTTTCCGCGGAACATTGGCGCGTCCTGAGCAAACGCCGCCGTAGTGAACAACAAAAAAGAAAGGAGAACCGATCGCACGTGGACCTTTCTCTGCGGGATAAGCGGCCTAGAAGATGATCTTGCCCCCGACTTCGAGCCGGCGGCGATCTATCCCGGAAAAGACAGAGTTGGTTTCGCCATTGCCGTTGGGATTGAAGTAGGTGTTGGCGAACGACCCACCCACCTCGGAAAAACTACCGTAGTCGATATTAACCCCAGGCGTTCCGCGATATTGACGATTCATGATGTTGTAGGCGGTGGCCCTGGTTTCGAAGGTGAATCGCTCCTTGATCTTGAAGTCCTTCAGCAAGGCCAGATTGGCGGTATTGATACTGTCGCCCCGCTGCAGGTTTCTTCCCGCGCCGGCGAAAGGAGTACCGTAGTGCTGCGCCGCGGTTAAGTCGTTCACAATCCAATGCACGTTTTGCTTGCTGACCGGCACCGGCGTCGAGGCTGGGTTGTTGGTGAATTGCGGAGTGCTGTAGTAGTCGACCAGCCCGCAATCTCCCGCGGCCGCGTTGAGGCATAGGCCGACCGTGGCAATCGGCGCCCTTGCGTTGGCAAGAATGGGGCGGCATGTCGTCGAGCCGGAGGCCTGTTCCGGATCGCACAATGAGGTATCGAACGGAATCGCAAAATCGGTGTAGTCGCTATGCAGCGATTCGATCACCGTGTAGGGCTGCCCGCTGGCATATCTCCAGATAGGATTCACCTGCCATCCCCCCAGCAGCTTTCCAGCAAGGGTTTGCTGTTTGAAAGCAGGCACTTCATAGATTACGTAGACCGACGCGAGGTTGGGGTAATTCAATCCGCTAAGGCCCCGTTCCGCCTGGCTTAGGTCGAATGGGCTTTGCGCATAGGCACTGGTATTCCCTCCGGTGAACGTACTGTAGATCTCGGACACATTATCCATATCTTTGCTAAAGGTGTAGGTGGCGCCGGCGATGACGCCGTGCCAACGCTCGATGCTCAGGCGAGTCTGCAGCCCACTGTAATTGGAGTATCCAGTGTTGCCCAGGGTCAGCAAATTGGTGCGATTGCAATCCGCATAGCCATCTGCAAATCCAGGAGCATTGGGCGTAGTGCACGGCGTGAGCCCGGGCGGAATCACGTTCCCGAAACCATTCGCAATCAGAGGGCCGAGTGCCGGGTTGCCGTTACGGATTTGGAAGAGACCAACCGCGTGATTGCCCAGGTAACGAATCTCGCCAACAACATGGCTGTTGATCGCCTGCTGCACACCGATGGTCCATTGCTCGGTATAGGGATTGAATAATTTCGCGTCCACGTTCTGCTCGGTGCGGAATCCCGGGTTGCCTCCGCGCGGTACCTGGGGGTCGATCACGGTGCGCAAGGCCGAGCCTTGCCCGGTGGAGGGCACGCAGTTTTGGCACGTTTGCAAGGTGGCCGAGTTGACCACCGGAGTACTCTCTCCGATATTTACAAAAGGATTGTTAAAGGTTGGATCGTAGCCGATGCGGAAGCCGCCGCGCACGACAGTGTTACCTTGTCCACGCAGATTGGGCATCCAGGAAAAACCAACCACCGGACCGAGGTTGTGCTTGTCCAGTGGAAGCGATTGCACGGTGCGAAGACTGAGTGGCAACGATTGATCCCAAAACGCTGTGGCGGGGTTTGTTTCTCGCTGCACAGTCAAGGCGTGCAGGCTATTCAGTGGCTGGCTCTGGATCTCATAGCGAAGCCCGAGACTCAAGGTAAGATTTCCGCTGGCCTTCCAGTCATCTTGAAGATAGACCGCCCCGTAGTTGAAGACCAGGTTATAAGCAGCCGGCCCTTCGGCATAAAGAGTGACAGTGGGTGCGCTGTTGATGTATGCGCCGAAGTTGTCGAAACGCAAGTCGCCATTGACGTTGGGCAATCCCGTATCGCTTTCCGGATAATGATTGTACTCACCACCGAGCTTCAGAAAGTGCTTGCCGGCCTGCCAGGAGATATTGTCCTGCACCTGATGACTGGTGACGATCCTGCCTTGCGGCCACGCTGGATTCTCGCCCAGCGAAAGAGTCTGGCCGTCGTTGAAGTCGACACGAATAGGGCAACCGGTCAGGATTGCTGCACTGGTGCAACTGGGGAAGCCTCCACCTTCAAAGGAAGTAGTGGAGCGGGCATAGCTATAGCGCGCCTGGTTCAGAAAGTGGTCGTTAAAGGTATGCGCCCAATCGATACCCACGTAGTTACTAGTCCCGGGCACGCTGACAAAGCCTCCAGTGACTACTTCATAAGCCGGAAAGAAATTCTCGCCTTCGTTGTTCGTATTCTGATAGATGTACCGCCCGAAAATACGATCGTGTTCGCGCAGCTGATAATCTATGCGTCCGGTTCCCTCGTAATCGTTAAACGGAGAGGCGATGGTGCGTCGTGCGGTGGCGAACTCAATGGGTTGCCCCAGCACATCCACAGTGGTTGGCGTGCCAAAGGTGAGATTGCCGATAGTACTGCTGGCAGGACCAATCGCTGCCAGCGCGCTGACTGCAGGACTATTGGGGAAGGCCTGTTGCAGTTGCTGGATCCCGTTCGGCGTGGGGGTCAGAAAGGGAGCAGACGAGGAAGGCGCCGTGCCGGTGCGCGTGTGCTCAAAATTCGCCGAGCCGAAGAACCATAGCTTGTCTTTTAGAATGGGCCCGCCCACGGTCCCGCCCCATCGATTGTCCACGTAACGCGGGATGGTTGGCGGAATACAGCCGTCAGAAGGACTCTCGCCCGGGATGCAGTACTCCAACAGAGGGCTTTTATCCTGATTAGCAAGGGAGTCCGCCCAACTGCCGTTGTAGAACTCGAATCCAGTTCCGTGGTAGGCGTTGGTGCCTGCTTTGGTAATGTAGTTGACCACGGCTCCGCTGTTCTTGCCGTATTCAGCGCTGTCATTGGTGATGACCTGCACTTCGGCCAGCGCATCCTGATTGCCAAAGAAAACGTTCGGGCCGCCAATGTTGGTATCGTTGTTGGCTTGGCCATCCAACTCGAAGTTATTGTTGCGATCGCGTAAGCCGTTGGTGGAAAATTCGGCGCCGTTGTTGTTGGTGAAGATGTTGCCGCCGGAAGGAGATACGCCGGGCGTGAAGAGCGCGACAATGTCAAAGCCATTCCCGATAGGCAGGTTTGCTATCTTCTGCGTATCAAAGGTCTGACTGACCTGCACCGAATCTGGCTGCAGAAGTGCTGTCGCGCCCTCCACGGTCACCGCCTCCGAATTGCCAATCTTTAATGTCTGTATCCCGAGTGGTGTCTGCGCACCCGTGGTCACATTCACGGCTCGTATATGGATCGAGATGAAGCCGGGCGCCTCAATGGTGACGGTGTACACGCCGATGGGCATACCGGGTATTTGAAAGCTGCCCGCGCTGCTGCTCTCCGTCTTGAAGGTGGCGTTCGTGCCTTCCTCTGTTGCTTTGATGCTGGCCCCCACGATCACCGCCGAGCTCGGATCTTGCACCGTTCCACTGATGGATCCGGTCACAATCCCCTGGGAAAAGCCGCGCACGCTGTAAACAAGAAGAACCAAGGCAATCAAAAGCCATAGAAGCCGCGAGTAGTTAACTTTCATGATCCCTCCGCTCCGCATGAAACTTACTGTTAGGCAAGCCATGGCCCAAGTCGCAGTTTGCAGGGCAATAAGTGACGAACAACCGTTGGGCGTGACCACCCGACATGAAAACAAGATGGGACGGCGGCGGTTGCAAACTGTCGATCGTCCACGGCGCGCCGGGACAGGTCGAGACGCCATCAACAATCCAGAATTGCGTAAGAGGGAAAAAACCTGTACGCGCCGCTGAACACGGTGACCAGCGGTAGTGCATTGATGACGAATGGATCCGTTTTAGGGACGAATTGATTCTCACTTGCACCCAGCAAGGGGCTTCGCCCTGTTCGCGGATACAGAAATCAGGAGAAGCGCTAAGCACCGCTGGCACTCGGTCGATAAACATTTTTTGAATATGTGACGAGTGGTCGAAAGAGCGGGACGAGTGGCCGGCTTACAGGATTTCTACGTTCCAATCAGGCGATATCCCTGCCTTGAGAGCCTTTTCACATGCGTAAGTATGAACCAATGTGAGGTGATATATGCCATTACCAAGCGCGCGCCCGCTGTTCAGCCGTTTACTATCTCTGCTCTTCGTGCTTTGCTGGTTGTATCCGATAAGCGCCGAAGCAAAGCCGGATACCACGGAGGGACACCCGGCGACTGTGGATGAGTTACAAACCAAGGCAGCGCAAGGGTTCGTCAAGCAGGAAATCGAATTGGCTGCTGACTACTCCGTAGGTAGAGGCGTGCCCAAGGATCTTAACCGATCCGCTTACTGGTATCGGAAGGCAGCGGACCAGGGAAACCCCGCAGCGCAACTCTTCCTGGGATATATGTACACCGTCGGTATCGGCGTGTCCCAGGATAGGATCGAGGCGGTCAAGTGGTACAGACGAGCCGCATCCTCCGACAACTCAACAGCGAAAGTGAACCTGGCAGCGCTCTATATGCGAGGTGAAGGCGTCAAGCTGGATACGCAAGAGGGAGTGAGGTTGTTGCAATCGGCGGCGGAAAAAGGAGATGGCCGGGCGGATGCATATCTTGGCTTGGCCAGCTACCTGGGATCAGGCGTGCCCGTCGACTTCGCCGCGGCGGAAGCCTGGTTCAAGCAAGGCGTGAAACGGCATGACCCCGAGGCAGAATGTTTCCTGGCGATGTTCGACGCCAATGGACCGGGCCGCGTGCCCAATCTTGCTGCGGAAGCCAACCTTCTTAGGCTCTCTGCGGGTGGCGGCTACGTACCCGCCATACATCAGTTAGGCCTGCTTCTGGTCAACCATCCCGGCCTGCCACAAGACCCGCAGGAAGCGACCACCCTGCTGCTGTCGGCCGCCGCGGCTGGCTCCTGGCAATCGTCCGCGGTCCTTGGTATGTTGGCCCGCGATGGCCGGCTCTTGCCCAAGGATCAAAGGACAGCTTATCGTTGGTATCGCATCGCAGCTGCACAGGGCGGAGCCTCTGCTGAGACTTATCTGCGTGCTGAACTGCAGCGTATGGCAAGCAGCGTGGCCAATGCGGATTCCGCAGAACAGGAAGCGGCGGAGTGGTTGCAAACGCATCCCAACCATGATCTGTTCATCTATCAAAATGAACTAAACCCGAAGTATTTCCCCATCCAGGAGGTGTATGCTACGGCGCATGCTCCCTCGGTGGACAAGGAGGTTGGGAATCAAACCAAACAGCCTGACTAAGCAGGAGGCACAGCAAGCCCGTCCTTTCTTCATGCACCCGGTGGTCTTCTTATCGGGCTGGGCAGCACTTGGGCTTTTATTTGGCTTCCAGCAACTCGTCGAAGTGGAAATCTCCATGGGCGAGTGGAAGATTCCCCTATGGGTGCCTCTGGTCGGTGACGCTTTTGGATTTCTGTTATGGGGTCTGGTCGTCCTCGCTATGTGGCGCTTCTTGCGGGCACGCATACAGAGCGCCTCCCTCCGGCAAATGATCTTGCAGTATTTGCCTTTGAGTGTTCTGCTCAGCATTCTCATGGAAGTGATCTACCTCGCTGTCTTTCGCTACCAGGCTCCGGGCAAACATCACACCTACTGGTACCGGCTGGAGCGTTATCTCGCGTCTGAGCTGGTCACAGACATCGCCATCTTTTGGATCGGCTTCGCTCTTGTCCGCAGCATTGGCTACTACCAGCGGTTCCGCGAGCGAGAGCAGATGGCCGCGCGCCTTGAAGGGCAACTTGTGCAGGCCCGCCTCCAGGCCTTACAGATGGAGCTCAATCCCCATTTCCTTTTCAACACCCTGAACTGCGTTTCCAGCCTGATGCGGTCAGACCCTGACAGCGCCGACGAAATGTTGGAACGGCTGAGCAGTCTTTTGCGTATCACCTTGGCAAAGGGCGAAGCGCAACGGATTCCCCTGCAAGAGGAGATGGAGGTCATTCAACTCTATGTCTCGATCCAACAGTTGCGCTTCGGCGATCGAGTACGGCATAGCATTGAAGTCGCACCTGAGGCGTGGGACGCCCTTGTGCCCACAATGATTCTTCAGCCAATTGTTGAGAACGCGTATGTTCACGGAATTGCAAGATCTCTCGGCGTAGGAACGATCACCATCAAGGCATCCGTCGAAAGGGATACACTGTGCATATCGATCCGCAATGCGGGCTGTCTTCCAGGCTCATTCGACGATGCCCCGAAAGGGCAAGGCGTCGGCATTGCGAACGTAAATGCCCGTTTGGAGTTGCATTACGGAAGCCGGCAAAGCTTCTCTATCCGGGAGATCGTTCCAGGAGATGTGACGGCTATCTTCCTGCTTCCCCTGGAGATCGCCAAGAGTCCAAGCAATGACCACGCGGAGCCCCTCTATGCCGCTTCAAGTAGTGATCGCGGATGACGAAGTTCTTGCCCGGCAAAAACTATTACAACTCCTGCGAGAGGAACCAGACATTGAGGTGGTGGGCGAAGGGGCCAATGCCCTGGAGACGATCGACCTGGTTCAGCTTACCCAGCCCGATGTCCTGCTGCTCGATGTGCGGATGCCCGGCATGGACGGCTTCGATGTCGTCTCCGCCCTGAGCTGCTCTCCTTCGCTCGAACTGCCAAGTATTATCTTCACCACCGCACACGACCAATACGCTTTGAAGGCTTTTGAGGTGCATGCGGTCGACTATCTACTAAAGCCATTCACCCGCGAGCGTTTGAGGATGGCACTGCAGCATGCCCGGGAGCAGCGGGAACACAGGCGGACCCATGGGGCGGCCCGCTCGGCGCAAAAGAAGGAATATACCAACCGCCTGGTCTTTCGATCCAAGGGGCGAATCCTCTTTTTGCCCATTGCGGATATTCGTTGGATCGGGGCGGAAGAGAATTATGTAAGAATCTGCGCCGGCAACGAGAGCCATATGCTGCGCAATACCATGGCTAACTTCGAGACCAAGTTAGATCCTGACATTTTTCTGCGGATTCATCGCTCGGCCATCGTGAATCTTCAACATGTGAAAGAATTTCGCACGGATGGGAGCGAAGGAGAGTGCTTCGTCACCATGTCCGACGGGCACAAGCTCCCCGTAAGCCGAGGTTACCGGTCGCGCATTACCAGCCTCATCGCCCGCTAGTTCGCCTTTCGAGTGTTCGATTCCGAACAACAATTTCGTTTGTGGACAACAATCGGGACAGGATCTCTGCTCTACCCGTTTATTTCCGATGACTTAAGGGCGTTCGATTCTGGCCTGCAGCATGCAACGAAAGCGACACGATGCTGAATGACCTGAAGTTCGCGTTGCGACAACTGCGAAAATCACCCGGATTCACGCTCACCGCCGTGCTGACTTTGGCGCTGGGCATCGGGGCAAACACGGCGATCTTCTCCCTGGTGGAATCAATCATGCTGCGCCCGCTGCCCTTTCCCCAACAGGATCGGCTGGCGCTCATCGGCTACGGCACCGGCAATGTCAGCTTCTTCCCCAAGGGCTGGATTCGGGCACTGGGCGAGCATTCTGAATCCTTCAGCACCATTAGCGGCTTCGGCGCTGACGCAGAATCAAATGTCGCCACTTCTGACACATCGGAGCGCGCGTTTTCCGCTTCGGTGATGGCGAACGTCTTCGATACGCTAGGTGTTCACCCCGCACTGGGCACCTTTTTCACGCCCAATGAGTCGATCGCCGGACGCGACCTTGTGGTGGTGCTGAGTTACGGCTACTGGCAGCAGCGTTTTGGGCAGAGCCCGGATGTCATCGGCCAAACCATTCGCATCGACGGCATTTCGCGGCGGATCATTGGAGTAATGCCTGCGGGAGTGCGCTTTCCTTACGCGGATACGCAATTTGTCATCCCGGTGTCGTTCAAGGGCGGCGATCCGATCGATCCCTGGCGCGACTTTGACTTGCATGCGTTCGGACGACTGAAGGACGGGGTGACCACCGCGCAAGCGCAAGCCGAAATGCGCAGATTACACGCGGTCTTGCTCCCTCTTTTTCCCTGGCGCATGCCCGACATCTGGGCCTCAGATGCGACGGTAGTATCGCTGCTTGAATCGGAAATAGGCGCGACCCGGCCCCGCTTGCTGTTGCTATTCGCCGCGGTGGGATTAATCTTGCTGATCGCGTGCGCCAATGTAGCTAACCTGATGCTGGCCCGCGCCGCCGGCCGTCAGCGCGAGATGGCGGTCCGCGGGGCTCTGGGTGCTTCTTCGCGCAGATTGATCCGGCAACTGCTGTCGGAGAGTGTGGTGCTCGGCGCGCTGTCAGGTGTCGCGGGCCTGCTCGTGGCTGCCGCGAGTTTGCGCGGCCTGGTACGGTTGCTGCCGGCGGACACTCCGCGCGTGAGCGAGATCTCGCTGCACTGGCCCGTGTTTCTTTTTGCCGCGGCCGTATCGCTGTTGACTGGCTTTCTCTTTGGACTGTTCCCTGCTGTGAAGATGGCGTCACCGAATATGCAGGGCATGCTGCGCTCCAGCGGCCGCGGCATGACTGGTAGAGCGTCGCAGTTCCGGCTGTCGATGGCGCTGGTGATCGGACAGATCGGATTATCCGTCGTGGTAATTACAGCGGCCGGTCTCACGCTCCATAGTCTCTACAGCCTGCTAAAGGTCGATCCTGGATTTCAAACCGAGCGAGTAGTCACGGCGGAAGTGTCGCTGGACGCGGCGGCCTGCCGGGAAAAAGGAAGATGCAGTGCGTTCTTTGCCACGCTGCTGAATGAAGGCCCCGGTATGGCGGGCACGGAAGGCTTGGCTCTCACCGATTCATTACCGCTCAGCGGGCGGGATGATAGCTATGTTTTCGACGCCGAGGGCCATCCCAGGGATGCGCGGCAACCTGCCTTTCTGGCGACTGGAAGAACGGTGTCGTCTGACTACTTCGCAACATTAGGAATGCCACTGAAGCGAGGGCGGCTACTAACGGACGAGGATAGATCAGGTGCAAGCCATGCGGCGGTCATCAACCAGACCATGGCCGAAAAGCTGTGGCCCCACCAGGATCCATTGGGAAGGCACATTCTGCATGTAGCCGATGAGTCGGCGCCGGGAGTGTGGAACGGGAACGCGGCTTCCGTGGTGGTCGGCGTTGTGGGCAACACCCACGAAGGCACTCTGGCGGGTGGCTATGGGGATGAAGTCTATCTACCCATGACCGCCGCGCATGAACAGCCGGTGATGTATGTCGTGCTGCGTACGCGGGCCAGCGCCGCTGACGCCGCAGCCTCACTGCGCAGTGCCGTGGCCAAGCTCGATCCGCTGGTGCCGGTGACGCGGGTGCGCAGCCTCAACGAGGTGGTAGCGGCATCAGTGTCGGCTCCGCGATCGCTCGCGATTCTCTTGTTGTCATTCGGCGCCCTGGCGCTATTGATCGGCTGTGTGGGTGTTTACAGCCTGATCGCGTACCTCGTGAGCTGGCGCACGCGCGAGATCGGTATTCGGCTGGCGCTGGGCGCAATGCGCTGGGAGATCGTAAGAGACATTGTGAAGCAGAGCGTGCTTCTCGCTGCGGCAGGATCGCTCGCGGGTTTAGTCACGGCAGCTTTGCTTACAAGATTTTTGCGCAGCTTCTTATTCGGGATCAGCGCACTCGACCCCTTGACCTTTTGTACGGTTCCGGTGGTGACCTTGTTGTTGGCTATGTTGGCAGCATCCATTCCTGCGCGGCGCGCAGCCAGCATAGACCCCATGGAGACGTTAAGAAACGAATAGCGCAGGAGCCTGTAGGCCCCTGACGGCCCACATAAAACAGGACGGGTGCCCCAGGTTCGCTAAAGCGTACCTGGGCCGATAACGATTTGTTTCAAATGCTTTTACTTTCGGACTCAGGATTGGCTGGTCTGTTTAGAAAAGGCTGTGGTGGCGCCTCGCTCTATGAGCGCTATCTTGTTTAGGATGTTTCCCTCAAAACTCCCCCAAAACTCGTCATCCTGAGAGCTTGTTACTTTATAGATCTTTCGTGTGAAACCCTTGACCTCAAACAAAATCGTCATCCTGAGAGCCTGTAACTTTATAGATCTTTCGCGTGAAACCCTCGACCTCAAACAAAATCGTCATCCTGAGAGCCTGTGACTTTATAGATCTTTCGCGTGAAACCCTCGACCTCAAACAAAATCGTCATCCTGAGAGCCTTGTGCCTTTATAGATCTTTCGCGTGAAACCCTCGACCTCAAACAAAATCGTCATCCTGAGAGCCTTGTGACTTTATAGATCCCTTCGTGTGAAACCCTCGACCCTCAAACAAAATCGTCATCCTGAGAGCCTGTGACTTTATAGATCTTTCGCGTGAAACCCTCGACCTCAAACAAAAACGTCATTCTGAGAGCCTGTGACTTTATAGATCTTTCGCGTGAAGTCCTCGACTTTAAACAAAATCGTCATCCTGAGAGCCTGTGACTTTATAGATCTTTCGTGTGAAACCCTCGACCTCAAACAAAATCGTCATCCTGAGCGAGCGCCTCACAGATTTATCGTGTGACACGGTTCCACGGAGCGCGGAGTCGAAGGACCCCGGCGGTGCTTGTCTTACCCATGCCGCTTGGAGCTTTCCAACCACCGAAGCCCGCACCGGGCGGCCTAGTCTAGAAGATGATTGCCGTGCATGAAGAGATGGACGTGACCATCAAGTGCGTCCCGCAGTTGATCCGGCTCTCGATGTTCCGTGGTTGAAAGCCCCAAGCAGCAGTGGGTAAGATAAGCGCCGCCGAGGTCCTTCGACTCCGCGCTTACCGGCGCCGGGTCACGCTATAGATCTGTGATGCGCTTCGCTCAGGATGACGATTTTGTTTGAGGTCGAGGGTTTCACACGAAAGATCTATAAAACCACAGGCTCTCAGGATGACGTTTTGCGGTTGACGCCGAGTTTGGGGTTCTACCTCGTCAGTAAGAACTACGAGCTTGCCGTCATCTTGCGGATCGTGTTGGTGGTGCTTGCTCCGTTCACGGTGGGCACAATTTCTACCCGCCCGCCCCACGTGACCACGTCATCTGCGCCCACAATGGTTGAGGTGGTGTAGTCTCCGCCTTTGACCAGCACATCGGGGCGCACGGACCGGATAAGTTCAAACGGAGTTTCCTCATCGAAGATGATCACCGCGTCCGTTGAACCCAGCGCAGCCAGAATACGGGCCCGTTCCTTTTCACCGACCACCGGCCGTGTCGGCCCCTTCAGTCGCTTTACAGAAGCGTCGCTGTTCACACCGATGACCACCTTGTCGCCAAACTCACGGCATTGCTCGAGCAGCGTGATGTGGCCTACGTGCAGGATGTCAAAACATCCGTTGGTAAAGACAATGCGATCGCCGTTCGCGCGCCACTCCGCCAAACGAACCAGCAGATGTTGCAAATCCAGAATCTTGTCCGGACCTTTCATCTGGGTAGAAGCTGTGAACTCGGCCACCAACTCGTTGCGTGAGATAGGCGCAGTTCCCGACTTGGCAACCACAATGCCCGCTGCAATATTTGCCAGGTTGACGGCGGTCTCCGCATCAAGCCCAGCCGCCAACGATGCCGCCAGCGTAGCAATGACGGTATCGCCGGCGCCGGTAACATCGAAAACCTCGCGTGCCCGGGTCGGAGAATGAAAAACGGAATCGGAATAAAGAACGCGGATGCCCTTCTCACTCATGGTGACGGTCATGTAATCGATGCCCAGCTGAGACACCAGCTGCTGTGCCGCGGTCAACAATTCCGTGAGGTTGTGGCGGTCAATTCCTGTGACCAGCCCCAACTCCTGAAGGTTCGGACAGATGGTCGTGGCGCCGGCATATTTGCTGAAGTCCCGATCCTTCGGGTCGACCAATACCGGTATGCCTCGCTCCCGGGCCAGGGTGATTACCGCCTGGCAAAGCTGGGGGCTCAACGCGCCCTTGGCGTAGTCCGAGAGAATCACCGCATCGGCGGTGCGCACCAGTTGCAGCGACCGCTCCAGCAACGCCTGCTGCTCAGCCACCGGGACGGGGATCAGCACTCTCCACATCGAGCCGCAGCAACTGCTGGTTACGGGAGACGATCCGGGTCTTCGAAATCGTGGAGTGGCCGGAAACAATCATGCCCGAGAACTCCACGCCGGCGGTTTTAAGCAATGCGCTCAATTCGAGCATTTCCGCATCGTTGCCCCAAAAACCTGCCTGCGCGGCCTTGATTCCCAGGCCAACCAGGTTCATGGCCACGTTGGCCGCCCCCCCGGGCGCGGCCGTGTTGCGTACCGAACGAAGTACCGGAACCGGCGCCTCGGGCGAGATGCGGTCGACATCCCCCCAAATGGAGCGATCCAGCATCACGTCCCCGATGACCAGGATGCGCAGCGCAGCAAATCCGCTTTCGATCAGAGAGAGAAGGCGAGACTGTTCTTTCACCAACATTTCCTCAAAGCCCACTCTCCTGGGCAACCATGCCCTGCCCTATCATCGCAAAAAATAGGCCACTCCTGCGACTGGCCTATACTACGGGGAGCCCCGGCGTTTCTCTTCTAGCAACGGTGTATGGCAATTAACTTACCCAAATCCAGTGTTCTGAAGGCCCAGTTGAAGCAGATACTGCGCCCTCGCAGCAAATGGGCCCGCATTACCGTCTGGTTGGGCGGATTATCTCTCCTGCTTTGGCTGGTCGATCTGGCGCCGAGCGCGAGCCTGGGCGGATGGGCGACGCTGGTCACCCTCATCTTCTTCTTCTTTGCCGTGGTCCTGCTCTTCCGCTGGGGGTACCGGCCCGTCCTCTGGCGGCTGCGCAACCGATTGATCGTCACCTACCTTTTCATCGGAGTTGTGCCGATCCTGCTGCTCATGCTGATGTTCGGCCTGGCAGGGGTTCTATTCGCCGGCCAATTCGCAACCTACGTCGTCATCTCTGACTTGCATTCGGAACTACTGCACCTGCAAGCGGCCAATGATGCGCTCGCCGCGCAGTTATTTCCCCTGGAGGCCTCGGGGAAGCTCACAGAACAGGTTGCAGAACAGTTCACCCGGGCTTCCGATGAGCGGTTCCCAGGACGCACCGTTACTGTCTCCCAAAGCGGAAAGGGTTTCGTGCTCTCCACCGAAGGGGCGCCGCTGGCAACGCGACCGGCGCTGGTTCCCGATTTCATCAACGGAGACTTCACCGGGTTCGTAGTGGATCATGATGCTCTGCATCTGCGCGCCATCCGGCTCTCCGAAGATCGTCGGATTTACTTGATCTCCGACATACCCATCAGCCCAAACCTGCTCCTGCCGACCGCGCAGCGCCTGGGCTCAATCACCTTGCTTCCCCTTCCCCTGGAACGCAAAGACGGTTCGGAGATAGACCACAAGCCGATAAAGGCCGGTGAGGTATCTCCTCGGACCCATTGGTTCGACATAACGCTGCACTTTGGGACTTTTTTCGATGTCGTGGACTGGAAGACCGGTGAAAAACAAGCCAACGGAATCATCTACGTCGCCACCCGGCCTTCGATGCTTTACGCCACCTTGTGCGAAACGCTGGGAGACAAGGCGCTAATCTTCCGGGATTTGCTCTTCGCCGTCGCAATTTTCTTCGGAGTCATCGAGTTGGCCGCCCTCTACATTGGCGTCCGCCTGTCACGGAGCATGACCTCCTCGGTAGCAGAGCTCTACCGCGCAACCGAGCACGTGAACCGCGGCGATCTGAGCCACCGCATCCAGATCAACGGCCATGACCAGATGGCGGCGCTCGAAGGATCGTTCAACTCCATGACCGGCTCGCTGGCGAAACTGATCGACGAGCAGAAAGAGAAGCAGCGGCTCGAGAACGAGCTCAGCATCGCCTACGAAGTGCAGGAACTGCTCTTCCCAAGCGAAGTGACCAACCTGCCCTCGCTGGAAGTACATGGGGTCTGCATCCCGGCGCGCACGGTCAGCGGAGACTACTACGACTTCATTCCGCTCGGCACCGACCGGATGGTGCTGGCCGTCGGCGACATCAGCGGGAAAGGTATTTCAGCAGCACTGTTGATGGCCACCGTGCATGCTTTTGTTCGCGCCTATTCGCTGGAGCCCGAAATGGTTTTGGTACCGGCAGCTTTGCAGTATCAAGCCCAATCTCAGGGAGATTCCCGCATGTACTACCGCGGAGATGGCGGTTCGGAATCGCAACTAGCTCCCGCCATGCTGATGACTACCTTGAACTACCAGCTCTACCGCAGCACGCCGGCGGCCAAGTACGCCACCATGTTCCTGGGCTGCTATGACCCCACAGCACGCGCGTTGAGGTACTGCAATGCCGGCCACTTGCCACCTATCATCGTGCGAGCAACCGGCGAAGCTTTTTCCCTGGACATCAACGGCACCGTGGTCGGTTTATTTGACGGTGTGACTTACGACGAATCAACCGTCGTGATGCAGCCGGGCGATATCTTCGTCGCCTATAGCGACGGAGTCACTGAACCGGAAAATGAATTCGGAGAGTTTGGCGAGGACCGCCTGGTGGCGTTAATTCAGGAGCATCGCCACAAACCGCTGCCACGCATCGCCGAAATCGTCACCGGCGCAGTCGCGGACTGGATCGGCGCGGCCGAGCAGCCGGATGACGTGACCATCGTTCTTGCACGCTGCACTCCAAATCTAAACGGCACATCGGGGCGGGCGTTATGACGATTCCATTTGTTACCATCGGGCTATGAACTATCGCACACTGGGTCGTACTGGTTGGAAGGTGTCAGAAGTTAGTTTTGGAGCGTGGGCTATTGGGGGCGCCTGGGGTCTGGTGACTGATGAGGAGTCGCTTGCCGCGCTCAACCAGGCCATCGACTCGGGCATCAATTTTCTCGATACCGCGGATGTCTACGGAAGCGGCCGCAGCCACCACCTGATTGCGCGGCTGAAAAAGGCTCGCAAAGAAGAGATCATCGTGGCCACCAAAGTGGGCCGGCGTTTGCCCAAGCAGACGGTCGAAGGCTACAGCCGCGCTAACCTCACCTCCTGGATCGAAGACAACCTGCGCGACCTGGAGACCGACACCCTCGACCTCGTCCAGCTCCACTGCCCGCCAACCGATGCTTATTACCGGCCCGAAATTTTCGGCGTACTCGACGACCTGGTGGTCGCGGGCAAAATCCGCTTCTACGGGGTCAGCGTCGAGCGCGTGGAAGAGGCGCTGAAGGCGATCGAATTCCCCAACGTGCAGAGCGTCCAGATCATCTTCAACTGCTTTCGCCAGCGTCCGGCAGAGCTCTTCTTTTCCCAGGCCAAGCTCAGACAGGTGGGCATCCTGGCGCGCGTTCCCCTGGCCAGTGGTCTGCTCACGGGCAAGTTCAAAGCCGATACCCAGTTTTCCGAGGACGATCACCGCAACTTCAATCGCCAGGGACAGCGCTTCGATGTTGGCGAGACCTTCTCCGGGGTCGATTACGAAGTAGCGCTGGCAGCCGTCGAAGAACTGCGTGCCCTGGTGCCGGAAGGCGTGAGCATGAGCCAATTTGCCCTGCGTTGGATCCTCATGTTCGATGCCGTCACCTGTGCCATCCCCGGAGGCAAACGACCCAGCCAGGTGGCGGACAATGCATTGGCCTCTAATCTGCCGCCGCTCACGCCGGAGCAGATGGACGGCGTACTCAAGATCTACGACACAAAGATACGTCCCCTGGTGCATCCGCTCTGGTAAAGGCATCCAGGGACCGCTCATCCTCAGGAGTTTTCTTTTGCAGATCCGTATCCATACCATCAGCCTTGCCCTGGCCGCCTGCCTGCCGCTTTCTGCTTCGCTCTCTCTCGCCGACCCCGGATTTCCTGTGGAACTGGTTGGCTTTGGCGAAGTTCATGCGGCTTTCCTTAACGAAAGCCGCACACGCGGTAGTCTCCGAAGCAGCGTGCAGGAAATCCGGGCCGCTCCCGATTCTGTAGCATCGCGTCTCGCGGCGCAGAACGCTCTCTTCGAAGAGCAGTACCAAGCCGATCTGAAAGCCTCCCCCCTCACCGCAACCGAATTCGGTGACTACCGCTACAACGATCAGCTGGATGACGCTTCCATGGCCGAGGCCGCGCGAGAGCATGCTACGGACGAGAAGTTCCTGGCCCGTGTCAACGCTATCCCGACCACTGGCTTCCCGGAGCAGGATCTACTCTCCCACCAACTTATGGTTCGCACACTGGAGCAACGCAACGAGGACTACGCGTTCAAGGACTTCGAGATGCCGATCTCGCAGATGGGCGGCGCACACACCTTGCTGGCCGATCTGCCTCTCTCCTCGCCCTTCAGCACCGTCAAATACTACGAGGACTACATCGCGCGTCTGCACCAGATTCCGCGTTTCTTTACTCAGACCGAAGAGGTGCTGCGAGCAGGCATGAAGGATAACCTCATGCCGGTACGCTTTCTGCTGGAAAAGATCCCCGCCCAATGCGATGGTGTGATCGCCTCGAACCCCTTCCTGCTGCCCACCCAAAAATATCCCAGCAGCATCTCTGCCGCCGATCAACAACGGTTAACGCAGCAGATCACTGAGGTGGTCAAGAACGAGGTGCTCCCGGCTTACAAGGCATTCGGCAACTGGGTGGCCACGGAGTACGTCCCGCATGGCCGCACCACGCTCGCCGTCACTTCCCTGCCTGGTGGCGAAGCGAGATACCGGCATGACATTCGCAGCGCGACCACCATGAGCAATCTGACTCCTGACCAGATCCACCAGCTCGGCTTGAAGGAGGTGGATCGCATCGGCGCCGAAATGCTCGCCATTGCGCATCAGGAAGGATTCTCCGACGTGCTTTCGTTCAGTGAATCCCTGAAGACGAATCCGAAGTATGTTCCTACCTCCGCCGAGCAGATCCTGGATGACTATCGCAAGTACATTGGCCAAATGCAGGGCAAGTTGCCGCAGCTCTTCAATTACCTTCCTCGCTCACCGGTGACCGTAGAGGCGATGCCGCCGTTCCAATCGGAGATGGCGACGCATTATCAAGACGGAACCCCCGACGGCAAACGGCCGGGCCGGGTGGTGGTTGCGACCGCAGACTTCGCGCATCGGACCCTCGTGAACGATGAAGCCACCGCCTATCACGAAGGTATTCCCGGCCATCACATGCAGGTCTCCGTGGCACAGGAGATGACCGGTCTACCCAAATTCCGCCGGCATAATTTCAACTCGGGTTATATCGAGGGTTGGGCGCTCTATTCTGAGCAACTGGGCAAGGAGGTCGGTTTCTACCAGGATCCTGTTTCGGAGTATGGCCGGCTGGCCAGCGAGCGCTTTCGCGCAGTGCGCCTGGTGGTCGACACTGGCATTCACTCCAAGAGCTGGACCCGGGAGCAGGTGGTCGACTACTTCCGCAAATCAGGCACCATCGACGAGCCCGAGATCCAGTCCGAAACCGACCGCTACATCGCGTGGCCGGCGCAAGCCCTGAGTTACAAGCTGGGACAGATCAAGTTCCGCGAACTCCGCGAACGAGCGCAGAAGGAATTGGGGCCGAAATTCGACCTCCGCACCTTCCATGACGAGATGCTGAGCGGTGGTGTGCTGCCTCTCGATCTTCTCGATGCGCGCACGGACAGCTGGATCCAGGCACAGAAAGCCGGAACAAAAGTTACTGCCGGTAATTAATCCACAATCATAAGGTTGCAGCGATTCTCGAAAGTGTAGCGGCAAGGAAAGAAACGTGCCCCTGGTCCCCTAACAAAGAACGGACAGATGAAGCATCCTCCATAACGGTCAATTTGGTGCTGTTCCGGTAAACACCTGGCCCTTGATCTTCCCCTTTTATTCTCCTATAGTGATGGCTATGCGCACTCTGCCTTTCCCCAAATGCTGCGTCGTTTGCTGCAAGAAGTGCGGCCACGACGTGTTAAGCGGAACGAACGGCTTCCCTGCCAGCTCGATCTTCGTGGTCTGCTCCATGTGCGGAGAGAAGCGGAGATATCTACCTTCAGAAGTGATCCATGGCAGGCCGCACCTGGTCGTGCGGCGAAAAAGAGGCCCTGTCGCCGCGCAGTTCGGTTCCCTGAGCAGTGCGCGGCTAGCGGTCGGCAGGGGTCGCTGATTATTTAGGCAAAGGCGGCAGTTTGATGGTTCTGCCTTCATGCGCAGACTGCCTGGCGGCATCCAGTATCTGCATCACCACCACGTTGGTCTCGAGCGAAGTCAGGTCGCCGTTTGGCTGCAGTGTTCCCTTGAGCACCGCCGCAAGGTAGTGCAAAGATCCATCGTTGGGTGGTGTCAGCGGCGGAGCGGTGGACTCGCTCTCCTGAGCCTGCCCCTTGGTCCGCACGCGCACCTGATCCGGCCCCACGGTGATCAAATAACCAGTCGCCCCGTACACTTCCATATCTTTCCGGCCAAACGGCCAGTTCCACGAACCCATCAACACCGCCTGGGCTTTGGGATAGCGCAGGATAATCGTCGATTCATCCGCCACACGGGGATAGATCTCGGGTTTATCCGTCTGGGTCACGGCGGTCACGCTCAGCGGAGACTCGCCGTGCATCAGCCAGGTAACCAGGTCCGCGCCATAGCAGCCAAAATCGTATAAGGCGCCATCCCCGTTCTGGTCTGGGTCCTCAAGCCACTTCAGGAATTCCGGCGGTACGCCGATCTCCTTGGGGCCTTCATGGCCATCGTGCACCACGATTCTGCGCAGATCCCCGAGCGCGCCCTTGGCCACCTCGTCATAGGCGGCTCGATTGCTTGCGTACCAGGTGGTCTCGTAGTTCACCAACACCTGGATATGGTGCTCTCTGGCCGCATGGCGAATAGCCAGGGCATCCTCGAGCGACATGGTCAACGGCTTTTCCACCATCACGCTGAGCCCGTGCTGAGCCGCGGCTTCGATCACTTGACGGTGCTTCCCGACGGAGGTGTAGACCAGCAACGCCTGCGGATGTCGGGCGGCAATCATCGCATCCAGCTGCGCATAAAAAAGGCTGGGATCAAGATGAAACTGCTGTGCGTAGCGGTGGGAGAGCTCGCTATCCGCGTCCACGATGCCCACTAGCTGCACTTCTTGTTGGTGGGGGAACTGCTTCAGAAAACCAGCCACATGCCCATGTTCCAAACCAACGATCGCAACCCGGAGTGGTTGTGCGTTCGATTGATCTTGGGCGATTGCCTTGCCAGCGCCCAGCCCCGCGACGATGGAAAGAAAGTAAACCAACACCCGGACGGCAAGCCGCATAGCTCCTCCAAAATTCTTATGTTTGTGCGGGCGCTTTGCCGGACCGGCGTACCCAAGTGCCATTCTGCTTTTCAAGATAGATCCATTCCGCCTGCGAACAAAGATTACCGCACCAATCGAGCACGTAAACCAGCGCTGCGGTTTGCGCAACATTGAAATAGACCTCGCTAAAGTAAGTGATGCCCAGGTAGTCGGCATACGCGGACTGCATATCAGAGGTGGCGCTCATTGAGGTGCGCGCGGCACGGAACTCCGCCGTATCGGCCGACCCCAGCAGCACGTAGCTGCGATCCAGTTTGAAACGCCGCTTTAATAAAAGCCGCTCCTTCTTGCGCTGGTTGTAGTCCATCACCGCCTCGCGAAAGGCGTGAGGATTGTCTTCCGGCGGTTGAAGGGTAGCCTCCGGCGCCAGCTTGGGGTTCATGTCATCTTCGTTGATCGTGGTGTCGCTGATGGCCCAGGGCTGGTTATGGCCTGAATCCATATCTGTAAACACCTGGCCTGGCATCAGCAGCGAATAAATCTGATACGAGTCGGGAAGGCGGTCCGGAACAACAGGGGCCGGCTTGGTTTGTGCCCATGCGAGAGATGTCGATGCCGCCAGGGAGAGCACGACCAGGCCTATGCCAACCCGCTTGGTGGTAGAGAAGGTGTGTGCGAACTGCTGACTGATCGCCATACGCAACAACTCCTTGTGGGTCGCCTACTTCATGATGACACACGCAATACTTGACGCCGCCATGGCAACGCAAGCTTACGATACCGGTAGTATTCTCTGTGGATACATCCAGGGGGATCTTGCTATTGACGAAGCCAAACCGTGCCAAGGCCAACAAGCTGGGAGAGGTGGAGCGCGTGTACCGCATCCTGCGCGACTGGCTGATCACGGCCAAGCTGCCTCCGGGCGAGTTCCTCTCCGAAGCAGATCTTGCCGAGCGTTGCGGTACCAGCCGAACACCGGTACGGGAAGCCTGCACTCGCCTGATGCAGGACCATTGGCTCACCCGGATTCGCAGGAAGGGCTTCATGGTTACGCCCATATCGGTGCGTGACATTGTCGATCTGTACGACTACCGCAAGCTGTTGGAATGCTACTCGGCAGAAAAACTGGCACAAACAGCGAGTCACGAACAAATCAAGGAGCTGGCCGCAATTGTCGCTCCCGAAAAAGATCCTGAAGCCAGCCTGGAACAAATTCTCGCCGCCAACCAGATCTTTCATCTCCGATTGTGTGAGCTGGCCGGCAATCAGAGGGTACTGGCTCAACTCAACCTGACGCTGGGCTATGTAGCACGCCTGGATACGCTCTGTACCCAAACCGTCCCAGGTTGGATCGGTCACGCCGAAATCCTCCGCGCCATCGAGAGGCGTGAGCCCGCTGAGGCGCGCCACGCAATGCAGGTCCACGTAGATGCGTCGCGTGACAAAATGGTAAAACTCTTCAGCGCCTGACTTCCCTACCAAGAACGACTGATTAAAACAGGACGGGTGCCCCATGAAATTCGCCAACGCCACCGACCTCCACAGGAAATCCGGCGGAAGCCCACCATAAGCTCTGACCTGTTTAGGATGTTTTTCGTCAAACCTACAGACAAAATCGTCATCCTGAGAGCCTGTGACTTTATAGATCTTTCGTGTGAAACCCTCGACCTCAAACAAAATCGTCATCCTGAGCGAAGCGCCTCACAGAGTTATCGCGTGACACAGCGTCTTGTGGCGCGGAGTCGAAGGACCCCGGCGGTGCTTATCTTACCCATGCTGCTTAGAGCTTTCGACCACCGAAGGATCTAGTGCGCGAGGCACTTGACAATCACGGGTACATCTTTTCGTGCACTGTAGTCATCTTCCATCCCCAAGAAGGACTGATTAAAACAGCACGGCTGCGCATGAATTTGCCAACGCCACAAACCTCCGTAAGAAATCCAGGGAAAGCCCATCGGAAGCGCTGACCTATTTCGGATGTCTTTCGTCAAACCTCCCAAAAATCGTCATGCTGAGAGCCTTGACTTTATAGATCTTTCGTGTGAAACCCTCGACCTCAAACAAAATCGTCATCCTGAGCGAAGCGCCTCACAGGTCCATCGCCTTACACAGCGCTTGTGGCGCGGAGTCGAAGGACCCCGGCGGTGCTTATCTTACCCTGCTGCTTAGAGCTTTCGACCACCGAAGGATCTGGTGCGGGAGGCACTTGATAGTCACGGGTACATCTTTTCGTGCACTGTAATCATCTTCCATCCCCAAGAAGGACTGATTAAAACAGACCGCTGCGCATGAGATTCGCCAACGCCACAAATCTCCATAAGAAAACCAGGGAAAGCCCACGGAAGCGCTGACCTGTTTCGGATGTTTTTCGTCACACCTCCCAAAAATGTTATGCTGAGAGCCTGTGACTTTATAGATCTTTCGTGTGAAACCCTCGACCTCAAACAAAAACGTCATCCTGAGCGAAGCGCCTCACAGATTTATCACGTGACACAGGTCTTGTGGCGCGGAGTCGAAGGACCCCGGCGGTGCTTATCTTACCTCTGCTGCTTAGAGCTTTCGACCACCGAAGGTCTGGTGCGGTAGGCAGTTGATAATCACGGGTACATCTTTTCGTGCACTGTAATCATCTTCCATCCCCAAGTCTGTGCCAGGTCTTTGAACTCGGGATTGATCGTGCGAATGAGGTTCAGTTTTTTCTCGCGTCGCCAGCCTTTAAGTTGTTTTTCCCGAGCGATGGCTGTGCGAATGTCTTCGTAGCCTTCAAAGTAGAGCAGACGCTTGCAGCCGTAGGTCTCAGTGAAACCTTCCATCGTGCCCTCCTTATGTTGCATGACGCGAAAATACAGGTTGCTGGTGACGCCGATGTAAAGCGTGCCTGTATGGCTGCCGAGAATGTAGATGTAACTGCCAGACATAGCACAGATGCTATCAAGTTCTTGGTTCTCCCCAGGGAAAACCGTGTCGGTTTCGCCGTGCGGGCTTCATTGGTTGAAAAGATCCGAGCAGCATTGGCAAGATAAGCACCGCCGGGGTCCTTCGACTCCGCGCCACAAGCGCTGTATCACGCGATAAGTCTGTGAGGCGCTCCGCTCAGAGCCTGTGACTTTATAGATCTTTCGTGTGAAACCCTCGACCTCAAACAAAATCGTCATCCTGAGCGCAGCGCCTTCACAGATTCATCACGTGACACGATACTTCTGGCGCGCAGTCGAAGGACCCCGGCGGCGCTCATCTTACCCATTGCCGCTCGGAGCTTTTCAACCACCGAAGCACGCGTCGGGTGGACGTGCCGCCGTTTGGAAGATGATTACTGTGCACGAAAAGATGTACCTGTGGCCATCGAGTGCGCATCGCTGCAGCCGATCAGGTTCTCGGGCTTCAGTGGTTGAAAAGCTCCGAGCGGCAATGGGTAAGATGAGCGCCGCCGGGGTCCTTCGACTCCGCGCACAAGCGCTGTGTCCCGCGATGGCCTGTGAGGCGCTGCGCTCAGGATGACGATTTTGTCGGAGGTTTGACAAAAAAATCCTGAACAGGTTAGCACTTATGAGGCTTCGACCGAACGACGGCACCCGTCCTGTTTTGTCGAGGTGTATGGCAACCTTGTAGAGCCTTCGGGCTACTGGGTGGCGAAGTGGCCGCGCAAGGCACGCCCGGCGGTGGCGCCTGTCAACTTACCCTGTTCCCATTCAAGTTGACCATTCACAAACACGTACTGCACGCCCTTTGCAACCCGGTTGGGATTAGCATAAGTCGCGGTGTCGATAATAGCTGCGGGATCAAAGATAGTGACGTCCGCATATAAGCCGCTTTTGAGCAATCCGCGGTCGACAAGATGTTCGCGCTGCGCCGGCAACGAGGTGATCTTCCGAATCGCCAGCGCCAGGTCAAGCATTTGCAAATCGCGCGCGTAATGACCAAGAAAACGTGGCATCGCACCCCAGGCGCGCGGATGCGTATGGGGCTCGAACAGCGGTCCATCAAGCGACGTTTCTCCCGCATCGAGCCCAATGCTTGTCCAGGACTGCTTAAGGCCCCACTGGAGATCGTCCTCATTGGCCATGAAGTAAAGAGCTTCCGTTTGTCCTTTATCAGCCAGGATGAAATCGAAGAAAGCATCCATCTCCGGCTTGTTCTGGGCCTTCGCTATCTCAGCAACAGTCTTGCCTTCATACTGCTTGAGCGCCGGGTTCACTACGGACGCGACCATAACCCCACTTCCCCCACCGCTATCCAGATAAAGGTTCTCCCAATCGCTATGGTCTTCCGACATCTCCGCCACAATGCGTTTGCGCACCGCGGGATCTTGCAAACGCTGCAGCAGTTGGTTCATCCCCCCGTTGGCCATCCAGGGAGGCAGCGCAGACGCCAGCGCCGTTCCGCCGGCGAGGTAGGGATACATATCGGCGGCAATGTCCTGCCCGGAATCCCGAGCCGCCTGAATCTTCGCCACCACCTGTTTCATCCCACCCCAGCGCGTCTTGCCGCTGACCTTGAGGTGAAAAATCTCCACCGGGAGCTGCGCTTCGCGTCCGATCCGCATAGCCTCATCAATAGCCGCCATTTCGCTCTGCCCTTCGCTGCGCATGTGCGTGGCGTAGATACCGCCGTATTGGGACGCGACCTTGGCCAGGGCAATCAGCTCCTCCGTGGTTGCGTAATGCCCTGGAGGATAGATAAGCGCCGTAGACACACCCATGGCGCCCTGCTGCATGGCCGTGGCCACCAGCGATTCCATCTGCTGCAACTCCGCTGGCGTGGGCGCGCGGTTCACATCGCCCAGTACTGCTTCTCGAACCTGCGCCGCCCCTACGTAGGTCCCGAGGTTAATCGGCGTGCCGGAGCTCTCCAGGCGGTGGAAGTAGCCGGCGAGATCGTGCCAATCGATCGTGAGGTGGTAATGCTCCAATAAAATTTTTTGCGGGGCAATCGTGAGCTCGTTTTGCGGAGCGATGGAGCCGCCCTCGCCAGTAATTTCGCTGGTGATCCCTTGCGATAGCTTGCTCAATGATCGGTTGTCGATCAACAACGACTCTTCCGATTGGCCCAGCATATCGATGAAGCCAGGACTGACCGCGAGCCCCGAAGCATCGATAACCCGCTTCGCCTTGGCCCCCTCCAGTGCTCCCACGGCGGCGATGCGATCGCCGCGGATGGCGATATCCCCGGCGTACGACGGGTTCCCCGTGCCATCGAAGATCTGGCCGTGTCGAATGAGCACGTCGTAGGGAGGCTCATTGTTGCCTTTTGGGTTGCAGGCTACGATGGATGCCGCCAGCGCCGCCCAGCAGAAGAAGACGCTCAGCCTGTGCGTGTACCCGGTTCGCTTTGGATTCATGCTTTAAATCGCCACCTGGTCGGCGCCCTTCAAGTGGAGCCTCGTTCTTACTTCATCGGGCGTGGCAATCTCGAAAGAAAGTTCCTCCAGGATGCCGCGGACCTTCTTCACCTGTTCGGCGCTGGACGTGGCCAGAACTCCCTTGCGCAGATAGAGACTGTCTTCCAGGCCAACACGGACGTTCCCGCCCAGAAGCGCGGCCAGCGTGACAATCCGTATCTGGTGTCGCCCGGCTCCAAGGGAAGACCACTGGTAGTTCTCCGCCCAAAGAGACGGTCCGCCGTCGCTTTGACGTAGCTGAGCAACTCAACGTCGGTCCCCATTCCTCCAAGAATGCCAAAGACCGTCTGCAGAAAGAGTGGTGGCTCGACTAACTTCTCATCCAGAAGATAGGCCAGGTTGTACAGATGCCCCACGTCGTAGCACTCGTATTCGAACCGGGTCCCGCACCCTTCGCCCAGTTCCTTCAACACCCGCTTCATATCTGCAAATGTATTGCGGAAGATATTGGCCTCGGTTGCTGCCAGGTAAGGCTCCTCCCAGGCGTATTTCCACTCGCTGTGCCGGCGGGTCAGGCGATGGATGGAGAAGTTCATGGAGCCCATGTTGAACGACGCCAGCTCAGGCTTGACGCGCAAGGCGGGCGCAAGCCGCTGATCCAGGGTCATGTGCATGCCGCCGCCGGTCGTAATGTTAATGACTGCGTTCGTAGCCGCCTTGATCGCGGGAAGAAACCGCATGTAGACGGCCGGATCGCCACTCGGCTCCCCGGTCTTCGGATCACGCGCATGCAGGTGCAGAATGGCAGCGCCGGCTTCTGCCGCCTCGATCGCCTGGCGCGCAATGTCTTCAGGCGAGAACGGCAGGTAAGGAGACATGGTCGGGGTATGGATTGACCCGGTGATGGCACAGCTGAGAATTACCTTGTTGTCCATGAACGCTCTTTTTTCTGGATTGAGCGCCAATTATACGGTTTCCAGCGGATCGACGAAGAGTGGGAAGGCCCCGCAGGCCTTTCACTCCTTCACGAACACGAGCCGGTTGCCATCCGGATCCTGGATGGTCAGCATGGATCCTCGCTTCTGAGCGAGAGATGGAGCCGGTTAAGCTGAAGAGTGGCTGCATGCCGGAGATCCGGAACGGAGA
>CAWGPA010000026.1:0-41600 GCA_963824325.1 uncultured Acidobacteriaceae bacterium | reverse complement strand
TTTCGTGGCTCCCCGGCCCCAGACGCCTCCGTCGCCCACGGCGATCAGCGACTGCTTCACCTGGTAGCCGCTGCCCTTGGGATCAGTGTCAGGATTCAGGAAGCTGGTCAGCCGCTGTTTCTGGTAAGGCTTGAGCACTTTGGCCCACACCGGCACCACCAGGACCAGGCCGGCGACCACCAGGATGACTCCTTTCTTCCATTCCAGGCCGCCCAGGAAAAGCCCGATGATGAGCACCGGGATGTAGGTGAGCGAGGTTCCCAGGTCCGGCTGCTTGAGCACCAGCAGCATCGGCAGCCCGACCAGCAGGAAAGCCTTGAAGATGTCACTCCAGGTCAGATCCCTGCCGGCGAGGCCCGCAAAGTATCGCGCCATGGCGACAATCAGCACCACCTTGACCCATTCCGAAGGCTGAAAGTGAATGCCGCCGGGAAGCTTGATCCAGCGACGCCCACCCAGAACCTTGGTGCCAAAGATAAGCACCCCTACCAGGGAGACCAGGCAGAAGCCGTAGACCCAGTGCACTGCCTCCAGCAGCCGGTGGTAATTGATCAACGAGAAGAGAAACATGGCGGCCAGGCCGCCGATCAGCCAGAAAATCTGCTTGGTTTCAAACCCGACAAACTTGGTGTGCAAGGTGGCGCTATAGATCTCCAGGATGCTGATCACCGAGAGCAGCAGCACCAGGGCCAGGAGCAACCAGTCGAAATCGCGAAATGAGATAAATCGCCGCATCGTTCTCCGTGTCGTTCTTATGAGGACAGGGCCTCAGCATTAACTTTGTGGCTCTGTCAGCCGCTAGCCACTTCCTCATGGAAGCGCCACCCCACCCTTGTCATCCCGAGCGTAGCCGAGGGACCTGCTGTGCGCCTTTCCTCAACGCAACTGCCCAAGGGCCCACCTCTCTCGTCATCTGGCTCATTGCGCCGGTATTGTGAAATGTCCGCCGTGCATAGCCGGGGCCGCATCCTTGGCGGATGCAGTGGTGACCTTCGCGGGGCCCGCTGCGTCCTCTGGCTTCTCGGACCACACCGCGCCCACTTCTACTTTGGCAGGCACCTGGGCTTCCTGCAGGTTGTTGTTGAGACGGCGCTGTTTATCCACAAAGGCTTCGATGACCCGCGCACCCAGAGGCGCGGACGCCTCTCCTCCCCAGCCACCATGTTCCACCAGGACCACCACGGCGATATCCGGATTGCGGCGCGGAGCGATTCCGACAAACCAGGCATTGGCGCGCTCAGCACCGGTGCCAAGACTCTTCATTCCGGCACTGTGGTTCACCACCTGCGCTGTGCCTGTCTTGCCGGCAAAGTCGATATTTGCCAGGTGAGACGTCGCCGCCGTACCGCTGTTGGTCGTAAGCGCCATGCCCTCGGTAATGGTCTCCCATACTGCGGGACTGATAGGTATCGTCGTGTCGCCGCTGCCCGGATACGATTCATATAATGCCTGGCGATAATCGGCCGTCAACTGATCGGGCTCGACTACGTGGGGCCGCTTGAGTACGCCGCCCGAAGCAATTCCGGCAA
Organism: uncultured Acidobacteriaceae bacterium; assembly: GCA_963824325.1. Lineage (GTDB taxonomy): Bacteria > Acidobacteriota > Terriglobia > Terriglobales > Acidobacteriaceae > PALSA-350. The sequence continues at coordinate 40,071 of CAWGPA010000026.1, read as the reverse complement.
TCGCCCGCACCAACTGGACTGGGCTTAGCGCAACGGCCCCTTGCCCGATACCTACGGAGATCACCTCGCCCGCATACCATTTCTCGTGGAAGGTCTTCAGCTTCCATTCCTCCGACGGCATGGTGCCGCTCACTTCCCCGGGGAGATCGATGCCCGTCTTCTGCCCTATCCCTACCTTGTGGGCCCAATAGGCAATCTTCTCAATGCCCAGCCGTTCGGCCAGCGTGTAGTAGTAGGTATCGCAAGAAAGGGGAATGGCGTGCAGAATGTCGACCGGGCCGTGGCGCTTATCGCAGGCAAAGAAGCGTCCGAAGAACGTGCCGCCGCCGTTGCAGACCACCTTCAAGTCCTGCGCCACGTTGTTTTCCAGGCCGGCCAGCGACATGATGATTTTGAAGGTGGATCCTGGCGCCAGCTGAGCCTGAATTGCTTTATCCAGCAGGGGGTGACGAGGATCCGTGATGAGCTTGTTCCATTCGTCGCGGGAGACGCGCACGGAGAAATCGTTGGGGTCGAAGGCGGGCCGTGAGACCAGCGCCAACACCGCGCCCGTATGTGGGTTGATGGCAATAATCGCCCCGTTGCGATCGCCCATGGCCGCTTCCGCCGCCCGTTGGATATCAAGGTCGATGGTCAGCTTGAGGCCTTGGCCCGGAACCGCCGGTTCCCGGCCCAGGATGCCTACTTCCCTGCCGTGGCTGTCCACGATAATGTCCTGTGAGCCATCCTGGCCCCGCAGGAGTGAATCGTAGCTTTGTTCCACACCCGATTTGCCCACCACGTCGCCCGGCTCGTAATAGGCGTAGCGCGGATCGTTCAGCATGTCGTCGCTCACCTCGCCGACGTAGCCAATCAGGTTGGCGGCAAAGCCGTTGCGCGGATATAGCCGGCGTTGCTCGTCAATGGTCTCCAGCTCAGGCAACTCGTCGCGGTGAGCCTCGATAAACTCCACCTCATCTGGAGTGATGTCCTGCTTAAGCGGGATTGGCTCATACTTGGGCGCCAGCGCGTAGTGCTTCAGCACGCTCTCCAACTGATCCGGAGTCATATGGAGGCCACGGGAAATCAGGGGGAAATCCGCGCGCAGGTCTCGCCCCGGCTCGCGGATAAGGAAGCAGGAAACTGAGGGGTAGTTGTCCACCAGGAGCCGGCCTTCCCGATCGAACAGCTTGCCCCTGGGAGCGAGGATGGGCACCTTGCGGATACGGTTCTGCTCGGCCAGGGTGCGGTAGTTTTGCGCACCAATCACCTGTAACCGCCACAGGCCGGAGAGCAGCACCAGCAGAATAGCCACGATCGCGTACTGCACGATCGTGAGCTTGAACGCCGGCGTCCTCTCTTCCCGGTTAACCGATGAGTAATTTTCCATAACTATGTTCCGCTTACAGTTACTGTGACGCTTCCCGCCTCAATTCGCTGCATTATTTCTGAGCCGGCTTTAATCCCGTGGCCTTACCCGGTCCAAAATATCGAAGAAAAACACGCCCACAATCGAATTGATCACCGCTTTGATTACCTCATGCAGCCAGTTCGTATTGACATTGAACGCCAACATGCGATGCATGATGAAGAGATAAATCCCGATGTTCAACATGGTGAAGGCAAAGTTGATCAGCAGGCGGGTCCCCGGATTCTCCACGTCGATCTTGACCCCCAGCGAGGCGGCAAAGAAACCCACGACGCACTGCGAAATCCCATTGATTCCCAACGGACGGCTAGTCAGCGCATCTTGAATGAGCCCGATCACCGCACCGGTGACCGTGCCGGCGATTGGGTTGCGCCACCCTACGGAGAAGTAGATGGTCACCAGTAAGGGGGAGATCGAGGATGTCGAACTTGGGGATGAAACGGGGGATCAGGGCCTGCAGGAAAATCGCCAACAGCGGGACGAGCACCACTACGATCAGTGGATAGCGCTGCACATCCAGTTCACGACGCGCTAGTGATGCCGACATTGCCATGAAAGTCTTTCTCCTACACGCAAAACACTCTAGACACCCAAAACGCCCCGGTTATTGGGGGGGAGTCCCGTTTCCTGAAGCTGCCGGCGGCTCTGCGCTGGGTTTAGCCTCAGGGGCCGGCTGATCCGCCGGAGTCGCCTTTGGAACCTTGGGTTTAGCCGGCGCGCGCACCGAACCGGGTACGGCCTCCTGGCCCGGGGCTGCTGGGCTGGTGCCCGAACGATGCAGCGCAGGCTTATCTTCATCTCCCCGGTCGACGCCGGGTCCCGCCGCCTCATCGCCTGGTTCCGGTTTCTTACTCGCCGGTTTGGCCGCGATTGTGGGCGGTGCTGGAGCGTATTTAGGGTCGACGATGGCCTGCCCTGGCGTCAACGCACTGGCGGGCGCAGTCGCGTCGGGGCTGTAATGATCGGCATGCAAGGCCGGCGGCGGATGCAGCTTTGGAGCAACGGTTACAGCAGCGGCGGTCGCCGGGGCGACGCCGTTTGGCTGGCCTGGCGCATCGGCCACGGCGCTGGGGTCAGTCAAACCCGGCAGCCGCTCGGCCAGAACATCCGACGCCCGCTGCTGGGTCGCGGCCATCTCCCCAGCCACTGCACTCTGCGCCAAGTCCTGCTTTTCCTTCTCCGGCATCTGATCCCCGGCCTGGGTAATCACCAGCAGCTCTTCCAAATGCCCTAAATTGGCGGCCGGCTTGATCAGGATGTCCATAAAAGGAGGGTTGGACGAATCGGGGACTATCTGGTCAACGACCCCAACCGGCAACCCGCGAGGATAGATTTGGTCTCCCCCGCTGGTCACCACACGCTCGCCCGGCTTGACCCGCTCGTCGGGAAGCATGTTGATGATCTGCGGCTGGCCCAGGGCATTGCCGCGCAGAACCCCCCGCAGCCGCGTGGATTCCAGCACCACTCCTGCTCCGCTCGTTTGATCGGAGATCACCAGCACCTGCGAGGTATGCCCAAACACGTCTTTCAACTTGCCCACAATGCCGTCAGGGGTGATCACGGCCATGTCCGGCTTTAAGCCATCTTTCGCACCCTTATCGATGTACAGGATGCGTGACTGGTCCGTCCCCGAGGTTCCGATGACCTGCGCCGGCACCGTACTGTAGATGTAGTGCTCTTTGAAGGCCAGCAGCGTTTGCAGGCGTTGTCCCTGGCGGGCATCCTCGAGCAGCGTGGCCTGCTCCAGTTGGAGGCGTCTTACCCGCTCCGTCAGCTCCTGATTTTGCTGTCGCACGTGGCGAAGATCGAGATAGTTCGACCACAGGCCGCGCAGGCCGCTCCCGCTGCCATGTATAGCCTTTTCCGGAGGCGACATGATGCCAATGGCCCAATAGCGTATCAACCGCACCGCCGGTGCGTCGCCACCACTGGGATTGGGCCTGCGCACCTGCACGGCTAACCCAATGATCTGGGCTACCAGAACTGCCACCAGGAACAGGATGTTCTTATACCGGCTCAAAGCAAATCCATGGCTGCGTTCGCGGACGAATCGACCATCCATCCCCTCGTTGGTTTATAAGTCGACTCGCCGGCTGATTAATCGATTTTGATTTTGCGCAGCAAACGGAAGTCACTCAGCATCTTGCCGGTGCCCAGCACCACGCTGGCCAGGGGATCATCGGCAATCGAAACCGGCAGGCCGGTCTCTTCACGGATACGCTTGTCAAGGTTCTTGATCAGCGCTCCGCCCCCGGTCAGCACAATGCCGCGATCACTGATATCGGCGCTGAGTTCAGGCGGGGTGCGTTCCAGGGCAACGCGAATCGCGTTGAGAATCGTCGAGATACACTCCGTAAGCGCCTCACGGATCTCGCTGTCATCGATAGTAATGGTCTTGGGCACGCCTTCAATCAGGTTGCGGCCCTTGATCTCCATGGTCAACGGCTTGTCCAGCGGATAGGCCGAGCCAATGTCGATCTTTATCTGCTCCGCCGTGCGCTCACCGATGAGCAGGTTGTACTTGCGCTTGAGGTAATTCATGATGGCTTCGTCCATCTGGTTGCCGGCCATGCGGACGGAACGGGAATAGACGATGCCGGAAAGCGAGATCACAGCGATATCCGTGGTGCCGCCACCGATATCCACCACCATGTTGCCGCTGGGCTCGGTGATGGGCAGGCCTGCGCCGATGGCGGCGACCATGGCCTGCTCCACCAGAAACACCTCGCTGGCCTTGGCCCGATAGGCGGAGTCTTCCACGGCCCGCTTCTCCACTTGTGTGATCTCAGACGGCACGCCGATCACGATCCGCGGGTGCACCAGCATCTTGCGGTTGTGCGCCTTTTGGATGAAGTAGTTCAACATCTTTTCCGTGATTTTGAAGTCGGCGATGACGCCGTCCTTCATCGGCTTGATGGCGACGATATTGCCCGGAGTGCGGCCGAGCATCTCCTTGGCCTCTTTGCCAACTGCCTCGACCTCGCCGGTATTCTTGTTGATGGCGACGATGGAAGGCTCATTGACGACGATGCCTTTGCCACGCGCGTACACTAGTGTGTTCGCCGTGCCTAAATCGATTGCCAGATCGCTCGAGAATACGCTGAACAGCGAACGCACACCGTGCGTACGAGAAGAACGCGAATGGAAACCGTTAGATGACATGAATGCCGGACTTTTCCTGAACGACGGATTTCATTGTACGGCCACGGTTGCTTAGTTGCACCGCTACTCTTTTGAGTCTGTACCACCACTTTTAGGGCATACGCCCCGTTTTGGATAGGGTGCGACATAATCAGTTATGGCTACGAAGATCTACAAGAACCTGATTGGCGGTCAGTGGGTGAGCGCCGAAACCGGCAAGACTTTTCTCAATCGCAACCCTGCCAACACCGACGATGTAGTGGGAGAGTTCCAGGCCTCTGGCGAAGCGGACGTGGACCGGGCGGTGCGTGCGGCCCGCGCGGCCTATCGACAGTGGCGGTTGGTTCCTGCTCCGAAGCGGGGAGAGATTCTTTATCGCACTGGCGAGCTCCTCTTGCGGAACAAGGAGAGCCTCGCGCGGGACATGACGCGGGAGATGGGGAAGGTCCTCAGCGAAACGCGCGGCGACGTGCAAGAGGCGGCCGATACAGCCTTTTACATGGCGGGCGAGGGGCGCAGGCTATTCGGCCAGACCACGCCCTCGGAATTGCCTGACAAGTTCGCCATGTCTGTGCGTATGCCGGTAGGCGTCTGCGGCATGATTACGCCCTGGAACTTCCCCATGGCGATTCCCTCCTGGAAGCTTTTCCCTGCCCTGGTTTGCGGCAACACCTGCGTGATCAAGCCGGCGGAAGACACTCCCCTGTCGACCTTCAACCTGGTGCAGTTGTTGTTAGAGGCGGGACTGCCGGATGGAGTGGTCAACATCGTGACCGGCTTTGGTCCGGATGCGGGTGCGCCTTTGGTCGCGCATCCCGAGGTAAACGCCATTTCCTTCACTGGCTCGAGCGAGGTGGGCCGGCTTGTCGGTCAGACGGCCGCTGGCTTATTCAAGCCCTGTTCGCTGGAGATGGGGGGTAAGAACGCCATGATTGTGCTCGAAGACGCCAACCTCGATCTGGCCTTGGACGGGGCCGTCTGGGGAGCCTTTGGCACCACGGGTCAACGCTGCACGGCAACCAGCCGCATCATCGTGCACAAGAGCATTGCCGCCGACTTCACCCGCAGGCTGGTGGAGCGTGCGCGCGGGCTCAAGGTAGGCGATGGCCTGGACGACCAGGTGCAGATGGGGCCGCAGATCAACCAGCAGCAGATAGAGACCTCCGAGCGCTACACTGCGATCGCGCAGAAGGAGGGAGCCGGGCTATTGACAGGTGGACAGCGTCTGGCCGGCGAGGGCTTGGGCAAGGGATATTTCTTTGCCCCCACAGTATTCGGGGGAGTAGCCGCGGGGATGCGTATAGCCCGTGAGGAGGTCTTTGGGCCAGTAGTGAGCCTGCTGGAATGTGACAGTTTCGATCAGGCGATCACCATTGCCAATGGAATCCAATATGGCCTTTCGACCGCGTTATATTCACGCAACGTAAACCTGGCGTTGAAGGCGGTGCGTGACCTGGAAGCCGGCATAACGTACATCAATGCGCCGACGATAGGAGCTGAAGTGCATTTGCCCTTCGGCGGTGTGAAGCAGACAGGCAACGGGCATCGAGAAGGCGGCACCGGCGCTCTCGATTTTTACACCTCATGGAAAGCGGTCTACATCGATTACTCGGACCGCCTGCAACGAGCCCAAATCGATACAGGGGAGTGACGGGTGGGTAAGAGAACGGCGGCTGAGGGGACCTGACCGAAGCGAAGCGGAGGGGAGGGACCTGCAGTGCGCCTCTCGGCCGCAACCACTCTCAAAACTCTCCATCCCAATAACCAACCTCAAGGCCCGCCAACAACCTCCACTTTGTCATCCCGACCGCAGCGAAGCGGAGGGGAGGGACCTGCAGTGCGCCTCTCGGCCGCAACCACTCTCAAAATTCTCCATCCCAATAACTAACGCAAAGGTCCGCCAACAACCTCCACTTTGTCATCCCGACCGCAGCGAAGCGGAGGGGAGGGACCTGCAGTGCGCCTCTCGGCCGCAACCACTCTCAAAACTCTCCATCCCAATAACCAACCTCAAGGTCCGAAACGGATTTAAACTTTGTCATCCCGTCGAGACCCTGGGATCTGCAGTTCTATTTCGGCCGCAACGAGAATCAACGATGAGCAAACGCGAACACCACTATTACGTCTACATCGTTGCCAGTCGAACCCGAGTTCTTTATTGCGGCATGACCAACAGCGTTGCACGCAGAACCGAGGAACATCGAGCGGGCGCTATCCCAGGCTTCACCGCAGACTATCGATGCGACCGCCTCGTCTGGTATGAGCATTACCAGTACGTTCACAATGCTATTAACCGAGAAAAGGAAATCAAGCGTTGGACGCGGGCCAAGAAAATAGACTTAATTGAAGAGACAAATCCCTCATGGGCCGACTTGAGTGAGGCGTGGAGAATAGAAACTGCAGGTCCCTCCCCTACGCTGCGCTCCAGTCGGGATGACAAAGTTTAAATGGCGGCGAACCTTATGGTTGGCTATTGGGATGGAGAGTTCTGACAGTGGTTGCGACCGAGAGAAACTGCAGGTCCCTCCCCTACGCTGCGCTCCAGTCGGGATGACAAAGTTTAAATGGCGGCGAACCTAATGGTTGGCTATTGGGATGGAAAGTTCTGAGAGCGGTTGCGACCGAGAGAAACTGCAGGTGCCTCCCCTACGCTGCGCTCCGGTCGGGATGACAAAGTTTAAATCGCGATGAACCTCGTGGTTGGTTATTGGGATGGAAAGTTCTGACAGTGGTTGCGACCGAGAGTAAGGGCAGGTCCCCGACTCCGCTCCCGCAGCACGGCCGCCCAGCATTTGCTAGCATTCCCTTGCGAGGCAAATTCTAGATGATCATTGGTGTTCCCAAGGAAGTGAAAGACCACGAATCCCGGGTCGGCATCACCCCGGCCGGTGTAAAAGCCCTGGTCGACGCAAACCACACCGTCCTGGTAGAAACCCATGCCGGTGACCTCTCTGCCTTCTCTGACGACGAGTACCAGTCCGCGGGAGCCGAGATCGTCGGCGCGGCCTACAACGTCTGGGGACACGCCGACATGATCGTCAAAGTCAAAGAACCGGTCGAGCAGGAATATCACTTCTTTCGCGAAGGGCTGGTGCTCTTCACCTACCTGCACCTGGCGCCCCTGCCCGCGCTCACCGACCGTCTGCTCGCCACCAAAGTAACCGGCATTGCCTACGAAACCATCCGCGACCGCGCCGGCACTCTCCCTCTCCTCACCCCCATGTCGGAAGTCGCGGGAAGAATGTCAGTGCAAGTAGGCGCAACCTACCTGGAAAAAGAAAAAGGCGGCCGAGGTGTGCTGCTCGGCGGAGTCCCCGGAGTGCCCCCAGCAACCGTCTGCATCCTGGGTGGCGGCATCGTCGGCACCAACGCCGCCAAGATCGCTCTCGGGATGGGCGCAAACGTAACGATCGTTGACTTGAATCTCAACCGGCTGCGCGAGCTCGATGATATCTTCAACGGCCGCGTCTACACGCTAGCCTCAAACTCCTACAACGTCGCTCGCGCCGTGCAAGGCGCCGACCTCGTCATCGGTGGAGTCCTGATCCCTGGAGCCTCGGCTCCCAGGATCGTGACCCGGCAAATGGTTTCCAGAATGAAAAAGGGAGCCGTCGTCGTCGACGTCGCCATCGACCAGGGAGGCTGCATTGAAACCGCCCACCCCACTACCCACAGCGACCCTTCTTTCCTGGTCGATGGAGTAGTCCATTACTGCGTCACAAATATGCCTGCGGCTGTTCCAAATACCTCTACCCTGGCCCTCACCAACGCTACCTTCCCTTACGTTCTGCGCCTGGCGCAGCACGGAGCTGCAGCCGCAATCAAGGCCGACCCAGGCATGGCCGAAGGAGTCAACACCTACGCCGGACAACTCACCTACAAGGGCGTGGCTCAATCTTTAGGCAGGGAGTGGAAGCCAGTACTCGATCTACTTGGGTAAGAGGGATCACCGGCAAGTTCCAGGACTGGAACTCGCCGGTGATTTGTTGCCTAATTACTCACCAGCAGGTCCGCCGGCCGCAGCTGCGCCGCGCTCCTGCATCTGCTGTTGTCTCCGCTGTTGATCCTGGGCAAACTTCTGTTTCTGACTATCGTTCAAGACCGCCTGGATCTTGCTGCTCGAGTCTTCGTGGATGCTCTTCATCTTGGCCATCTTGTCTTCCCGGGACAAAGAGCTGTCCTGACGCAGCGCCTGCATCTGCTGCTGCTGGTTGGCAAGGATGGGCTTGATTTGAGTCTGCTGGTCTGAAGACAAGTTGTAGCGCTTGGTCATGCGCGCAACCTGTTCATCCGGAGTCTGATGGCCGCCCCATTGTCCATGGCCACCCCCCTGTTGTGGGGCAGAGGCATTGGGTGTAGGAGCTGCTGCACTATCCTGCTGCGCAAAAGCGGCAGCCGAGCAAAGGGTCAGTCCAGTGGCCAAAAGACCACTGATCGCTAAACGGTAAAGTTGATTCTTCATGGTGTGTCTCCTGCGTATCTACTTCACTTATGGAAACCCACACTCCGGCGCTTGGTTGCTGAAGAACTCAACACCCTCTTGATAACAGGCTCAAGATTTTGGCGGCATGGGCACGGGAGCGGTCCGCAAACCACAGGAAAGAAGCCCTGCCCGCTGGCTGGAGGCGGCAAGATATGCATAGGCGAAGACCACCTGGTACTCGCGCTCCCCGGGATAAGAGCACATCGGACAGCCAGGTTTGTACTCGAGCACAGGGTTCTCCTGCTGGCTTTCGATCCATTCCCTGGACTGGTGCGGAGGCAGAGTGACGAGCTTGGTCTCGGCCCCCGCCGGCGGCACATACACCACCACCCGGCCATGCTCGTTGCCCGCGTCCAGCAGGCTGCCACCCGCTCCATTCGATGCCCTCCACAGCCAGCGGCCATGGGAACGCGCATACCAATGCGAACTGGAAGGAACCGGCTCGGCAAGCCGGATCTCCCGGCCCGTCTTGTTGATCAACACAAAACGAAAACCCGGCACCTGATTCGGACCCGCAAACGCAAGATAATTCGCCGAGAGAGATACGCCGGAGCAGATAGGAACCGAGCGCACCGGCTTGGTCGACACGCCACCACCCGCCTGGCAAGCAAGAGAAGCTGCGCAGGCCAAAATCAAGAAACGAATTCTACGAAAAAGCGCGGGAGCGGTTCCTATCACACCACCCCTTTCCCTTCCACGATGTGCAGGTAGCGGTTGGGAGCGAGATTGGTGAGTTTATCGATGTGCTTGCTCGGTGCAGGCCAGTGAATTTCCAACTCATCGATCTGCTTCGCGGCGCCGATTCCCAGCACTTCTCGCGGATCGTGCGAAGAGAGATAGCTGCCGCCATTATTTTTAAGCCGCTCGTACTTCTTACCCCCGGCCTTCCATACCATGCGCGCGCCAATCGCGTCACGATTGCAGGTGACGCCTTCCAGCTTCAGTCCCAGCCAGTTGTTGCCCTTGGCCGCGTTGTTTTTCAAGAGCACGGGAGGGCCGCCGTTGACGCCAACGATCACGTCTACAGCGCCATCATTGTCGTAATCGCCCACCGCCAATCCTCGCGCAGGCCAATCCTTCTGAAACGCCGGGCCAGCGTCCGCGCTCACATCGTGCAGCTTGCGATCTGCATTCTGGTGAAATAACAATAGTGGCTCTTTGTAATGTACCTGCATCGAGTACGAATCGATCATGTCGTCAGGATGGCCATTGGCAAGTATGAGATCAATCAGGCCGTCGTTGTCGTAATCGAAATACTTCAACCCCCACCCACTCATCAGTCGTGTGCTGCGAGCCACGCCTTCGATCTGCGCCGCATCGGAAAAGGATTCGTCCTTGTTGTTGATGTAGACCGAATACATCTCGTGGTCTACGTTGGAGACAATCAGATCCTGGAATCCGGTTCCGTGGAGGTCGGCCGCATCCACTCCCATACCGGAACGGGGCCGTCCGCTGTCGCTGAAACCAACCCCCGCCTGCAAGGCGATCTCATCCCATTTCCACTGCCCATTCGTTCCCGGACCACGATTCATGAAGAGAAAATTCTGCACCGTATCATTCGCCACAAACAGGTCCATGCGGCCGTCATTGTTGATATCGGTTGCCACCACACCAAGGCCTTTGCCCAACGCTGAAGCGATGGCTGTCCCCTTGGTTACGTCGGTGAACGTCCCGTCGCCATTATTGTGATAAAGAAAACTAGCGCTGGGTTTGAACACCCGGGGGACACAGTAATAATTTCTGCCGATCTGGTTGTTGCCGCACTCCAGCTTGCGCACCCCGCCATAGTCCACAAAACTGCAGATGAAGAGATCAAGCCTGCCGTCATTGTCGTAATCGAACCAGACAGCGCTGGTGGTAAAGCCGGGCGTGGCCACGCCTGCATGCTCGGTCACGTCGCTGAACGTTCCGTCGTGATTGTTCTTGTAGAGGATGCATCGCCCGTAAGCGGTCACCAACATGTCCGGCCAGCCGTCGTTGTCGTAATCCCCTACGGCGACGCCCATGCCGAAATACGACCCGGCCACCCCGGCCTTCTCCGTAACGTCGCTGAACGTTCCATCGCGGTTGTTCTTGTACAGCGCATTGCGCACCGGCTTGGTCGGCTTCCAAAAATCGCTGGGACCACTATTTACCAGGAAGATATCCATCCAACCGTCGTTGTCGTAGTCCAGAAAGGCGCAGCCCGGGCCCAGCGCTTCGGGCAGATAGCGGCTGGGAGACATAGCGTTTTCATGCGCCCACGCAATGCCGGAGGCCGATGCCGGCACTTCGCTGAACAATGGCCCACCTGCAGCTGTCGCCGCCGGTGAGGAAACGCGCAGAGCGTTTGCGGCCCCCGCAAGCATGCCCAACCGCAGAAGCCCGCGTCTGGAAAAAGTCATTGAACCTATCCTAATCTGCTAGCGCTCGTTGCTCAGCCCGGGAATGGTTCATTGGGCTTAACGATCCGGATGCGGTGATCCGTGAATTTGTAATGCGCTCCCGGCAAGTCGATCCTCGGCATGTGGCAGGACACGCACTTGTCTTTGGCGACTGGACAGGCTTTGGCGCCTGGTTTTCCCCCCGCGTGACAAGCCAGGCATCTGGGATCGAAATTCACTTTTTGCGGGTTGTCGAAGTCGTGGTGTGGGTTGTGGCAGGCCAGGCAACCGATGCGCGCATCATCCGGGTCATAGCATTTGCTGCCGGTCAGCCGGTAAGGCTGGAAACGGATGTTGGCAATGCTCGGGTTCGGTTGCGCGGCTATTTCCGCCCAGGTGCGGTGACACTGACCGCAGAAGTTGGCAGTCTGTTCCGCGGAGAGACCGATAAGCTTGCGCAGGTCTTTTGGCGGCGCCAGGTCGTGGTTGCCGGCCAACACTGCGGCCAGGTGCGCGTCGATTCCCTGATGGCAGTGCGCGCATTGCACTCCCGGAGTCAATTTATCCAAGGTGAGTTGCTTTCCTTGCACAGCGTTCGTGGCATGGCATCCGAAGCAGCGCCGCTTGTCATCATCGCTCATCAAGCGCCCGGCGGCTTGGTTGATGTCGGACGCGACCGAACCTCCGGATCCCATGGTGGGCCCAAGACCTTTCAGTTCCTGGAACCAGCTGACGCGACTCTCATACAACTCGCCATCCTTCTCCAGAATGTAAGTTTGGCCCATCGCTGAACTGGCTCCCATCGTCCATCGGATCGGCATGGTGACCGTCTTTGTGCCATCCGTAACCGAATACTCGCTCTCGCCCCCCTTGCGTTCAATCCGGTAAGCATACTTGCCCACGGTCGTAGTAAGCAGAGGGTGATCGATCAGAATCTTGCTCTTATCCACCGTCTCGAGCGCGTGCGCCATGTACGTATTTGGCTGGGTCAACGCCTCCACATGACACTGGGCACACGCCGCTGGAGCCGCAGAGTCCGTTTGCGCCGCCGTGGCGATGGGCACGAGCAAACACAAAAGGAGTCCGTACCACTTCATCACCGCGATCCCTCGGGGGTTAACCAAGCTACGGAACATCTCTTCAATGGTGTGGTTCAGAAAACCTGGGCCTAGCCCCCGAGGTATTGCCGTGCCCTTCCATCACCTGGCCTTAGCGCCGGGCTGCTTGGCCTGTGCTTCCGCTGTCAACTTGAGAACCGTCTCCCGCTCTCTCTTACTATCTTCCGGCCGCTTCAGGCGATAGTAAACCAGCGATAAGGAAACGTGCGCCTCGGTGAATTGGGGAGACTCTTTCACCAGCCCTTCGAGAATTTGCCGCGCATCATCGAGTCGCTCTTGATCGATAGCCACCAGCGCTAACTGATAACGAACGCCAGGGTCTCCCGGCCGCGACGCCTGCGCCCGCAGAAAGTATTTCTCAGCCTCGTCAAAATTTTGTTCCTGCCTGGCCGTCGCGCCCAATTGCAGATTCGCGTCAAAGTTGTACGGATCCACAGTCAACTCAGTCTGGTATTCCTTTGCCGACATGTCAGAGTCGCCGGTATACACCAATGCCTTGGCGTAGAGGACATGCACCTCAGGAAGATTGGGATTGAGGGCAACCGCCTTCGCGAACTCATCCCTGGCGCCCGAATAATCCTGAACGTTCATTTTTGCCGAACCCATCATCAAGTGCGCTTCCGCCGAGTCACCATTGTGCAGAATCCGATCGACCAGCACCTCGCCCTCATCGACTCGCTTCTGCCGTATCAACGCCGTTCCCAGCATGTAAGCAACCGCCATATCGTCTGGATATTTTTGCTCCTCCGGCTCGAGTAGGCGAATCACATCGTCTTCGCGCGCCATGCGCAAATAACAGTCCCCCAGCAACAGCACAGCCTGGTGATTTGCCGGCTCTTCCGTATGAACTTTTTCCAGCTCCGTTGCTGCATCATCGATCTTGCCCATCTTGTAATACAACAGGGCGAGGTTCAGTCTGGCCCCTGCGAGGTTGGGGGATTGTTTTAGCGCAGTCTTGTATTCCGGAAGAGCCTCTTCAAACCGGCCTAACCCAACCAAAGCCGCGCCCAGGTTGGAATGGATCGCCGCAGCCTCGGGATGCAGCTTCAGAAATTTTCGATATTCAGTCACCGCGCCCTCTAGATCGCCCGCCTGCTGTTTTTGCATGGCGTCCTGCACCAGCTGCTGCTGCTGCTGGGGGCTCATCTGTGCCTGCGCGGTGGCTGAGAGGACTGGGGCGAGTATTAAAGCAAAAAGAAGAGAGGGCTTCTGCATACCGGCAACTGTTCTGCGTTACCAGAACAAGTATAACGGTACGTTCGAAGCCCTCGGGCTTTATTCCACTGTCGGTTATGCGCCTATGGAATCAGAAGTAAAACTTCGCTCCAAACTCTATAACACGCTGTCCCTGCTTCTGGTTGGCCACACCGAAGTTGGTATTCGCCTGGGTAATGACCTGGGAAACCGGATCCTGCTGGAACTGCAGTGTCAGGTTGTTGCCGCTGGGGAATGAATACAGCGGATGGTTGAGGAAGTTGTAGGCTTGGGCACGTATCTGCAGCTTCATGCTTTCCTTGATGGCGAAGTTCTTGAAGATCGACAGATCCGCATTGAAGAACGCGGGGCCGTAGGCTACAGGGAGCATAATCGGGCCACCCTGGCCGGGCACCGTAGGAGCGGCGAAGCAGTCAGAATTTACGAAGACATGCGAACCAGCCTGCCCTGGCTTCCTGTTGCCGCACGTATACAGCGGATTCAAGACCTGGTCACTCGTTCCCAGGATGGACTGGTTGTTGATGGCGATACCCTTCGGGTTCGCCGTGCTGATAGAGCCGGGTATGATCGCAGACGACTGCGGGCACGAGATACCATTAGCGGTCTCTGCCGCCGTCGCTACGCAGGTAATGGACAGGTTGTAGTTGAGGTTCGGCGCCTGGTTTTGGATATTGCCGCCATAGGTAAGGTTGACGCCGCTCTGCGCCTGAACGATTCCCGAGAGCTGCCACCCATTGCCGACCCCGTCCACGAATGCATTCTTGTGGAACAGGGTTCCCTCGTCGATCGAATAGGCGACGTTGAACAGATTTCTACGATCCGAGGCCTGGGGGCCGTAGTTCGCACCGAGGCTGTACGGATCATTCGTGGGGTTCACGATGCCCATGGACTTCTGCCATGTGTAGTTGGCCTGAATGGTGTACCTGCCTGCATGGCGGGCCCAGCTCACCTGTAAGCCATTGTAGTTGACGTACAGGTTGTTAGTGGCCTGGATCACGTTGCCGTAGCCCTGCAATGGGCGATAGAGATTCGCGTTGGCCGTGCCGGGGTTGCCCGCGGTAAGCATGGCACCGTAGGGGACCAGGTTGAAGCTGCTGCCCACGCCGCCGGAAGTGTTCGACTGATCCCGGCTGTGATTGCCCACATAGGCGATTTCCATCAGGCCCTGCCAAGGCGTCTGCTGGTCGAGGTTGACGCTGTAGCTATCGGTATTCGGTTGATTGTTATCGTTCGAATCGACAGCCGCCGGAGTAGCCGGCGTGGCAGCTACATTGAGGCAAGAGAAATACGACGCAAGCAGAGCGGATCCCGCCGCAGGATTGGTGGGACACCCTGGCCCTCCAACCCAAGTGGTGGGATTGATAGTGGCGCTCTTAACCCCGGCAGATGCATCCAGGCCGTTGGTGAACTGCCCAGAGTGGTAGTAGAAACGGCCCCAGCCTCCACGAATCACTGTTCGGCCATCCCCACGGACATCATAGGCAGCTCCCAGCCGGGGTTGGTAGAACAACGCCCGGGTCGGGAAACCTGCCACTGGGACGGATGAGTCTTTCGCATGCCACTCATACCCGCAGTATGCATTCGCGCAACTCGGGCTGAACGCGGACGTATTAAAGATCGAATAGCCGAAGCCCAGGCCGTCCTCCCATGGTTGGAAGTGAGAGAAGCGAATACCGTAATTAAGAGTTAACTTTCGTGTCAACTTCCAGGTGTCCTGGACAAAGAATTCATACGTGTTGTACTGGATTTCGTTGAGGCGATTGAAGTTTTGGTCCTGGTATTGGGACAGGTTGCCAGTCAGCAAGTCAGCATATGGATTGCCGTAGCTATAAGTGTTGGTTACATTCACCTGCATGGATCCGTTGGTATCGCCGTTTGCCGGCTGCGAGTTGCGTATCCACTCGTAGAAGAAACCGCCCTTCACCGTGTGGTTGCCCCAAACCTTGGTCAACGTATCGCTCATGCTGGGCATCCACTTGTCGGCAAACAAGCCCGCTGCCCCGCCATCTTCAAACCCACCGGGATTGAAGACCAACGCCGCTTCGCCGGCACTCCCGGTTCCACCAAACGAAGGGATCTGCGCTACGCCGTTGTTGAACAGACCGGTATAGGTGTAGCCCACATTGGAGCGATTCACCTTCGACGGACTCGCGAAAATGTTCGGGAAGCCGACATAGGTGAACGCCACGATGGTCTCGTTGGTCATGGTCGGACTGAAGACGTGGGTTATCGAGCCGGAAATTGAATCGGACTTATTCTTGCCCTCAATCGGCGAGGGATAGGGAACTTGGTCTGTTTGCCGCCACCAAAGGCCAACCGGGAATTGCTGCGTTTCGCGCTGGTAGTTGTAGCGGACGAATACCTTGGTCGCTTCGCTGATATTCCAGTCGCCGCGAATGGTCCATTGGCGATTGTTCTGGTTGAATACTTCCGACTGGGTGTAGTTGTAGCCGCCTGTCTCGTCGGGATTGGCGTTGGCGGCCGGATAGAGCTTGGCTAACGCCAGCATGTTGGGGTCGATGCAGGCGCCGTTGGCAGGGCCGGTGCAAGGGCTCAATTGCGTTGTGCCACCGAACTTGGCAATGGCGGCGTTCGTGAGCTGACCGGGAGGAATACCGGCAGCGGTTTTGGATCCCTCGCCCGCTATTGACTCGGGTGAGAAGTCACCCCCCAGTTCACTGGCAGTCGGTACAGTTGCGCGGAGCAACCCCGTATCCAGAACCTGGTAGTAGTACTCGAAGCCGGTCCAGAAGAACAGCTTGGTATTGTCTTTGTGGAAGCGAGTGTGCGGAATGACGATGGGACCGCCGATAGTACCGCCAGGATAGTAGTACTTATCCTGTGGCTGCTTCACATTGCTGTAGTTGTTCAACCAGTCATTGGCATTGAGCGAGGCGTTGCGGGCCGTGACGAAGGCGCTGCCGTGGTAGCTGCTGCCGCCGGCTTTGGTGACCGACGTGATTACAATGGGCCCCTTCTGGTCTTCTGCGGCAAAGTTCGAGGTCAGCACTTTGAATTCCTGCAGGAAGTCAGAGTTGGGGTTGACCGGCGTATCACAGTTGCAGCCAGGATCGGAGACGTGCGCTCCGTCGGCCACGATGTCAAGTGAGTTGCTCGGCAGACCGTTGTAGGAATAGGCGGCGTTGAGAGGGCTCTGGCTGCCGGAGTCACCGTTGGCGTTGATGCCGATGGTCGCGCCGTTGTAGTTCGACTTATTGCTGGTACCGTTCTGGATGCCGAAGCCGGGGACGATCTTGATGTACTCCGCGGCGTTGCTGCCCACCTGGGTGAAGTTCTCCAGCTCCTTGGTGCTCAGCGCGAACGAGCGCTCGCCGGAGTCTGTGGTGGCGAGCGCGATATTCTCAGCATTCACAGAAACGGTCTGGTCGGCCGTGCCCACGGTAAGCGTGACATTGACGCTGCGATGCTCACCGCCGCCCAGCGAGATGTTCGATGCCGCGTAGTCCTTAAAGCCGGAAGCAGCGGCCGACAAATTGTAAGCGCCGACCGGCACCGATACGAAATTGTAGAAGCCCGAACTATCGCTGACAGTATCGCGCGCGGAGCCGGATGCTGCGTCGGTGAGGACAATCTTTGCGTTGGGTACCACAGCGCCGGTGGGGTCGGTGATGACACCGTCAAGGGTAGCGAAAACGCCTTGGGCTAGCAGGGACCTTCCGCAGAAGGCAAGAAGGCAAACAAACGCGGCGACGCGCAACACATTTTTAACGTTCACTGACACCTCTCCAAAAAACAAAGCAACTAAAACGATTCTGTAACGAACCTATTTTGAGATCGACCGCTATCTAATTCCTCCACACATGCCGTTGTCAAGCGAATTTGTAAACATCTTTCGCTGCCTGCGGGGAACAGCTCATCCGCCTGTGCAAATGAAGAAGTTTTAGAGCCGTTGGGCCCATGCCCTCTGGCTCGCAGGCCTCTTTACGTGGCGGCGCGATAGCCCATAAATCCCCGCTTTTCAGTGACTCTCCGTGTCCGGACTGACACGCCGTCTCCCCGCAGGGTCCAACTTCTTGAAGTAGGACTTCCAAAATCAGTAACTGTTCCCGAAAAGACACTGGCAGTTACGAAATGTATACGGCGGACTCGCGAATAGGGAGAAATAGGGTGCACTTCCGTCCTATTTCCTGGGCCCGAGGCGCGAAAAAGCCGAGGTCAGAGCTGTTTCACCATACGGACAATGGGTAGGAATACCCCTGGACCGAAGCGGAACCTCAAGGTGTTCTGCTTCGACGTAACCACGGGCGCTGTAGAGGGGGACTCCGGTAAGGGTGGCCCCCATCTCCAGGCGCCGGAAACCCGCCGTCGCCGCTGCTGCTTCACAGACCTCGAGAATCCTGCTGCCCACCCCTCGGCGTGCCCAATCAGGATGTACGAAGAAGGCGCGTATCTTGGCCGCATCCTGCTGGGGATCGAGGAGAGCATCTTCACGGCCGGCGCAGTGGTCGCTGCCAAAGAGCGTCTTGCGCTTGCTCCAGCCCCCGCATCCGGCTACGACCTGGTCCTGACCTACCTTGGCTTCAGCGACAAAATACGTGCCATCCTCGATCAACTGAGTATCCACCCCAAAAACCAGTTCCAAAGCCTGCTCTCTCTGCTCCAGCGTATAGTCGCCCGTCTGCAGTCCCAGGACGGATGCGCGGATGAGACTCTCGAGCGCCGGAACGTCGGCCATGACAGCTTGCCGGACCAAAGGGAGCATGGGTTTGCAGAATAGCAAGACAAGACGAAGGTTACTTTGGTAACTTATGGCGATGCGCCGGAAGCCGTTGCTGTGGAAGGCGGCAGCGATTGCGTTTGCTGCAAAAACTGAATGTATCCCAGCAGAGCTCCCCAGTGATAAAACCGGTCGCTGCTGCGCACATCGTCTCCAACTCCGGTTATGCCGTTATAGTTCTCGTGCACGTGACCGTTCTTTTTCCACTCCTCAAGAAAGAGGTCGTAGGATTTCTCCGCAAACTGGCGGGAGACCTCCGGGTCGTCATAATTTCGCAACCCAAGATAGACGAGATAATTCATGGGGCCCCAAATGCGCCCGCGCCAATAATCCTGATCCTTGAAAGCCGGATCATCCCGTGCGATAGAAGGGATAATCCACTCACCCCAGAATTCCTTCGGGTTCAGCAAGTGGTTCTTGATCATGGCCTCGGCCTGCTGCGCCGTCGCTGCTTTCGCCAGCAGCGGATAGAAATTCGTGGGCGAAAGACGAGTGCTGAACTTCCCGGTGTGTAAGTCCTTGTTCAGAAACATGCCCGCATCGCCATTCCACAAGGTCGCGAGTTTGGCACGATAGCGCGCGGCTCGTTCGCGAATCTCCTTCGCTGCTGCAGCCTCACCTAAAGTGTCAGCCACGGTTGCCAATGCGTCACAATCGGCGATGTACATGCTCATGAGCCCGACATCAGCGAATTCCAGCTTGTGTGTCGCCGCGTTGTACACGGCATCGTCATACATGGGACTGTTGTCCAGTCCGGACTCGAGAATGGCGCCCGCGCGCGTTCCCCGCGCAGAGTCATCCAGGTTCTCCGGCGCATTCTTCCCATCGCTTCCCCACGTCAGATAGCCATTGATGTCGCGGTTTTCTGCCCACCATCGATTCCAGCGCAGCAACGGCGCGAACGCTTCCTGGAGGAGCCAGCGATCGTGGAATCGTTGGTAGAGGCCGAGCACGGTGATGGATCCCACGGGCGGCTCGGAGCGGTCAGAACTCTTCCAATCGCCGGAACGGGCATAGTTGGGCACAAAGCCTTGCTGCGTCTCGCTGCGCAAGGTTTCGATGGCATCGGCATAAGCCAGGTCGCGGTCGCCAACGGATGCCATGGTCGCGGCAAAAAACGTATCCCAATCGAATATGACGTACCCGCCCCAAATCACACTCCACACGCGGCTCACGGGTGAAATCACTCGACGGCCTTCCGGCTCGTAAATCGTGTCCCATCCAAGAACGGTCTGAATCGCGTCCACCACATCCGCGGTCTTCCCGTTTTTCGCCACGGATTGCTTATAGGCTTGACTCGCGCGTTGGATGATCGCCTGAATCTTCTCGGTGGAAAGCGGTAAGCCAGTGCTGATCCCGACGGGTTGAACAAAATCCACGGAGAAGTAAGGACCGCTTACCGGTAAGTTCACATCTTCTGGCGCTTTGTTCGCACAGGTGCAATACACCGCAATAGGATGGTCCGGCCCGCGCGCCACAATCTGCGTGGCCTCTTTCGTAACGCTCCCAGGCCGATCCCAGAGATAGTTCACGGAAAAAACGATCGTCGCCGGTAGCGGAGATAATGGCCGCGACGGAAGCGGGGTCGCAAGCATGACCAGGTTGCCTCCATCATGTGCCGTCTGCAGGCGTAGTTCATGCCCCTTCCAGGAAAGGCGCAAGTCGGTGTAGCTGCCCTCCCAGGAATGGGGACCGGGAAAGACCTGCTCGGCGTCCGGACTCAATCTCCCAATGAGGGCATCGCCTAGAAACGCATCCTGCCACAACGTGGTGTTGTGCTTCAGCCCCACATGGATGGCCAATCCGTCGGGCAAGAGGACCTGGGTGGTGACACTATGGACGTCCCAGGTGTTCCACCCCACGGCCAGCCGCTGTTGCAATTGTTGATAGCGCGCAGAGCTTGGAGCTAGAGCCGGTTGCGCCGCGCTTCGCGACGTTAGCGATTGGCCACGGGCAACGAATGGTGCAGCGGCCAGAAAAACGGCGAAGGCCCAGGCTATGCCAAACCGCTTCCCTGCACGTGAGTGCCGACTGGTGATCAACCTTGCTGTACTCGCGGATTCAGCGTGTAGGTGCCCGTAAGACTCGCTTGCGCGAGCACGTGTCCGGCGATGGCGAGCCTTGCATTGGCCCCTGTCCGATCGCCGTGAACGTCCACGTCCGGCACATCCAGCGCATAGAGGGTGAAGACATAGTGGTGGAGTCGCAAGTCATTCCACGGCGGGCACGGACCATCGTATCCATAGTAGTTACCGCGCATATTCTCATCGCCCGCAAACCATTTGGTGTAATCGTTTAGCCCGTGGTGCGTTCTGTTTGGAGCGGCAGGCCCAGGCTTGCCCTTCGGAGTAATGCCGTCGCTGTGGCTGCCGGCAGGAATCTCGCGAGCGGCCGCAGGGATGTCTAGCAGAATCCAATGGAAAAATACGTCGCGCGGAAACGACTCTGGAATTTCCCGGTCCTCCTTGTTGACGTCGTCGGCGCGGTTCGGCACATCTGCGTCGTGACAGATCAACGCGAACGACTTCGTGCTCTCAGGAACGTCGCTCCACGCCAGCTGCGGGTTGCGGTTCTTACTTAGCGCGATGTGGTTCACGGGATCGATCACCGCGAAAGCGAATTCTCCGGGGATGGGGGCTCCATCGCGAAAACTTTTACTGGTCAGTTGCATTCGAAAACATCCTATTCTTCTATTATCTACACCCACAGCGCCGCGGATCCACCCACCCACTCGAGGTTTCGGTTGTGATCTACACCCATCATGATGCCTCGGCCCATGCGCAGCAAGGGCAACACCGGCATTAGGTCCTTCCCTTCAGGCCATACATACATGATGCGGATTTCCGCCTGGGTCAAACCGTATGGAGTGTCAATCACCGGCTCAAGGCGCATGCGCTCCTGGAGCATGTACTGATGCCGCTGCTGTGCGGGTATGGCATCCACATCTGCCTGCGTGGGATTGAACTTGATACCAAGTCCCGCAAAGGAGTAGAGCGGTTTCAATACGTAATTCTCGTTGTCCTGCGGCACAATGCTGTCGCGGTCAAGCAGCCAGGTCCTGGGCACACATTTATGTTTTAAATACGGAATGGAGAATTTGCTGATGCGGTAATACCAGTTGGGGTGCCCCGCCCACTCCACGTCGAGGGGCTGCGTGAGGTCGAAGGGCAGCTCGACGCCTTTGCGCTCCAGTTCATCCACGATGCAGCGGTTGTAGATGCGGTGTACTGGAATTTCACGACTTCCCTGCTGGTAAAAGAGCTGCTCACCGCATTTCCTCAGATCAAGGATGTCCACAATCGCGATGCCAAGCTCTTTCTGCGTGATGAGGAAGTCGCAGAGCGTCTTCTGTTTTTCCGGATGGATCTCCAATAGAATCACATTTTCAGGATCGTGACCGGCCACTATCAGCTCACGCAGCTGTTGCTGATACGTATCGCGATCGAGCCCTCCGAGGTAGATTCCCAGGTCAGCGGGAAGCGCATACGAATCTATGTACTGCTGAGCCAGCACCGGCTGGTATGAGTAGAGCGAAGGAAAGGCCTGCAGCTCCACCAGCTTGGGCTCAAGCTCGCCCTGTGCGTTGCGCACCAGGCCGAAATCGACTTGCAGGAACATGGGGCGCGGCGATTCGTTGGCCACGTTATATTGCTTGGGAACTGTGACGTCGGATGCGCGCAGATACTCCGGATTGTTCACTAGTTGCAGAACCAGGTCACGGCCATACTCCACCATTTGATCAAGCAAAGCCTTAGGTAGAAAGCAGGGTGTCTCAGAAACACGAAAGGCAATCGACGTACCTGCGCTTGCCTCCAGGCTCTTGAGGAATTGCTGATAGGTCTCCGGAAGGAAACTACGATTGAAAGCCTCGCGCAAAGCGGGGATCATTGTCAGTCCTCTATCAGGAAGCGACCCTTTTCCATAATCTGGCGCCCGTCTACCCAGATATCAAACTGGCGCCCAACCACGTCGATGTGCGTGCCCGAGTACCACTTGGCCCCGGTGTGTTCCCCGTAAGGATTGCCAAAGGCGATGTGGATGCCGGGAAACTTCTCGTCTTGGAGGATCTGCCCGATCACGTCGGTCAATTCAATGTTGGTGCCGATGGCGAACTCGCCCACGCGGTCGCTGTTTTCGTCCGTGTGGGTGTAGGACCAGAAATCCTGCTCCAGCGCTTTGTTCTCACTAAAGACTTCGGTGATGCGATTAGCCTTCATGCGGATGGTCAACGGCTGGTGCTCGAGATCGCCGTATTTGTCGCAAAGATAGTCACCAACCACTCCATCGACTACGTACACACCATTCACTTCTCCCGGAGAGGTAAAGATTTCGCCCCCGGGTAGGTTGCCCCACTTGTCGCGGCTGATAATGCCGCTGGTCTTGATCCAGCGATACTCCGGATTCAGCGCTCCCGTGAAGTGGCAGCCGGCAGCAGTCTTGCCTGTGATCTCCTTCGCCTGGCTGACAATCTCCATCACTTTGGTGCTGAGCGCGTCCACGCGGTTGAAATCGGCGCGCATGCCTTCGAGCATGATGCGGCGGTTGATGTTCACCATGTGCGCATGGCGCATGCGGCGCCGGTTGACAATAGCGGTCATCTCCATGCGCGACTTCAGCTCGTTCGTCTGCACCCGCACGGCGAAGATGCTCACGTCACTGGTCTCCATGTCTTCCGCGATCTCGGGAGGCAGGCCAGCCAGGGGACGGGGAGCGAGATCTTCCAGCAGGAAGGCCCTGAATTCGCAGCCAACTTTGGCCAGCTCCTGCGCGATGCTGGCCGCGATCTCGCGGCAGGCATTGTCGGTAATCAGCGTGACCTTCTCTGAAGGCTGAATGCGCAGGCAGGTGTTCACAGCGTTGTAGGCGCCGGGCGAATACTCGGGATCGAATTCGATCCGGGTGATGTCGGTCAAAACGGGCTGGGCCAAGCAACTCCCTCTCTTTACTGATTCTACCGGTGCAATGCCGCCGTTTCCTGCATCACGCCCACACGCGTCTCCGCCACGATGTAGTCGACTACTTTCTTCAAATCGCCGGTTTCTTCAAACACCTTGAGCTGCCGGTCCGCGCCCGTGCCCATCCTGAGCATTTCGTGGATGTACGCGATGTCGCGCTCGCATCCAAGTTGCTTGGCTGAGTCGGAGATAAGGTCGATGTATTCCAGCATTAGGTCGCGCATCGGTACCTCTTCTTCCCTGCCGAAGTCGATCAGCTTGCCATCGATGCCGTAGCGGGCGGCGCGGAACTTGTTTTCCATAATGAGCGCGCGCGAGTAGATGCGGTAGCTCTTGTTCTTGGCATGGAGGTCATAGAGCATGCCCACGGTGGCTTGGATCAGCGCCGCAATGGCCATGGTTTCGTCGAGCCGCATGGGGATGTCGCATACGCGGACTTCCAGCGTATTGAAAAATGGATGAGGGCGAATATCCCACCAGACCTTCTTGCCGTTATCGACGCAGTTGGTCTTGACCAACAAGTTGATGAAGGTTTCGTACTCCGCCCAGTTGGCATAGATATCCGGGATGTTGGTGCGCGGGAAGCGCTCAAAAACTTTGGATCGATACGACTTGAAGCCGGTGTTCATCCCCTCCCAAAAGGGCGAGTTCGACGAGAGCGCGAGGATGTGGGGTAGGAAGTAGCGCATCGAGTTCATGATGTGGATCGCGGTGTTGCGGTCCTCGATGCCCACGTGGATGTGTAATCCGAAGACCAGGTTGGCCCGCGCAATCAGCTGCAGATCTTCCACCACTTGTTTGTAGCGGTCGTCGGGGTAGATATCCTGCGCTTTCCAGTCGGCAAAAGGATGCGTGCTGGCGGCGGCCAGCCACATTCCACTCTCGCTGGTCAGCGTGATCATCTGCCGCCGCAAATCGAGAATGTCTTCGCGGGCTTCCTGGATATCGCGACATACCTTAGTGCCCACCTCCACTACCGCCTGGTGTAGCTCAGGCTTGGCGCGGTCCATGGTCGCAAGCTTGGCTTTGGGCAGAATTTCGGAGTGGATATGGGAGCGCAGATCGCGGGTGATCGGATCGATGGTCTGATACTCCTCTTCGATGCCTATACTGAAACTGGGACGGTTCATCGGCGCACCACTTCCTGCTCCACGCTTTCCGGAATGGCTGAGGGGCCACCCAGGAAAGCGCTCCAGCGATATTCAGTAACTTTGCCTGTATGTTGCCTGGCTCGGGTCATGGCGAGCGCGGCTACTTCGTTCACGATCCACTCAAAGTTAGCTGGCCCCACGGAGTCTATATCCGCATCGGGCGCTGGATTCATGAAGTCGATGGCGTACGGGATGCCATCCTCGACGGCAAATTCCACGGTGTTGAGGTCATAGCCCAGGGCGCGGCATAACTTTAGGCAGTCGAGTTCCACCCGAGCCAGCAGCTTGGGGTCCACCGGCGCTGGGTTCTTGACATAGCGTTCGTGAAAGGGTGCTCCCGGGTCGTACTGCATGATGTGGACCTTCTGCTGCCCCACACAGTAACAGCGAAAGTACTCCTTGAATTTGACGGCGGTCTGCAGAGTCATGCAGAGGTCGCGCGTTTGCTCGTAGGCGTCGAAGAACTCGTTGGGCGAATTGACCTTGTAGACATCTTTCCAGCCGCCGCCGTCGAAGGGCTTGAGGAACGCGGGAAAACCTATGTAGTCAAAGATGCTTTCCCACGGCAGAGGGTACTGCAGGTTGCGCATGGAGCGCCCGGTGGTTCCCGGTGGATGGTGCTTGTGGGGCAGGAGCACGGTTTTGGGGATGGCTACGCCGAGCTTGGTGCCCAGGGCGAAGTTGAAGAACTTGTCGTCGGCACTCCACCAGAAGGGATTATTGATGATGAGCGATCCGGAGAGCGCCGCGTTCTTGAGGTAGCCGCGATAGAAGGGGATGTCGTGGGAGATGCGATCAATGATTACATCGTAAGGAGAGGGCTCAGCCATCCGCACTTCGCCGATGCTGGCCAATTCGGCCTGCACCTCGGGGTCGTTAAAGGAGTTGATCTTGTCGACCAATGCGGGTGGAAAGGTCGACTCCATCCCGAAGATGATTCCGATTTTCTTCACGGCGGCTCCTTAAAGACAACACGAAACCGAGTGCGCTTACGAGACAGAGCGGGCCCGAAAAACTTTGAGATGGGTGGTGGAACACCCTTATTCTAAAGCATATCTGATCCAGCCACATTTCCTTTTTGAAGTTGGCCGAAACCACCCTATGATCGGGAGAAAGGTTACTTAGAGTGCGGGCCTGTTGGGCGATAACACGATGGCTGTTGTTGGCTGCTCCCCTGGTGGCGTGGGGACAGAGTCCGCTGCCACAAACTTCGCCGGACAGTTGCCGTGTCCGCCGAGTCACCAGCCTTCCTGGAAGCCGCGAGTTTGCCAGTGATTTTCTTGAAGCCATGGCCAACGATCCCGACCCCACGGCGAGGGATTCCAACGTCGTGTGGGGTCTTACCGCGGACCTGAGCAGCAAGGTTCCGGCTGAGGATCGGGCTATGTACATCTCCAAGTCCGCAGATAGCGGAAAGAGCTGGACGGTGGTGGCTCGCGTCGATTCCAAATACTTCGATGCGGACATCGGCGAGGGCGAGCGTAATGGGTTAGGCGTGGTTCCCGGTGGGCGCGAGTTTGTGATCACAACTCAACTGGGGGCCTTTCAGGTTTTGCCTCAGCCGGGGACAACAGAGCCAGTGGTGCGACCGATCAAGGGTCCTCGTGTTCCCGATACCGATCCGGAGGTGACCATTCCCAAGAAGAAGGGTGAGCCGGTGACCGCCGGTGTGGTGAAGATCACCGCCGACGGCAGACATATGATCGTTGGCTATGGCTACTTTGACCTTGAGCCGCAGATCTTTACCTACCGCAAAGGGAGAGATGGCTCATGGATCGAGGATAAGCCTCTGCCGCAGTTGCCGACCGACATGGATATTCTCTCCATGGAGTTTGGCGCGGGCTCGCTGTATGTGGGAACTGGGGATCAGGCCTACCGCCTGAAGACCCACGCGCGGCAGTGGACGCAGATTGATGGAGTGGGTGACGACTCAGCCATACAGGGAATCAGCACGGTGGGCGGCCCGCATCTGGCGGCCTGTTGGGGCGTTTACAACCCTGTGAGCGCAGATGCGGTGGAGCGCGTGATCCATGCCAGCTTTCTCTTGCATCGAGATGAAGATGAGGCCGGCCCCAACATTCGGGCCTTCGGCGTATGGGTTGACCCGGCAAGACCGAGTCACCAGGTGGTAACGTCTCTTACCGGTGTGTATACCAGTAGCGATCGTGGGCAAACATGGAGAAGGCTCAATGAGATTCCCGAGGGCGAGTTCCGCTCCGCGCATTTCAACTCAGTAGATGGAACAGTGATTGTCTCCGGTATCTTCGGAACGTACCTGGCCAACCCATTCTCGAAGACTTGCTCGACCCGGCTTAGAACCCGCGATAAGTAGGTCGTTCTATTCCAGGTACATCCTCACCATGGGCTTCCAAAAGGGCCAGTCGTGGAAGCTGTGATCACCCCAAACGTATAGCTCGTGCCGGATGCCCTTGTTGCGCAGTACGGCGGCAAAGCGCTCGTTCTTCTCCCAGCAGAAGTCCCACTCGCCGGTGGCGAGCACGGTGCGGATGTGGTTGTACTTCCAGGGATCGGTGCAGTTGGCGAGATAGTCGGGAGGATTGTTGAAGTAGAGGTCTTCGCCGTACCAGCCGTCGACAAAGTCCTTCATGTCAAAGGCGCCGCCCATGGTAACGATGCCGGTGACCTTATCGGGATGGCGGAAGCCGAAGTTCGCCGCGTGATAGGCGCCGAAGCTGCAGCCGGTGGCGATCAGGCGCGGCGTCTGGTTCTTCTCGCCCATCAGGGCTAGCACGTCGTTGACGATGTAGCGCTCGTACTGCATGTGCCGTTGCACGCGCCAATAAGGGTGGGCGTGCTTGTTGTACCAGCTCTCGCCATCCACGCTGTCGACGCAGTAGAGCTGCAACTGGCCGCTGTCGATGCGGTCGGCGAGAGTCCCAACCATACCGTTGTTCTCGTACTCAAAGAAGCGGCCGTTGGAGGTTGGGAAGACCAGCACCTTGGTTCCTGCGTGGCCGAAACATAGCAGTTCCATGTCGCGACTTAGATCCTTTGACCACCAGCGATAGTATTCGCGCTGCAAGCGTGACTCCTCGGGATTCGGTTTTGCTATGCTAAAGGACCACGGTGCGCGAAGCCATAGCCAAAGACCAAGCTCCGCTCCCGCGGCTGCAGAAGCACCAGGACTTTGTTTCCAGGCTGCTCGATGATCACCACGACCTGGTGGTCTATCTTCCACCTATGTACGAGGCCGATGGGGAACGCCGGTTCCCTGTCTTGTATATGCAGGATGGGCAGAACCTATTCGATCCCGAGACCTCATTCATCAAGGGAAACTACTGGCGCATGGGGGAAACCGCGGATGCTCTGGCCGAGGCCGGAGCGATCGAGCCGTTGATCATCGTGGGCATTTATAACGCCGGAGTAAAGCGAGTCGATGAGTACACGCCGGTCCAGGACAAGCGTCTGGGCGGCGGGCAAGCGGATGCCTATGGCCGCATGCTGGTGGAAGAGCTGAAGCCCTTCATCGACGCGCACTACCGCACGCTGCCGGGGGCGGAGCACTGCGGAATGGGAGGCTCCTCGCTGGGCGGTTTGGTCACTCTGTACCTGGGACTACGGTATCCGATGGTGTTCTCCAGGCTGGCGGTCGTGTCGCCCTCGGTCTGGTGGCAGAATCGGGCGATCCTCAAGACCGTTGCGGCACTGCCCGAAAAACCTGCTCTGCGTATCTGGCTGGACATGGGAACAAAGGAATCGACGCGGGGTGTGCCTGATGCGCGGGCGCTGCGCGATGCGCTGATCAGCAAGGGCTGGCGAGCTCGGCGATGACCTGGCCTACTTCGAGGCCGAGGGTGCGGAGCACACGGAATCCGCCTGGGCCCAACGCGTCGACCCGATGTTGCGGTTCTTGTTTCCGGCTCGACCATCTCCTTAGTTCCCTGGCAGCCGTCCGCTTTATTTGCCGCTCAAAATATCAACGCGGACCGCACCTTCGGGGAATACTGCCTGGATTTCCAGGCTGCCTCCCATTGCCTCGACGTAGCTTCGCAGGGTGCTCAGATACATGTCGGTGCGCTTTTCGATTTTTGAAATGGCGCTTTGGTTCACTCCCAATATTTGCGCCATGTTGGTCTGGGTGAGGCTGCGTGCAGAACGGAGCTGTTCGAGCGGCAGTTCGGCGAGCAGTTTCTTGCTTCGGGTCTTGATCTCAGCCCGATCCTTCGCGCTCATTTTTTTAGTCAGCTCACTGAATTTACGAGCCATGGTGGCATTCTCCTCTTATTCCGCCTGGCCGCTCTCTTTTAGATATGCTGCGAACAGCTTCTCCGCTTTCGGGACATGCGTCTCGTACCAGTGGTTGGTACCGGTTTTATTGCCGCCCAACAGCAGAATCGCATTGCGTTTGGGGTCAAAGGCATAGAGTACCCGGTACGGTTTGCCAGCATGCTGAACGCGCAGTTCGCGCAATTTTGTGGAACCCGTAATGCCGGAGCTGTAGGGGAATGGAAGCGTTGGGCCTCTCTCTTCGAGCATGGCGACTACGACAGCCACGCTCTTCTGTTCCTCGATACCTAGACCGTCCCACCATGCCTCAAAATTCGCGGTGACGATGACCTGGGTGGCCGTGGGGAAAGTATTCCATATCAGGACTATTCCGTCAAAGGACTAGGATAGCGCGGAGTCAGGAAGGCACCACGGGGTGAACCTCGTCGAGGTGCGGCAGCAGGACGACGCTTTCCTGTTCGTTGGCATCGGTGCGGGCGATGATGGCGACTGCGCTTTCCGTGGGGCTTGGGTTGTAGGGCAGGTGGGGTGTGTCGGCAGGGATGTACAGAAATTCCGTGGGCCCGAGCAAGATGTGTTGTTCGAGCTGTTCTCCGTACCACATTCCGCTAACGCCGCTGAGCATGTAGATCGCGGTCTCGTGGGAGGCGTGTTTGTGGGCCTTGGCGCGGCCGCCGGGTGGGATGGTCAGCATCTGCATGTGGATGGCCTTGGCACCCACTGATTCCGCGGAGATGGCAGGGGCATACATGAGACCCTGTTTGCCTTGAAATGCTTCGCCCGCGCGGACAAGGCGGCAGGTTGGGTTGACGGCGGGAGCTTCGGTAGTGGGCGCCATGGCGGTCCTCACAGTGTGAATTGCCTACTCAGTTAGCTTAGCGCAAGAGGACGGTGCCGATGCGCACCCACCAGGGCGAGGCGTGGAGGTAGGTTTGCATGCAGAAAATCTGGAGCACGATGAGCAGGGGGAAGGCGTAGAGATAGACCTTGTGGACCCGGCGATCGACGATGAGGTCGCGCAGGATGCCGAGGAGGACGAGTAGGTCGACTCCGGCGGGCGAGTAGGCAAGCGGTATCAGGGGAAAGCGGGCCCAGGCCGCGTCCGTGAGACCGCTTGAGGCTATCAGCATGAGCCGGCGATGGAACTCGGGCCGCCGGCGCCAGTAGATGGCGAGCGCAAACGGAATGGCGAAGGAGACCAGGTCCATCAATTGGATGATGAGGAAGGCTGGCATCTCGGTGTCGTGGAAGCGCTGTAAGAAGAAGCGGTCCATGCCGGTGGCAGTCAGGTAGCCGATGACGAGGACTCCGACCGCGAGCGCAAGGCCGAACCAGCCGATGGTGCGATGCAGGCGCACATTGCGGGTGCGTACCAGCGCGGATTGGAGGATGAAGAAAAGCACCCAGCCGGGAAAGACGAAAGCGTGGATGGTGAGGATGAAGGGTGGAATGGGCGAGGCGTGGAGCAGGTTTTTCCCGATGGTGTGGCTGAAGCCGTAGACCGCTACGACGGCGATCAGCAGCGACATACAGAAGTAGAAGTACTGGCGCAGGAAAGTCACCGGCCTTGCATGGTGGCGCGGGAGGACCGCGGGCGTGGTCGTCATCACGAACTCCTAATCGGGCCCGGTGTGCTTTTTGGTTTTTGTGGTGAGGGAATATTAGCATTTCGTTTAGCGAAAGCTAATGGTCATTGGGGGCCTGGCAGGGGCTAAAGCCCAGTCTCTTTTGCATCGTTTACGGCCCGACTAAAGTCGTGCCCTGACACAAAACAGGAGTTTTTCCGCGGCCCGACTTGAAGCCCGGGTCCCACAAAGCGTTCGAGGAGCTACGCTCCGTCTTTTTCGGCCCATGTACGCTCGCGCGAACATGGGGCACCCGTCCAGAACCATGGACCGCGGTGAGGAAACCAAAGTCGCTCAGCCTATAACCTTACGTCAACTTTTTTCACCAGCCGGGACCAGCAGAGTACCTCGGCCTTCATCTGGCATGCCGGAGGTAATGGCGCGCACGGCCTTAATCGCACTGCGGCGGGTGCAAATGGGCTTGGTTTCCCTGCTTTTCCTCTGCTCTGCCCCGTTGGTACTCTGGCGCACGGCAACTATCGCGATTACTTTCTCCTTCACTCGCGGTTGCGCGAGCATCCTGGGAAAGGTTAACGGAGGAAGCTTTGAAGAGAACTCTACGTGTAGTGCCGTGGTATCGCGCGCGGATTGCGCCTGCTGTGCTGACACGAGCGGACTTCCACAGGGCTAAGGCGAGATCAACGGGCACGGTCGCTACGATTCTTCTGGCGCGGCCTTCTGCTGCGTTTCCTCACGGGCCGTAGGTTTTGGCGGTTGGTTTAGCCGCTTTCCGTTTGCGGGGGGCGGGGGCTTTGCCGGGTTGGCAGGTCGGGCACCAGTAGAGAGTACGGCCTGCCAGGTCTATCCGTTGGATGATGGTTCCGCAGACTAAACAGGGTCGGCCGTGGCGGTGGTAGACGTAGTGGACCTCGTCGCGGTGTGCTTTGCCTTTTGGGTGGGGCCGGTCTTTGGCGCGGGTGGTTACGATGCGGCGGTCTACCATGCCGTCGGGCATTAACTTTACGGCATCGCGCCAGAGGGCGTTCAGGGTTTTCTCGGGAACTTCCTTACCCGGGGCGAAGGGGTTCTGGCGGGCTCGGTAGAGCAATTCGGCACGATAGATGTTACCGATGCCGGCGAAGACGGTTTGGTCCATCAGGAGAGCGGCGATGGGGGTGTTGGCCTTGCGGATGTAGGCTATGCCCGGGGATGGGTCGGCGTGGGGGTCGAGGGGATCGGCACCCAGGCGGTCTCGGACGGCTTGCCATTGGGCGTCGGAATAGACGGAGACGTCGGTGGCGCCGCGCAATTCCAGCCAGTCGGTCGCGGTGGACCAGCGCATGCGCAGGATGCCTTTCACTTCGGGAAAGGGCATTTTGCCTTCGGTGAAGTCGCCGAAGCGGCCCATGTGGATGTGCAGCTTACGATCTCGGCCGAAGTCGTAGGCCAGGTGCTTGCCGTGGGCGATTACGGATTTGAGCTTGCGGCCAGTCAGTAAGGCAGCGTCAGTGAAGCGGCCGTTGGGCGATTCCACGCAGATGGTCTTGCCGACATAGGTCGCGGTGTGCAGTTCGGCGAAGCGGTGTATCTCATTTCCCTCCGGCACGTGTGGTTCCCTTCCCTTCCTTGGCTTGGCGGTTTGCCGATGACTTCTCCACGAGGATAAATACATCGTCCAGGTTGTGTCTTTGCGGCATCTGATTGCTCGAGGTGATGGACGATGGGGAAACAGGAGAATTTGGCGGCCTTAGGGAAGTTTGCAGAGGCTGCGAATACGGGCAAGTTTGATTTGTTCCGGGAGGCGGTGGCGGCGGACTGCGTGGATCATGATCCCGCACCGGGCCAGGGGCCAGGGCCGGAAGGCTACCGCGCGTTTTTTTCGGCGACGCGGGAAGCTTTCCCGGATCTGGAGGTTGGGTTGGAAACGATGGTGGCCGATGAGGAACAGATCGCCATCGCTTACACGATGAAAGGCACGCACCGGGGGCCGCTGATGGGCATACCGCCCACGGGGAAAAAGATCAGCATCCGGGGAGTGCAGGTGGGGAAGTTCCGCGACGGCAAGATGGTGGAACGCTGGGGAAGTTCGGACCAGCTCGGGATGCTGCAGCAGTTGGGTGTTACGCAGTTGCCGACCGGGTAAAGGGCTCTCGAGCACGTGTACGCGCGCGGTCGAGGCGCATGCCGGTGGGGGATGAGATTCATCCCCCTTTGCCAGCCTCGGTGCACGAGGGGTGGAGTGGTGCGCGGGTTGAGAAAGATCGGTCTGTCCGCCCCTTGGGGCGTGCCAGGGCGGCGAGGCCCTGGGTTGGTTGGGTTTCAGGAATGCTATGTTCCCGTCATTGTTTCCATTGCCGTCTCAGTCATTGTTTCCGTGGTGGGCGGCGGCTAAGTCCTTTGTTTGACGAAGGGGCTCAAATTTATTTTTTCCCGCCCCCATAAGCTACTTAGGGAACCACTGCGTCCGTCGCTGATTCGTTTCCCGGCAAGGCCCAAAACCAGGCGCCGGTGAAGGTTTCCTTGGAGCTCACGACGCCCAGATCGTACTTGGCGCGGCGCAAGGTTGCGATGCAGAGACCGTCCTGTTGGGCGGCAAATTCGATGGCGCATCGCGATCGCTCACCTTCGTGCAGATATTGGCGCAGCCACTCGGCGGCGCGTTTGCGTCTGGGGAGACCGGCTTCGGTGGGCCGGTCCATCATGACTTCTTCCGGGGTGAGCGCGGTGGTTCCGGTCCAGGAGAAGGCGCCGGTGTGGTCGATGAGGTAGCCCAGCGAAGGGGCGAGGCAGCCTACGTTGGATTTCACCTGCACCAGCGCGGGCCGGGTGGGCGCATCGGGACTGCTGCCGGCGATGAATTCGGTGCGGACAGCGGCGGAGAGCTCGATCGAGGTAAGTCCGCGGCCGCGCTTGCGGAGATGGCGGACGAGGAGGATACAGCAGCGATGCTTTTCCGCCAGGCGGGCGAGGGTGTCGAAGGCGCGGGCGGAATCGTGGGCACGGTGGCGATCGATTGCCCACAGGTAGCTGTGCAAGGGGTCGATGATGAGCAGGCGGGCCTGGGTTCTGTGGAGAGCGTCTTCGAGCATGGGTGTGTCGCGGAGGCTGAGAGAGGCGGGTTGGGCGGAGGCGGTGAGGACTCCGCGCAATAAGATGAGGCGGGCGGGATCGCCGTCGAGCTGGGCAAAGCGGGGGCGGATGAGCTCGGCGGCTCCATTGGCGGCGGAGGCGTAGAGGACGGTGCAGGGTGGGAGGGTGTGGTTGGTGGAGGGGACTCGACCACGACTGAGGGCGGCTGCTATGGCCAGGGCGACCCAGGTTTTTCCTGAGCCGGGATCGCCGGAGAGCATGGCCAGGGTTCCACAGGCCAGCCTGTCTGGCCACAGCCAATCGATGGGGCGGGGTGGAATGTCTGCAAGGCAGACGAGGTCGGCGTGGCGATCGGTGGCAGCGCGCGGGCTCGGCTGGTGCGGGCGGAGGGATGGCCGGCGAGGGCTCGGGCTGCTGTGGGTTGGGGCCTGGGTCGGCGTCTGCCGTTGCATTGGAGGGCTGCGCGGCAGCGGGCGCGGGCGGGATCGGGGCGTGTGGGTTGAAGGGGCCGGAGAAGGTCGAAGTGCCGATGCGCGGTCTAAAGATGGTCATGCAGGGCCTCCGTTAGTGGATAGGGTCCGTCTGCGATGGTGCGGTGTGCCGAATCGGTGGATGGATGGTTTTTCATTTTTGAGCGCACTTCTCCGTTCCGCATCTTGCGGGTTATTGGGTTCCTTTGGGGAAGGAGAGGCTCGAGTAAGTTGGAGGCTCTTAGTTGGACGGTATTACGGATCTGCTTGGGCGTCCAGAGCAGTTAGAAATAAAGATGAGGATAAAGGGTAGGGGAACTAGTTAGGTGGGTGTGGTGTTTGTGATGGCGTTTGGTGGCGGCTCCACTGGGAGCAGGGCCACAGTAACACCGATCAATCGCTGAATAACTGAAGCGGGGTAGCCTAAATGGGGGCTAGCTTATGGGATGGCCCGCAGAACTGTTGCGAGGCGATGCCTTGGGCACTTGGCGTTGCTTCGCGGAGGGGGAGATTTTTTTTTATGGACATTCCTGTCTGGCCACAAGTCTCCGTGTTCACTCCGGAAGAGTGTATCGGCGGATCGTGATCTCTTCCTCTGGTGTCTCCAAGTCTACTTCGACGACTTCGTTCACAAGCTGATCGACATTTCCGATCTCATCCAGAGCAGCCGAGAACAGTCTGCATTGCAGTTCCAAGTTTATTCCGGCCGGACCATTGATACAGACCAGTCCTGCATGGATGGGCACATCTGCGTACTGACCCCGGGTGCCGGGATGTTTAACCGGACCGCGAAAGTCGACGCTATCCCGCGTGACAAATGTCCAATCCCCCTCGAGGATGAAG
Source organism: uncultured Acidobacteriaceae bacterium (assembly GCA_963824325.1). Classification (GTDB taxonomy): domain Bacteria; phylum Acidobacteriota; class Terriglobia; order Terriglobales; family Acidobacteriaceae; genus PALSA-350. Next base: position 5,283 of record CAWGPA010000026.1, on the reverse strand, counting down.
GGTTTCAACTCCCAGTCTTTCCATCCTGCTTTGCCCAGCCATACGACGTGGGAGCTTTGCGTGAAACCGCGGTCCCGGGCTACGTCTACCAGATCCTGGCTCAAGCACTCGTCAATCAAGAACTTGACCACGCCTTCATCCTCCTATGGAGGAGTTGTGCAGTCTTTTTTTCGTAACTGTTACTTTGACAGTATCCGGGTGGACGGCGCGCTTCGGCCTACCCCTGGGAGGGACTGCTCTTGCGTAGAGAGAGGCGAGTTCGACCTGCCATTCCTTCAGGCTTGGATAGGACTTGAGAATTCGCTCCACGGGAGTTCCTGAATCGAGCGAGGCTGCAATATCGTAAACGGGGACGCGGGTGCCCTTGATGATGGGCGTTCCGCTCAGGATTTCTGGATCCTCTATCACCATTTGACGGGCCTTTGTCAGCTGCCGAAGTCGCTCATCCACGGCCTTCCAAATACCGCCGAAGTGAACGGTCAGGGCGTGGTACTCAATGTGACAAGTCCTCCACTGCTCCCAGGTGGAGCAGTGCATCATCGCGTTGCGGATCGTCCGCAGCCGAGCCTGCGCCGTTAGCGAGTCTGCCGTCTCGAAATAGAAAGCGATGAGTACGCAAGCTTCGGTCCGAAAAGTACGCATTTGCGTTGTGCTGTAGAGATCCTCGGGCAGTATTTTCTCGTCGATGATTCTGTGAATTTGCGGGACCGATACGCCGGCAGCGACCGCCGCTTCGCTCGTGGTCAGCCGTTCTATTAAAGTTTCCATAGGTGCCCCCGCCCCAACCATTATAATTGCTCTGACGCTCCAGAACAATTATCCTAAAGAGACCCAATCGGGATGTGTCGTGTCGGATCGATACACCAGGCGGGAAGGGGATGGGTATCCTGTCGTCGAGTTTAGCTTTCAGAAGCCCAGCCACCAGGCCGCGGCGCAAGCTCAAACTGTACTAGCGTCAGTTTGAAGCTGCAGCGCCATGAGATTCGAATCAGTCTGTCTTGCCCTGAGTCGCAGACTCCAGCATTCTCTGAAGCTCTTCATGGAGGCGACGATTCGGGCTGTTTTGTTGAAAAGCTTTGATTTTTGAGCAGTACCTTCGGAAGTTGGATATCGAGCCTTCAAGGTGGTGCATGCGCCGGAAAGTCGGTTCGTCAAGAATCCTCTTTTCGACAAGCAGGTCAATAATTTTCACAGTATCCCTAGGGTCAGGATCCCTCGACAGCGTTGTGATTTGCTTCACGGGCCTAGCATAACAGCACAACGGGACAGATACGCCCGCACCTGCGCCGGCTTTGTTCGGTCTTCCATGAGCCTCCGAGGTTTGACTCATATCGATAACCTTTATGCCAGCAGCCTCGTAGCGCTTCCATCCGTCCAGCCGTTTATGTTCATTGAGCAGAGTGTGCTCGTAATGCGTGATCGTACAGGCAACAGCCTTTGCCAGTATGCAGTCCACCTCTTCCCTCGAGCCCGTCATCAGGGAGTGAATCATCAGGGAGCGCTGGAAAACATGATCATGCCTCAGGTCCTTTTTCGACGCGCTCAAGGCTGCTTCTGAACAGAATCTTGTCCTGTGCTTGTGCATCCCTTCGGCCTCGGTGAGCTTCCAGAGCGCAATGTTTAATAGCTCCTTACGGTGCTCCGGAATGACATCCAGGGTCTTCTGCAGTAGAAGTTTGATCAGGACTATCGCGCTGCGAGTCCTCGCCTCCGCTTGCGAGTGAACTGTGAACTGGTATTTCCCTGTTCCCATATTGGTTGCTACGCGTGGAAGGATGACACCCTAAAAGGCACCAGCAACGGAAGGCAATTGTACACCGCTTGCATGCCCTCTCCGAGCTGGAGAGGCGAACGTGTGTGATGCTCCTTGAGAGCTCTAATCCAGCAAGGGTTTGGCTGGTTTGCAAGCCAAGTCGACGTAGAACGAGTTGTCCACAGCGGCCCCCAGACGTGTGCAAAAGACAACCCGTTCGTCCAGCCCTGATTAACAGCGATCTGATTGAACTATTGATATCAAGGTAATAGGCCGGCCTATTATCTAGCTACGCGCCGTTATTCTTTGCCGGAGGTATCGCTGGCGTGCTTGCTTCCTACTAACACCTTTGTGGCTTTATCTTGAGCGGGGTCGGGAGTACGCTGTTTTCATTTCCAAGCCCGCGAGACCCCGCGGTCGAGCGCGCCTCGCTTCCTTCGGAGAACGGGTTTGCCTTGGTCAGACGTCAGATAACCAAGACGGAATCGTACAGTCCATGCACTACCAAAGTGGCCGACTTATTTTCTCGCCCAGCGACTTGATCCGATTTCTCGCCTCACCCTTCTCCTCCTGGATGGATCGCTACCACTTGGAGAACCCTCACACCATAGAGCCCGACGAGGAGGAAGAGGAACACAAGCTATCGCCCGGACAGGAACGAGCATGAGGCGAGAGTCATCTCGGATTTTTGCCACTCGGTTTCGGGCTTGGTGGAAATTGAGAAGTTGGTTTCGAAGCGGCGCGCCGAAAGACTCTAATGCCATCGACAACCGGGCCCCCGTCATCTTTAAAGCGGCCCTTAGCGACACCCGGTTCCAAGGTTTCGCGGATTTTCTGATCCTCAATGACCGCGGCTGTTACCAGGCTTGGGACGCCAAACTCGCGCGGTCCCCGAAGCCTTATTTTCCTGTGCAACTCTGTTGCTACTCCGAGATGCTCGTTGAAACCGCTCACAGATCTCCCGGACAAAATGGGAGTGATCCTGGGTACCGGCGAGCGGGCCGAGTTTAACCTGGAGGACTTTGTTTACTACTATCGTGGGCTGAGGCGAGATTTCCTCAAACTGCAGGACGGCTTTACGGGCAATTTGTCCGATCGACCCGAACCATTCCCCCGAGCAGACCACGGGCGCTGGCAATCTCATGCAGATGATTACTTCGCTGGCAAAGACCATCTATGCAGCGTCGCCGGCATCAACGTGGGGCAAATAAAAAAGTTGCAGCAAGCGCGCATCACCACGGTCCATGATCTAGCCGGGTCAAGGGGGCGGCTCTGCCTAAGCTTGCTGGGGCAACGTTAAACACGCTAGCCGCACAGGCACGGTTCAGATATCGACTCGGGACATCGTACTCTAACCCTGACGCACTCGCGAGCTACGAGCTTTTGCCCGGAGATTCAACGAAAGACCACTGCGGGCTCCGAGCGCTGCCGCCTTCGCATGCTGCGGATGTCTTCTTCGACATGGAAGGCTATCCCCTCGCCGTTGATGGATTGGAGTATCTTTTCGGAGTTCGCTACCTCAACACGGACACCACGTTTCCGCACCGATTTCGGGATTGGTGGGCTCACAACCGCGACGACGAAAAGCTCGCATTTGAAGGGTTCGTTGATTGGGCGTTTGCACGTTGGCATGAGAACCCTGGCATGCACATCTATCACTATGCTGCATACGAAACGAGTGCCCTCAAGAGGCTCAGCACACGGCACAATACCCGCCAGGATGAACTTGATGAGCTCCTTCGCCGACACGTTTTTGTCGACCTTTACCAAATCGTGCGGCATGCTCTGCAAATCGGCGAGGACAACTACTCCATCAAGACGATAGAAAAGCTCTACCGGCGGGGTCGGACCACGCAGGTCGCAACAGCAGGCGATTCAATCGTGCAATACGCGCGTTGGATGGTAAGTGGGCAACCAGGTCGCTGGGAAGAGAGCCCAATCCTGCGTGGCATTCGTGACTATAACGAGGATGACTGCGTCTCGACTGCCGAACTGGCCGGTTGGCTGCGATCTGTTGCATATGAGCGCGGCGTCAAACGGGCACCCCGGCCCCGGAAGAGACCGTACAGGAGCCAAAGGAGCTTAACCCAGAAGTAGCGGCCCGACTCCGCGTCGCCACGTTGTTACAGGAGCGTAGCGACCGATCTCCCAGCTATTAAGTGACCTGATCGATTTCCACCGCCGGGAGGATAAACCGATGTGGTGGCGCATGTTCGAGCGTAGTGTGATGACTCCACAGGCACTCCGAGACGACCCTTGCTGCCTGGAAGGGATCAGCGCAGTCGGCTCCCTGGAGCACGTAAAGCGATCGATGGTTCAAACCTACCAATTTGATCCTTCGCAGGATTGCAAGCTGAGGGCAGACGACGAGCACGAGGTGAGGTTTTGCGGAGACCTCGAAACGACGTTCACGCTTTTCGGAATTGACTATAACCGGGGCGAACTGCAATTAAAGAAAAGCTGCGAGAAATTGGTGGAGGAATGTGGAGGCGAGTTTCCCCGTTCTGGATCTCTCCTGCCGTACGAGCACGTCCCCAAGCATTCTATTCCAGGTTCGCTGATGGCAGTCGCCGAGCAGCATTTGGATGGCAAGCTTATGCAGCGGCGGCTGCGCTTCTCTCTCGTGTCGCTCCAATGCTGACTCCTCCAGCCCGCAGGAGACGGTCCATGAAGCGGCGGTTCGAATCAGTGCTTCGATGGATGCCGGTTGTCTGGTAATCCAGGGACCCCCCGGTACGGGTAAGACTTACACGGCAGCCCAGATGATCCGGGAGCTCGTAGGAAACGGCAAGCGGGTCGGTGTGGTTTGCAACAGTCATAAGGCGATCATCAACCTGCTGGGAGCATGTGGCGACACGTTCCGCGAAGCCGGAGCGCGGCTCACAGGCATCAAAGTTGGTGGGGAGGGCGATGGGCCGCTCTTTGAAAACAACCCTGACTTCGAGCACATTGGCGAGGCGAAAAAGGCGCGGGATGCTTACAGTGTTGGCGTAGTCGGTGGAACCGCGTGGCTGTTTACTCGACCCGAGTGGGAGAACGCGCTGGATTTTCTGTTCGTCGACGAAGCAGGCCAAGTTTCTCTTGCCAACACCGTCGCGATGACGCGCTGCACGCGGAACTTGGGCTACTGGGTGATCAAATGCAGCTAGAGCAGCCGATCCAGGGCATGCATCCCGGCGACTCCGGGCTCTCCGGCTTGCAGTATGCTCTCAAGAACACCGCCGCCAGCCAACCCGATGCCCCAGTCTTCCACGCTGTAGTACCGACGCACGCCGGCCTGTTTCTGGGCGAGTCCCGGCGCATGCATCCCTCCGTCTGCCGTTTTATTTCTGAAAGCATCTACGACGGCCGCTTGGCTTCGCATCCCGATTGCGCACAACAACGCATCTTCGCTCCCTATTTCGTGGGCGAGGACAATCTTCCCGAGCACGGCATCGTCCTCGTGGACGTGGAGCACGAGGGAAATACCCAGCAAAGCGATGAAGAAGTTGCGCGCATTCGGGTGCTGTACGACGAACTGAACGGGCGGT
>CAWGPA010000025.1:0-37525 GCA_963824325.1 uncultured Acidobacteriaceae bacterium | reverse complement strand
TATGGATTTGGAGGGCTTGATCGGGCTGCTGGCGGGGATCCGCACGGGTGCGATTCGCTGTCTTGCAGTGGACAGCGCAACCCCCTCCGCCTTTGCCCACGAGCTGCTCAACGCCAATCCCTATGCCTTCCTCGACGATGCGCCGCTGGAAGAGCGCCGGCGCCTGCGCGGTGAAGCATGCGGGGAATGGTTCCGGATAAGTTGTTGGGCGAGGCCGGCCGGCTCGACCCCGCGGCGATTGCCGAGCTGCGCGAAGAATGCTGGCCCGATGTGCGTGATGAGCACGAGTTGCATGACCTGCTCTGTTCCCTGATCGTGGTGCCGGCGGAGATTCAATCCTGCGCAGGCGCGCTCCACTGGCCAGTGTTTTTCGAGCGGCTGGCGGCCCAGGCCCGAGCTACGGTGGCAGAGCACGCTGGACAGCAATATCTGGTGGCAGCAGAGAGAGCGCAGCACCTGCGGCTTCTGTGGCCGAGGTCACCTTCGAGCACTCACTTCCCTGCCCCCCGGAAGCGAAGGAATTGCTCTTCGGCGATGTGGTGCGCAAAACCGTGCAGGGATGGATGGCGCTACTCGGTCCGGTCACTTCGCGGACCCTGCCCGTCCGCCTGGGTATCGAGCCGGCGGCCGTTTGGGCCACCATGCTGGTGTTGGAGATGCAGGGCACCATCCTGCGCGGGGTCTTTGAGGGCGTCGGGCCGGCTCCCCAGGATGAGGATGTGGAATGGTGCGAGCGCCGGCTGCTGCAGCGCATCCACAAGAGGACGCTGGCCGGGCTGCGCAAGCAGATCGAGCCGGTCACGCCGGCAGTCGATCCGCAGTGGTTGATGCGTTGGCAGAAGGTGGTGCCGCGGGCACAACTCAGCGGAGAGGCGGGAGATCCTCCAGCCCTCCGCCTGCTCGAGGGTTTCGAGGCGCCGGCCATCGAATGGGAGCGGACGCTCCTGCCCCAGCGCGTTGCCGGCTACGACCTGAAGATGGCTCGATACTCTGTGCCTGGAGGGTGTGGTGGGGTTGGGGACCCATCTCCCCCACTCGGTATTCTCGACCCTGGGCGACTTCGCCGCCCCCGAGCGCGTGGTACCCACCAGCATGGCTCCGGTCACCTTCTTCCTGCGCGAGGAGGCATTGTGGATGGATCGCTGCCTGGCGGAGCGCGCGATTCCCGAGCCAGCTCTTCAGGCCTGCCTGAGCGAACTGGCGTGGCAGGCGCGGGCCCATCTGTCGCAATATGGAGCAGTCTTTGCCGGCGACCTGGCGCGTGGGCTGGGCGCCCCGGCCGAGCAGGTGAACCGCGCCTTATGGGAGCTGGTCGCAGTCGGCCTGGTGACTGCCGACGGCTTCGATAGCTTGCGGGTCCTGATCGACCCCCGGCGCAAGGCGATCCAGAGTGTGCGGCGGACGCGCAACACGGTGGGGCGCTGGAGCTTGCTCAACCCGGCGGCTGGAGCGGTTGAAACTGTGGGCGCCCAGGCGGAGCGGGTGAGCAGAGCTCGAGTCCGCCTGCTGGATGCTTTTGCGGCGCAATGACGTTGTGTTCCGCGACCTGTTGGAGCGGGAAACGACGATTCCCCGCTGGCGGGAGCTGGTGGCTATGTTCCGCAGGCTGGAGGCCCGGGGCAGCGTGCGCGGAGGACGATTCGTCAACGGATTTGGCGGAGAGCAGTTCGCTGTCCCGGAGGCGGTGGCTTCGCTGCGAGACTCCCGCTTGCAGGGCAACGCGGAGGAGGCCGTCACGGTGGCGGCGACGGATCCGCTCAACCTGGCAGGGATGGTGGTCCCGGGCGAACGCCCGGCCGCTGTTCCGGGTAAAACAGTCACTTTTCTTGGCGGTGCCGTAGGGTGGAGGAGCCCAGCCTGGCCGCAACTGCGGTTTGATAACAGTCTCGAATCATTTGTCACGAGGCTTGCTAATCTATCCAGCACTAACCTTTATGCAAAAGGGGGCCGGTAGATGAACCTGATCACTCACCATCATTGCAATCGCCATCTGGGTCCGTTAGCCGTGATATGGATCCGAAGAGTCAAGGCTCGGCGCGCGATCGACGGTTCAGCATCACGCCGGAAACTCTCCCCGACCTCATCGTTGCGAAGCATGACGTCCTGATTCTGGACGTTCGCCAGCCGCTCGACTTGTTGACCGACTCGGAGATCATCCAAGGAGCGCAGAGGATTTCTCCGCAGGACGCGGAAGCGAATCCGTCCCTGATCCCGGCAGATAAAGAGCTCGTTGTTTACTGCACCTGCCCCAGCGATAAGACCAGTCGCGCCATCGCGGCAAAGGCCCAGGGCCTGGCGCCGAACATAGATGTAACAAAGGTCAAGTTCCTTAAAGGCGGCCTGGCCGCGTGGAAGGCAAAGGGCTACCCGGTGGTGCCTTACGATAAGACCTTTCACCTCGACACCGGGACTTAAGTGCGCGTGAAAAGATGAGTCCCGCAGAGTGCCGATTAGAAGGCACGGACTGAAAGCTTATGGAACCGCGACTGCTTATCACGTAGCTGAAGCCGAGGAATGCAACGTCCTGGGAGATTTTCAGCCGCCCCTCGCGGGACTGATCGTGGTCGGGGTGTACACCCAGGACTGTCGTCCTGGGCTACTCTCAGGCGTCCCTAACGGGACTGCCGTTATGGGCTGTACTGCCTGCATTTCCGAGTTTCGTAAATGCGATCGTGGGGCTGACGCCCCATTATTTTCGGCCGAGGTACGCTTAGGCGAACGAGGGGCACCCGCCGTACCCATCCGGGTCCTATCGGGTCTGGGATACGACACAGAGTCCTGCGGGACTGGTCTCGGTGGGAATGTGTACCCCGGGGCTCAGACCGGGGTCTTGAGTCATTGTGGGCAGTGGCTTTGCGAGTCCGTGATAGCTGATCTGTCTTCCCACGGGTCGCAGTTTAAGGGACCCCGCCTAAGAACCCCGGCTGTGAGAACCTTCGTTATGCGCTCGCTTCTCCGCTCCCTCCCGGTTGCGCTTTTCTTCGCAGCATCGTTGCTTCTTCAGCCGGCGCCCGCCGACGCACAAACGACCATTGAAACACGGACCGCCGGACTCAACAGGGATGGCTTTTTCCCCTTGTATTTCGAGGCGAAAACAGGAAAGCTGTTGCTCGAAATCCCCGCACTCGACAAGGATTTTCTCTACCTCGATCAGCTACCCTACGGAATCGGATCGAATGATCTGTTCCTCGACCGCGGGCAACTGGGCAACGGACGTGTTGTGCATTTCATGCGCAGCGGAAATAAGGTGCTGCTGGTGGAACCCAACCTTGCCTTCCGGTCCTCGTCATCCGACGACTCCGAACGCACCGCGGTAAAACAATCCTTCGCCGAGTCAGTGCTCTTCGGGTTCAAGGTGGAGGCGGAGGCCCCGGGTGGCCGCGTGTTGGTGGATGCCACAGACTTCTTTCTTCTGGATGCCCACGGAGTCGCTGAGCGTCTGGCCCAGGCCAAGCAGGGCAAATACGCGCTCGACCCCACGCGTTCGGCGATCTTGCCCGAGAGCACGAAGAATTTTCCGCGTAACACTGAAGTCGAAGCCATTCTCACTTTTACCAGCGATGCCCCGGAAGCCAACTCCTACGTTGCCGACGTGACCCCTGATCCCCACGCTCTCACCGTGCGCGAACACTATTCGTTCATCGAATTGCCCGGACCGGGCTATTCTCCGCGGGCGTATAACCCGAATGCAGGCTACTTCCCAACCGTGTACCGGGATTACTCCGCGCCGCTCGGGGCTCCGCTCGACCAGCTCTTTATTACCCGGCACCGGCTGCAGAAGAAGGATCCGGCCGCGGCCATAAGCGATCCCGTGGAACCAATCACCTATTACGTCGATCGCGGTGCTCCGGAGCCAATTCGCACCGCGCTGGTCGAAGGCGCTCGTTGGTGGAACCAAGCCTTCGAGGCCGCGGGCTATCGCAATGCATTTCGCGTCGAGGTGCTGCCTGAGGGCGCGGACCCTATGGACATTCGCTACAACATGATCCAGTGGGTGCATCGCTACACCAGGGGATGGTCCTACGGCGAAGGCGTGATCGATCCCCGGACGGGAGAGATCATCAAAGGCCAGGTGACGCTGGGATCGTTGCGCGCGCGCCAGGACTTTATGATTGCGCAATCGCTGCTCGATCCCTATCTCGATGGAGCGCCGCTGCCCGCGGACAATGCGTTGCAGGCCATGGTTCTCGCCAGGGTGCGGCAACTGGCAGCGCACGAGGTGGGGCACACACTAGGCCTGGCGCATAACTTTGCCGCCAGTTCGCTTGGCCAAGGGACGTCGGTCATGGATTATCCCCACCCCCTCATCACCCTCAACAGCGACGGCAAGCCGGATCTTTCCCACGCCTACGCTACCGGCATCGGAGCGTGGGACAAAGTGGCGATCACCTATGGGTATGCGGAGTTTCCTGCGGATAAAGAAGCGGCTGACCTGGCCGAGGTGCTCCGACAGGCGCAGAAACAGGGCCTCTATTTCATCACCGATGACGATGCCCGCCCGCTGGGAAGCGCTCATCCCCACGCGCACCTTTGGGACAACGGACCTGATTCCGCGGCAGAACTGGAACGCGTGCTCGCAGTGCGGGCCGCTGCGTTGCAGCACTTCGGTCCAAACGCGATTCCCGTAGGAACGCCGATGTCGGAACTCGCGGATGTGCTGGTGCCGCTCTACCTGATGCATCGCTACCAGACGGAAGCGGCGGCCAAGGAAATAGGAGGGCTGGATTATCGCTATGCGCTGCGCGGCGACGGGCAGGAAGTAACAACCATTGTTTCGCCGGCCGATCAGCGCAAGGCGCTTACCGCCGTGCTGCGCACGCTCGCCCCCGAGACGCTCACGCTCCCGGAACCACTGCTGCGGTTGCTGCCTCCGGTGGCCCCTGGGTATCCACGCACGCGGGAGAGCTTTTCTGCTTTTACGGGGCTGGCCTTCGATCCAGTAGCTGCTGCCCAATCGGCCGCCGATCTCACGCTTGCCCTGCTGTTCAACCCCCAGCGCGCGTCACGCCTGGTGGAGTACCACGCGCGCGACGCTGCCAATCCCGGCCTCGATGAAGTCCTGAGCGGCGTGCTGAAAGCCACCTGGCAGGCGCCGCGTGCCACCGGCTTAGCGGCCGAAACCCAGTCAGCGGTGGAATCGGCAACGCTGGAAAGCTTGCTCGGCCTGGCGGCATCGAATCAGGCATCGCCCGAGGCCCGTGCGATCGCCCGCTTGCAGGTGGCCAACTTAAAAACGCAACTCACCGCCGCCACTACTCTTCCCCGTGAACGGCAGGCGCATCGTGCAGCAGCGCTGGCGCGGATTGCAGAATTCGAGCGCGATCCAGCACGGTTCGTGCCCGCGCCACCGGTCGAGGCGCCTCCTGGCATGCCAATCGGCGAGGACTACTAAAGCCCTCTCTGCATCACGATTGCTTGCTGGCGACAAAAAAACGTCGCGAAATTGGCTTGCGTCCTTTTCGCGTCACCCTACGTCTGATTATCTTTTCCATTTGCGTAACAGACTCATCCACCCTTAACGGTGGAAAGTGAGGGTACCGATTGAAGCGAGCCGTTCGACTGCTCATCTTTGCCTCTGCATCGCTCAGCCTCCTGTCAGGTTGCGGAGGGTCTCCTGTACTCAAGCTGGCCACGCCCACAAAGTCGATTCTTCTCTATCCAGACAATATTTCCAAGCAGGCTATTGTTGTGTCGGCAGCTCTCCCAGCGGATCCTTATCGGCCGATTTCGATTAGTCTCCAGGGACTTCCAGACGGCGTCACGGCATCATCGCCCACCTTGTCGATGATCAGTAACGGCCAAGCGGCATTCGTGTTGACGGCAGCCACAACTGCGGGCTCAGCCTCGTTTGCCCAAGGTGCAACCCAGCTCAGTTTCCGGATTACCGTCGTGGCCACGGCCGGTGCGCAACAGTCGACTGCGAGTGTCCAGCTCACGCTCGCTTCGCCGAACCCGAATTTTGTCCCCGCTAAGATGGACCTGCCGGTGCTCGAAATTACCACCGATAATGCAGCGCCCATCACGTCCCTGGTCAATTACGTGAGCGGCAGCGTAAGCATCACTCCGGCCCCATCCGGCACGGATGTTGCATACTCGGGCACGATGCAGATTCGGGGCCACGGGAACACAACCTGGATCCTGCCCAAGAAGCCCTATAAATTGAAGCTCGACTCAAAAGCCGGCCTGTTAGGCATGCCGGCCGGCAAGACCTGGGTCCTGCTGGCAAACTACGACGACAAGTCCCTTCTCCGTGACCAGGTCGCCTTCGAGGTTGGGCGTCGGTTAGGCATGGCGTGGACGCCGAATTCCAGATTTGTAGAACTTTTCCTCAACGGTCAATACGAAGGCAATTACCAGCTCACAGAAGAAATCAAAATCGACAAGAACCGCGTCAACATCCCTGAAATGGACGATACCGACAACTCAGGCAAGTCACTGACCGGCGGCTACCTGCTTGAAGTCGACACCAGGGGTGACCCGGACGATATCCTCTTCAAAACGTCGCGGGGAGTCATCTTCGATCTCCACGACCCTGATCCTGCCACGCCACAACAGCTCAGCTATATCCAGAACTACATCCAGAACACGGAGAATGTGCTGTACTCTGCTGACTTCACCGACCCAGCGACCGGTTATACCCAATATCTCGACACCGATAGCTACATCAACTGGTACCTGGTCAACGAGCTTTTCAAGAACAACGATGCGGTTTTTTGGTCAAGCTGTTGGCTATACAAAGATCGCAGCGGCAAGATCTTCATGGGCCCGGTTTGGGATTTCGATATCGGCGCAGGAAACGTGAACTACAACGGGAACGATGACCCAACCGGATGGTGGCTTCGATCCAATGATTTAACCTACACCCAGTGGACCAAGCGGCTCTTTGACGATCCGGCCTTTGCAACCGCGGTGGCAGAGCGCTGGAAGCAAGTGAAGGCGACGCAACTCGACACCTTATCCACCTATATTGACGAGAACGCCGCAGCCCTCACTCAGTCGCAGCTAAACAACTACCAGCGCTGGCCAATCCTGGGACAGTACGTCCCTCCGAATGCCGAGGTCGCCGGATCTTATCAGGGCGAGGTGGCTTACCTCAAAACCTGGCTGACCGCGCGAATCGCCTGGATGGATTCGCAACTTGATCCGCAGGGGGCAGGTGGTTCCACCGCAAAATAATTCGGGTTTCGATGTCTCTCACTCGTACGCTCAGCGGCGAGGGCCAACTGTTTCCCTCGGTAGCCTGGCGTTAGTCATGTTCCACGCCGGTAGCCTGGCTGGCGGGAAGAAGACGCAGCACGACAGGAAAGACAAAAGCTACGACAAAATAGGCTAACGTCACAGCGAGTGCGAGGAGGAGAAGGCCGGCGCCGCAGGCCATTCCTACCGCGGTGACCAGCCAGACGGTTGCAGCAGTGGTAAGTCCCTTGACCCGATCTCCCTGGACAAAGATCAGCCCCGCGCCAATGAAACCGATGCCGGTGACAATCTGAGCCGCGACCCGCGAGGGGTCGAGCACGACCAACTCTTTCGCCAGGACATCCATAAAGCCATACTTGGAAACGAGGAGAAAGAGAGCGGCTGTGGTCCCAACTAACGTATAGGTGCGAAGTCCCGCGCTCTTGTGCCGAACTTCCCGTTCAAGCCCTATCGCCGCAGATAACAGGAATGCAGTACCCAGCTCAAGGAACTGCTTGAACCCCTGGCCGTCGGTGGCAAAGATTCCCATGAGGACTTTCCAGTGTCAGGAGATAAGATGCTGGGGCGAGGCGATCCGAGGGGCAGATTATTCCGGGAATAAATTTGCCGGCCGCCAGTTCTCATCTTTGGAGAGAGAAAGAAGAGTGGGCACCAGATGACGCTGTTGCCATGGAAGCGAGCGGCTCGCGAAAGCGTCCCCCAAGCCACTGCGTTTGAGGACCTGGCGCTGCCTCTGCTTCCCTCTCTCTACAATGTTGCCTTCTGGCTCTCCCGCAACCCTACGGACGCAGAGGATCTGGTGCAGGAGACATTTCTGAAGGCCCTTCGCGGATTCACCACCTTCGAGCCGGGCAGCAACTTCAGGGCATGGATCTTCCGCATTCTCAGAAACACCTACCTGACTTCGCGCACCGGCCTAGCGGCCACGCGCACGGTCGCACTCGAGGACGAATTAGACGACCACCGCAATGAATCGGGAAAGGCTCTTTATCCGGAGGGCGCGATCGACCGGGAAACTCCGGAGAGGAATCTGATCCGCTTGAGCGACCGCGCTGGGCTCCACGCTGCCATGGAAAAGCTGCCACCGCCTCTGCTGGAAGTGCTCCTCCTCTGTGATGTGGAGGAGATGAAGTATCGGGAGATTGCCACCGTTCTCGAGATCCCGATTGGCACAGTCATGTCACGCATCGCACGTGCCCGTACCGCACTGCGCGGAGAGCTGCAGGTGAACGCGACACCGAGGGAGTTCCGCGCATGACCGACCACCTATCTCCCTCCATGCTCAATGGGCTTGCCGACGGCGAGCTCTCCGCGGATCAGCTCGCCGTGGCCAACGAACATCTCGCGGGTTGCCCGGCATGCACCTCAAATGCCCTTTACCAAAGCTTGCTTAAGTCCGCTACAGCGAAGGCTGGGCAACGATATACGCCACCGCCGCAATTGCAGGAGCGCTTGACCCGGTTGGCATCCTCCGGATTGGAGGCTCCAGGGACCGGTTCCGGCCATAGGTACCCGCAACAGTGGCGATTTGCATGGGGCTGGGTTGCTGCGGCCGTCCTTTTGCTGGTCTCCGCGAGCACAATCATGGTCCAACGCACCGCGCGCAAAGCGGAGATTTCCTCCGCCGAGTACGCCGCGCTAGTAACCGAGGTCTTCGATCAGCACGTCGCCACACTTGCCGGCAGCTTGCCACCACAGGTGGTTTCCACCGATAGGCACACGGTCAAGCCGTGGTTTCAGGGCAAGCTGCCGTTCAGCTTCAATTTGCCGGAGAGCCTGCCGCGAGATACCGCGCTCGATGGCGCAAACCTGACCTACCTTCACAACCAGCCCGTGGCACAGCTGCTCTACAGCATAGGCAAGCATCGCGTTTCCGTTTTTCTCCAGGAGAAACCCGGCGCAACAAAAGCTGATCAACCGCCGGCCGAACACGCAGGATTTCATGTGGTGAACTTCAGCACAAATGACCTCGAAGGAGTCGCGGTCAGCGATGTGGATCCCGCACGCCTGGCCGAACTGGTCACCGCGATCAAGCAGGCGCAGACGGCACACTAGGGTGTCTTGCGCAAACCAGCCCACTCCCCTAGACGGGTCCAGGACCATAGACCTTGGTTAGGATGCCAAAGGCCTGCGAAAATGAGCTATGCCGGATGAATCCTCGCCAGCCAAGCCGCTCTTCGATCCGGCGGCCCCGCTGCAACCAGAGGATTACTACTACGACGGTCCCTATCTTGTGTTTACCGCGCAATATCACTTGAAGCGAGGGACCTGCTGCAACTCGGGATGCCGGCATTGTCCATACCGGAGCTCATCCGAAGGGGGCTCAACCAGCGACTAGACCGGACATCATGGCGTCAGCAAGACCTTCCCCGCCGCTCCTTTTTCCGCCACCTCATGGGCCTCGCGAATCTCCGCCAGCTTAAATCGCATGGTAATCGGAATGGTGAATTCTCCGCTTGCTATCTCCTGGACGAGCTGTTCGAGGCGATGCGGATCCGGGACCGCCCAGACCTCTACGACCTGAACAGCACGTCCATCAGCCGACTTCGGTTTGCCAACGACCGTGGCCAGCACTCCGTTTTTTCTGATGTGGGGAATCAGCCGATCAATCACATCGCGCCCGACAGTATCCGCAACCGCGTCCAATTCCTTCAGGCTGCCGAGATCCTCGTCCACGGCGACCACCTCGTCTGCCCCCAGCTTTGCCGCCTCCGCCTTCTGCCTGGCGCGAACCCCGGCAATCACGTAGACTCCATGCTTTTTGGCAATGTGGACCGCGGTGCGCCCCACGTTGCCAAGCGCACCGGTAATCAGCACCCGCTCGCCGGAACGCGGACGTACTCCCAACTCAATCAACTGCGTTCCAGTCTCCAGCACCAGGGGCAAAACACCGGCCTCAACGGGGTTGACCCCATCCGGCATACGCGCCAGATCCTTCACCTTACAAGTGACATACTCCGCGTAGGTATGGTCGGTCACCGCCATCACCAGTGCATTCACTTCTACCCCGGTGACACCCTCACCCAGAGCTACCACCTGGCCTGCCAGGTCGTAGCCCAGGATGGTAGGGAGCTGAAGGGGCATGATGGCTTTCATCTCTCCGCGACGGATCTTGTAATCAATGGGGTTGATGCTCGTGGAAGCGAGTTTCACCAGCACTTCGCCGGCGCCGGCGATTGGGATTGGGACTTCCTCGTAGACCAGCTGGTCAACGCCCCCATAGCCATGCAGCAGTACTGCCTTCATCGCCTACCTCCGCCAATGAGATGCTCCGCCATTGGGAACGACTTGAATTATATGGAAGGCGCGCGAGCGCCAGCGGAAGGAGCGCCGCCGGTAGAGGGCGCGGGCGCTGGAGGAGAAGACGGAGTTGGCACGGCGGGCGGTGTTGCCGCCGCGGCACGGACCAGCAGCGCCTGGCGGGGGAAGCTGAAGCTGCCGCCGGTATCATCGATGACATTCACCTGGCAGATATAAAGGCCGGCCGTCAGCTTATCCAGGGGGATATCGAAGGCAAATGCCACCGCCCCACGCCCGGGCACATTCAAGCTGTTGGCCTCAACCAGCGGCGTCTCGAAGACCTTCGTGGTTCCCTGAAGGAATTCGATGCTGGTCAACACTTGCATCCCCGCCTTGGCAGCCGGTACCGCAGCAGCACCGCCGGCCTTGGCTGCGCTCCCCGCGGCCTGTGCGGACGCGGGGTCGTAGACCTCATAGAGCATGTAGAGGTGTTGATCCGTGCGGAAGACATGGACTACATTCGGGACCCAGGTGAAGCCGCCGTTGGAGAGCGGATTGTTGTCGTCCTTCTTGGAGGCAGCAACCCGCTGACTGGAAAGCACAACGGAGCTGAGCTTGAGGGGAAACTTCTTCAGGTCAGGCAGATTGATATCGGTCTCGAACGAGCCCATGCGGCCGGTTTGATTTTCGCGGACCACAAACTTGAGATGATACTTGCCCAGGGGCAGGCTGAAGTTGGTCGTGTACTGGATGTTCTTGCGCGAAACCTGCTGCGAATCATCGATCGCCAGCTTGACGGTCTGGCGAATTTCCGCCATATCCTGCCCGGCCGTGTTCTTAAGCTCGCCAATGATATCGAGCGTGGCCTTGCTGCGGTCCCCTCCTTTGACAAAGGGAATCTGCGAGCCGGGCACAATCAAAGATACAGGCACGTCAAAGCGAGGCGCAGCGGTACCGGTGTCACTGCGGAAGTAATAAGCCTGCAGATAGAGTTCGACGTCGGTGGCAGGCAGGTCGCTGTTTAGCTGCTCCTGCAATTGACGCTCGCGCTCATCCTTATTGGCATGACGATAGTCGGCCGGAGCGTAGTAGCCGGGCCGGTATTCGAGCTTGACGTTGGGGCGGTTGATCTTGATGGTGAGCCGGCGGTAGCGGCCGTCTTTCACGGAGTCCGTGGAACGGAAACCAATCACGTAGTACGCGGAGGTGTCCTGCTGGATGCGCTGAAAGGCAGGAGAAAAGTCGTTGGAATCGAAGAAGGCCTTGCCCCCGGTATCGGAGGAGAGCGTGGCCATCACTTCCTGAGTATTAAAGTTGGAATCCAGGTTGTTCTGCAGCGCCGCGCCGTTGTAGCCGCTGGTGCCGCGCAGGCTGCCGGTAGAGGCATCGCCCAGCGGAGAGATCGCCTCCAGTCCACGCGTATCCACAGAATAGATGGACATATTCGCGCGCACCGAAGCATTGATGGCCGCGTGCAGCGAAGCCTGGTTCTCAATACCGTCGCGCTGAATGCCTCCAGAGAAATAGAGCAGAGATTTCTTTTCGTTGATGTAAGCCAGCGAGTGGGCAATGTCTTCAAAGGCGAAGAGCTCGCGGTCGGTATTTACGTCGTTGTACTCCTGCTCGTCAGGAGTAAAGGCTGTGGTGTCTTCCACCTGGTTGGTAGTGCTGGTAGCTCCCGACTGAAATCCCGCGCCCTGGGTTCCTGAGTAGGCGTTGACAGCGTTCAACAGCTGTTGCTTATTGGCGGTGAAATCCTGATCGAGCGATAACGACTGATTGAGCGAGACCACGGCAACCAGGTCCGCCGGATGCATTTGTTTATTGATGTAGTTGCGGGCAGCGTCCTGCGCCCGCTCCAGGTCTTCCGGCTGCATCGAGGTGATGTCAAAGAACATCACGATCAGGCGATGGTTGCGCAATTGGGTGGAAGTAGCGGCACGGTTCATGCTGCCCATGATGCTGCTGGGAGCCTTACCGTTCACGGTGGCCTCATTGAGAGGCGCGGCTTGATCGACACTCTGAAAGTCGAAGCTGATAATCTTTTGCGGCTTACCGTTCTCCTGCACTTGAAAATCGTTGGCGGTCAGACCGCGAACGACCTCTCCCGTCTTCTTATCGCGGACAACAACATTGGTGAGCACCAGGTCGCTGTCGACCTTGAGCGTATAGGCGGTTTGCGTATCCTGTTGCGAGCCGTTCTGCGACGAACTCTGGTCCTGCGCAGGCCCAGGTATCGCGGGCAAAACCGCGAGGCCCAGCAGGGCGATCAAGCTGCGCAAGTGACCGGTGAAGTTCATCTTAAGTTCGATCCTCTCTTTAAAACCGGTAGCGGGCGTTGAAAGTGAATTGACGCATGCCGGCGGCGGCAGTTACCTGCCCGTACGTTCCCGACCCCAGGGTCGAATCCACCCCTGAGTATTGGACGGTGTTGAAGGGGTTGCTGGCAGTGGCGCGCATCTCGAAGGTACGGGTCTCTGAGAAGCGGACCGTCTTGGAGAGCGATGCGTTGATAGTCACCGTGCCCGGTCCGGGAATCGAGTAGCGTGAAGCCGTCCCATAGGTGTTGGCTGGGGCGGCAAAGGCGCTCTTGTTGAACCAGTTTTGGAGTGAGCCTCCACCGGCGGTGAACGATACTCCGGGAACGCGGTCAGGGCGAAGGGATCCCGTACTCCCGCGTGCTACGTCAGCGATCGCCGCTTCATAGTGGGGCGTGAGCGCTTCTCCGCTAGCCAGCGTGAAGGTGCCGGAAATCGAGATGCCGTTGAGCGCATGGCCGGCCCAGCCGGTACTCAGCCAATGGGCATCCGGTCCAAAGGGCAACTCGTAAAGGAAGTTGCCGGTCAGGTTGTTGCGTACGTCAAAGCTCGAATTCGACTCTTCCGCCAACAGGTTTTGCCAGTTTTGCGCGACCACAGTGCTGGTGCCACCGTTGCCCCCAATCGAGCTGGCGTTGTCGATGGAGTGGCTGTAGGTGTAGGTCGCGCCCATGGCGATGCCCCGCTGGAGCCGCTTGCGCGCGCTAAACGTGAGCGCGTTGTAATTGGAGAAGGCGACCGAGTCCTCATAGTCATAGAGCACTCCGCTCAGCGACCCGGTAGCCGAGCGGCCGGGCGCATCGACAATGTCCAGCCGGGTGCCTTTGGAGCCGTTGTAACCGATGTTGAGCACAATGCCCAGCGGGATGGTGCGCTGCACATTGATGTTCCAAACCTGCACGTAGGGGAGCCGATAGTACTTGTTGACTGCGTAGTTGCCATCCTCCTGCGGCGCAGGGAAGCCATTGGCCAGGCTGAGCACCGCTCCAGCGGTTGTTTCATTGGTCTGAACGTCGGCGAAGGGCGGTTGGAAAGCGAAGTCCTGGATGAATTTCGCGTAGGTGCCGACCGCGTAGTTGATGCCATACCCGGCTCGCACCACCGTGTCTTTCGCAGCCCGCACGGCAATGCCGATGCGAGGAGAAAAGTTGTTGCGTTCGGGGTAGACCAGATCGCGCGGATATTTGCCGGTGTAATATCCGATGCCGCCGGAGACAACCGTCTGCACAGAAGCGAAATTGTTGCCCGTATCCAGGGTTGAGAGGCGATCGTACTTCTCCGAGTAAGGCGAATAGTACTCGTATCGCAGGCCGAAGAGCAGGGTCAGGTTGGCCAACGCTCGCCAACTGTCCTGTGCATAGGCGTCCCACGCATTCTGCCGCAAGTAGGACTCCTGGTAGGGCGCCTGCAGGGAAGTCTGCTGGGGCAAGCCGAGTAGCAGGTCAGCCAGTGAAGAGCCGGTAGTAGCGGTGCCACCAGGTGTGGTGGTGCTGGTGCCGGGCGCCTCGGTGAAGACGCCGGTGAAGGTAAAGGTCCCGGTGAGATTGCCTGTATTGCCGAAGAGGTCGTTATGAACGCGGCGAAAATCTCCCCCGAAGCGGATGTTGTGCTTCTTGTGTATCCACGAAGTGGAATCCGTGGCGGCGATGGTCTGGTTGATCTGAAAGTTCGGCTGCTGTTCGGTGACGCTGGTGAACTGGTTCAGGATGACGTTAGGCAGGCCAAAGAGCAACGGGTTCTCCGGCAGCCCGTGGATGCCTATCTGGCTGGCAATATCCGTTGTGCTGGTGAAATCGTTCTTGATTTGGGTGTCACTGCGGTTCCAGTTGAGACCGAGATTCGTGGTAAGCCTGCCTTTGCCGATCGAATAGCCGAGGGCCACCGAATACTGGTGCTGCTGCTGTTTACCGCCAAGATCGGGGAAGAGATCCAGTTCATCGGCCGCCGCGTGGCTGTAGTTGAAATTCACGTTCATGCTCTGGCGTAGACCGGCGCCACCCTGGCCCATGTATTGCCGAATCAGCCCTCCGATCGGGGAGCCTCCCGTACTAGGGCCGAAGCTGTGAAGAAAACGCACGCCGATGCGGGTGGTGTTGGACTGAGAGGAGGTGAGGCGCTGGTAATTCTGGAATTGGCCCGGCAGCTTGGGACTGGGCAGCGGAATGTACCCGAGTAGCGCCGTTGCCTGGGCGGAAATGCGGTCCACCGGGATGGTGTTGTTGGGGAACGGCAAGTGCGTGAGGGGATCGTAGATGGTGATCGGCGCCCCCTCCTGGGTGGTGAGCCCAGACAGATTGCCGTCGCGTTCGGCAGCCGTGGGCACGCTGCCGTACTGGCTGAAAGGCGAGGAAGAGCGTGTCCCCGATGCGTTGAAGAAGATCACGTCTTTGGTGTCGTGCTGGATCAGGTGCGGAATATAGGGCGCACCCATAAAGGTGAGTCCAAACTGATTTTGCGCGTAGCTGGGTTGCTGCTCCTGTTCCCCCCTCACAGGGAAAGGAGTGGCGTTCAACGCGCTGTTTCCGCCGGTCCAGAAGAATGCACCGTGGGGTTGATTGGCCTTGAAGTTGCGGAAATTGCCAAAACCGCCGCCCCCGAGACCGCCGCCGCGGCCTCCACCACCGCCACGACCTCCGCCACCTCCACGGCCACCGCCGCCTCCGCCAAAACCTCCTCCACCACCGCCAAAGCCGCCTCCTCCGGGTCCACCGCCGCCGGGTCCGCCACCGCCCGGACCTTGGCCACCCAGGCCACCCTGGCCGCCGAGAGATGGATCCATCTCCGCGTTCTGGCGAAGTTGTTCCATATCCACGCCGGCGAAGGGATTGGTCGTTCCTGCCTGGCCGGTCACCGCGACCGACTCGGAGGAGAAATCCGTGTTGTTGGCCATCGAAGGCAGAGCTGCCCCGGTGGCGCCGCTGCTCACTCCAGCATCCTCAGTGCCAGCGAGTTGGGCAAGCAAAGCCAGACTTTGGGCGCCGGCGGCATTATTGCGCCGAACCGTGCCCGCTTGCCGACCGCCACCCTGACCACCCGTTTGACCGCCTGTGCCCCCTTGGCCGGGATTCCGCGCCACGTTCTCCTGCGGGCTTTCCGGTGGGACCCGCGAAGCCAGGGTCAGAGCGAAATCGGCCTGTTGGTTAACCGGAGTCGCTCCCGTGGGTTTGAGCAACGCGACCTTGGTCTCCGGGGCGAAGGCCGCGAGTTCTGTCTTGAGCACATAACGGCCACTCGTGGGAATGGTCATCGAGTAGTTGCCATTAATGTCGGTGACGGTCGCGTAGCGCTGGCCCGTGAGTGTATTGGTGGCAACGATGCTCACCCCGGGCAGGGGAATGTTGCCGGATTTTACCGTTCCGTGCACCTGCCCGCCCGCGATTGTGGCCGATGCAGGCGCCGACTGGGCAGATGGGCTGCTGGGAGCGGTGGTGGAAGGCGGACTCGCTGCAGGGGGAGATTGCGCCCCCGCGGGCGTGATGAGAGAGCCACTCAATAAGCAGAAGAGCAGGGAGATGCGTCGCATCGAACTGGATTTCCTGTTGCTATCCACACAGCTTAGACCTTCCTCCGACTGGGACGTGTTCTCCGACAAACGTGTTTGGAGATCGGCTGTCGGCATTTGCGTCCGGTCCGAGGTCACCCAGGACTGACGTCCTGGGACATTCTCAGCCGTCCCTGCGGGACTGGTCTTGGCTCTCATCTGTACCCAGGACTGCGTCCTGGGCTATTCTCAGCCGTCCCTTCGGGACTGTCCTGACTCTCAGCTGTACCCCGGGACTGGTCCCGGCTCTCATCTGTACTCCAGGACTGCGTCCTGGGCTGTTCTCAGCCGTCCCTTCGAGACTGTCCTGACTCTCAGCTGTACCCCGGGACTGGTCCCGGCTCTCAGCTGTACTCCAGGACTGCGTCCTGGGCTATTCTCAGCCGTCCCTTCGGGACTGCTTTGGGTCACGGTTTGGACAGCACTTGCTGAAACAAGTCAGCGCTCAGCGTGCATCGGGACAGTCCCGCAGGGACGGCTGAAGTAGCCCAGGATGCCAGTCCTGGGTGTAAACCCCGCCGAGACCAGTCCCGTAGGGACGGGTGAGAATGCCCCAGGACGTCAGTCCTGGGTGACCTTGAACCGAACGCAAATGCCGACAGCCGACCACAAAAACCACCGAGACCCGATCCCTCCTCGGAAAGCGAATCAATGGACCGGCGCCGCGGGACCAGGCGGCGGTTGGCCGAGCCCATGCGCATGCCCCGCCTCTGGACTCATGATCCGCAGGTTGGCCGCCAGAAAGGTGTCCGCGTGTATCGCGCCCTCGGCGCTGATCATGTCTCCCACCTTCACATCGGCCAGAGTCACATCTTCCCTGTGCTTGCGAAACGATGTGTTCTCATCCACCGCCACCACCTGGGCCTGCTTGTCGCCCGCCCGCTCGATAGTGATTTTGAGCTCATGGATCGCGGTTACTTTTCCCATCACCCAGGTCTTGCCGAAAGCCGCGCGGGCTTTGCGTACTTCCTGAGCATCAATATCGAGGAGAAAAACCGCGCCCACGGTCTTGGCTTTCGCGTCAACGATCCCGCCGGCCATCAACATATCCCCCACGTGAACATCGGCGGCCTCAATCGGCTGCCGATCCTTCATCAGGCGCGTATTGGGGCTGTAGAAAACCTTGTAGCTTTCCCCCTCATCGGTGCGGATCGTAAATGTGTCGGCTGCGGCAGCGGTAACCGTGCCCCGAATCCCGTTTCCCTTGCCAAACACCTGGCCCATGCCGTCGCCACCGTCCGGCGGACCCATTCCACTGTCTTGCTGAGCATGGCCGACAGCTGTCGCCGCCATCGCTGCCCCCAAAGCCAAAACCATCAATCTTGCCGTACGTTTCATCCATCGGCCCAAAACCTGCCTGGCCATCGCTCCATTGGACGGCAGCGGTATATCTAAGGACGCAGACTCTTGCCCATCCGTTGTCGTCCGGCCGCACTGAGGTAAACTGCCGTGATGCCGACCGAGTCCCTCCCTACCCCCACGCCACACGCTCCGCCGGCGCATGTGGAAGGACATTTCGAGTCGACTGCGCTGGTGCGCGATGTGGTAATCGGGATGTCGGACGGCTTGACGGTTCCCTTTGCCCTTGCCGCAGGCCTTTCCGGGGCGGTGAACTCCTCCCACGTGGTGGTGCTGGCCGGATTGGCCGAAATAGCCGCCGGATCGATTGCCATGGGCCTGGGCGGATTTCTTGCCGCCCAGGGCGATGCCGAGCACTATGCCAGCGAGCGGCTGCGCGAAGAGCGCGAGATTGTCGAGCGCACTCGCGACGAAGAAGAAGAGATCTACGAGATATTTGAGCACTATGGCGTGGAACGAAGCGAGAGCAAGCCGGTGCTTGAGGCGTTAAAGCGCAGGCCCCAGGCATGGGTGGACTTCATGATGCGCTTTGAGTTGGGTCTGGAAGAGCCGCAGCGGAACCGAGCCAGTCGCAGCGCGATCACCATCGCCCTCTCTTATATTGTCGGGGGAATGATACCGCTGGCCCCCTACATGGTGGGGTATAGTTTGCCCACAGCGCTCAGCGCCTCCATAGCCATTACCCTGGTGGCGCTGCTGGTTTTTGGCGGGGTCAAAGGGAGGCTAACCGGGGCCGGCGCCGTGCGCAGCGCGGTGCAGACCGTGTTGATTGGCGGCTTAGCGGCCGGAGCGGCCTATCTTCTGGCCCGGCTGCTAAGCTCCCGTTGAAGCTTCAGCAAAAGATAAACGGGCCGTTTACACCAAGCGGAAAAAATTTAGGCAACATCAAGCCGCTTTTGGTCTCTAAGTAGAGGGAGAAACGGTTATCTATGACGCCATCCAGTGCAACGACGGAGAAGACACCCCGTCTCTTCGAGGAGTTTTCAAGAGTTCGGCGCCAGAGCGAGCAGCTTTGTATTCCCCTGACGCCAGAGGACATGATGGTGCAGTCGTGCGCCGAGGCCAGCCCCGTCAAGTGGCACCTGGCGCACACTACGTGGTTTTTCGAGACATTTCTGCTGCGCGAGTTCCTCCCGGGCTACCGGGAATTCAATCCAGACTTCCGCTGGCTTTTCAACAGCTACTACAACTCGGTTTCCGACCAGCCTGAGAAAAAGCTGCGCGCCTCCTTCTCACGCCCACCGGTGGAGACGATCTTCGACTACCGCCGGCATGTGCAGGACGGGATCCAGCGCCTGTTGGGCTCCAATCCCCCCGAAGAAGTGACGCGGAGAGTGGTGCTGGGGCTGCACCACGAGCAACAGCATCAGGAACTGCTGGCTTACGACGTAAAGCACGCTTTGTGGACTAACCCTCTTCGCCCGCCTTACAGCAATGAACCAGCCGCCTTCAGCGCGCCTCCGCTCAGCAAACCGGAATGGATTCCCTACCGGGGTGGCGTATTGGATATTGGATTCGCCGGGGATGGCTTCGCTTTTGATAATGAGCTACCCCAGCATCCTGAATACCTGCGTCCTTTTGAGCTGGCCTCGAGGTTGGTTTCCTGCAGGGAGTATCTGGATTTCATTGAGGATGGGGGCTACCAGAGATCTGAGCTTTGGCTCTCGGCGGGTTGGGACACTGTCAAAGCCGAGGGGTGGAAAGCTCCTCTCTATTGGCGCCAGCAAGAAGGCGCCTGGCAGGTGTACACCATGTACGGCGAACTGCCGCTCACGGAATTAATGCAAACCCCGGTGTGCCACGTGAGCTACTTTGAGGCCGATGCATTTGCCAACTGGCTGGGCAAGCGGCTCCCCACGGAAGCCGAGTGGGAGGTGGCGGCGCAAGCATTGCCGATCACGGGGAACTTGCTGGAAGACGGAATGCTGCACCCGATCGCGCTGGGCGAGGGCCCCGCGAAGGGTCCGGCGCAGATGTTTGGCGATGTGTGGGAGTGGACCCAGAGCGCTTACCTCGGCTACCCGGGTTTCAACGCTTTGCCCGGCGCCTTGGGCGAGTACAACGGGAAATTCATGTCCAGCCAGATGGTGCTGCGCGGTGGATCAGCGGTCACGCCAGCCTCCCATATCCGTGCCACCTACCGTAATTTCTTTTCTCCTGCGACGCGCTGGCAGTTTTCCGGCATTCGTTTGGCGAACATCTAACTAGAAGCGCGCGGAGATCACATGTCTGCTATTTCGTTACCCAAGTTGCCGGCGATTGCTTCCAGTCCAATTGCCATGGAAGTTTTGAACGGCCTTACCGAGTGCCCCAAGACACTGTCACCGTGGTTGTTTTATGACCAGGCAGGATCTCGCTTGTTCGAAGCAATTACCGAGCTGCCGGAGTATTACGTTACCCGGACGGAGAGACAGATCCTGGCCAAGCACGCGGCGGAAATTGTTGCGGCAGCCGCCGGAGGACGCGATCTATCGATCATCGAGCTGGGCGCAGGGACCGCGACCAAGACAGGTCTGCTGCTCGATGCGGCCGTTGCTCATCAGGGAACCGTGATCTACTACCCCATCGACGTGTCGGAGACGGCTCTCGAGGAAGCACGGACGCGGCTGGAATCGGAGATGCCGGAGGTGACGGTCGAACCCATCGTCGCCGATTACACAGAAGGCATGCGGCAGAACAACGCGGATGGAATAGCCCGCGCCGGAAGACGCTTGGTCTTGTACATCGGCTCGAGCATTGGAAATTTTTCGCCTGCGGATGCACTCGATGTGCTGCGCGGCGTGCGCGCCCAGTTGTCCCCGGGAGACAGCCTGCTGCTGGGCACCGACATGGTGAAGGACACCGAGATGCTGCTCGCCGCCTACGACGATGCCGCCGGGGTTACCGCCAGGTTCAACAAGAACGTGTTGGTTCGCATCAATCGCGAGCTGGACGCAAACTTCAATCCTTACCTGTTTCGCCACCAGGCGCGTTGGAATGAGCAACACTCACGGATCGAAATGCACCTGGAGAGCGTGTTGGCGCAGAAGGTTACAGTGCGGCCGTTGGACCTGGAAGTGCGTTTCAACCGGGGGGAGACGATCCACACGGAGAACAGCTACAAATTTACGGATCAGCACGTATTGGCTTTGCTGACGCGTGCCGGATTCAAGTTGCGACAGCAATGGAGTGACGAAAAGCAGTGGTTCACGGTTTACCTGGCGGTTGCCGCCTAATCACCGTTGCCATGCAGAACAATAGGAGCTGAACCCTTATCGTTCCCTCACGAAGGAGTGGTATCTGATATCACACTCGTTTTTCGCCGAGATATGAGATACCACTCCTTTTTCTCTCTGACTGTTGATTCACCCGAAGCACTTAGCGGTCAACATCCGTGGAATCCCACATCTCGCGAAAAACGAGCGAGATATGGGGCACCCGCCCTTCGTTCGGGAACCATCAGACCTGGCGGTTTCAGCCCTTCATTTCACTACGCCCCTTACTTGCTTAGACGCAGCAGAACCACGCCGTGG
The DNA here is from genome assembly GCA_963824325.1 of uncultured Acidobacteriaceae bacterium. Lineage (GTDB taxonomy): Bacteria > Acidobacteriota > Terriglobia > Terriglobales > Acidobacteriaceae > PALSA-350. The sequence goes on along the minus strand of CAWGPA010000025.1, from coordinate 16,358 downwards.
CGGGGTACGGTTACGGTGTAGCTGCCTTGGATTTTTCCCAGATCCTTTGCTGCCCAGATGTCGCGCGCGTTTGCACTGCCAAAACCTACATCGCTCAACTTCAACGTCACGGGCAGCGGAGTGTCGTCACGGTTGAAGAGCCCAATAGCCTTGTCGCCACCCTTGAGCTGCTTCGCCCAGATCTCCACCGGTCCCACCGCGGAGACACGATCTCCCTGCTTGCCAAGTGGATCCTGATCGATGGCGATCACTTCTTTATTGGTCAGGATGGCAGAAGTCTGAGGCGGCATTTTGGAGAGATCGTTGCCGGCCAGTAAAGGCGCGGCGAGCAGGACCCAAAGGCTCATGTGAGTCCGGTTTTCATCCAGCGTGAGCTTGCCGTTGCCCACCTCCAACATGTCGGGATCGTTCCAGTGGCCGGGGCCGGCATACTTAGCCAGGCCAGCCTGAGAGAAGCCAATCAACGTCATGCGGTCCCAGGTGGGATCGATATCCCCGGTGGTCCGCCACAGGTTCGCGCCCAGACCAGGTCCCCATTCCCACACTGCATCCCATCCGTACTGGCAGAAGCTGTAGACGATAGGACGTCCTGTAGCCAGGAGCGCCTGCTGCATCTTTTTGTAGGCGTCCTTCATCATCTGCGTGGCTTTCGCGGGATCGTTCGGAGCCTCCTGGGTCATGATCTTGCGATAGCCGCAAAGATCGTACTTGAGATAGTCGATGCCCCAGGCGGCATACGTCTTTGCATCTTGCGCTTCGTGCTGATAGCTGCCCTCGTACTTGGCGCAGGTGGTAGGACCGGGCGAAGAGTAGATGCCGATCTTCAGCCCCTTGGAGTGAACGTAGTCGGCAAGCCCCTTCATGTCGGGAAATTTGCTGTTGGCCCGGATGTTCCCCTGGGCATCCCGATCGCCCTGCCAGGTGTCGTCAATGTTCACGTAGATGTACCCGGCGTCCTTCATGCCCGAGGAGACCATGGCGTCCGCAGCGGCACGGACATCCTTATCCGTGACCCTGCCCGCGAACAGGTTCCAGCTATTCCAGCCCATCGGCGGCGTGGCGGCCAACGTACTGGTCTGCGCCAGGAGCGCGGAGGGAATAAGGAATACAGCAAGCAGCAGTGGGCGGAACGCATTGAGCATTAGTCTCTCTCCGATACGACGATCTACTATAGGCCACTTCCCTTGCCCGGAGCCAGAAAGTCTTTCTTTATCTCCTTATGATTCACCGCGGTCTGGCGCGAACGCTCCTGGAACAAGCATGATGGATTGGTTCCCGAAAGAGGTTTCCGATGGCAAATGCCACACCGCAGTCCTATGCAAATCACGCCAGGTTAGACCCTGGCTTCCATTTCGTTCTGCTCCCTCTAACTTTCGTTGCCGTCATTCTCAGCATTATTTCTTTGGTGCGGCATCCCGGTCTCGACACGACACTGTGGCTCCTGCTGGCCATCGCATTGTTTTTGACCGCCGGGAAAGCCAGAGGCTACGCGCTCAAGGCCCAGGACCGGGTCATCCGGCTGGAGGAGCGGCTGCGGCTTTCCATGCTGCTGCCCGAAGCAGACCAGGCCGCGCATCGCGGAGCTGACCGAGCCGCAACTGATCGCGCTGCGTTTTGCGTCGGATGCAGAGGTACCGGCGCTAGCCATGCGCGCGCTGAACGAAGGCCTGACCAAGAAGCAGATAAAAACCTCTATCCAATCCTGGCGCGCTGACACCTTCCGCGTTTGAGGGGGTGCTTATGCGCCAAGACGGCCGAGACCCAGGCCGATCACATACGTCACGACGCCTTCCACCGCACCGACAAACGTCATCTCAAAGCCGCTGCTCCACCAGGAACGCACAGTGACCAGTGATTTAGCCGCACCCACGGCAAAATGCGCCACCAGCGAGACCACTGCCGAGACAATGACGGCGCGATAACCGCTGAGGAAGAAAAACGGCACTATGGGGATGAACGCTCCGGCCGCCGTCGAAAGCGCGCCGGAAACCGCCGAGGTGAGCGGGTTGCTGAGCGCTTCTTCGGTCGCATTGAGCCGTTCGGCAGCGAGCGCGCGCAGCATCTGTTCAGGATCACTGGCGATGTGCTCGACCATGTGATCGGCGTCCTGCTTGGGGAAGGCCCTTGACCTGGTAGTAGAGCGAGAGCAGCTCGCGGGCCTCTGCGCCGTTCATGGCAATGGCCTCGCGCTCGCGAGCGAGCTCGGCCTGGTAAATCTCACGTTCGCTCTTGGACGCGAGGTAAGCGCCCGACCCCATGGAGAGCGCGCTGGCGATCATGCCGGCGAGCCCGGAGAGCAGGACCCACTTGCTGTTTCCCAACGTCGCGCCCGAGACCCCGGAGACGATGCCGAAGATCGAGCCCAGCCCGTCGTTGACCCCGTAGATAGCATCGCCGATCCAGCCCGCCGCATGCTGGCGGCCCTTGTTCCGCTTGGCCAGCATCTGGTCCAGAAGCGCTTGTGGATTGGATGGCGAGCGCACTCCGCTTAGGGGCTTCTGCTTTCGGATCAGACCGCTGAGCTCGCGATAGTGATCCTGCTCGTCTTCGATGACCCGGTTCAGGATGGCCAGGCTGGGCGCATCGCCGAGCGCCTTGAGCTGCTGGCTGTACTTGGCAATGTCGCGGCTCTCATCGATTTCCAGCCGGCGCAAAGCCAGATCGTCGCCCCCGACGCGCGTCTTGAGGCTGTCGGCGTCGCCGCCCGGGCTTCCCTGGTAGACGGGCTCGGGTGCCCCTAGTTCACGTAAACGGTCCGCCCAGAGCGCAGCATGCTCCTTCTCCGCAAGGGCCATATTTTCGAGCGTCTGCTTGCGACCCGCCTCCGGCTCCCGCTCGGCAAGGGCTCGATAGGTGTAATAGCCGGCCATCTCGGCCTGCCAATTCTTTTCCAGAATCTGGCTCAGCCGCGGGTGACGGGACAATTCTGGCGTGGCTGTCGAATCCGAATCCAAGGCCTTTTCTCTTTCAGCTTGGCTTACGGCACAGCGTAACATCCCTCAGTTAGACTCAAGACTCAAAAGGGATCCCTACAATGGTTGGTAATCATGAAGTTTGAGCAATTGTTAACAGAAGCGCGCCATCCGGATACGGCCCGCATTGACCAGCTTCCTACGCTCGAGATGCTGGAGGTAATCAACGCCGCGGATCGCTCCGTGGCCGATGCGGTCCACGCAGAGCTGCCCCGGATTGCACAGGCGGTCGACGGCATCGCGGAGAGGCTGGAGAAAGGCGGGCGTCTTTTCTATACGGGAGCGGGCACCTCCGGACGGCTCGGCGTGCTGGATGCTTCGGAGTGCCCGCCCACCTTCAACGTAGATCCCGGGCTGGTGGTGGGGCTGATTGCCGGAGGCGACCATGCCCTGCGCAATTCAATCGAGGGCGCGGAAGACGACGCCCGGCAGGGCGCGGAAGATCTGAAGGCCCATGACTTGCGGGCTGGGGATGCGCTGGTCGGGATCGCCGCCAGCGGACGCACACCCTACGTGCTGGGAGGCATGCTTTACGCCAACCAACTGGGCGCACTCACCATAGGGTTGAGCTGCGTTCCGGGCTCCGAAGTGGAGTGCCGGGCCAAGATTGCCATTACTCCGGCCGTAGGGCCTGAGGTGATTACCGGTTCCACCCGCATGCGCGCCGGCACGGCCACCAAGCTGGTGCTGAATATGTTGAGCACCGGCGCGATGATCCGAACGGGCATGGTCTACGGCAACCTGATGGTGAACGTCCAGCCGACCAATGTGAAGCTGAGGAACCGGGCCATACGGATCATTGCGGCGGCGACCGGGGTGGACGAAGCAGAGGCCGAGGCGCTGTTGGACGAGGCGGGCACAGTGAAGGCGGGCATCGTAATGCAAAAGCTGGGAATCAAGCGTCAGCAGGCCATGCAACAGCTGGATAAGGCGCATGGGCGGCTCCGTGTGGCCCTGGGCGAGGGCCCCGAATAGCCGCCTGGGGGCCGACTTGCGTCTATAAAAGAGACTGCGCTGAGAGGCGCATAATACAGTTATGTCCGGTCGATGTGGACGGGAGGCGAGCCGTGGGTAAAGGTTTGGTGAAGTTGCTGATTTTATTGGCGCTTGTGCCCATTCCGGCGCTGCTAGCCCAATCCAAAGACCAGCCTGACTCGGGCTTTGGCCCCGTCGACACCAGCGCACCCGCCACTCCGCCAGACCAGATTGTGAAGCAGTTTGCGGCAAAGGAAAGCGAGTTTCGCCACGCTCTGGACAACTACACCTACCAGCGCGATGTGCGCATACAAACCATCAACGATGACGGCAAGGTGGATGGCGAGTACCGGCAAGTGGTGCAGATCACCTTCGATAGCCAGGGGCGCAAATCGGAGCACGTGACCTTCGCCCCGCAAAATACGCTGGAACGCATTCAGATGAGCCCGGCCGATGTCTCGGATATCGAGCAGCGCCTGCCCTTCGTTTTAACCACTGAGGATGTGGGGCAATACAACCTGACCTACGTGGGACGGCAGAAGGTGGACGAGGTAGAATGCTACGTTTTTGATGTAGCGCCGAAGGTGATGGAGAAGGGCAAGCGCTACTTAAAGGGACGCATCTGGGTAGACCAGAAGGACCTGCAGATTGTGATCACCAGCGCGAAGAATGTTCCCGATGACATGCGCAAGGGACACGAGGATCTGTCACCACCCTTTACCACTTACCGCGAGCAGGTGGATGGCAAATATTGGTTCCCGGTGTACACCAAGGCTGATGCCGAGCTACATTTTTCGGGCGGAAGTGGGTACATGAGCCAGGATGTCCGCATTCGCCAGATTGTGCGCTACACCGACTACAAGCAATTCCGCTCGACCGTCAAGCTGATCTTCGAGGGGCAGGATGTAACCAATAAAGATGGACAGCCCCAACCGAACGGCCAACAGCCGGCCAACGGTCAGCAGCCGCAGCAGGCTCCGCCTGCCGCGACTGCTCCCCACTAGACTTAGGCGTTATAGGTTGAGGAGGACACACGTCCTCCACGGCCGGTCCAGTTGGTATGGAAAAATTCACCGCGGGGCTTATCGACACGCTCGTAAGTGTGCGCGCCAAAGAAATCCCTCTGCGCCTGCAATAGATTCGCCGGAAGCCGCGCTGTACGGTAACCGTCGTAAAACGCTAACGCCGTTGAAAACGCCGGCATAGGCACGCCGATCCTGGTCCCGTAGATGATCGCCCTCCGCCACGCCGGATGGTACTTGTTCATCGCGGTTGAGAAGAATTTATCCAGCAGCAAATTCTGCAGCTTGGGGTCGCGATCGAAAGCTGCCTTGATGTCGCCCAGGAAAATGCTGCGGATAATGCAACCGCCGCGCCACATCAACGCCACCCCGCCCATGTTCAGGTTCCAGCCCTGATCCTTCTCTGCCGCACGCAGCAGCATGTAGCCCTGCGCATAGCTCACGATCTTGGAGCAGTAGAGCGCCAGCCGCACTTCCTCGATAAATTCCTTCTTGCCAGTCACTACCTTGCGCTTGCGCGGTCCCTTCAGCACCTTGGCTGCTGCGACACGCTCACTCTTCAAGGCAGACAGGCAGCGGGCAAAGACACTCTCTCCAATCAAGGTCACCGGCTGCCCCAGGTCGAGAGCTGAGATCGCGGTCCATTTGCCGGTACCCTTCTGCCCGGCGGCATCGAGAATCTTGTCCACCATCGGCTGTCCATCGTCATCCTTCTTGGCGAAGATGGTGGCCGAGATATCAATCAGGAAGCTGTCCAGCTCACCTTTATTCCACTCCGCAAAGACTTCGGAGAGCTCATCTGCGGTGAGCCCCAACCCGTCCTTCAACAACTGGTAAGCCTCGCCGATCAATTGCATGTCACCGTACTCGATGCCGTTGTGCACCATCTTTACGTAATGACCAGCGCCGTCTTCTCCCACCCAATCGCAGCACGGAGTCCCGTCTTCGACCTTGGCCGAGATAGCCTGAAAAATTCCCTTCACGTGCGGCCATGCTTCTTTATTTCCTCCGGGCATGATCGACGGGCCGAAGCGCGCGCCCTCTTCACCGCCCGAAACACCGGTCCCGATAAAAAGAATCCCTTTGGCTGCCAGATCTTTGGTGCGGCGAGTGGAGTCGGTATACAACGAGTTGCCGCCATCGATGACAATGTCACCCTTTTCCAGATAAGGAAGCACTTGCTCGATGGTCTGATCGACGACCTCGCCGGCCTTGACCATGATCATCACGCGCCGAGGCTTCTTCAATAGCCCACACATCTCCTCGATTGAGTGCGCACCCACGACCTGCGTCCCCGCAGCCTCGTTCTCGATAAAATCGTCCACCTTGGAGACAGTACGGTTGAAGACGGCGACCTTGTATCCATGGTCGTTCATATTCAACACCAGGTTTTGGCCCATCACTGCCAGTCCGATCAATCCGATATCGCAATTTGCATCTGCCATGTTGCTCTTTCCCTTCTCATCCGCCCGGCCACGAGCATGTTGCACAAGATCCGGTCAGTTCGCGCGATGATACCTGATCCGGGGGATGGGAGCAAAGAGAGGGGATAACACTAAGCTCTTTGTCGGGTACAGATCTTTTTAATCGCATTTTCAATCGCTAGTCACCAGACACGGGAACGTGTCGGTTACCGTCGTTCACATAAGCGATTAGTCATCGCGCCCGCGATCCACACCATAGACAAAATCGCAACAAACTATTCTCTGGAGCGCCATCATGTTTAAAGAAGGAAGACCTCGTAAGGTATTCGTGAGTGCTGCCCGCAAGGGCGTCAACCTTTTTCTCCAAGCTCGTTTAATTTCAACTTCAACGAAAAGTGTTACCTACATGCCCGGTACCTTCTGTTACCGACATGCCAGTTCGCATCTCGCCGGTTACAATTTCTGCCTGGAGATAGAGTCGTTTTGAACTTCATGAAGCAATGGAGCGTCTACCTCGTTTTTCTGGCCCTTGCGCTTGCACCCTGGGCAGCTGCTCAACAGGTTAGCGAACGCGCGCCTGCAGACCTGGTGCTCACCGGCGATGTAAAGGGCGAGCAAAACCAAACCTACGTTGAAGTCCCCTTCACCGTGCCTGCGGGCGTCCATCGCATCAGCGTCGACTTTCAATACACGGGCAAGGATCAGCGTGCCGCTCTTGACCTCGGCATCGCCGACCCGGAGCGATTTCGTGGGGCAAGCGGCGGGAACAAGAGCCACTTCACCATCAGCGAGACAGACGCCACGCCGTCCTATCTTCCTGGGGCGATCCTCGCCGGGCAGTGGCGGCTGTGGATCTCCGTCCCCAACATGCGTCCAAACGTTGTCTCACACTACCGGGCCGAGATACGCTTCAACGCGCGCGCAGAAGATTCCAGCTTCACAGCGCAGCCGCTCGCAGTGGGAAGACGCTGGTATCGTGGCGATCTCCACATGCACACTGCGCATAGCGATGGCAGCTGCAAGAGCCAGAGCGGCCGCCAAGTCCCGTGTCCCCTCTTTCTCACAGTGCAGGCAGCGGCTACACGCAGTTTGGACTTTATCGCCATCACCGACCACAACACAGACTCCCACTATGATCAACTGCGCGAGCTGCAGCCATTCTTTGATCATCTCCTGTTGATTCCGGGGCGCGAGATGACCACGTTTCACGGGCACTTCAATGTTTTCGGCGTCACACAATTCATGGATTGGCGCATTGGCAAAGGTAGCCTCGATCTGAACGCAGTGCTGCGCGACGCACGCTCCAAGGGCGGCATTGCTTCGGTCAACCACGCGGAGGCGCCTGGCGGAGAGGAATGCATGGGTTGCCGCTGGACGCCGGCTTCCGACACGAACATGGGCCTCTTCAGCGCAATGGAAGTGATCAACTACGGTGAGATCATGTTCTCCAGTGCGAAGTATTGGGACTCCCAATTGCGCGCTGGGCACCGCCTGGCGGCAATCGGAGGCAGCGACAATCACAATGCGACCACTCCTCCCGGAGAAGTGGGGGCCATCGGCTGGCCGACGACCGCGGTCGAAGCGGATGAACTGTCAGTACCGGCAATCCTCGATGGCATTCGAGCCGGGCGTACGTTCATCGATTTGACCGCCTCCCGGGACAAGATGCTGGACTTCGCAGCCGACGCGGGTGGTGCTTCGGCAAAGATGGGTGGAACCCTCGACGCCGCGGCCGGAGCTACGATCTCCGTGCACATCCACACGATTGCAGCCAAGGGATCGACGGTTCACCTGTTACTCGACGGCGAGGAATCCATGGCCCCCTTGGCTGTAGAGGGAGTCGACTCCACGGTCACCGCCACGTTCCCTGCAACCGCCGGGCGGCATTGGCTGCGCCTGGAGGTGCGTGACTCGAGTGGCGCCAACGAGTTGATGAGCAGCCCGCTCTACATTAATTTTCCCCAGGAATAAAAGGATAACGATGCAAACGTTTGGGCTTTCGCGGATGATCAAGGTGCTGCTGGTGCTTGCGATTTGCTCGTCTTCGTTAGGCGCGCAGTCGGCTCCGGGATCGCGCACAGTGATGGATGCACATAACTGCTATCCCTACTTTGAATGGTGGGGCGACCGCATCGACCGCGCTCTTTCTGCAGGCACTCCTCTCGCCATTGAGCAGGATCTGGCCTGGCATACCGACCCCAAAAGCGGGCGCAGCTGGTCCGTTGTGACCCATGGGGAGCCGACCTCCGGCGAAGAGCCGACGATGGATGAGTATTTCTTCAAGAGGGTTCGCCCCATTGTGGAGAAAGCGCTGCGCGATGGCAACCATGGCAATTGGCCGATCATAACCCTGAACCTGGATTTCAAAGACAACAAGCCGGAGCACCTGGCCGCCGTCTTGGCGTTGCTGCGGAAATATCAACCCTGGCTGACTACGTCAGTGAAAGGTGCGCGGGGAGAGGATGTGCAGCCGTTGGACGTGAAGCCGATTCTGGTACTGACAGGCGAAGCCGATGAGCAGCAAACCGTATTCTACGATCAACTGCAGGCCGGTGATCGTGTGCTGCTCTTCGGCGCGATTCATACCGAAGGAAAGGAAGCTTCCGCGGCGCCCGAGGTAATGGACCCGATGAAAGCCACGAACTACCGGCGTTGGTGGAACAATCCGTGGAAAGTGGTTGAAAGCGGTGGTCAGCCGAACGCTGGAGAGTGGACACCAGCGAAGATGAATCGGTTGCGCGCGCTGGTAGAGCGAGCCCACACAAACGGTCTTTGGATTCGCTTCTATACGCTGGACGGCGCCACCAAAGCACAACTCAGTTGCAACGGCTGGTTTCATGATTACAACTTTGGATCGCTGGCTGCGGCGCGTGTCCGCTGGCGCGCGGCCATCGCTGCGCACGTTGATTACCTCGCGTCGGACCAGTACGAACTCGTAGGGCGGGAGATTCACCAGGCAGTGCCGGCCAGCACGAAAAAGTGAATAACCGGATGCGGACGTTGAGTTAGCTGGACGCCGTCTTCAGTTCTGTCACCAATGAGCCTACGGGATTGGTCACGGCTTGCGCGGCAATCGTACCCAGCGATTCTCCGCGACGATACATCAGATATGCCGCGGTAGCTCCAGCAAGGAGCGTTCCCCAAAACAACAATCTCTTCATCTTGTGCCCCTTTACATGCACTTGCCGTCTAAGCGCACGTGCTTTCGGTGTATAGGATGCAGAAGTTTGGATCGTGAGCGCAAAGGCTCGCACAAAGTTCAAATGCGGGGGCAACGTAATTGATGCGCCTCTAGACAATCAACGCATGTCATGCTTTTGCCAAAATGGAAGCGTCCCGAATGCGGCGCTAGCTGATGGCCTTGTCTTTGATGTACCGCCAGCCAGTGATCCTAGGTTTTAGCATCTGGCGGGCGTCAGAGATCAGCTTAAGAAAATCACCCTCGAACCTTGCGCCAATAGCGTCCCTAACCTGTATAGGTGAATTCACCTTCGGATAAGTGCTTCGATCTGCGGGATTGAAATCGTGCCACTCGCCGATGTGTGCCATGCGCCATATTACGCCACGTATCGGTGGAGAGATTGGGGAAATTCATGTAACCGCCGGTGAAACTTGCGCTGAAACGTTCTAGAAATCTTAGGAGTAACTCCCTCCATGTCGGCATTTTACAAATTAAGAGTACCTTAATCGGTTCAAGTGACGGCTCAAGCATTACTCGTAGCGGAGAGCCTTCTGGGGGTCCACCCTGGCAATTCGGCGTGCCGGCATCCAGCAGGCGAGCAGCGTAACGGCTGCGAGAAAGAGCGGAACGGCCGTAAAGGTGAAAGGGTCATGGGGATGCACGCCGTAGAGAATACTCGTAGCGAATTTTGCCAGGGCCAGAGCGCACGGCAGGCCGAGCATGACGGCTATAGACGACAAAAGAAGGTGTTGACGAACAACAATCCGTTGCACCGCGCCGATCTGTGCTCCCAGAGCCAAGCGAATACCAATTTCTCGGGTGCGCCGGCTGACGGTATAGGCCATGATGCCGTAGAGCCCCACTACAGTGAGCAAAAGCCCCGTGATGCCAAAGACTCCGAAGAGCGTACCAGCCAATCTAGGCAAAACGAGTGCATCGCGAAGGTGTTCCTCCATGGTCTCTGCATTGAAGATCGCCATCGCGGGATCAAGAGTATGAATCTGATTACGCACCGCGGTTTCCATTGCCGCGGGGCTACCCTGGGTCTGCACCACAAGAGAGACTCCTCTGAAATCAGGATCCCGGCCGATGTCCTGAGCAAGTGACCGGTAGAGGATCGGCCGCAGGTCCTCGCCGAGAGTTCTTGATCGGCTGTTCTTCACCACGCCAACAATCTCATATGTCACTCCCGTACCCGTGACTCGTTGGCCGATTGCGTTTTTGTCGCCGAAGAATTGTTTGACGAATGTCTGGTTCACGATCGCAACTTTGGGTGCGTCTGCAGTCTCGTGAGCAAAGTCTCTCCCCGATACCTGGGCGATGCCCATCGTCTGGAAGAAGCCTGGGGTGATCATATATAGATCCACCACTCGGTCGCGTGTTGACTGGCGTTCGACGTGGAAGTCGTCCCATCTTCCGTCCATGGAGAGTGGCACGGGATCAACAAAGGCGACGGACATGACGCCCGGGAGGGAGCCGACACGTCGCCGCACCTCGTCTACAAACTGCGTCGTGCGCGCGGTGGAGTAGCCGTTCAGTTGCGGATCGATGTTCATCAACAAGATGCCGCGAGAACGAAGGCCAATCTCTATGTTTGAGGCACTCTGCAGACTGCGGAGAAATAGTGCCGTAGCACAAAGAAGAACGAGCGACAAAAAGACCTGCGAAAATACGAGCGCATTTCGTAAGCTCCAGCGGCGTTCTCTATAAGCAAAAGCTTCCTCGCCTTTTATCGCTTTGGCGATCACAGGCCGCGACGCTGCCCAAGCCGGGGCCACCCCGATGAGCAGCCCGGTACCTACGCTCAAGCCGAAGGTATAAGTCAAAACTTTCCAGTCGATCCCCACAGTAAGATCGATGGGCAACGGGATGGGGAGACGAAACGCGGAGAGCGCGGATGTTCCCCAGAAGCAAAGGCCAAGCCCGAAGACTCCCCCACCCAGAGCAAGCAGCGTGCTCTCCACGAGCATCTGTCGCATCAGTTCGGTTCTCCGGGCGCCTAGCGAGAGGCGCACAGCCATCTCGTGCTGGCGCGCAAAAGCTTGCGCCATGAGCAAATTGACCACGTTCACGCAGGCAATGCAAAGGACGAAGAAGGCCACGACAGAGAGCGCGGAGAGGAAGCCGGCCAGGCCTGCCTTCTCATCTGGAGGCAGAGATCCGGCTGCCTGCAACTGGAATCCGAGGTCCTTCTCGGTGGCCGGATAAGTCAGGGCAAGGCGCTGGGCGATGCCATTGAGCTCAGCCGCAGCCTGCATGCGGCTGACTCCTGGGGCAAGGCGGCCCGCCACTTCCAGCCAGGTGTTGGTTCGGGAGCGGTCACCCATTTTGGGCATCAAAAGCTCCTTATTGCCAAGGGGGAGCCAAAGATCGGAGGTGTAGATATCGAGTCCGCGAAAGGACGCGGGAGCTACGCCTATCACTGTGAAGGGGTGACCGGAGACATGAACAGCCTTACCGATGATGCCGGGATCAGCGGCAAAACGATTCGACCAGAGGTGGTAGCTCAGAACGACGACAGGAAGATCTTCCTCGTCCCGGTGGAAGCCTCGGCCAAGGGCCATTTTAATTTGGTTGACTTCGAAGTAGTTGAACTCTGCCAATGCGCCCCAAACGCGCACCGGCTCAGAGGAGCCGCCGATTGAGGTTGGCATGGAGGGATAAAAGGCGGTAAGACCGGAAAATGAACGCGCCTGATCGCGCAGATCGTTGAACAGGGGCCAGGAGAGATTGTTACCACAGCAGTTACCATGCCTGGTCGTGAACACGCTCACCAGCGTCGCGGGTTCTCCCACCGCGGGGGGACGCAGGAGAAAACTGCTGACGATGGAAAAGATGGTTGCATTGGCGCCAATGCCTAGTCCGATGGAGACAATCACCGCGAAGACGAAGGAGGGTGACTTGGAAAAGCGGCGAAACGCCAATTGAATCTCCTGCATGATCCCTCCTGGTGCTCTTCTCAGACGAGCAGGTACGAGGCCCATCTAGCTCGGCTACAAAGTCACAGTGCTAAACGCGAAAATGGACTCTTTGGTTCCACGGCAAAGAAACTATCCCGAAGTGGACAGTCCATTTCAGAGGGAGAGATACCCCAGGATTGCATCCTGGGGCATTCTCAGTCGTCCCTTCGGGACTGGCTCCTTCGCACTCATTTGAACCCAGGACTACGTCCTGATTCTCCTGGGCTACTTTCAGCCAGAGCTGTCTAAATGAGCGCGCAAATGGCACTCTGGACGGCGCAACTTACTGAATGCGTGGAAGAGGACGTGGACAAGCGAAATGGAGTTGGTTGCGGTGGCAGTGGTTGCGTCCATCACCTTGGCATTCGTGGAGGGGATGGACAGCACGCAGGGAGTTGTTAGGGGGAAGGGCGCACAGCAGGTCCCTCGGCTACCTCCGGATTTCCTGTCAGGCTTAGTGGTGTCGATAAATCCTGTGCGGCTTTCCCTACCGAAAGCCGCATACGTGGCCGTTGACTAGCCCCGTGTAGTAGGAAATCCGGAGTACGCTCGGGATGACAAAGTTGAGGGTGGTGGCGCACCTTGGCATGGTTGGAGGTGGATGGACAGAGTCGAAAAAGGCTAATTTGGACAAGATTGACTCTCAGCCGTCCCTACGGGACTAAATTTGGAGAGGGTAGTTCTCATGCGAGATTCTAAAGGGCCCTGAAGGTATTGCTTTCCTGCCGAGTGCAGAGTCTTCCGCCGTTTAAGCCGGGCCGCCCATGAGCCGCGGGTCTGGTGTTTTGCGTCAGGGCACGACTTTGTAGCTTGCGAGAAACTCAATGCTTTGTGTCAGGGCGCGACTTTAGTCGGGCCGTAAACGATTGGAAAACGTCGGGCTTTAGCCCCTGGGTATGGCTTTTTTGAAGGGTACGGGCTTCACCCCGTACCCAGTGGTGGTAGCCGCTGAGGGTGACAAACCAACATCGATACGCGATTCCCTCTGAATTGACAAAGCAAGCGAGAAGGCGCAGTCTTCCATAGACAGCTATAGGAGGTTCTGGATGGTCAGGGCAAAGAGCGACAATCTCCAGGGCGCCCTGGATCTGCTTGTGCTGAAAGCACTGGAGGAAGGCCCCATGCACGGCTGGGGAATCACTCTGCACATAGAGCGTGTCTCCGGTGAAGTTTTACGCGTCGAGGAGGGCTCCCTCTATCCCGCCCTTCATCGCATGGAGCAGGAGCGCTGGATCGCAGCGGAATGGGGCCGCAGCGAAAACAATCGTCGCGCCCGTTTCTACCGCCTCACCAGCTCAGGACGGAAGCGGCTGGCCGCCGAGCGCGAACACTGGCGGAAGACTACCAACGCGATTGCCCTTGTGCTGGAGTTCAGCAAGGCAGCTGTCTAGAGGGTTTGTTATGGCATGGATCCGCCGCTTGCGTGCGCTCTTTCGGAAAGAAGAACTAGACCGTAATCTCGAGGAAGAGCTGCAGTTTCACCTTTCGATGCGCGAGCGGCGGAATGTTGAACAGGGTATGCCGCAAGCTGAAGCGCGACGTTCCGCCCGGCTCCGGTTTGGCAATCCGGCAGTATGGCTGGAGCAGATGCGCGAGATCGATCTGATGACCTTTCCGCAAACCGTGATGCAGGATCTGCGCTTCGCCTCTCGGATGCTGCTCCGCAATGCCGGATTCACGGCGGTCGCAGTGTTTGCTCTCGCGGTTGGTATTGGCCTGAACACCGCGACTTTCACCGCATACCAGGCTTTCTTCGAGCGAAAGCTCGATGCGCACGATCCCGCGTCGATGGTCAACTTAGCGCTCATCGAACATACGGGCGCGACCGAACCTTCATTCAGCTACCCCGATTATGAGATATACAGAGACCAATTCGTTCTTTCAGCGGGGTTATTGCCGCGAGCCAGCCCCAGTACCTTACTGTCTCAGTGCCGGGCGGCGTTGCTCTTCATCACAGTGATGGAGGGGGCTCGCTGATCGGAAAGCTTCTTCTACTGCTGCCTCAGATCGGCAACAGCGAAACCGCAATGACACTGGTGGTCTCAGACAATTACTTCTCAGTTCTGGGAGTGGAGGCTTTACGTGGGCGAACGTTCGGTTCAGCAGACAAGGCGGAACTCGCTGCCTCGCCCTCGGTCCTCATCAGCGAGAACTACTGGCAAAAGCGATTTAAGGGTGATCCCACCATTCTGGGTAAAGCAATCCGGCTCAATGGCGCGGCGTTCACAATTATCGGCGTGACGCCTCACAACTTTGTGGGAACTTTCATAGCAGCGCCCGACTTCTGGCTTCCGATTAGCCTTGAACCCCTTGTTCATCCTGGCGATAACTGGTTGTGGGCGCGCGAAGAGGGCTGCTGCCATCTCTTCGCGCGTCTCGCTCCCGGCGCCGGCATGCGCGAAGCGCAGGCAGAAATGTCGCTGGTCGCCGATCACCTCCGCACTTTTCACCATCCTGGTTCCGACCTCGCCCAGCCGTTGAGCGCAATGGTCTGGCCCGGCTCGCCTTTCACGATTCCCATTGAGCAGAACCATGGAGTTATGGCCGGCCTTTTATTTGTCACGGCCGCTGTTGGAATGGTGCTGGTGGTCGCCTGCGCCAATGTTGCCAGCCTGCAACTTGCCCGCGCTGCCTCCCGTCAGAATGAACTTTCCATGCGCTTCTCGCTTGGCGCCGGCCGGCCGCGCCTGATTCGCCAGCTGCTTACTGAAAGCGCTCTGCTGGGGCTGATCGCCGGCGTCTTCGCGTTTTTTTCAGCTGGGCGCTGCTCCAGGCGGGGGTCGTAATGATGGCGGATGCGTTCCCCGATCAGTACGGCACCTTTATTTTTCACGTCACCCCTGACCTTCAGGATTTTTTCGTTCGTCTTTCTATTTCCGTTTTCGCTGGTGTTCTTTTTGGGGTTGCGCCCGCATTGGAGAGTTCTCGCTTGGCCCTCTCCTCGGCGCTTAAGGCGAACGCCGCCACCTCACCTATCCGCCGCCGCCATCTGGGCAACTTCCTGATCGCCACCCAGGTCGCCTTTTCCGCCGTGCTCGTGATATGGTGGCAGCATGCTGATTCACAGCGCTATGCGCGTGCTCTGGATGGACACTGGGTATGACGCTGCGCATGTCACCGACCTCAATCTCCAATTTCCTGAGAGTCGCAGAAGATACGCGCGGACGACAAGCAAGCCATGGTTTGCGAATCTTCGCATTCGACTCGCCGCCATCCCCGGCGTGCTGGACGTGACGACCGCGCGCGCCCCCAACGACGGCGGGCTTCGTTCTGCCGCGGTCTCGCTGAACGGCGAGGCGCCCTCGTCCCGGAACATGAAGGCGTATCTCTACTACACATGGATTCAGCCCAACTATTTCCACGCTCTCGGGATTCCGCTGCTTCTCGGGCACGGCTTCACAGCTGAGGCCGGCCAGGCGGAACCGTCCATCGTGGTAAGTGAGTCGGCGGCCAATAAGTTATGGCCCGGAGAAAACCCCGTTGGCCATACTCTTCGGCTTGGCACCGGCGGCCTCGCTCATGGCATCGGCGAACCCCTGCCGGATGGCCTCGCCTGGCGCGTCATCGGCGTCGCTCGCGATACGCGGGGCGTCCTGCTCGATGGCAGCGACTCGGCGCAGATTTATCTTCCACTCTCCGATCGTTATCTACAGAATTATCCGATCCTGGTGCGCACTCGTTCCGACCCGGCGCAGTTGGTCAGCGCTCTTGGTCCGGTGATGGCCTCTGTGGATCCTAACCTCGCCGCGCGGTTCGCCACGTTGGAACAGATGCTGCGCGCAACAGAACCTTTTCTCGCCTCTACGTTGGCGGCGGCCATCGCC
>CAWGPA010000024.1:0-227875 GCA_963824325.1 uncultured Acidobacteriaceae bacterium | reverse complement strand
GAACCGGCGACATAAAGGCTGCCGTCTCCGGCTACAGCCAACCCGGCCACGTAATCGGTGCCCGGCAGATAGGTTGCGTAATTTAAAGCAGTCGCGGTGCTGTTCAATTGCAACAGGAATCCCGCGATACCACCCCCCGTCGTGGTGACGGGAAACGATGCTTGTAAGGTGCCCGGCGTGGTAGGCAGGCCCGGACCTGAAGTCCCTGCCACGGTGACTTGCCCATTTGCATCCACGGCGATTCCCTCAACTTGAAAGTAGTTGGTATAGGAGTTCTCCGGGTTGGCAGGAGCGTTGCCTGGGATGGCGGTGGAGTAGGTAAGCGTGCCCGTCGTATCCACCTTGAGCACAACAAGAGCCGTGTTTGGGTAGCCAGACACAGTACTGTTCAGGGTTCCCGGAGTGGTCGGAAAGTTGGGATCATAGGTGTTGCCGGCGAAATAGGCATTGCCGGCGGAGTCTAAGGCCATGTGGCCATCGTTCCCGGACCCTGGTTGATCCTGAGCGCCTCCCAGCAATATTGAATAGTTAAAGCTTGCACCGTCGGGCTTCAGCGAAGTGAGGAAAAAGCAACTCGCCGTTGTGTGACAATAGGCCGGCGCCGCGGGAGTATGGGGGAAATCACCGCCGGTGGCCGTCCCGGAGACGACAATGTTGCCTTGTCCATCGACCGCGATGCTGCCCCCTTCGGCCCCACTGGCTCCACCGAGGTAAGTCGAGTAAAGCAGGGTGTGCCCGGTGGGATCGAGCTTGGTAACGAAAACGTCGTCGTCCCCATTGGCGCAGTTTGAGCACGTGGGTTGCTCAGGGTTCTTGAGCGGGAAGTCGGTGGCCGCTGTCCCGCCCGTAACGTAGACGTTTCCACTGGCGTCGGTGGTGATGGCCCGAATGGTGTCGGAGGCGGTGCCGGTGAGGTAGGTGGAAAAGGTGAGCACCGGATCAATCACCAACGTCTTGGACGGGTCGTACTTACCCAGCCGAAACGTAACAATTCCTTCCGGGCTGACCAGGAAGGCCACAGGAATCTGCTTCCGCTCACGACCGTATTGCTGGTAGGCAAGGGGCTTGGCGAAATGTAGCGCGTGTCCGCCTGCTTCTACTTGCAGCGATTCATCTTTTTCCACCACGACGGGCTGATCCAGGCTAAAAGCGATCTTTGCCGGGTCGGCGCCCGCTTGCACCTCAAAATCATGTTCGATCGAGTCGCCCGTTCCATGGAATACCAGATCGATCCCGGGATAAAGTTGGTGATAGCGAATTTGCGCGGATTGTGGAATGCCCTTGATCCAGCGCGAAGGGTCAGAGCCGAGCAGATAGTTCGACTGGCCCGGCAGTGGCTTCTCCGCAACCATCGATGGCCGGCCGGCGTGCAACCAGCGCATCTGGATCTCCGTTGCCCGTCCCGTCTTGTTTGCAAGACGCATATGGATTCCCGAGGATCCATACAATGTCTCCAGACCATTGCTTCTGTTTAGAAACCTGAACTCCGGTTCCACCTGCCCCTGGTTTTCTTCGAAGACAACAGGAAGCGAGATGTGACTGGTCTTTGGCGCAGCCGCATTCAGTGAAGGGCAAAGGATGAAAATGCAAAGGCAAATTGGAAACAGAAACCGATACAGACCCGTTGAGACACGGCGTGGCACGAGAACCCCTGGGCAAAGGCAGAAATTTTAGGTCAGGAAAACGAAAAGTAGTGTAGCGTAGCGGTGCGCAGTTGAACAGAAAATTGTGTCGTTCTGTCGACCGTTGGTTACTTCCGGGTGTTGACTTCTAGGAAAACGAGGAGAACTTCCCCGGGATAAACGGGAACGATCCCCGGCAATCGGCGAAATCAAACAGACTCAGGCGGAACAAGGCAACAGAACCTCTGGAGACTAGACCTGCTTATCCGCTTTCTGAGAGGATTGCGGGGCCCATACCATGAACCTTACGCGGCGACAAACAGTCAAGTTGCTCACTTATGCCGGGCCCGCAATTTTTAGACCCAATGCGTTCGCGGCTGCGGAAACGCCTATTGATTTGGTGGTGTACGGCGCCACTGCGTCCGGGGTGATGACCGCGTACTCGGCTGCGCGCGAGGGCTTGCGTGTCGTCCTGTTGGAACCCAAAACGCATGTGGGTGGAATGGTCACTGGTGGACTCTCGGCTACGGACCTCGGCCATTACCCCATTATCGGAGGATATGCTCGCGATTTTTACATGAAGGCAGCAGCTCACTACGGCGCACACGATTTAAACCAGCCGGCGAACTGGCTCTCTGAACCACATGTCGATGAAGAGATCTTTCGCGGTATGTTGCAGGACGCAGGCGTGACGGTTTACTTCCACGAAAAATTGGCGGAGCAGGGTGGAGTAGAGCTGCAGGGTAAGAGGATCGTATCGATAGCGACTGCGGCCGGCAAGCGCTGGCCGGCTAAAATCTTCGCCGATTGCTCCTATGACGGCGACCTGATGGCGCAGGCAAAGATCAGCTACACCTGGGGACGCGAATCAGCGTCAGAGTACGGTGAAAGTCTGGCGGGGGTTCGAGGAGAAACGCCCAAACACCAATTCCTCTGGCCGGTTTCAGCCTATGATGACATTCACCATCTTCTTCCCGAGATTGATCCTGGACCGCTGGCGGCTCCGGGTTCGGGGGACAAGAAGGTGCAGGCCTATAACTTTCGTCTTATTCTGACCAACGATCCCGCGAATCGGCTTCCCTTTATACGTCCCGATGGATATGACCGCTCGCGCTTCGCGCTGCTGGAGCGGTATCTGAGTGAATTCGAAGAGCACATGGGGCGCCCCGCTGGATTCAAGGACGTCACTAATCCGGTGTTGATCCCCAATCACAAAGCCGATTTTAATAACAACGGCCCGTTCTCGACTGACTACATTGGCCATAGTTGGAGTTATCCCGAAGCCAGCTACAAGGAGAAGGACGCGATCTGGCAGAAACATCTGCTCTACACAAAGTCTTTCTTTTATTTCATCTCTCAAGACCCAAAGGCGCCTGCCTACCTGCGGAATGAGGTCAATCAGTGGGGTCTACCCAAGGATGAGTTTCCCGACACCGGCCACTGGCCGAACCAACTCTACATCCGCGAAGGGCGCCGTATGGTGGGGGAATACGTCATGCGCCAGGCTGACCTGCAAACCGAACGCACCAAGGATGACTCCATAGGGATGGGATCGTACAACAGCGACTCCCATAACATTCAGCGTGTCGCCATGCCCGATGGAAATGTAAAGAATGAGGGAGACGTGCAGGTGCCGGTGCAACCCTATGAGATCGCCTATCGCACCATCACCCCAAGGCGTATTGAATCGGAAAATCTTCTGGTGCCGGTTTGCCTCTCTGCGACCCATGCAGCATACTCTTCGGTACGCATGGAACCGCAGTACATGATCATCGGGCAGGCCGCGGGAGTGGCCGCGAGCCTTGCCATCCAAAGCCGCAAGCCGGTTCAGGATATCTCCATCTCCGTGCTTCAGCACAAGTTGCGGCAGCAGAATGCGGTGCTTCACCTCAGCGAGGAGTTTCGGCCTGCTGCGCCGAAATGAGCGTTTCTCATTCCGAAGTAAAACAATACGAGTGCGAACAATCCGACCCATACTTTTTCTCGGCCTGCTGCTGGGCGTCGTCTCTTCCTGGTGTCGGCTTCTATGCAAATGGTGTAACTCTATACCTCTACTGGCCGCTCAGAACAGCAGTGACCTTAACGTGAGAGATGGCGTGAGTTCCGTCCAGGTTTTCAACGAATGCTTTGATGAATGGACCATGGAGTTCCAAGGCCACCGTCTTTTGCCCCGTAGCACCGGCTTGGAAGTCATCGTCGAACGTGAGCAGATCCGCCGAGTCATAGTTCATTCCGTCCACGCTGGACCGGATGTGGACGCGCATGCCGGCTTTTGCTCCAGCCTCGTAGTCGGCGCTTGCTACAAGAGTCACCCGCGAGGCTCCATTCAGGCTGATAGGTGGGCATTCTGAGAGTTTAGTCGCGGTCATTGCGGGCAGGGAGTCTTGCACCAACACGGGCACGGGCAAAGTGAAGGCGCTTTGGGTAACAAGGACCTCAACTCCCAAGTCTTCGGTGTCAATATCGCCTGGCTTCATCGCAAGTTTGGGATCGAGGTAGCGAAGCGTGTGGTAGGCGTAGACAAAAGGCGGTTCAAAATAAGCGTGGACTTCGGCAAAGGCTGCGGCATTGGGGCTGGATTCTCTCAGGGCAACCGGATTTCCGCCATATTTGATGAAGTGTTCCCCGTCCAGGCTGTAAGCGTAGCCGATGCTCTCTTGTGTCAGCCTTCGCGGGACATATTCTTTGGCTCCGCCGTAGAACATGTGAAACATACCATCGCGGTAAAAGACCTTGGCCTCGGAGTAACCTGCGTCATCCCACGCGCCCGTCTCTCCGACGGGCAAGACGGGATTCCCGGGCCAAGCCGTCCAGGGTCCTTCGGGCTTATCCGCAGTCGCCAGGGACATCGGACCGTAATCATCCGCGGATGAGCCGATCGGGTTTTCCGAATACAAGTAATATTTCCCGTCTTTCTTAACAACGCTGCTCACATAACCGAAGCCGGGGATGACCGGACCATCACCGTATTTGGTCCATGGTCCGTCGGGAGAAGAAGCAGTCGCCATGCCGATACCCCATCGTTTCGACGAGCGACTGACACCGCAGTACCACATGAAAAATTTGCCCGGTTTCTCCCTGAACACCACGGGACAAGCAACGCTACCGTCATCCCAAGTTCCCGGCTTTCCCACGTCCACGAGTGGTTTATCGCCGATCTTGGTCCACGGCCCCAGGGGGCGATTCGAAGAGGCAAGACCAATCCGATAGACACCGGGTCCCCAGCGTTGATGGTCGACGGGAGCACCGTGATAGTAGAAAAAGTAGGTGGTGTTCTCCTTCAGGATGTCGCCCGCTTCGATGTAGTCCTCGTCCCATGTTCCTTTAGCACCCCGAGGGATGATGGGATTAGGTCCCGAGATATGCAGAAAGGGTCTCGCGGCTAGAAGGGCGTTCTGCTGTATCTGATCGACCACGGGCGTCTGCGCGAAAGTACAGTCCGCAGAAAAGGATATTACAACTACACAAGCTCCAAGGAGCAGCCGATTCAATGTTGGCATGAAAACCACTCTCCCAATTATTTTGGGCAAAGCCCAATCATTCACATCCCTACGCGCCAAGCCGCTCGTTTTTTCAAAAGAGAAACTTGAGAGCGAGTTGAAGCTGTCGTGCAGTATTCGCGGTGGAATTGACCGTGCCGAATTGAGCGCCGGTGTTCAGGTCACTAATCGGAGTGCCTAATACCACGTTGTTCAGAAGGTTAAACGCCTCCACACGGAACTCGAACTCCCGTTCTCCCCCCACCGGAAACATACGGAACACCGAGGTATCCAGGTTCCAATAGCCGGCCGAACGAAGGGAGTTTCTTCCCGCTGTGCCGTAGGTATAGCCTGCGGGTGCAGCATAGGCATCCGTATTGAAATACTGCGAGTAAGATCGCTGGGAAAGATTCGGATTACCCACTAAGTCTAAGGTTTCATAGGTCAGACCGTTACCCGTGTTCGCGATATCGCTGCTAATCACCGGCGTGAAGGGCAGTCCCGAGCGAGCGAAGAAGATGTTATTGACCTGCCAGTTACCCAGCACATAGTCCACTGCAGAATTTCCAGTTGAGAACTTTCTTCCTTTACCGATTGGCACTTGATAGAGCGTGTTGACGGACAGGACATTTCTCAAATCGGTCCCAGCTATCGAACGGCTTCCGAAGGATGCCGGCGCGTATGGGTCCTGGGGTACGCCACCCTCGGCGCCAAACCAGCCATCCGCGCCTACATTGATAGCCTTAGACCATGTATAGGCAACCTGATACGCCAGTCCATTGCTATACCGTTTGTCAATTGAGAACTGCAGAGCATTGTAGTTCGCCGAACCCACGCTGCGATCGTAGAGCGTTGGAGCAATGTAGGTAAAGAGCGAACGTGACTGTGGATCCCCAGGTCCCGGCGTGAGGGCGGTGTTGTAGTAACCGCCGATATCCATCCGTTTGGAAACCGATCCAACGTAGTTCAACGTCATTGCCGTCGAATCATTCAGCTGGCGCTCGACTCCGGCTGTCCATTGCTCGGAGTAGGGGTTCTTGATGTGCGGATCATAAAACCAGGTCACCTGGTTAAAAGGCGTAGGCGCCGGGAAAAGACTACTGGAACCACTGCCGAAGGGGTTTTGGGCCTGAACCGTCGGTATGGGCGAGGCGCTACTCGGCTGGTTCAGGTTATTGGCAATTTGCTGCCCGATGTCTGGCCACGCCCCTTCAATGTTCTCGGTCAACTGACTTACGGCGGCCCAGTTGTCGTATACGATCCCAAAGGCTCCATGGATTACGGTTTTATCGTCTACACGATAGGCGAGCCCTACTCTGGGGCCAACATTCGTATACGTGTTATACGCGATCGTACCAGTCGTGCTTGGCACTACGTGCTCGGGTAAGGTCCCATCTCCGGGAATACACGGCGCGTGCCCTCTCTCGCTGCAGGGCGGTGGAACCTTCTGCACAATGTAGGTTCCGTTGGCCAAATCCATGTCGCCTGTCTCAATGCCGCCCTGCTCTCCTATGGTGGCATTGGTTCCGTAGGGTGGTATGAAGGTGATGTCGTAGCGTAATCCAAGGTTCAGGGTTAGCTTCGGAGAAGCCTTCCACGAATCCTGAGCGAATACGCTAAATACTCCTCCGGGACGCGTGGTCTCGTTTACGTTTTGCCGATTCGCGCCATTGGGAACATTAAGGATGAACGACGCAATCGGGTTACCGGGGTTGGCGGTGTCCAAAGGATTGGTATCACCCGTCTGCTCAGCAGCAAAGGTAAGTGCGGCACTTGAGAATGGACTTGCGAACAGATTGGAAGTATAACCGGCCCCAAAACTAAACGCGTGTTTTCCCAAAGTCTTGGTTAGTGTTCCGCTGTACTGATAACTATCTGTAGCCTCGGTGGTGTGTATGACATTTTCTCCTCCGTTGGAGTAGCCGACAATTCCTGGGGAAGGAAGCATGGGCTGCCCGTTCACACCGATGAAGTTTCCGGCAAACGCCTGGGAAAAGCCTACTTCGTTAAAGATATCTGTGATCGATTTGGTGAAAAGGATGGAGGTAAGGGATTGGTTGGTTATGCGGGCGAATTGTCCCTGGAGAACGAGGCTGGGGCTGAAGACATGCACGTAACTGCCGCCCCAATCGCGCGAGGGAGTAGACACTACCTCTGGCAGACCCGGAAGCCCCCCAGACGAATTGACGATACTGTTGATAAAACTATAGCGGAAGAATGCTGAATCGTTGGCTCCGACCCGCTCATCCACGCGAACACTCCATTCATTTTGCGTCTGGGTCACTGGCGTCGTATCCAGCGCGTTGTCTCCAGACCCGTCGAACACCGGTCCGGCTTGAGGAAACATGAAGTTGGCATAGCTAATCATGCGCGAATCAATCAAGCTTGCCGGAATCTGGTTCCCTGGAAAAGGATCGCGGATATACTGACCCGGGTTTGCCGGGTCGGGACGTGTCGAAAATGGGTTGTAGATTTGTGTTGGCCAGTCACTCTCGTCTCCAGCCAGCTCCGCGGCGGTTGGAACATGCAGGGGTGTATTGCTGGTTTGAGAATAGCGAAACCCCTGGTACGCCGCGAAGAAGAAGGTCTTGTCTCGACCGTTGTAGAGCTTTGGGATCAAGACCGGACCCCCGCCTGAACCCCCAAACTGGTTTTGGCTGTAAGGCGTTTTAGGCACAGTCGGAGGCAGGAAATAAGTGCGTGCGTCGAAGATCGTATTGCGCGCGTATTCCCACGCCGAGCCGTGCAGTTCGTTGGTTCCGGATTTCGTGACCACATTGACCACGCCTCCCAGTACCGATCCGTATTCGGCACTATCCGTATGGGAGACGACCTTGAACTCCTGAATGGCGTCGACGATCGGAGGCACTGCATACGTGCTCAAGAAACTTCCATAGTCGTTCAGACCGTCCATCAGAAAGAAGTTACTACGATTGGTTTGCCCGTTGATTGCCGGAAAGGAAAACGAAGAACCAATCGCTACTGGAGCAGCGAATCCTCCGGGATAACCTCCCATGGCGTTTTGGCCCGTGCTGATGGGAACGACGCCCGGCGTCAAGGAGAGAAGCTGAGTGAAGTTTCGGCCGTTTAACGGGAGATCGTTGACCTGTTTGGTCGAAATTACGGTGCCAAGATTCGCGCTGGATACGTCCAATTGCGGCGTGGCCGCCTCCACAGTCACCACGGCGTTTTGCGCCGCCACCTTCAGCGATAGGTCGATGGTAGCTACCTGGCCTACGGTGAGACTAAAAGCGGGCACCTGCACCGAACCAAAGCCGGTCGCCCGGGCTTCCAGCATGTAACTGCCTGGAGCTATATTAAACAGAGCGTACGCGCCTGTGTTGTTGGATGTGGTTGTGCTCTCGACTGACGTGCCCACATTGCGTAATACAACGCTGGCGCCAGTCACCGCAGCTCCCGATTGATCGCGAACCACCCCGTTCAGGGAGGCGCTGGAAAGCTGGGCAACGCTATATCTCGAAAGCGTAACGGCGGTAATAAAGAGAATGCTCACTAATCCTACGCTCTTCCGTAAGCACCGAAGGGGCCTGACAAGATATCTCATCTTTCGTCCTCGCTTTCTCCGAAGGCCCTACAGCGAATTGGTCTGTCTGTAATATGCATGTCTTATTCGATTGCTTCGAGTGCAACACGTAGTTCGTTTCTCTTATCACCCTGGCCGCTAACTCCGCATACATGAGAAGAGGCGGCCAATCGCGGTCTTCTATTCATACGCACCAGCCGGCGTGTAGAACTCGTGTCCAAAGACCAAATCCGAATAGTTTCCATCGGGGACGATTCCATCCGGCAAGGTAAAGCTTTCAATCGCGGATGAATCCAGCTCGATACCAAGTCCCGGCTCCTGGGGAACTGCGATCTCTCCGTCGACCACCTTGAACGGCTCGGTGAGCAAGCGATCCACCAGGCCGTTGCGCGTACGGTCGATCTCCACGGTGAGTCCGGTAGGCAACGACGCGATCAAATGCATGTTGGCTGCCACAGCGATGGCGTCGCTCCATCCGTGTGTGGCCACGCGAAGCCCATGGTCTGCAGCCATAAGGCCGATGCGGCGGCACTCGGTAATACCGCCTGCGCGGCTGCAGTCAGGCTGCAGGATGTCCACCGTCTTCCGATCTACGAGTTCGCGAAAACCCTGTAGCCCAAACTCGTTTTCGCCCGCAGCCAGTGGCAGATTAAGGTTGGGCCGGAGTGCGAGATAGTTATCCACTTCTTCTGGAGGAAACGGCTCTTCAAACCAGTAAACGTCGTTTTCTCGATATTTCGCGGCTATTCTCCTGGCTTGGTCGAGGCTATAGCGCGCATTACCCTCGATCATGAGTTGGTTGTCCGGACCGATGGCGCGCCGGACAATATCAACCGCGGCGCAATCGTATTCATAGTTCCGGCCCAGACGCATCTTCATCCCGCGAAAGCCATCGGCCAGGTGTTGTTCCGCTTCGCGGCCGAGTTCTTCCGGGTCGTTCTTCCACAACAAAGCGCTCGCGTATGCAGGAATTCGGGTTCGGCTTGGTCCAAGCAATTGGCAAATGGGCTTTCCCAATGCCTTGCCCCGAATGTCCCACAATGCAGTATCAATCCCTCCCAGGGCCGATACAGCCACGCCCTTACGCCCGTACCAACGTGTCACGCGGTAGCAGCGGTCCCATAGGGCTTCCACCTCGAGTGGATCTTCGCCCAGCAGCATCGGTTGTAGATGGTCGAGGACAATCTTGCTAACCAGGACCGGATGTGAATAGACCGAGCCGATCCCACTGATATGAGCGTCCGTATGGACTTTGATGAGGCAGGATAACCTTCCGCTGCAATACCCTCCTGCAAATCGAAAGCCCCCTCCCTCCGGATATTCGTAGCGCAGAGTGGCTACTTCAATGCCCTCAATTCGCAAGCTGCGGCCCTTTCTTAATCAGGTCTGTGGGACAGGTGAAGTGCCTTCCCTTTCAAGTGCTGATCAAACCCTACTGCCGTTATTGCGGATCGTATTGCAGTATCTTGCTCAGGTTTTTGCGGCCAATTGCTGCGCTATTTTTCAATAGAACAATGTTGCCAACCGATTCATCCTGGGTTAAACTCTACCCTCACCTATGCAGCTGCCAGCGAGTCACGCACATGAGCGAATCTGCATAACTTCGCAGTTCTCGGTCACCCATGCTTTCCATTCGCCCATCGGCCCGCATGCACATTTCGAGCAACTGATCAGCTATTACTTCGGCGGACATGCTCGCTGCCGTATCGGAGTCCAGTCAGTAGAATTCCAAACCGGAAACATCGGGTTATTGAACGCCGGTGAGGTCCATGAGGATTTCATCCTGCCTGGAAATCGGGACTACCTGATGGTCGGCATCAGAAAAGACTTCCTCCGCGAGCTGCTGCAAGACGTTGCGTTGTCCACCCAAGACTTACCCTGCTTTCCTATCCCTAGACTGGAGAACGACAGCCAGATCAAGAGAATTTGCGAAGAGCTCCGTACCGAGAACGACGGCCACCAATTGGGCCGCGAGGTCTTCCTCAAGAGCCTGGTAACCGAATTGGCGATCTATCTTCTGCGCCGCTTTGTCCCGGCTCCGTCGGCTGACATCGCCGTAAATTCAGACACTAACGCATTACGTTGGGAGGTGCGCAAGGCGCTTGAGTACCTGCATGACACGTTCACGGAAGAGTTCGCCCTGGAACGCGTATCGGCCGCCGCCAATCTGAGCAAGTACCATCTGGATCGCGTATTCAAGAGAGCTACGGGCTTGCGCCCGCACGCCTATGTGGCGATGCTGCGCATCGATCGGGCGAAGAATCTGCTCACCCATACCTCGAAGCCGATCGCTGATATCGCGTTGAACCTGGGTTTCGCCGATCAAAGCCATTTCAGCAACGTATTCAAGCAACTGAGCGGACTTACCCCGGGTGCCTACCGTAGGGCGGCGAGCAGCAATTCCACGCAAGCGTAAAGCAAGCACGTGCAAGACTTGCCCATCTCTTCCTGATTTACTTCTTCTTTGCGTGGTCGAGGTTCGCATTTGAACGGGCAATCATCCAGGATCGCTTTGCAGCGAACCCACAGAATCGGTATCGTCGGCGCGGGTGGAATCGTAAAGGCAGCGCACCTTCCCGCTTATCGGGCCGCCGGTTTTGCCGTCGCTGCGATCTACGACCGGGAGATCGAGCGAGCAACTGCTCTTGCCACTGAGTTTGACATTCCTAACGTCTGTCGCTCGCTGGACGAGATGCTAAACGATCCGTCACTCGAAGTGATCGATATCGCAGTGCCGCCTGAGGCCCAGGCACAAGTCGTGTACCAGGCGGTGATGCGGGGCAAGCATTTGCTGTGCCAGAAGCCCCTGGCACGCACTGCTGCTGAAGCGAACCTTCTGCTGCGAGCAGCTGAAGCTGCTTCGGTGAAGCTAGCCGTCAACGTGAGCATGCGATGGGCGCCGGCTATGCGGGAGACAACAGATATCATCCGCCGGGGCGCGATCGGCGACGTGACCTCTGCTCTCTTCGACGTAAAGTACTACGAGCATTGGGACGCCTGGCCTTGGCTGCTGGGCAGCGATCGGCTGCTCGTCTTGTTCGACATGATTCACATCCTCGATATCACCCGCACCATCATGGGTCAGCCTGTTTCGCTACAAGCACGTTATGGCCGTGCGCAGGATTCCGAAGTGAGAGGAGAGACCTGGGCAGACATCCGGCTCGAATATGGAAACAAGGTATTCGTGCGTTTCGATGAGGATTCGAGAATTCCGTCGACGCAAACTTGCGTCGGCTTTGAGTTCCATGGGTCACGCGGCTCTATCTTCGGCACATTGGGTGTTTATTACGACTATCCGTTGGGAAGAGCTGACACCATCAGGTATGTTCCTAATGGCGCAAACGAGAGCGAGGTCCCTGAGAGAGAACTCCCCGGCCGCTGGGCGCCGGATGCGTTCAGCGAAACCATGCGCGCATTACTCCTCGCTATTGAAAATGACTCTGTCCCTCCGAACAGTGGCCGGGACCACTTGGAGACATTGGGCCTAATCGATTCCATCTACGCGGCAGGTCACCTGGAAACCGTGGCTCACAATCCAGCTAAGGATTGCCGATGACGGAGGCCGGACAGCCACGCTTGGCTCGGGTCCTCCGGCTGCACGACCTCATTTTTTACGGCATCATCATCATCCAACCCATCGCGCCAGTGCCGCTGTTCGGCATAGCCCAGGAACTCTCGCATGGCCACGCGGTTACCACAGTCCTGATTGCCGGCATTGCCATGATGCTTACTGCCTTCAGTTATGGAAGAATGGCAGCCATCTATCCACTCGCGGGCTCCGCCTACAGCTACGTTGGCCGCGGTCTGAACCCTCACCTCGGCTTCCTCGCCGGTTGGGCCATGTCGCTCGACTACCTGGTGTTTCCGATCGTTGCCATTATCCAGGCTGCGCTCACCATTCAGCGTCTCTTACCGGCCATTCCATACCCGGCGTGGGTGCTGTTCTTTGTGATCCTCTTGACGGGCATCAATCTACGGGGCGTGCGCACCACTGCGCGGGCCAACATTGTTTTGCTGGTTTGCATGTTCGTGGTCATCGGCGCGTTTATTTTTCTGGCGACCGCATACCTTTTTCACCGTTCTGGCTTGCACGGCCTCTTTGCCCTGCAACCCTTCTATTCTTCTAATACGTTTCAGATTCGTCCGATAGCCACTGCTACATCGTTCGTGGCCCTTACATACATCGGATTCGACGGGGTCACCACGCTCGCAGAAGACGTCGACAATCCACGCCGCAATATTATGCTGGCCACCATTCTCATCTGCGTCTTCACTACCGTCTTCAGTTGTCTCCTGGTCTACCTGGCCCAGCTGGTGTGGCCCGACTATCACCTTCTACCCAATATCGAGACCGCCTTCATGGACGTCACGCGCACGGTCGGAGGGGCCAGGTTGTTTCAGGCAATGGGCATCATCATTGTGCTGGGAAGCCTCGGAAGTGGACTCGCCGGCCAGGTAGCCGGAGCGCGTCTGCTCTTTGCCATGGGCCGCGATGCAGTACTGCCGCGCAAAGTATTTGGATACCTCGATCCGGCCAGCAACAATCCCACCTACAACATAGTCTTGGTTGGGCTGCTGGCCCTGGTCGGTTCCCTTTTATTCAATTTGGAGCGCGCCGCCGAATTGCTCAACTTTGGAGCCTTTCTGGGTTATATGGGCGTGAACCTGGCTGCAATGCGACAGTATTACTTTGCCTCCGGTAGGAAGCGAGAACGCAGGCTGCTTGGCGACGCTCTGGTGCCAGCCTTGGGGTTTCTGTTCTGCCTCGGAATGTGGGTAAGCCTCCCAAAGATAGCTAAGATGGTAGGCGGTTTGTGGTTTGTAGCGGGTCTCGTGTATGACGCGATCATGACCCGCGGCTTCCGAAGCCAGCCTGTCATGATTGATTTCAGTCAGCCTGACTAAATCCCTATTCAGGCAACAATGCCTTCAGGATACCGCTCGAAGATTTCGGGATCAAAGGCAGGAATGATCAGGCCCTTTTCGTTACGCACCCTCTCATAAGTGAGAAAAGCCTCTTCAAGATTCTCAAGGTATCCAATCGGGATGTTTTCCTCAACATTACGGAATTTGAAGAAACTGTCGGAATAGATTGCTGTGCCCTTCGCTGTTTCAATACAGATAGCCATGCTACTGCGGTGATGAGCTCCAGAGAAGAACACCCGTATGCCTGGGAGCACAGTATCTTCGTCTTGCAATAAGCGAACCCGCGGCCATGCATCCGTAACCAGGTAGCGCAGGATGTTATGGGGGATGCAAACAGAACGCATGCCATCCATATAGCGGTGGGCAGGGGCGTGAAAGTCCACCCATCCACGCCGCAGTAGACAGATTTGCGCCTTTGAAAATAGGTCAATATTGGCGGTCGCATAGTAAACCAGGGGAGAGATGATAAGGACATCCACTTCGGTTGGATCTACACCTGCGCGGGTAAGTGCGTTCAGTGGTTGTTCGGCTTCACTCACCTCGATCTTCTGCTCGCCAGTCCACTGCGGCCAAAAGGGATCAAGGACCGAAAGGTCCTTGGGCAAACCGGTATTAATAATCACGGTCTTTCCCGCCCCTCGCACTACAACCATGGTGAATATAAATTGCTCCCACGCATCGAAGTGTGCCATGTAACTGACGCAAGCCCCTAAAAGCTGCTGACGCCCCACTTGAAGGACTTGAACCGAATAGGCCATTTACTCTCCGCAGTAACCGCACGTCTCGCGAGAAGTAGATCAGGCTAAGATGACGTCGTCTTGAATAATATTGCGCTTTCGTGTCGGCCCCTCGCGCACGAAGTCACAAGACACGAGCACACGATGCTGCGATACTGCGGCGTTGTTCATACCCACTAATGTTGCGGGACAGGAGAGACGATGGGCGTTTTTTCGGTAGACAGTATTTCGACGTTTGATGCGAGGTATTCCTTGCCCGAGGGAGCGGGAAGCGATGCCGTTCATACCAATCCGCAGTACTGCCTGGCCGTCACCCGTTTGGGATCGGTAGAGAGGGGCCTCTGTGGCACCGGATTCGCATTAACGTTAGGGGACGGAAACGGACTGGTATGCGAGGCGATCAAACTTCTGGCGCGTCCGTTGAGAGGTAAGCCGATCGAGGATTTGATGGCGGAGTTTGGGCGTGTTTCGCGGGAGATGGCGGAGGACCCGATGTTGCGGTGGTTGGGACCTCACAAAGGCGTGGTGCACCTGGCCCTCGCCTCCATTACCAATGCATGTTTCGACCTTTGGGCAAAGGCCAGGGGGGTCCCACTGTGGCGTCTGCTGCTGGATCTGTCTCCGGAGGAAGTAGTGCGCTTGCTCGACCTCAGCTACCTCGACGAAGTGCTGAATGAAGAGGAAGCGATCGTGTTTCTGCGGCAAGAAATGAGTAAGCGTCAGGGACGCGAGTCCCTGCTCCGGACGGGATATCCGGGTTACGACACGTCCGTGGGCTGGATGGCTTACGATGACGCTCGCATCCGAGAGCTGACGATGCATGCGATGAGCAAAGGCTTCGGGGCTTTCAAGTTGAAGGTTGGGTCACGGGACCAGTCCCGGGATTTGCGGCGAGCGATGCTGTTGCGCGAGTGCGCGGGCGATGGCGGGACGATTATGTTTGACGCCAACGAACAGTGGCCCCTGCCGGTTGCACGAACGATGTGCGCGGAGCTAGCCAAGTTAAAGCCTCTGTGGATCGAAGAGCCCACGCACCCGGACGACCTGATGGCCCACATGGCCTTAGCGCGGGAGATTGCACCGGTAAAGATCGCTGCCGGCGAACATCTTCCCAATCGTGTGGTCTTCAAGAATTTTATGGAATCCGATGGAATGCACTATGTCCAGGCCGATTGCACGCGGTTGGCCGGCGTAAGTGAATTCCTAACCGTGAGCTTGCTGGCCCGCAGGTTCCATCTTCCTGTAGTGCCACATGTGGGTGACATGGGGCAGATTCATCAGCACCTGGTGATCTTCAACCACATTGCGATGGGCCATGAGCCGCTTTTCCTGGAGTACATTCCGCACCTGCGCCCACATTTCCTTTTTCCGGCGTGTGTAGAGGGTGGCCGCTACAAAACCCCGGAGGAGCCAGGCTCGTCCACCGATTTGAAGGAGTTGGCCGGGAAAAGCTGTGGATAGATGTACGGCATTTTAAGAGGAAACAGTGAATCCTCCGAACTTAGCGAAGGTGTTCATCGATGATGTTCCGAAACGGCGACATTTCCCAGTTTGAAATGATCCACGCCGCGGTCTGTGCCAGTTGGACCGTACCAGGATCAGTAGCGCCTTTGTAAAGATGTGCAATCTGCGCAACGCGCGTACGCCGAGTCCGATATTCCTCCAGCCGTGCAGGGCCAAGGCGGCCAAGCTCGATTCTTCCTTTCACGTAATCGGGACATGCAATGGCAGCAAAGGAGTCCCAGTTCCGATCGAGAAAGAATGACTCTTCCACAAAGAACAGATCCTCTATTAGTTGTGGCGTGGCGCCGGCGGGAAACAACCCGGCCGCTACCACCTTCTTGAATTGCTCCATGGGCAAATCAGGATTGGCAGAAAATTCCCTGTAAGCCAATCGGTCGAGTCGAATAAGCAGCTCGTTGATCGGGGTCTGCCCGGGCTTGAGCCAGCCAAATCCGAACGGAGACGAGCGCAGTCCGATCAGAAAAGGCTCGCCGAGGTCAGGTCCTGAAAAGGCAAAGTTCCAGGGTTCCAGTGACGGCACGAAGCCTGTGAAACCGGCCGTTTTCGCAGTCAGAGCCGCCTCTTGAATAAGTTTTGGCTGGCCGAAGGTCGGGGATGGCGACCAATAGAGGGCGCTCCGGGCCTGTTTAATCAACGCCGGGTCGAGGTGAGTGCTGTGTGGCGTGAAGAAGAGTGACCACCGGGGATCGAACTTCTCCCTGGCTGCCTTGATCTTCATGCCGGGCACGTCACCGCCGCTGAAGTAATGCGGATAAACGACGATCACGGCGTCGGGTTTCCTCGCCCAAAGTTCGTCGGAAATCTGACGGACGAAGCTAAATTCCTTCTGGTAATACGTCTCCGGGCAGTCTGCGCAATAAGAAATTGCATAGTCGGAGGATTCCAGTAGCAGTCCGTCTGCATTGGGGTAGAACTCGAGCATTTCGCGCGCGTACTCGAGCATGAATCGCTGGGCCTCGGGGCGATAGGGATTGAGGTTAAATCCCCACGCATCGAGACCAAATGCCTCGGTGTAATTGCCGTTCTGGGTGACCGCCTTCAACTCCGGGTGTTCGAGCGTGTACTGATTTACGCCGTCGTATGCGAAGGGGGTAAGGCCGAGTAACACTTTCAAACCGATGCTGTGCCCGTAGTCGATGAGGGCGCCTGCGAAATTGTTTTTTACGTTCTCGTGCTCGGCGTTGTACTTCCAGGTAATGGGAAACTTGCGCGATGGAAATGCGCCGGCCATCCAGAGGATGACAAGATTGCCGCCATCCTGCCGAGTAGCATTGAGAATGCCTTTCCAGGTTTCGAAGCTGAAGAGCGGCGAACGCATGAAAGTGATGTAGTAGCCTCGCTCGGTGAAGAACGGGCGAGACGATGTAGTTTCCTGCGATGAGGCGCCGGCGATGCTTTCAGACGCCGCCAGAACCGCAGCGGAGATGCCCGATTTAATGACCTCACGTCGTGTCCACGGGTTCATTCTTCTCTCCTGTTTTCAAGCCCGGGCTTATCTTCGAAGAGCGGAACAGCTCAACTAAAAGCTGAGTAAGACTATCGAGATGATGCCAAGGGCGATACCCGCGACACCGTAAGGACCGACGCGCTCCTTGAAGAGAAGAACACCTGCGCCCACGACGATGAAGAGCCCGCCTCCCAAGGTAACCGGGTAAACAATCGCGCCAGGAATTCCTCCGCTGAGCGCGAGGCCTAGAGAAGTTTGCCCGGCAACACTCGCTAACCCCAAGGCGCCTCCGACAGCGAGGTCGGAGCGGCGTGTCACCATCCGTTGACGGAAGTAGATCGCGGCCAATAACAGTGTGCCCGCCAAATACCAAAGCACGAGGTAAGTCGATATGTACTTCTCGCCCAATCCTCTACCTGCGAGGATGCGAAGACCGAAAGTACAGACTCCGTTGAAGGCAAAGGCCAGCATCATCCAGCGAAACCACATCGTCAAATCACCTCGGTGGTAATGGCAGTCGCAGTATCGGGCTCCTCGCCCCTGGCACGCCGATCCCACCAAAGCAGCAACAGCGAGACGACGACGAGAACGAGCACCAGGGCTTTCTTCCAACCAATGGGCTCGCGATAGAACACGATCGAGAGCACGGTCGGTACTCCGGAGGAGAGATTTATGAGCAGCCAACTGGTAGCGATCGACCCGTGACGCAATCCTGTCTGGAAGAACCAAAGCGCAATCCCAGCAGACGCACCGAATGGAAGCGCTACAAGGAGAATCCGTGGAGGGAGAGAGCTGGTCGACAAAGAATGGGTCCACAACACGCGAACGGCACTCAAGAGGCCGGCGGTGACAAACGCGTAGAGCGCGATCGGCAGGGGTCTGGCGCCGCAGCGATCGCCGAGCTTGTGAATCACGCCCATGGCTGCGAAACTTACTAGCCCGATGGCCATAAATAGATAAGAAGTTGTCATTCGAATGCGCTCATTCCTGTGATCTCTTGGCATTCACCAGCTAGCGCCAGCGCCGGAAAGGCGAATAAGTCCCATGTGGATCAAAGTTGAAGAGACCGGAACTCTTGTTGGGAGTTCAATCCATCAAGCCAGCGGCAACAAATTCCTTACGATTTTCGAATTACTATCGATATTACCAGTATCACCGGTAGACTGGGCGGTTGTTTTAGTTTATGTTGCCAGTTGCTGTGGACAGGAAGGATTTGATGCAAAAAGCCGCTCATGGGCGAGGAACCTCCTGGCAGTCTTTGACAGGAGATGTAAAGGGAACCTTGCTCGACTGGATTCGGGAGGGACGGTATCCAGCCGGGAGCCAACTCCCGTCGGTTCCGCAGTTGGTCGAGCAGCTTGGTGTTAGCCGTACGGTGGTACGCGAGGCTTTGCAGGCGCTCGTCGGCATGGATCTGATCGAGATGCGCCCGGGCATGGGGTCGTTTGTAAAATCAGTTCCCCCGGAGATGATCATGAATGCCGATGTGATGGCGGCCCTGATCGATACCGAGACGATGGTGTACGTAGTCCATGCGCGCAAGGTACTGGAAAGCGCGGTGGCAGGCCTAGCCGCAACCGAAGCAACCGAAAGCGATTTTGCGGCGATGGAAGCAATCGTGGAAAACTTCGGCCCCAAGGGTAGTGCAGACCAGCCGGTCTTTGCGATGACTCCCGCGTTCCATGTCGCCGTCGCTCAGGCAACGCACAACCCCATACTCGAAAGCGTGATCACGTCGTTTAACACCCTGATGTCGAAGACCGGCGAATTGCTTGAAAAAGATGCGGGCAGCAGCTACCGGGCCCAGGAATACGCTTCGCATCGAGCTTTATTGAGAGTGCTGAAAAAGCGCGATCCTGAGGCGGCCCGCAAGGCTATGTCTGACCATGTGCATCAGACGCTGGTCGATCTGGAGCGAATTCTAAAGACTCGCCAGTCCGGGCGTCGAACAGTCACATCCCGGCTTGACGGACATAGGTAGTACCGATAGTATCTGCTGGATGCGGAATACCAAATTCCTCTATCGCCAGCTCACGTGGCCTGAGGCCCGCGAACGTGCCGGGCAGGGTGCGGTCATTGTGATTCCTGTGGCCGCTATTGAGCAGCACGGCTATCATCTGCCCATCGACGTGGATAATTTGCTGGTAGAGCACGTGACGGAAGAAGCCGCCCGTCGTTCCGACGGCAAGATCCTTACCGCGCCGATGATCCACTATGGCTTCAATGAACACAACATGGGCTTCCCTGGCACCATAACCGTCCGCGAGACCGTATTCATGGATTTTGTCTACGACGTCGCCCATTCCTTTGTGCGCCAGGGCTATGACCGGATGGTGATCGTAAACGGCCATGGCAGCAACCAAATGCTCTGCAACCTGGTCTCGCGGCGCATCAATAATACGACGCGCGCACTGTGCGGGTCGGTCGCTCACTGGTGGCTGGCCAAAGATGCGGTCGACAAACACCGGGAATCCACGTTTCCGGGGGGTATGGCGCATGCATGCGAGTTTGAGACGGCGATTTACCAGCACCTAAAACCTGAACTGGTTGATATGAGTAAGGCGACTGACCGCGAAACGCCTTCGATTGCAAATAAGTTCATCTATGACGACCTGTTTGGAGCCGGCCCGGTTCACATGGTGAACCGATGGAGCCGCATCAGCGAGAGTGGTGTGGAAGGTGATCCCCTGCTGGCGACTCCAGAAAAGGGCAAGGCGTTTGCTGAATGCTCGATCGAGAACCTGATCGAGTTCTGTACGCTCTTTCGCTCCATGACGGTACCACCCGAACGCGATTTTAATTTCAAACCGTAGTCAACTTATGCGGCTTTCCGATCGGGTGTTTCTCACGCTAAGCGGCGACAGTGGATGCTCCCTCTCTCATCCCAGCGATTGCAATGCTTACGCGGTGGATTGCGGAACCGAAGTGGTGCTGATTGATGCTGGTGTCGGGGTAGCAACCGAAGATGTTTTGAACAACCTGGAAAAAGATGGAGTGGCGACGACCAGGATCTCCACGCTACTGCTGACCCATGCACATCTCGATCACTCCGGGGGCGCCCACTGGCTCCAGGAAAAGCTTGCGCTGAAGGTCGTTTGCTCCACGGAGACGGCGGCCGTGATGAGGTCGGCCGATGAGGAAGCAATCAGCCTCGGAGCGGCAAAGCGTGCCGGCATCTACGAGGCGGAAATGCATTTGCAGGCGTGCGTGGTGGCGGTCGAACTGTGTGGCGGCGAGCGTTGGAATCTGGGCGATGTGACGGTACATGCCATTCGCTCACCGGGTCATTCGCGTGACATGATGAGCTACCTGATGAAGACGCCGGACAGCCTGCTCGCCTTCACCGGCGATACGGTGTTTCACGGCGGCACGATAGCCATCCAGGACATCCCCGACTGCATTCCTGCGCAATATTCCCGGAGCCTGCGAGAGCTTGCAACGTGGCCGATCGATGGCTTCTTTCCCGGACACGGCATTTGGTCGCTCAAATGGGGTGCGAAGCAAATCCGCTCAAGCCTGCCATACCTCGATCGCTTGTTGTTACCGCCAAATGCTTCTTGAAATGGAATGAGATGAGACCATGACACGGGTCGCTCTTTGTGGCGTAGGAAATATCGGCAAGGTTCACCTGGGCAACCTGCGCTCTTTGCGGGGATGCGAGGTCTCCGGCATTTATAGTCTGCAGACTGCGGAGCTGATACAGTTGGCCGCGGTAAATAAAGTGCAAGCCTATCCTAGCGTGGACGTCATGTTTTCCGATCCGGCGGTGGATGCGGTTATTATCGCCAGCCCTTCCGATACGCATCGCGTGCTTGTGGAGCAGGCGCTTTCCGCAGGCAAGCATGTGTTCGTCGAAAAGCCAGTGGCCGATACACTTGAAGACGCCCAAGCTATTGTCGCCGCCGCAAAAAGGCATCCAGACAGGGTGGTTCAGGTTGGATTCTGTGAGCGCTTCAATGCGCAATATATCGAGGCAAAAAACTCGGTACAAGCCGGCTCTCTTGGGCGTGTACGCTGCATTCACAGCTCTCGCGTTGCGCCTTACGGGCTGGGCAATCCAGCGTGGCAACTGGGAGCGTTGGATACCGCCGTGCACAACTTGGACCTCATTCTCTGGCTGCTCGAGGAGATGCCGGTACGGGTCTTTGCCCGCGGCGTGCAGATCTATCCCCAGAGCAAGATGCAACATAGCATTACGAGCCTGCTGGAGTTTGCCAGCGGTGCTCTGGTAACCGACACGGTCACGTGGTTGGCCGACGCGGCACATCCACTCAGCAAGTGCGCCCGATCACGCATGCACCTGATGGGTGAAACCGGCAGCTTCGAAATTGACCTTTCCAGTCGCCCTTCGGCGCTACTCACGTCAACGGACTACCGGGAGATCGACACAGTGCTGCTTGGGGGCGAAGCCTACTACAGTTGCCTCAAGTTGCAGTTTGAGGCTTTTCTGCGCAGTGTCGAAGAAGGCGCTCCGGTGCTGGCGCCCGTCAGCGATGCATACCAGGTCGAGCAGGTCGTGCTGCATATACAGAAGTCATTACAAATAGGAGGGCCGGTCGAGATTGTATGAGGATACTTTCTGACCAGCAAGGATGGCAGAATTGGCGAGCGACCCCGGAAGTGGCGCTCCACATATGCGCGCTCGGCAACGAGGCGGATGGCCCCACTGTACTTGTTTCCGCAGGGGTGCACGGCGATGAATACGAAGGGCCCGCGGCTGTCGCCAGGCTTGCTGAGGAACTGCGCGGAAAGAAGCTGCAGGGCCGTGTTCTGCTGGTGCCAGGGATGAACCCCCTGGCCCGTCTGAGCGGTACGCGAATCACACAAGAAGACGGCAAGAACCTTGCCAGGTGCTTCCCCGGCCGGCGGGATGGAACAGTCACTGAGCGCTTAGCCGCGGCCGTTTTCGACCACCTCGTGATGCCCTCCACCTTCATCATCGACTTGCACAGCGGCGGTGTCGAATACTTGTTTCTTCCGGTTGCCGGCTTTTATGGCGAGATTGATGATGCGAATGCCTCATTCAGGGCAGCTTGCTCTTTCGGTTTGCCATCTCTCTGGCAACTGCCCCCGACGGATGGAGTCATGTCCTACGAGGCCGCCAAGCTGGGGAAGGTCGCAATAGGGCACGAGTATCTAGGCGCAGGCCAGCTTTCCCTGGAGGGGACCCTTGCTTATGTGCAAGGGACTATGAACTGCCTTCGTGAGTGGTCGATTCTAAGCACGGCGCCCGAGGCGGCCAAAGGAACAAAGCAGAGTTGCTTTACCGGAGACTGGCTGCTTGCCAACACAGTAGGCCTCTTCCTTCCTCATGTTGCCCTTGGCAACGAAGTAGAGAAGGGTTCACCGCTGGCAGAAATCCATAACGAACGTGGCGAGGTTCTTGAAGTTATTCACGCGCCCTTTGTCGGTCAGGTTCTGGGCCTCCGCAGCAAAGCCCACATTTCCCAAGGAGCCTGGGCAGTTCTGCTAGGTAAGAGAAACCAACTTGTTTGATCCAAATGGAAGCTTTCATAGAGTGCCGTTGCCTTGCGAAGAGACGTCCAGAGAGTGGCTGCAGTGCGTCACGTGCGGCCTGCGTTTCGCGGTTGCACCTCTCTTCTTTGGTTGCCCGAGTTGCCTAAAGGCCGGCGCGCCATCTGAGCTAGAGATGCACTATGCTCCGCGCGAGCTGGTAGTACCTACGAGCCGCGCCGAGGGGATATGGGGATGGCGCAGCCATCTACCCACGATCACACCACAGGCACGCATTACCTTGGGAGAGGGCGCCACACACCTTCTGCCCGTGGATGAGAATGATGCTGGCCCCACAGTCTACCTGAAGAACGAGACCAGCAATCCGACCTGGTCGTGGAAAGACCGTCCGAATGCCATCTCGGTCTCTGTTGCAAAGCACTTCGGTTTTGAGCAGGTGATGGCGATGAGCACAGGCAATCACGGCAACGCCATGGCGGCGATGGCAGCCGCCGGCGGTTTGCGGGCGACCGTGCTATGCAATGCCGCGGCTCCTCCATTACAACTTGCCCTTATGTCCGCTTATGGAGCGAGGGTGATACGTGGTGGCGACGCCGAGGCTATGGTGCTTGACCTGGTCGAGCGCGGAGACTGGTTTCCGTGCACGATCTTCAGCCTGCGCGAGACCTACACGAATCCTTTCGGTATCGAAGGCTTTAAAACAATTGCGTTTGAGATTTGGCAACAGCTTGGCCGGGTGCCCGACCGTGTTTTTGTTGGAGTGGGAAGCGGCGACGGTATCTACGGTATCTGGAAAGGATTTCGCGAGCTTCGCGATTGCGGGGTGGCCATCACAGTGCCCCGCATGATCGGCTGCCAAACCACTGGGGCCAATTCGTTGGTGCGCGCATTCAACCGTGGAATGAACATCATTACTCCTCTCGCTGGAACCAAGACGGTTGCATCGTCTCTGGCAGAGCTGGCAGCAGGACGTCAGGCTTTGCGTGCTGTCTACGAGTCCGATGGGGAAGCACTGCAGGTGACTGACGAGGAGGCACTCGAGGCGATGCGCCGAATGGCATCGCGCGGCATCGCACTCGAGCCGAGTTCGGCAGTGTCACTGGCCTGCCTAAGCAAGTCAAGCAGTCAAAAAGGTCAGGAGAGTCACAGTGGCGAGATTTGGGTAGCCATCGGCTCAGGTGCGGCGCCAAAATGGCCGGAGGATCTGCTGCGTGACTTCTCAATGCCCGCCGTATTGTCCAACGACCAGCGGACTCTGCCTCAATAGGCGGCGACAACGGAGTAAGCCTCTTGACCTGCGTCGGGGATCCTTAGCCACTCTTCCTTAGCGTCAAAGTCCTGCCAGGGTTTACCGTTCACTGTAACGCTGTGCAGCTGTGCACCCTGTGGATGGCGTAAGCGCAGGAGTATGGTGGTGTGCGGCTGGCTCCCCTGCAACTGAACGGTCGCTTCGATTTTCCCGTCATTCGCGTGACTCTTTATTTTGAACGAGACCTTTCCGAACCAGGTAGGCGCGTTCTTCACGGAAATCTCTTTGCCATCCTGCATCCAGGCTCGTGGCGGGGCCTGCGACAGAAGCAGCGTGTGGTCGTCTACTTCGCGCACAAGCATATTGCGGTAGAGCTCAAACCACGCGCCATCTGTGCTCGGCGGCCCAAAATATTGGCCCCAACGCCAACGGTGCTCGACCGGCTCATAAGCTCCCTGGCTGAATCCGCCAGCCATCAGACTATAAAAGGCACGAATCGTGGCCTTGACATCATCGCGCATGAGATACGCAGTGGCCTGCTGGTTGTACACCGGCTCATTCGCCAATCCCCAGCCATGCAGAAATAGATTGTCTTCCTGATCGTTAAGAAGTGAAGTCGCCAATGTGCCTGTTACAGGCAAAGCACGAAGGCGCAAAAGGTGGGTGGGACCCGTATCGACGTCGGAGGGGTACCACTGCTCGAAGTTGCGGCCGGGGTATGCGGCGTTCGAGGGAACAA
This sequence comes from uncultured Acidobacteriaceae bacterium, assembly GCA_963824325.1. GTDB lineage: Bacteria > Acidobacteriota > Terriglobia > Terriglobales > Acidobacteriaceae > PALSA-350. Next base: position 203,133 of record CAWGPA010000024.1, on the reverse strand, counting down.
ACGGGACCCAGGTATGGTCGCGTAACTGAACCAAAGGAGATTGCACGCTTGCCTTACTTATGCCCCGGTTGATGGCGTCGAGATAGGTTTGTGCAAATCGCCGGCATTCTGCAGCGCGTGGGTTCCCATACCGCTCGAGCGCTTTGGCCAACTCCGCGATCCCTGCGTAGAGATACGCCTGATTGAATGCCCAATAGCCGGGACCGGTTATATCGTTGAGCGGGCCCGCTACCAGCCCAGCGGTCGAATCGTGCGCAGATGATGCTGCACGAATCTGCGCCATGGACCAATCAAGAGCCTTGAGTGTTTCTGGCAACACCTTTTCGAAGCTCGCGCGATCGTTCGATAAAAGGTAGTTCTGAGCCACTGCATACAACATGCCAGGGGTATAGGCCAGCCAGTGGGCGAATCCGTTGACGCGGCCGTCAAACTCCTGGTTGTTGGCATACATCGTTCGAAATTCGTCAGTGGCTATCTGGTTGTAACCCCGCAAACCAAAGATCATATAGTCGACATATACTGCCTGATTGATAGGCCAGGGCGTTCCCGTCTGGGAATAAGCAAAGTTTGAATAGGGCAAATCAACCTGATGGTCGCTGTGCCTCCGCGGCAAAGTCAGCGCGTGCCACAGGTTGGCACGAAAGAGATCGTTGACTGCCTGCTCGGGAACCTCGAACTGAGCGCCCTGCGCCAAATAGGACGACCAGAAATCCAAGGTCCGCCCGCGCGCCTGGTTGTAGTCCAATTTGACAAGACTGTCTCTTCCCTCCGGTCTCACGGCAGGAGAAGGCAGCGTGACAAAGAACTCTCGTGTGCCACCTGCAGGAAGAGTAACCGAGAGTGTTACATCCACCCGGTTTGTTTTCTGGCCCTGCTGTTCGACGCCCGCGTAGGCGACCGAAGCATCCGGAGCTTCGATGGCGAGCAGTATGCTGCGATGGGCGCGCTCCTCCAACAAGACTTTGTTGTTCTGCCGCTCGTCCGTGATGCCTGGATCATCCTCGGAAGGCAGACTGCGCTCTTGCACCATGGTGACGGGCACAATGCGTGCCTGACCTGATAGTTCGGTCAAACGTACGCGCTCGAGAAGCAGCATGTCGAGGTCGCCCCCGCGCTCGTGTGACGGGCCATCCAGTGGGTAGGCAAATTGTTCCACTTCATATCGCACGCCGTCCCGCTCGAGTGTCGTAGTCACGAAAGGGAGGCCGTTCTGGATGGTCTGGCTCTTCCAATACGGGCTAATCCCTTCGGCGAGATTGGCGAACTCGAACCAGAAGTGGAAATGATCGGGATTGCCGTAGTCGGGCCACACGCCTGCGCCGCGATCTATGCCGAACTTTCGAACAGTGGAATCCCAGGAGAGACCGATGATATGCCCAGGGCCTTCCTGGACAGGATGAGCAAAAGCGGGGTCGCCCATATTCGGCCACTTGTTCTTAAAGTCGCTATAGCTAGCCTCTGGAGCAGCTTCCACCTGATCTAGAATGCGTGCACCCCGATAGGGAGCGAGCTGATTTTGGGCCTCAGCAAACGGAAGCGGCGGGTCGCCGACGCTGATATAGAGATCCAACGACGGGATCCAGAAGTTTTTATTCTGCTGAAGTTGATCGATGGTTAGCGAAAAGCCGCTGGTGCCGTCGGGATTGAGTTCGAAGACCACCCGGCGGGAATCTATGCGCCATGCCGGGTCCATGGTGAGGCGGCGGACCGTATCAGCGTCGCTATGAGCGATCAGATCCGACCATATCACGTGCATGTTCTGCAGAGGCTCAATAGGGGTCGCAGGAAAGTCGAGCGTGAAGGTTTTGCTCGCGGCGTGACCCGCACCAGCCTCGCCCTGCCACGGAGCTTGCTGATCAACGTTGACACCACCGGAGGGAACGATGCGGACATAGAACGGAGCCGGGGTGGTTGCGTTGTGGCCCAGGGATACTTGCACCTTAAGATGATCGAGTGCCTGCGCTAGGAGGGTCCTGGGAAGCAGGCTGGCAATAACCAGCACGATCAGCGCGGCAAAGAACAACCGCCTTTGCGATCGAGTTCTGGGTTTCGGTGACGCGATTCCACACTCCGCATAGGCTACGAGGGAAATTACCACGGGCGCCTCGGTCTTCGACTTTGTCCAGTTTATGCGGCTATTTGCGCTTTAGGCTTAGTCCATTACGTTTCCATCCAGTTGGCGGGACGAAATTATTATGAGCACGGAGTTGACCTTTTCAGTACTTACAATGGCCCAAGCTGTCTCTATCCGAGCTGATGGTATGGGAGCTGAGGAATCGACGGAATGATTCGCATTGAGTCCTCTGCACTCATAGTCGAGGTTCTGCCGGAGGTGGGCGGCAAGGTAGCCCAGATTCGCGATAAGAGCACACTCTGGAATTTTCTGATCCCGGCGCAGAACCCCTATCGCACGATACCTTTCGATGGCGATTGGCTAAAACATGACACGAGTGGAATGGACGATTGCTTTCCCAACGTTGCCGCAGGGTACTACCCTGAGCCGCCGTGGACGAACGTGCAATTGCCCGACCTGGGCCTCTGGACACATGGCACATGGGACGTAGCGAAGACCTCGACCAGCGAAGTTGTGATGGAGAAGGCCGGCAAAGACCTGCCATATTTTGCTACAAAAACTATCACGTTCCTGGACGACCAGACGCTTCAGTTTTGCTATCGCGTTGAAAACCGCGGCGAAACCGCCTTACGATACCTGTGGTCCGCACATCCGTTGATTGCTGTTCCAGACGCCTACGAAATTCTGCTGCCTGAAGGAGCGCTGACCTATCGGATCTTTCCGCGCGAAGACCGGGTGCATTCGTGGCCCAAATTCAACCATGCTTCCCTCTCCAGCGAATGGATTCTACGGGGAAAGACATTGAAGCTGTTTATTGAGGGACTGAGAGAGGGATGGTGTACCTTGCGGCTGCCGGCATACACACTTCGTTTCTCGTTCGATCTGAGCACCGTGCCAGTGGTCGGCCTGTGGTTCAACAACTACGGCTTCCCTGCTGATGGTAAGGGGCCATTCCGATGCATAGCGGTAGAGCCATGCACGTCCGCTTCGGATCTGCTCAGCGACCTGGATCCCTGGGCCTACCCTAGAATCGCGGCCGGAGAAACCACGCAATGGTCCATACAGCTGAGCATCCTACCGAACGACTCAAGGAATGGCTAGTAGTACGAGGGAAACAATGCCGGTGACTATACCTGCGATTCCGTAGGCACCGATTTTCTCGCGGAACAGGAGAACCCCTGCAGCCGCTACGAGGAAGAGATTGCCACCAGTGGTTACAGGAAAAACGATGTAGCCAGGTACGTTTCGCTCGAGTGCGAGAAGGCTGAAAAACTGCCCCCCAAAGCTTCCCGCCCCAATCGCGAACGCCATAGCGAGTTCTTTCGAATTGACTCGCCCACGATCGGCCAGGAGTGAGGCGAGGCCGAAGACCAGGCCACCGGCGTACCACGCTAACAAGTACTGATAGTGGTATCTCTCTGCCAAACCCTTTTCGGCCAAGATCTTCAATCCGAACGGACCCAGGCCATTGGCCAGGAAGGCGATGAACATTAGCCGCGACCAAGTTGATGTGCTACTCATGAGTTTCCTTGGGCCGTGACAGGGGTTGCTGCTCGTTTTAGTTCGTCGTCCTGCTTGTCTTTCCACAAAAGCAGTACTGAAACGATCGCGAGCACCAACACGGCGACTTTATTTCCCTTGACCGGCTCATGGTAGAGCACGACCGAACCTATTGCGGGAACGGCAGCCGATAAACTTATGACTAACCAGCTGGTTGAGATCTTTCCAAAACGAACGCCCATCATAAATACGAGGACGCCGATCACGCTGGCTACACCAAAAGGGAGGGCGATAAGGTAGACGACGCGAGGCGCACCGAATTGAGCGCCCCGATACACGATGAGCAGGAGCGCGAAGAGCAGGGCCCATCCGTAAGCGAGGGTTGAGAGTGCACGGGGTCTGCAACCGCGAGTCTCCGCAAATTTGATGAAGATCCCAATAAGCCCGAAACATGTCAGCGATAAGATCATATAGAGATAGCCCAATGTCACCTCCGCTCATCACCCTTGCTTTGACTTCCCCGACTTTAGCATCCATGCCGGCTGAGGCCGACTGGCGTCGACGCCGCCGTCCACGAAAGCGTCCAACGGGCTGAACAGCGCGCACCTCCAACCTTAGTGGGGCGAGCATCCTAAACTAAGACGATGCAAGAGAGAGCTACGAATGAGATCGACAGATAGAGTTAACCCTATGCCCACACTCATCCACCATCCCGAACAGATCGATTTTGACAAACCGGGGAAACACCACTACCGGCTGGCGTTCCATGTAGATTCGGGCTGGGGATATTCGTTGGTGCCCCTCACGGTAATCAACGGCCTGCGCACGACCGCCGGAGAGGCGCCGTCGCCCGGTCTGGCAGCTTTTGGAGGGACACACGGAAACGAATGGGAGGGCCAAGTGGCCGTCAAGCGCCTGTGCCAGGAGCTTGACCCTGAACTGATCAGCGGCAGAGTCATCCTTATGCCCCAGTTAAGTAAGAGTGCGTGTACCGCGAATCAGCGTATTTCTCCGCTGGACAACGTGAATATGAATCGCGCATTTCCCGGCAATCCCCGCGGAAGCATTTCTTACCGCATTGCGCACTTCGTCAAGTCTTTTGTTTTCCCGAGGGTCAGAGTCGTGGTCGATATGCACGCCGGCGGCCGCGAGGGCGGCTTCGCGCTCTGCACATCATTTCATCCCGTGCCTGACGCCGCGCAGTTTGCGGAGATCGCTAAGGTGGCATCACTGTTCGACCCACCTTTCATTTTGATCTACTCGAGCCAGATGGCCTCCGGCCTGCTTAGCGATGAAGCAGAGGCCGAGGGAAAAATCGCCATCGGCTCCGAGTTCGGCTACGGAGAAGGATTGAACCCTAAGGGAGTACGGCTCGGCTATGAGGGTGTCTTGAATGTGTTGAGGCACTACGGGATGTTGCCCGGGACAGTCACCAAAATCGACACGCTGCGCACCAGCCCGCCTCGATTGGTGGACGCCCGCAATCTTGAAGACTATGTGCCATGCCCTTTCAGCGGTATCTGGGAACCGCTTGTCGCCCTTGGGGATGACGTGCAGCAAGGACAGCTGTTAGGGCGCATCCACGACTTTTCAGATCATACGGCGGAGCCCATGAATCTGTTCGCGCACCGTAGCGGTGTGATGATTATGATGGGCGCAGCGGCGCGCTGCGAAGAAGGCAATACGCTTTATGTGATTGCCCAGGACTATGTCGACGCATAACCCGACGTTTATCGGCCGAGCAAACGATGTTCCCAGTCCAGGGGCTCGAGCGACCAGGACTCCATTCCGTAAGGTTGCAGTGTGATTACGGTCGACGGGGATTGAGGGGAGAGCGTTATATCGTCTAGCGGCCGAAGGCGCGCGTTTTCGTCTCCGGAAGGCGACGCAGCATCGAGCAAACGCCGCTTCGCTTTCAATGGCTCTGGTAGTCCCTGCGCGTTCAGCGTGACGGAAACTGGTTTGTCTGAGAAATTCCAGAAGAGAAGATTATAGATTTCATATTCCTTGTCGAAGGAAAGGAATGCGTGCACATCGTCGTCGCTGGAATCAGCGGCTAGACGTGTTCCAGTAACACGCGACAATAACTCAAAAGCAAAATAGGCCGGGCGCATCACATTTTGATAGTCGAACAAGCCCGAATACTGCGGCATGCGGTTCCACCAATTGGCCATGAAGGAGGCACCGCCGGGCGAGAAGTAGGACGCAAACCGATAGCGGTCCACGTGGTAATCACGAATGTGGTAGAAGCAGGAATACGTCAGGTTCGATTGCTTCATGCGCCAGGCTGTTTCTACGACGAAAGCCGGCTGTATCGAGGGGTTCTCGGGTGGCACAGTTAATGCCATATTCCACTCATCGAGTATTGTTTCTACATGCAATGCAGGATACTTAGCCAGAAGTGCATTCATGCTCTCAATGGTTTCCTGAATTGCCTTGGGATGATTCGTGTACGTGTGCCAGGAGATGAAGTTGAGCGGCACCTTCTCTTTATTGCAATAGTCGACCAGCGCGGGTAGGATAGGTGACTTCCAGTTAGCGACGGCCGGCCCGCCGACACGGGCAGTCGGATCAGCCTTCAAAATGGCGGCAACGGTATGACTGTAATAACGCACATAATTCTCAGAGGTGAAGCGATAGGGTGAACCACCCGACTCCCCTATATCCCCTTCATTTCCGATTTCCCAATAAAGACCGCTCTGCCCTCGCTGTTTATAGTGATCAACGAGGTGGAAGATCAAGGCCTCCCACTCGGCGTAGCTAGTGGGATCTACAATATCCTGGTCAATTTTGGGAAACAACACTTTTGGTTTGATCGCGATCAGCATCAGTGGCGTCGCACCAGCTTCTACAATTTCATCGACCGATGGGTCGAGTGTTTCGAAGTGGTAGCGGCCATGGGCAGGTAAGACGTCAAAGTATTCCTGTACGAATAGACGAATCAACTTTGGATGGAGAGTACGTATCTCCGCGATACGGTCGTTCCACATCGGGTAAGGAGAGAGGCCGCCCTGCCCAAGTGCGATGTGATTCATCTCCATAGGGCCGAGAGTCTTGCTGTAGTCGAGGGTTAAGGTTGCAGTGCGGGTTTGAGCGCCCGCCATTGCAGCCATTCCGGCCGCAAGCACGGCTACCACCATTTGCGTCAGTTTCATCGCCTTCATGTCCGCTTTCTGGCTGCGCTCGCCGTCCAACCACCATCGACGGGGAGGGTGACTCCCGTCACAAAAGAGGATTCATCCGAAGCAAGAAACAGGGCCGCCCACGCCACCTCGTGTGGGTAACCAACTCGTCCCAGAGTGGTCTGGTCGCATTGCCATAGGTAATGGGGATCGTCCGCTCCAGCAGAAATGCGAGTCTGGATCGGCCCGGGGCAAAGCGAGTTTATGCGGATGTTGTGCAACCCATAGTCATAGGAAACGCTCATCGCATAACCCAGGAGCGCCGCCTTGGTGGAAGTGTAGGCAACAGAAGTCATCATGCCTTCCATGGCCTGGATGGATACGACATTTACGATGGATCCCTGTTTCTGGGCGATCATGTAGGGCAAAACGGCCTTGGTGAAGTGATGCGTCCCCAGAAGCGTCACGTTGATGGAGTTGCGCCATTCGTCATCCGTCGAATCGAGCGCGCCGTGAAAGCCAGAAGAAATGTACGCGGCGTTATTACACAGAATGTCTACGCGTCCATTGTGCGCGGCCGCTTGTGCCACCGCGGACCGCACTTCTTCCTGGTTCGATACGTCTGCTCGAACGAATTCAGCCCTGCCACCGCTGGCCTTGATAGCAGCAGCTGTGCCCTGCCCGACGGTCTCTTCAATATCGACGATAAGAACCCAGGCACCCTCTTGCGCGAATCGCTCGCAGATCGCCCTACCAATGCCATTTGCGCCGCCCGTTACGATGGCAACTTTATCTTTGATTCTGTCCACGCCTCAACCTACTCTGTACTTTTCGATGGTGGCTTCATCTACCTCGACGCCCAGTCCAGGACCCTGAGGAACCTCCAGGAATCCATCTTTCAGCGTGAGCGGGTTACGGCACAGCTCCCGGCTCAGGGGTCCACTGGTGACATTGAATTCCTGAAAGACTGCCCGACGCATGAAAGCGTTGAGATGAAGGGACGCGGCAGTCAGTAGATCAGAGATCCAGGCATGAGGGATCACAAGACGATTGTGCAACTCCGCCAGGTGGACAATCTTTCGCGCTGCAGTCAAGCCTCCGCACCGGGAGAGATCTGGCTGAATTACATCGACTCTTCCCTGCTCGATGAGGGTACGGAAGCCCCACTCGGTCGCCTCCTGTTCACCGCAGGCGATGAGCGTATCGACAGCACCCGAAAGCTGCGCGTATCCGTCATAGTCCTCAGGGGACAAAGGTTCCTCTACCAGGAACGGCCGATACTGCTCGAGCCGTCGCACCATCAAGATCGCTTCTTTTGCCGTGCGGTGAATGTACCACCCGGCATCGATGAGCATCGCGGTCCGATTTCCCAGAGCGCGTCTTGCGGCAGCTACCAGCTCAACATCGCGGTCGGCATCTTCGCCAAAGACGCCCCAGCCAAACTTGACTGCGGTAAATCCGAGCTCTAGATAGTGCGCGCTGGCCGCGGCCATTCCCTCAGTGGTGGCGCGAAAGAGCGTGCTCGCATAGGCACGCACCTTGTCGCGATGACCAGCGCCCAGCAGCTTGTAAATTGGCTGTTGGACCCTCTTGCCGATAATGTCCCAGAGCGCAATGTCGATGCCGGAGATGACCTGCACGGCGGCTCCACGTCTGCCGTAGTAGCACGAAGCCATGTACATCTTGTGCCATAGGCGCTCGACCTCGAAGGGGTCTTCACCGATGAGAACGGACCTGAGTCCTTGAAATCCGGGGACCGCTCCCTCTGAGGGTGCGTTCACAATCGCTTGCGCTACGTGCGGTTGGGTCTCGAGATCGGCATAGCCACTGATACCTACATCGGTCTCGACCTTCACGATGCCAAGGTGCTTGATCCCGTATGCCTCTTCACCACCCGACGTTGCGCCGTAGGAACCTGGTGATTCAAGTATGGCCACCGTTACGTCAGTAATTTTCACGCACTTTCCAATCCCAGGCACTTGAGCGTCGGACTGTAGATCAGGCCCTCAATCTCCGCGGGGGTGAGTCGCGGAAGGTTGGTGCCTTCCGTGAAGTGATTGATATTCCTCAGGCCCTCCATCTGCGCTTCGGGAGTCGTAAAGGGATAATCTGATCCGAACAAAATCTTATCGAGAACGCCGTATTCCTTAGCCAGGATGAGAGCGTTGTAGAACTGCCACGGACGATAGTGCAAAGCCGAAATATCTGAAAAGACGTTGGGATGTTTGCGGATGAGAACGATGGTCTCTGCGATCCAGGGATGGCCGAGGTGAGCGATGATCATCTTGAGCTCGGGAAAAGCAATCGCTACATCCTCAAGCTGAATAGGCAGGGCGTATTTCAGAGGCCCGGTGCGGACGAAGGTCGCTCCCTGGTGGATCATGATCGGGAGGCGATTAGCCTCGCAAAATGCATACACCCGCATCATTCGAGGATCGGTAGGGTGGATATTTTGATAGATTGGGCCCAGCTTTACCCCGCGCAGCTTGAGGTGGACGATCTCGTCCAGCGTTTCTCCAATGGGATCAACCCCGGGATCGATCGCTCCGAAGCCGATCACCTTATCAGGATACTTCGCGCAGTAGTTGCTGATGTATTGGTTCGGAACCGACAAACCAGAGTATTGGGCCCGCAGGCCGAACACGATTACCTTGTCGACCCCGGCCATCGCCTGCAGATGCTTTTCGGGAGGAATGTTGAGGTCAAGCTTCATACCCCCACGAGATCGCGCGTTGGCATCGTTCACAAATGCGTCGGAAATGTGGCCGGGATAGGCCCACACATGCGAGTGGCAATCGACAAGCACTAGTAGGCCCCCCTGTTGTAGTCGACCTTTCGTTAGTGTATTAGAGGTATGTGTTGCCAGGCATCTAAAAGTAAATCTTCAAGGCCACCTGCAGTTCACGTGGATCGCCGGCGCTGAGAATCTGTCCCGCAGTTCCGGATTGGATGTCGCTGTCCGGGTTCTGGAAATGCGGATGATTGAACGTATTAAAAGCCTCCGCCCGGAATTCCGCGTACACACGCTCGTTAAAGTGGAAATCCTTCAGGAGAGAAAGGTCCCAGTTCTGGTATCCGGGTCCAAGCAGAATATTTCTGCCCGAATTACCAATTTGGCCTGCCGCCGGTACCTGGAAAGCAGAGACATCGAACCATTGACTGATGGACTGATTCGGCACTGTCCCTGAGCCAATTCGATTTGGCCGTGTGGCGTAGTCAGTATCCGTCGGATTGGCCTCCATCGTCGGTGTAAATGGACTGCCACTTTGAAACTGAGCAATGCCGCCAAATCGCCAACCACCGATGAGCAAATCAACGGGCCGTGGAATCGTCGCTAGATACTGCATACCGCGACCGAATGGTAAAGCGTAGCTGAAGCTGGTCACGAAGCGGTTTGCGATGCTTTGCGAGCCTAAACCGTAGTCCAACGCTAGATTCTGTGGATTTTGGACAGTCATCTCATCGTCAACGTTCATATCGTTCATGAGTTTTGACCATGTATAGGCCGCGAGAAATGTAAGGCCGTGAGAGAGTCGCTGTTCCAGGCTCACCTGCAGCGCGTTGTAATTTGAATTTCCGATGTTAGTGAAATTGTCACCATTGCCGAACTGAGGATACTGGCGCCGGCTTTGCCTTGAACCCGAATCAGGCAAGCCACCGACAGTGGCATAGTTAAGCGGAATATCCTTTTCCAGGCGGGTACCTTTATTACCGACGTAGGCAATTTGCAGTGCAAGCCCACTCATCAAGTCGCGCTGAATAGCCAAATTCCATTCCTGGTTATACGGTGGCCTGACTTTCAAGTCCTGAGCACTCAGATAAGGCGGTCCGGAGGTAAACGGATTGTTGAAGAAGTTTTCCGTTGTATACAGCGGCGTGCCGGCAGGCGTTAACTGGTTTGGAACAACCTCGTCCACGATGAAGGGCAGGTTGATGATTGCTTGCGACACGGTTGGGTTGCCGGGAGAAAGAGTAAAGAAGACTCCATATCCAGCGCGAACCACTGTCTTGTCGTCGTTGAACGGACGAAAGGCAAACCCTACTCGCGGAGAGAATGTCTTCTTGCCCATGGTCTGAAGATTATTATCCAAACCTGCCTGCTTCGCTGTAATCATGTCCGCGCCATATGCATTGTAGGCATCCTGAGCGACCTGCTGGGTTGCCAGGTTGATCTGGCCATTTTTATAAGTGGAAACAATCCATTGTCCGCGGTTTATATCAAACACAGAGTTCTGGCCCAGGTCCTGCACATCAGGAGACGCCAAATCATAGCGAAGACCAAGATTCAGGGTGAGGTTGCTACTCACCTTCCAATCATCCTGGAAAAATATTGGATAGTTAAACACTCGCTCGCCAAACAGATTCCTCGGGAAGTCTCTGTATCCCTGGTCCGGCGCGCCCACCAGAAAGTCCGCGAGGGCGTTGCCGCTATATTGGCCATTGAACGAAAACCTGCCTCTGGAGAAGGCAGCGTTTGTCGAAGTGAGATGGAAGCGACGGATATCAATCCCCATGTTGAAGGTATGCTTTCCACGATTCCAGGTAACCAGGTCACTGAGCTCCCAGACGGTGGTCGGGTTGATGAGCGGCGCATACAAATTGCCGTTCACGAGAGTGCCGTTTACGTAAGAACCAACATTGAATTGGGGAAAGCCCGGGTAGACAAGGGACGTCTGATCGAAGCCAAGTATACCGGCTTGCGTTGTGTAGTTTGTACCCAGTCCCTGGGGCGAGTTGGCGTTGTAAAGATGGGCATACCCAAGACGAACCTGATTCAGGAGGTTGGGTGAAAAGATGTGAGTATAGCTATACCCCTCGTTGGTGGCGTTTGTGATTAACGATTGTGCCCCGTTCTGGGGGACCGCACCGGGAGAGAAACTGGTGATGTGGCTGATCGAGTAGCGAGCGAAGAACGAATCCTTGGATGACAGCTGATAGTCGACTCGCGCATTTCCCTGATCTACATTTTGAGTAGCACGCGAATTGTAGCTGAAAAGTCCGGCAGGGGTGTTGGGAAGCGGCACAAACTGCAAGACATACTGCGCGGCCCCGTCAAGCTCGCCGTTAGGAATCTGATTGTTCGGGAAGGGAGCACCCGTCGCGGGGTCGACGATGGGCGTAGTCGGCGTGACCAGCGCAGAGAGATCTCCATTGCGTTGCGCTTGCGTGGGCACCAGCACGGTCGACGTCACTGGATTGTCAAGGCGCGTACCCTCGTAGTTCAAGAAATAAAACAGCTTATCCTTCAGGATGGGGCCGCCAAACGAACCGCCGAACTGATTCCGGCGCAGCGGGGGTTTGCCTATCGCAAAATAGTTAGTAGCGTCGAGAGCGTCATTGCGAAGGAACTCGAAAGCTGTGCCGTGGATCTGATTCGTGCCACTACGCGTGCTCACAACAATAATCGCAGAGCCTCTTCCGTATTCAGCCGAAAAGGAATTTGACAGGACGCGAAACTCTTGTATGAAGTCGATGGAAGGGCTGAATTGTACTCCGTTATAGAGTTGTTCCTGGTTAGAGATTCCGTCCAACAGGAATTCGGTCTTTTCGCTTTGGCCGCCGCTCACCGAGACTGTCGTAAAGCCAGTATTGCTACCGGCTGCAGGGCCGCCAGGAGTATTGCTGGTTAGAGCTCCAGGCGTAAGCGACACCAACTGGGTGAAATCGCGGCCATTAAGGGGCAGGTCAACAATTTTCTTGTTATCAATAACCTGACCTACCGAAGATACTTCCGTCTGGATAAGTGAAGGCGCGGCACTTACCGAAACACTCTGACCCACGTTGCCCGGGCTCAGCTTGAGATCGATCAGCGCCTGTTGCGCTACCTGTAAAACGACATGGGACACCTCGGAGGAGCTGAACCCGCTGGCGGAGGCAGTCACGGTGTAGGGGCCAATGGGCAATGAGACTATCTCGTAGGCGCCCTGGGAGTTTGTCGTAACCGTTCGACTGATCCCACTTTCCTCGTTCCTGGCTACCACCGTGGATCCAACAATCACGGCACCGCTCGAGTCACGCACGGTGCCTTCGATCAACGCTGTGGACTGAGCGAACGCGTTTACTGCGCAAACTATGGTCAACACGAGACATATGGTTAGGCCTTTTAATTTGGTCATGCCGACGCTCCCTAAAATTAGTGTTTCGCTTGCAACTGGCCCACCGAGAATGCTTTTCATTGTCAACAGGTATTACTAGTAGCACGGGTACTATGATGCGTCAATATGACAATACGTAGATTGAACTTTGATCCAAGCATGTGCCGGGATCAAGTTCCTTCTTCACAGAATCCATAGGGCTGGACGAAACGCAATCGCGTACTGCGCGGCGCTGGCGAAAAACACTTGTGGGCCGTCTCCGCTTGATCCCGGCTAATGCAGCACTCGGGCAACGAGTTGTGCCACGAATCATAGCTTGATCCTCCCGCGCAGCTTGAGACTCCGTTCATAAAACCCCGTATTTTGTATATACGTCGGAGAGATAGGCGCCATTCATCAGGTCCCTACGGCTGTCATTCTCCCTGGAGATTTTGTCGCGGGCCAGAGCCAATGTCTGATCGACGAGATGGGCGGGAATGGCTACCACGCCATCGTAGTCAGCGACAATCAGGTCGCCCGGCGTGACGACAACTCCCCCGCACAGGACGGGAATGTTGTAATCGACCACCATACCGCGGCCGCGTGAATCCACCGGCTTTATGCCTGCTGTGAATACGGGAAAATCGAGTTTCTGGATCGCACGAACATCGCGCACCAATCCGTCGACGACTGCACCCCTTGCCCCCCGCGCTTTGGCCGCGGTCGACAAAAGCTCCCCCCAGGGCGCGTTGCGCTTCGACTCACCGGTAGAGACGGCGACTACCTCACCGGGCAAGATGCTATCCAGTGCCTCGATCTCCAATCCGTACGGATCAGCTTGCTGGTAGAACGCATCCATACAGACAATTGTGCGGGCCCAGCCGGCAAACGTTTTGTCTGGCAGCAGAGGCCTGAGATACTCCCGCATGGCCCGTTCGTGCTCTCCTAGTTCATCCAGGGCATCCGCAAGCACCGCAGTGTAGAACGTTTTTTCGATGGTGTCGAAAAGCGCGATGTCAGATTCATGTGCAGCTTTTCCTGCCGCCCTCACACCACCAAGTTTACTTTCGCCAGTCGTCAATTGATCGGTCTCCTTATGGTCGAACCATCTAAAGTTCTAATTAGTTCCAAAAATGCGGAACGGAAATACCCTGTGCGATACCAGCGATGTTCATTCGCGGCCCAGCAGCGTTCGCTACTTGACCGGGCTATTCAAGCTCCTGAGGTAGTTCCCTAGCTCTTCCTGGATTTCGGGTCTATCCCAGAGAAACTTCTGTGGAAACTGTTCCGTAAGTGGATACGTCAGGCCAGTTCCGGGGCTGAACTTCTCCAAGGTTCCAGCGTCTACGCGATAGTCTCCGATACGGTAGCCATACATATCCAGATGATGAATGCCGGCTTGCAAAGCGGCGTCGGCGATCAGACGGATTTGCTTCACGGTGGGAAATTTCGCAAGACCCGGTGCCAATTCCTCGGCTGGATTGGCCACCCAGAACGTATAAATCGTATTCTTTTCTTTACCTACCTCTTGCGTCACCTTAGCGAGGATGTCTTGCGTTCCCTTTACCACTTTAGCGTCGTCGCCGGGAGAGCCTCGGTACGCGAAATCCGAGTAAGCGCCGAAGGCATCGAAGTGCTTGGCGACCCTCGGAAGGTCCAAACCAATCGTTTTGGTCCGATCAGGATGCAAAACATCATCTGCCGGATCTTCGAGGTAGATCTGATGGGCGGGGTTTTTATCAATCTGACGGATGAAGGCAACTGTATCCTTGGCCCAGTCCTCCCACCAGTTCTGGCGAGCGTTAACCCACTCATCCCATCGTGGATCGGTCACCTTCCTGGGAAGTTCACCACCGAAGTGTTCCTGTTCATATTTGCCATACGAGACAATCCCGCTTCCGGCCGGCCCTCTCTCCGAAGCCACAGGACCGAGGGTGAAGGAATCATCGAATACATAACCCGCCATCCCAGGCTCTTCATGATAAGCAGCCGCGACCGATTGCAGGTATTTCTTCCATGACGTTTGCCGCCACTCAGGATTAAAGACATCAAAAGAGAACAGAACATTGCCTGCAGAGTCGACTTGTTCGAACCCGGGAAGTCTGGGAAGAGAATTCGCCGTTGGCTGCCACACTACAAGATAGGACTTCAGGCCAGCGCGATAGGCCTCTTCAATGGCGGTCCTGGTGTCTTCTGTTCTGAACCCAACAGCCGCAAGGTCAATGCCCCAACACAGGACGACATCAGTGAATCCCATCTTTTTCATGGTCACGAAGTCGCCTTCCCAAGCGACCTTGGGCGCGGCGTTCAGCCAGTACCATGCACTGATCCGTACCTTTTGCCCACAGGCGATGTCTGGCGGGTGAGCGAATACCAATACAAGCGTGATCATCAGAAAGCGCTTCAACAAGGACCACTCCTGACACATCTAGAACACTAAGGGGCCGGGTAACTAATACTGAGCAATAAATGCTCGCGATTGCTGCTCCAACCACTCTAAGAGCCCAAGGCAA
The DNA here is from genome assembly GCA_963824325.1 of uncultured Acidobacteriaceae bacterium. GTDB lineage: Bacteria > Acidobacteriota > Terriglobia > Terriglobales > Acidobacteriaceae > PALSA-350. The sequence goes on along the minus strand of CAWGPA010000024.1, from coordinate 187,850 downwards.
CGGTTAAGGCGCGCCGGATATCCACGGCTCCGCTTCTAAAGGAGCGCCTGCTCACTGGTGTAGCTTGCTGGTTTTCAACGGTCAAGCGCCATCAGAGGATCGTCCAGCAGGATGGATCTTAGTTTCAAGACTTCTTCCGTGGGCATATTTTCGCGTGGGTAATTATGTCTGAATACAAGTCTCAGGAGGCAACAGCGTGTCCAACCGGCTGAACACTTTTGGCAAATTTCTCAATAAATATCGGTAAATGTCTTCCTCGGTCGCTATTATGACATTCACACCAGAATGGCGTTATCGAGCACAATCGTCGTATCTTTTCCAGCCTTTCAGCTGTTCGCGGGAATAGGACTGCCCGGACTAAACCCGGTAGTACGGAATTTATCTTCTTTCTTCTCCAGAACATGTCGCTAGTCGATTGGAGCATCCTCGCAATCTACTGTGTCGCCGTTCTGGGGCTCGCGCTATTCTTTCGAGCGCGGGCAGGCAAGAGCGTAGAGAACTTTTTTGTTGCCGGGCGAAATCTACCATGGTGGGTCATTGGATTCGCAGATGTAGCCGGCTACACGGGCGGCGGCCAAGGCTTTGTGATGGTTGTGTTTCTCTCCGGGTTCGCGGGCCTTTGGCTAATGGCCTGGATTTCCTGGGTGATCTGGATGCCGCTCGTGGCCATCCTCTGGGCGCCGATGTGGAGGCGTCTCGGAGTCGTGACGACGGGAGAGTTCATCGAGCGCCGCTATGCCGGGCGACGGGCCGCCACCTATCGGAATGTTTACGCCGTGTATGCATGCTTGGTATGGGGAATGACCTCAATCGCCTATGCAGCGGCATGGATGGCAGCAACGACGACCCCGATTCTCGGGTGGACATCGTTTCACGTGCTTCTGGTGTTCGGCTCCCTAACCGTGGTGTACAGCCTGATCGCCGGACTCTTCGCAGTGGCTTATAACGATGTGTTCCAGTTCGTTATTCTAATGGGCGGAAACGTTGCTCTGGGCTGGTTGCTGATATCCAAGGCTGGCGGCATGCAGCACGTCTGGGCGCGTATCGCGGCAACGCGCGGAGATCAATTTCTAGCTTCTTTGCCTTCCGGCGGGTCGCTCACGCTGATGTCGCTAGTTGCACTTTGCGTGCAGGGCCTTTTCTTTGCTGGTTCTCCGTTTGCCGGCGAAGGATGGACCGCACAACGTTTTATGGCGGCACGCAACGAATGGCATGCCATTGTGGGACAAATTGCGAACGGTGTCCTGGCCCTGATTGTTCGCCTGGTACCGTTTATCCTGATAGCGCTTGCAGCAGCGGCTCTCTATCCGCCTTCAGGCATAGCCGTACCGGCGGCGCTATGGGGCAAGTTGGTGCAAACGTATGCTCCTCCAGGTCTTTTTGGCCTTTTACTTGTCAGCAGCCTGGCGGGGTACATGGCGGCGATCTCTTCTATCGGTAACTGGGCATCCAGTTATCTGATCAACGACGTTTACCAACGAACACTCCGGCCGCGAGCCGATCAGCAGGAACTGGTTCTTGCCAGCCGGGTGGTATCCGCGTTGCTACTCATAACTTCCTTCGCCCTGGGCGCAATGATCGACCCCGCACAACTTGGGAAGTGGATTCTCTTTATCAACTCGTCGCTGGTTGTCTTTTCTCTACCATTGGCCTGGCTAAAGTGGTTCTGGTGGCGCACCAATGCGGTCGGGGACATGGTCGGTGTTCTGGGCGGCTTTCCTGCCGGCTATGTGATCTGGTTTGGATCCGATGCTGTGCTACCCACCGCCTTCCGTCGCTGGTTTCAAAGTACTACTGGCCATAGCTGCGATCATCTGATCCCTGCGTTCAGTAACCTCGATCGATATCCGTTCTGGCAAGGCTTCGGCATTCTTTTCTGTCTGGGATGGATTTGCATCTTGCTGGCTACGTTACTTACTAGTCCGGAACCTCCGGAGATTCTTCGAAAGTTTTACTTATCCGCCAGGCCTCTCGGATTCTGGAAGCCTGTGCAGCAAAGCCTGGGGCTCGAGGCGATGAAGAGCCGCTCCGCTGAAACCGCACGCGACCTGTTTGTCTGTATGCTGGGCATCGTCTTTTACTCTTCTCTGACGGTTGCCTTATTCAGCCTAATGGGCGGTCGCTTCGCGTGGGCGGCGTGGACCTCTATCGTGGCGGCCATTAGCGGCTACACGTTCGCTAAACTGGCCATGTCAAGGCTCGAGTTGAAGGGCTAGGCAGTGCACGTATTTTGAGAGAGGCCAGAAAGAGCACATGAAAATCGTCGCCATCGACACGTTCCCGATCTCCCAAACCGTGAATCCCCAGCTTGCGATCGTCAGCGCCGCGGGCAAGCACCCGGAATCGCACTACCTCGTGGTTCGCATCCGTACCGATGAAGGGGTTACTGGTTACGGTGAGGCTACGGTCGTTCCGGTTTGGAGTGGAGAGAATGCGGCGGGTGCGCAGTACATTGTCCGCGAGTTGTTTGCACCTTTGCTGCTGGGTGCTGATCCCTTGCAATTTGGCTTTCTCGCGCAAGCGATGGACGGAGCGGTCATTGGAAACCCCTTTATCAAAGCCGCAGTCGAGATGGCGGTGCTGGATGTGGCAGCTAGAAGTCTGAATGTTCCCGTTCATGTGTTTTTGGGCGGTCCGCGGCGGCCTCTGGAAATTGGGCTCAAGTTTTCGATCGGAGCTTTTACTCCCACTGAGGCGGCACGTGTGGCCCGGCATGCTGTGCAGCTTGGCTTGCGGGCGGTGAAGGTCAAGGTTGGCCTGGACGTGAGCGGAGACATCGCTCGGGTGGAATCGGTTCGGTCGACGGTGGGTAATGACTTTCGAGTCGCGGTCGACGCCAACGGAGGCTGGACGGAGGCTGATGCCCGGCGCGCTATTCCTTACCTGGAACGGCTCAATGTAAATGCCATCGAGCAGCCGCTACGCCGCGGGGACTTTCGAGGAAGCGCCCGCTTGCGACAGCAGACCGGTATCCCCCTTATGCTGGATGAGTCCATATTTACGCCGGGAGATGCGTTACAAGCCATCCGCGAAGAGGCCTGTGACCTTATCAGCATCTATCCCGGGAAGAATGGGGGCATTCTGCGTTCCCTCGAAATCGCGCAGATGGCAGCAAGTGCAGGGCTGAAGTGCATCATCGGAAGCAATCTGGAGATGGATTTGGGAACAGCCGCGATGCTGCACACCGCCGTAGCTGTGCCGCAGCTAGCTACCGAAGTGGACCATGATGTCATCGGCCCTCTCTACTATGAGCACCACTACACTGCCGCGCCAATTCGTTACCGTAATGGATGCGCTGTGCTGCCGGATGGGCCAGGATTGGGCATCGAGATCGAACTACCTGAGGAATTGGACCGCTAAAGATTGGGCTTGGTCTACGTGCCGGCTGCGCGAAAGTCTTCTAACTTTCCCGATGCGAGCTCATTCACCAGGTCACGCAACTGGGCGACGATGGCGTCGAAAAACTTTTGCCCCTTCTCCGACGAGGCCGTCCGTGGGTCACCCACTGCACCATCCGTGCTGATTTCCGTAAACGCTCGCGATACAGTCGCGGAACCCCCAGCCAGCATGTCAGAGGCAAGAAAGCGAGATGCGGGCCACTTACCATCTGCCTTGAGACGATCTGCCCGAACCAGTTGTGGCTTTTCCGCAAGCACGAGCGAGGTTTCGAGTTCACAGGCGTGGCCCATTCCGCCCTCCTTGCTCTGACGAATGACGCTCAACTGCTGAGCCGCAATATTCCAGTAGGTCACGAGAACGATACGAGTAGCCGGGTGCAATAATCGCAATTTCGTAAGCACGACGTCGAGGGCCGAAGCATTTCCTCCATGAGAATTCAACACCAGAATCTTGGTAAAGCCCGTTTGCGCGATCGAACCTATGATCTCCCCGGCAAGAGCAAGGTAGGTATCAACGTTTGCGCTCACCGTTCCCGCGAAACCCATGTGATGCGTCGAGAGACCTAGCCATTGGGTCGGCAGCACCAGCAACCCACCTTCACAACTCTCATCGAGGCGGCGGCTGATGCTTTCGCCAATCAACGCATCTGTCTCCAAGGGCAAATGCGCACCATGCTGCTCCATAGCGCCGAACGGAACCAGAACAACAGTGGCACGATCAAGGCTATTTACTTCCTGCCAGGTCATTTCTCCAAGACGCATAGGTATCACTCCCTGGTATTGCACCGGCTCGTAGATCTCACGGTCATTTCAAAAAGCGCTCAATCACGTTGCGCGTAATGCGGGAAACACGATCATCAGGAAACAAGGATGAGACCCAGGTAATCGAGCCGACAGAGAAAACGGCTCCTGCACCTTGCTCGAAGTAGACCATGTCGGCGCCTCCATTATCTGGATTCATGCCTTTGGCAAGATGGTCGAGCCGCTTGGGCGAGCTCGGCGTGATCTTGTCGGTCTCATGTCCGGAGGCACCCCCTGAGACGCGCTCGTGCAGACTTCTCTCACCGAAGAGATCTCCATTGCAAAGTCCGGTGCCGGCAAAGACCCAATGATCCGCGTCAAGCGTGCGGTAGGGGGCTGCAGTCATCACGCCACTCTCTGAGAATGCCACTCCCAACATCGTTGCTTCAGATTTGAAGGTACGGTGCATGCGGGAGTCGTGACCCGAGGCGGAGTCACTCGAATCGTCAAAGGACAGGCAGCGCATCGTAGCGCCAGGTTCAAACAACACCTCGCAGTTCACCCCGTTGCCTCCCAGATAAACGAGCCTGCCCGCCTGCTCACGGACCCAGCTATCAACCCGCTTGAACATCTCACGCGTCCAGTATTCAGGATGAACAGAGGTGACCAGGACTTTATAAGCATCGAGGGGCAGAGTGCCGTCGTGCAGTTGAGCTTCGGCATAATAATCGTAAGCGAATCCCTCTCGCTCCAACCAACCCAGAAGGCGCCACTCTCCAGGCGCCAGTCCGCACTGCATCCTACCTTGTATCGGGTCAGTAATCGAAGATTCATCCCAAGGAGGGTTATCGAAAATATCATTGCCCGGTTCCGGCCGCTCGAATGCGAGCGGTTTGTAGTCATTGTCCTCAAACGACCACGTGCTTTGCGCGCTGGTGTAACGAGTGAGGTCTTGCCGTGCATTCACAGTTGGTGTCGGCGGTAGGCCCGCGTTGTTAATGTAGTTCGATCTGCCCCCAAAGTTGTTATAAGCATTCCATGTGTTTGTGGAAGCGAGTACGGCCATCCTAGCTTGTGGTGTCTTCGGCGCGACTACCCAGGGAAACGAAAACGTCTTGCCTCCGGCCGTGCGCGCCCAAAGATAGTAGAGGCCGGAACGTTCCGGGCCGCAAACAAACTGCTGGACATGGGGGACAGGATAACCACAGTGATTCCAATTCACCCCGGTCTGTGAGTAGTCACCGTCAGGCGTTATTTGGACGGTAGCTCGCGGCCCATGCTCGTCGTACCACCCGAGCATGCGAACAAATTCCTTTTTGAAGCCATATCGCCAGAGAGTGAGTTGATAGGGTTCCGGACTGTGGCAACGAATCTCCGAAGCCTCATCGGTGCGAACCCACTTCGGCCACATGAATCCCAGGATGCAATCGCTCAAGAGGCGAAACTGGTATGGTGTACCCGGCTCCAATCTGCAGATGACCCACTTGGCGCCGTATCCTTCTTTGCAGAGCGTTGCTTTATAGCCGCCTGGGGGAACATCTCCGTAGAGAGCCCCACGGGCCGAGGAAAGCAAAAGGTACCGGTCCCCACTGGTTAGAGGCTCGAGTTCGACTGCTACGTTGGCCAACGCCAAATGATTCTCATCTGATACGAACGCAATCAGCTTCATTCTGTCCGATGGTGGTGAATGATAACGACGAGTGACTTTTCCCCTGAAATATATGCGCCTGACGATGCCAGGAGCAAGCAATTAGGCTGAGATCGTCCACCATCCTGGATTAAAGCAGACGTATCGGACAAAAGCACTTATTCTGGGACGATCCGCTTTCTACACGAGGTCAAAATCATTATCAGGTGATGGCTTGAGCACAATTGCAGCGCCTGAGATTCGTGAGAACAATCAGAGCTGGACTCCGGTTCTTCTGCTAGCTCTCGCCTTCATGTTGAACTATGCGGATCGGCAATTCTTTTTTGCTGTGTTCGCGCAAGTGCGGCTGGACCTGGCACTTTCCGATACCCTACTCGGTTTGACGGGCAGCGTGTTCGCATGGAGCTATGCCGTTGCCATGCCATTGGCCGGGTATATGGCAGACCGAATCCCTCGCCATCGACTGGTGATCGCGGCTCTGATCCTATGGAGTCTGGCAACCCTTGGCACATCGGTCAGCCGCGATCTTTCGCAGCTCATATTCTGGCGGGGCATGATGGGGTTGACGGAAGCCCTGTTCGTACCTTCAGCCTTCGCGCTGGTCGCCACGATTTATCCGATCACTGCGCGGTCGCGCGCCATCTCCGCTCTCGGCCTGGCGCAATTTGTGGGTCTTTCCATCGGGGGTATGTACGGTGGCTGGTCAGCTCAACAATTCGGCTGGCGGCGCGGGTCGCAATTTCTTGTAGCCACGGGCTTAGCCTATTCGGCCATATTGATCTGGCGTTTTTGGGGATTCCATTCTGCTTCAGTCCCAATACCAGCGGATCGCCTCTCACCTTTCAAGGCCGTGCGATCACTTCCCTTTCTGTTGCTCGCCGCAGTTTTTTTCGCTTTCTGCGCCATGCTTTGGGTGATCTATGCCTGGCTTCCAACGGTAGTGCACGAACGATACCAACTGAATCTGACGCAAAGTGGAGTGACCAGTACGCTCTGCCTGCAGATCGGGTCGGCACTGGGCGTGCTCACGGGAGGCATCCTGGGCGATTGGGCTGTGACCAAACCCTTCACCAGCCGCATCGAAGTGGCTCTGGGTGGAGTGCTGTGTTGCTCTCCATTCGCGCTGCTCATATTTTCGACGCACTCCCTATTCCTTCTGCAAATTGCCACCTTCTGTTTCGGCCTTTCAGCGGGGATTTTTATCGCGAACACCTTTTCATGTCTCTACGACTTTACGGATCACAGCAACCTCAGCTTCGCGACCGGGTGCCTGAACATGTTGGGAGGTGCGGGTGCGGGCGCCGCGATCTTCCTGGCAGGTATTTTCAAGAACACTCGGGGTATTGCGTCGCTCATGCTGTGGACATTACTGTTCGCCGACGGTGCGTCCATCGCTCTCTTTGCACTAGCACGCCGACGCAGAAAGCAACCCGAAACTCCCGCTGGCTACCGGCAATTTCATTCTTGAGGCGTGGTCGACGAGCCTTTCCCCGGGTGGCCGTAACTATTGCTGTTTCAGCTATTTAATTAACCGCTTAACGCGCTGCCCGCAGACTTCGTCCAGTATTATGGACGAAAGTCCTGATTTTGCTTGACGGCCAAAGACACAGAGCTGACATTTACCACAAGACGCAGTTCATTGAACTGTAATAAAAATAGGGGGCCATGTCGCCCGGGTCGTTTGTTATCGGGACTAAGCAAGGAATTACGCACTCAGGAGGTCGACAATGGCCAGTTCGCAGAAACCCTGCTCAGGTTCGGTTGACCGCGCTTTCTCAATCTTGGAATTGCTGAACTCTTCAAAGCGCGGCTGGAATATATCAGAAATGAGCCGCAAGCTCGAAATTCCCAAAAGCACAACCCATGTGCTGGTTTCGACTCTCGAGCGATTGGGATATATACGTCAACATCCGCCTTCCCGCCGCTTTCACCTGAGCACCAAATTGTTTGCTCTGGGCCGCCGATCGCTCAATCTCAGCCCTCTGCCTGATGCTGCCCTGCCTCATCTCCGCTGGCTGGTGCAAGAGACAGGGTTCACGGCGCACGTCGGCATACTCGAAAGAAGCCAGGTAGTTTTCGTTCAAAAGGTCGACGGCCCCGGAATCATCAAGTTCGACACCTATATCGGTAAAACTTCCGCATTGCACTGCACCGGTCTAGGAAAGTCTCTGGTTGCGTTTCAGCCTGAGGATTCCATCGAGAACCTGCTGGCAAGCTATTCCTACAACCGATTTACCCGAAAGACCATTTCATCTCGGGAAATGTTCATGCTCGAACTGGCCCGCGTGCGGCGACTGGGTTATTCCATGGACGATGAAGAAGAAGAATTGGGCATTCGATGTGTTGCCGCCCCAATCCTCTCTGTCGGCAATGTGTCTGCCGCTGTCAGCGTGACGGGAACGGTCAGCCAGATTCAAATTGAAGACGTGGACAAGGTGGTTGCACTTACCAGGCACGCGGCGGCGAGGATCTCAGCCTCCATCTGATATGTGCCTGTGTCTGCGACCATTAGTAGGTCGCGACGACATCGATTGAATCGCCGGCGGGCAGTAGTATTTCATCTCCGGAAAAGGATTTATAGTCCTGGCCGTTCACGGTCAGCGCTCGTATTGGCCGGGCATCGGGCGAAGGGAGCCTGAGAGTCGTTACCCTTGCCCTGAAGTGACTTTCACGCTGCACGTGCGCGCGTATGATGCCCGCTCCGCTGGCAACGGTCACGGAGCATTGGCCAAAGAAGGTGGGGGCCGCCTCTAACGAGATCTTTTTCCCGGGCAAGAACCAGTGCGCGGGAGCCCCGTCGAGCAACCGAAGTTCATCCTGGGAGTCAGTCTCCATGGTTTCTCGTACGAGCGACATACGGAGTAGCTGCAGGACCATTCCGGGAGCAGCAGCAAGAGGATCGCCTTCACTGGTGTGCCATCCGCTGAAATCCCAAACGAAATACCAGTTCCAGATTTCGCGCATATGTTCACGCCACTCGGCTTGGTTACTGGTACGCGTCGGGAAGACGCCCGTCACTTCAGGAAAGCTGTATAGATTCGAAGACATCCCGTGCGCGAGTACGCCATAGAAAGATGTCAGGAAGCGGGAGCGATCTCCGCTCTCGAGTAGACTTTCGTAGTAGCCCTTGCCATATTCCTGATCCAACCCCATGAGGAACCTGGTCTCCCCCGCCAACAAGCCACCGCGTTGTTCGATATAACGGGGAATCCAGCTCGCACGCGGGTCAGCCGCCGGGAATAGCTTCACTTCAAGGATCATTGGAGCGAACAAATTCCAATAGTTCGCAAGATAGGCCCAGGTATCAGTGGCGGGCACATCCGGCGAGAGAAAGGGATAGGTTGGTTCCCTTTCGCGGTAGTCGGCAGTCGCGGTTGAACCCAATTCAAACGACATGGATAAAAAGGGTGGGCTCGACTTCTTGTCCGCGAGTTGGTCGATGATGTTCAAGAGCCGTTCCCTATACTGCTCTGCGGCACGCGCGTAGCGATCTGCAAGAAGGGGTTGGTTTAAAGCACGAAACGCTACTGCGGTGTCGTGCAGTCCGCGCCAACAAGTGGCGTTCGCGTAAAGACTATAGGCCGGTGTCTTAACGTCGCCCCCGTAGGTATGCCGGGGAAGGATGCCGGGATATTTGGGATCGTGGTTCTCATCCGTTGCCTGCATCGTCCATTCCGCGGATTCCTTAAGGGTTGGAGCAATCTTTTCCAGCCAGGACCGATCGCCTGTGAGCCTGTAGATCCAAATTGCGTACCACGGTTCGAGTCCGTTGCGATATTGGTAATGCTGTCCTTGCTTTGCCATCAGCTTCGGCGACAGCATGATGTTCAGGATTTTCTCTGCTTCGTCGCCGTACCCGTATTGCGCCAGTGCAACGGCCGGCCAGCCTTCTTCGATCCCAAAGTAGGACTCGTAAAAATATGCTCCGTAAGAGACCCGCGTGTCTCCGTCGCGCGTGATAATCAGCGACTGGGCCAACAGGCTCTTATAGATGTCATTTATCTCGGGCTCAGGAACATCGATGCGCATTTTCGAGGTGAGCATAGCGTTCCACCAGGCTTCAAATCGCGAGAGCGATGCAGTCCAGTTTCGATCTTTCAGACCATCCAGCGAAGTGATATCCGTACCCGGCGCGGGAATGAGGAATCGAAATTGTTTTTGCTCGCCCGGGCGCAAGGTGAAGTTGTATTTTAAGTGGTCTTCGAGGCCCGTCGATTCCCACGTTGCGGGCTGTTCCGCGTAGAGCACGAGGTCTCCCGAGGTCCCTTGCACAGCATGCCCCTGAAGTGCCAGTTGGTAGTTCGTCGGTTTTGGCGCGAAGGCAAAAACGCTTTGAATCACACCGGCTCGGCGCTGGTTCTGCCGACGGCCCATGGCAAGCATGAAAGGGACCTGGATGGGTGCGTTGCTGGTGTTGCCGATTGAAACGTCTAACACGGTGCCATAGACGGGATCGTCGGGCGAGGTTACGTATGCCAATTGCCGGAGCTGCACGTGGTTCAGCGTCGCGGTAGTAACAGTTGCCGGCAGAAAACCGTTCAAAAGCTTCGTCTGTGTCCGATTCCAGTCTGCTCCCGGGATGTTGACGGAATCGGGCGTCGAAAACGAAGCGACAAACCAACGATCAAGTGGGGCAGCGGCTTTGTCCCCCTCGAATTGAAGTACGGTGCCGTTCCAAAGCACGATGGTTTCTTCCTGGTCTCCCGGACGGCCGATAGCGGTCTTGTGAAAATCAATGGGCAGCATCAGACCGCGCATGGCGTTCAGGTCGCCCTGTCGCATATGGCGGAAGCGATCGCCGAGAAGATCGGTGCGCGCGTTTTGCACCTCGTTGAAGTAGTGCGTCGCGTTGGCGTTGAGCGTTACCTCGGCAGACTGGATGGATGGACTGCCATGCAGACGCAAACCAGAAGTGGCTACCGGAAGAAATTCAACCTGGTCGGGACCGTCGCTGCCATCGTTTTCGACAGGACGCCAGGAGGCACCGTCCCACCACTCGACCGAGTGCAGAACCTGGTGATGCGGAAGCTTTACTTGATTGATCAGTAGTGGCTTGGGCCAGTGTAGCTCCGCTGTCGTTCCTGGAGTCAAGCGGAGGCCCGACTCGGGAAGCGCGAGATTGCCGCCATCACGCAACCATTCCGGCGTTGCGGATGCGAGGCCGGAAATCGAAGGGCTCCGTAACGCTGAAAAATTGCTGGGAAGGAGTGGAGCACCGCTCAAATCAGCTTCAATCCGTCGTATCGCGTAGCAGCGGTGGCCTGAGTCTGGGTTCTCCGGTTGAAACAAGCGCACCCGCAGCCGAGTGGTTGCGATAGGCTTGAAGGCATACTCCCACGTCACAGAGCCAAATTGTTGCACGGATGCGAACTCTGCCCGCTTGGTCGCGTCGACGCGAATCGATGCCTGCAGACTTCGCCATGATGCTCCGTCCCAGTATTCGGCTTCTTGCCCGGCTACGGCCGGCTGGTAAACGCGCCCGAACAGCGACGCGTACGTAATTCTGAACCTGTCCAAGCGCACCGGATCCTTCCATTCCATACCGGCGTCGCAGGGATCATGGTCCGGCCCTGAACAAAGCACCTCGTATATATCCGGCTGTGCGGCATTGTTCGCCAGCTTTAAATCACGCGCTTGCGGCATCCAAGTACGCGCCGTCCCGTTGGCAGCAACCGAAGGGGTCCCTGCTGCAAACAGGCAGCCGGTGCATGCCAGGCAAAACAACCCCGCCGCCAGGAACGTTCTCAAGCACCCAATCCTCATCTCTACATTTTGCCGCCAATCGAGCACACGTTAACCTGCGGCCGACCAGGACCACGAAGTTCCCGTCCAACGGGCGGGACAAATAGTAACGGCGCCGCTCTTGCACTCACACTTCTGGTGGTTGCCAGCCCATCCCCCGAAAGACGTCCAGATCCGATTCAAACATTTCGCGCACCTTTATCGCTACGGATCCGGGAACATGAACGGCGCCATCTTTCACCACCATTCTGGGGACGATGTGGGCGGAGCCAACGCGGGTCTCAAAATGCGTGTCTTGAAATTTGAACTCACCTGCCACCAGGTCAAATTGAAGCAGATCGGCGCTGGAACCAACCCGCAAAGAACCGATCTCCTGTTCTCGTCCCAAGACCTTGGCGGGCGCGTATGTTGTCTTCAAGATCACGTCTTCCAAACTCATACCGAGGCAGAGAAACTTGGACATAACCGATGGCAAGGTCACCTTGAATGGGTCTCCAACGGCCCAGCGGTGCAGATCGGTACTCAGCGTATCGGGATAAAAGTCGTGCTCATAGGCGCGTTGCGCAGTGTCCCAGGAAAAGCTCCCGCATCCGTGGCCGATGTCGAAGATGATGCCCCGATCGCGAGCCTGGAGCACAGTTCGCGTTGTCATCTTGCCTTCATGCTCGAAGAGACGATTCCCTCTGCCATGGAAACAATGGGTCACGATATCACCGGCTCGCAGGCGGCCTAGAATCTGAAGCTCTTCGGCGCCCTTGCTCACATGAACCATCAACGGGACGCGGGCTTCCGTGGCGGCCAATAACGCCTGCCCTAGTGCCTCCATCCCGTGGTTGCCGGTCATACTGCCGATACGGATCTTCACGCCCAACGCCCGGTCCCGATTTCGTTCAATGGTCAACGCGGTTTCTATCGGACGCGCATAGGAAAGATTCAACAGTTCCTCGGCAAAGGGAGCGAGCAGCCCCATAAAAGAGATATGAACGAAGGCGAAGAGATTGATCGGGCACTTGTCGATGGTCTCTCTACGGAACGCGGGGAAATTTGCGTACCCCGTAGAGCCCGCGTCGACGGCTGTCGTCACCCCGTGGTCGAGGCAAATCCGCGGATCGATTCCGTAAAGATCTCCCTCATACCAGTGTCCATGAAGGTCAACAAGCCCGGGGCATAGATAGCTTCCACGCGCATCCTTCACCTGGAGACAGTCGGTCGCGGGCAAGTCCTTCCCGATCGCAGATATTCTCCCCTGGGTGATTCCAACGTCGAGAATAGCATCGATGCCCTGCGCGGGATCAATGACATGGCCGCCTTTGAACAGCAGATCAAATCCCATGCGACTCTGCCTGCAAGTAGGTTGAGATTGTCAGACGATAGTGCATCACGATTCCTTCCCCAACGGATGGAGCGTTCGGATCTAGTTAGCTTAGGGAGATAATGGCGCCAGTCTCCGCGGCAGTATAAAAGGCAGCGATGATTTCGAGGGCCCTCAAACTATCCTCCGGCGTTGGCACGGCCGAGCGGTTCTCCGTAATGGCGTTGGCGAACTCGCCGATCTCTGCCTCAAGGCCCACTTGCACTTTGTGCGCATGAGACTCGTTCTGATAGACCATCTTGTGCTCCGTGCCCAGCGGCCCGTGAAGGGTATATCCCTGCCAGGTGTGAACGACCATGCTGCCCTTGGTCCCCACGAGCTGCAGGCTGCAGACAAGAGGATGGATGGCTTTCATGAAAGCCATGGTCAAATGGGCGGTGACATCGTGGTCAAACCAGAGAAACATGTGAGCAGTGTCTTCGACTGGAGACGCGAAATATTTGTCTCCGATCGAACCCATGACCCGGCGGGCTTCCAACCCGGTGAACCAGCGGAGACGATCGATGAGGTGAATACCATCGCTCATGGCAACCCCTCCGCCGGCCATAGCCTTGTCCATGTACCATCCAGGCAAGGCTTGAGATCCGAGCGGCTCGATAATCGAGTCGTTGCACATGAGCACTTCACCAATGGCGCCATCGTCCACGAGTTGTTTTGCCTCGCGCATCTCGGGATAGAAGCGGTGCGTCATACCGACCATAAGCACCCGGCCAACTTCACGTGCACGATCGCACATCGCCCGGCCTTCTTCGACTGTAGTAGCCATCGGCTTTTCAACCAGCACATGCTTACCGCAGGAGAGCGCGTCCAGGCAAGTGGCGGCATGGAAATTGGTTGGAGAACAGACGATGACGGCGTCGATATTCAGCAGCAGCATGTCGCGATAATCTAAAAATCGCTGTACTTCGAGGTCCAGCACGTCAAGCAGAGAAGATCTTGCGTCGGCCACGGCCGTCAGCTTCATGCCCGGCACATTCATAAGAGCGCGGGCGTGCAACCTGCCAATTCCACCGTATCCGATGATCCCGACTTTAATCGCGCCCGTCATGGCCTAAAACCCCTGGGTTCTTTCGTCACGGATGAGATCGGACAACTGTCGCACCCATCTGAGCCGGCCCTCACCGAGGAAGCCGTAGTTGAAGAAGGCAAACGTTCCGATGCCCTGCTCCAATGCAAATTGCACGATCCTGGACGCACCAACAAGCGACGGGGTGGCCGGCAGGCCCAGATTTAGAGCCAAATTCAACTTCGACGAGCTCCCCACTAAGGACATACAAAAGAGCAGATCAGCATTAACCGCATCAGGGTCATTACTGTAGGCCAGCAGGACAAACCGGTCGACCAGATCCCTAAGAGAAAGAAAGTCTATCCCTTCCATCCAGATATTGGAGGGAGAACCGACAAAGCTGGACGTAAATAGATTTAATTCTATTTTTGGGCACTCAGCCCTTATGCGCGCTATAAGACTCGCGATGTTGGCACATCGAAGCGCGACGAACGCCTGCATTTCGGGAATCAAGGCGAGAAGCGTTGAGACCTGCTCGGCGTTCTGGGGGTCGCTCCCAGCTGCGTGATCCGCCTTAAATCGCTGCAAGATGATTCGCTGTAGAGTTTCCCTCAGGCCATCGATTTGGATTCCAGCCTGGCCGGCAGCAGCCCGGCAGCCATCGCAAAAACACAGGGACAGAATGAACTTTTCCAACGGGCCAAGCGGGATTGCGTCGACCTCGTGGTGATAGCCGTGAACGTAGCCCAGGTACCCAATGGATTCAAGGTCAATGGCAGCAAATGCCCCAGTGGTTTCAATACTTTTACAGAGCTCAACCGCATAATCCTGGACGCGGCCATGACTCGGGCACAGAGCGAATCCATACGGATCAGCAAAGAGATTACGCACGGTCAGATCAGGATGCGCCAGGCCAAGAGTGGAATTGTGAAAGAAGACCGTCCACGCGGCAAGCGGAATCCGCTGCTTCCCCGCCGCGCCGACAAGCTGGTCAAGCCAGCCGGTTGCCGCAAGCTCGCTGACCGGTGGCGTTAAGCTCTGCCGGAAAGCACCGGACGCCGGGGCAAAATATACGCAGCCGGGCTCAGGGAAATACACCTTACGCCTGCTATTGCGGGGGAGAAGGAACTTCCCGCTGTGATAGCAGGTGGTCACATGCAGCTCAGTCACACCCAGCTGCACGGACTGGGCGACGAACTCTCCCACTCCTGTGTCGATGATGTCCCAGGGGTAAGCAAAGAGGCCAACCCGATGGTTACCCGGTTGCGAGTGCAAATTATCTCCCTTCGCCAGAAGATTGCTACGCAAGAAAATACATGCGGGACGGGTCCCTGGTCCACCAGCATTTGTATGATGATACTAGCAATAATGCCTGGGACCTTTTATGCTGGGTCAGGATTTTGCCGCCTGTTGATCAATCGTTCTGCGCAAGAACTGGTTGTGCTGGCGGGTGGCGACTAGAGGAGATTGTTCGCCGAATGCAGATCATGACCGTCAGAGGCCCGGTATCGGTCAACAAGCTTGGGTTCACCCTCTCACATACACACTTCATGATTGATTTGTGGAATATCGTGCGCACCTACGACGGAATTCTTGATGACGAAGCGCTGGCGACGCAGGAATTACTTGATTACAAGCATGCCGGCGGCAGTTCTGTCGTTGAAGTCACCAGTGGCGGAATCGGGCGCAATCCAGCGGCCTTGCGCCGGTTGTCTGAGGCCAGCGGCGTCACCATCATCATGGGCGCAGCGTGGTACCGCGAGATGGTTTATCCGAAGTTTATTTATGAGCTCGACACGAATGCCCTTGCAGACATCGTGGTTCGCGAACTAACCGTCGGTGTGGACGGAACCAGTGTGCGCGCCGGAGTCATCGGCGAAATCGGCACGGAGAGGGGTAGTATCACTCCGGCGCAGGAGAGAGTGTTTCGGGCTTGTGCCCGAGCGCAACGAAAGACCGGAGTCACTATCGTGACGCATACCACACACTTTGGAGAACTAGCTCTCGAACAGATTGCTCTTTTAGGGGAAGAATTCGTGCCATTCAGCCGAATCTTGATAAGTCACCTGGGGGATCGGATTGACACCACCAACCTGACATCCATCGCCGAAAAAGGCGTGTTTCTTGGAATCGATAACATCGGGTTCGAAAAGGATGGCTACGCGACGGACCTGATGCGCGCCAAAAACGTGGCCAGGCTTATCGCTGACGGACATCTATCTCAGATTCTCCTTTCCAGCGACTTCTGCTTCAAAACCCAGCTTGCAGCCTATGGGGGCAAGGGCTATACCCACGTCATCGGTAAGTTTCTCCCTCTGTTACGCGGCCAGGGAGTGTCTGAAGAAGAGATCTATCAGATGACTGTGGTGAATCCAACGATCGCTCTCGGCGTGGAAGAGACCTCCATCGTTTTTCAGTGACAGGACAGGGCATGGATCGATCAGAAAAAACAAGCATCTATGACGCACTGGGTGTTCGGCGCGTCATCAACGCACGCAGCTACAGCACCAAACTAGGTGGTTGCGTCGCTATGCCTGAGGTCATGGATGCCATGCGTGAGGCAGGAAAATCCTGCATTCGGATAGAGGACCTGCAGGAAGCTGCAAGCCGTATCATCGCCGAAAGCACCGGCGCGGAGGCCGGAATTGTAACCAGCGGCGCCTCCGCGGCTTTAACGCTGGCTGCTGCGGCCTGCCTGGCGCGATTAGACGTCGCGATCATGAATCAGCTTCCTGAGAATGCCGGGCTGAAAAACGAAGTCATCGTACACAGATCGCATCGCAATGACTACGATCACGCATTGCGACTGGCCGGTGCCCGGTTTGTTGAGGTCGGCTTCAGTTACCACACTTTTCCATATGAAGTGGAAAAAGCAATCTCTGAGCGAACCGTGGCGCTTTTCTTTTTAGCGGGAGCTAACGACGGCGTCGTACCCCTGCGCGACTTTGTTGGCATTGCGCACCGGCACAACCTGCCTGTCATTGTGGATGCATCGGCCGAGCTTCCCCCTACCAGCAACCTGCACGCATTCATAGACAGCGGGGTTGACCTGGTGGCCCTCAGTGGGGGCAAGAACATTCGCGGACCGCAATCAACAGGCATCTTATGCGGGAAGAAAGATCTGATCTTATCCGCAGCCCTACAACATCAAGACATGGATGTCTTCCCGGAAACATGGCCCTACAGGCGCCTGCTGGCAGAGGGAACCCTGGCGGGTCCACCTCATCATGGTGTAGGCCGTGGTTTCAAAGTAGGCAAAGAAGAAATTGTAGGATTAATCACAGCCCTCAAACTGTATCCGTTCCGCGATTTTGAAGCAGAACTTCGGCAGTGGATGAGTGAAATGGAGAGCATCGCGTCAGCACTGGACGGAATTCCCGGAATTCAGGCGGCCGTGGTATTTCCCCAAGCCAATGGGAGGCCTGTTCCCAATGTCCACATCAGGATCGATCCCGCCACAACAAAGATCGACGCCTGTGAAGTGACAAACAAACTACAGGAAGGCAATCCGCCTATATGTGTTTTCGAGAAACTTGCAGCCTCGGGGATTGTCGTGATCATGCCCGAGGCCCTGCAGCCCGGCGATGCCGGCGTCATAGCCAGCTCCATTCAAGCGATTTTCAAAAAATCGCAGTGAAGACCGCGAATAACGTATCGACGGAAATCGTCATTTCAGGACTTCTTGCGCTGTCTTGACACATCGTTTGCAGCCTTCGCTACTAAGCGTGTGCCGGCATAACGCTCCGCGCCAGCTCCGGACCGTTGAAGCTGTGCGACCCGGCGAACGCAATCAGCATTTTTCAAATGAGCGCGCATCGCAGCGCGAGCTTTTTGTGGATTTCGCTCTTTGATTGCGCGAAGAATCTTAAGGTGATCGTGGACGCTTTCTTCCGGCACCTTGGGCATCTGGATGGTGTGAGTGAGTATTTCAGCAAGGCGCGGCGCGATTTCATCCCATACCTTGATCGCCATCGAATTCTTAGACGCTGCTGCGACTGCTTTGTGAAACTCCATGTCGGTGTAGCAGTCTAATTTTCCGCGCCTGATCTCACGCTCATAGGTTTCAATCGCCCGCTCCATGTAGAGGA
This sequence comes from uncultured Acidobacteriaceae bacterium, assembly GCA_963824325.1. Classification (GTDB taxonomy): domain Bacteria; phylum Acidobacteriota; class Terriglobia; order Terriglobales; family Acidobacteriaceae; genus PALSA-350. Next base: position 169,855 of record CAWGPA010000024.1, on the reverse strand, counting down.
TATCCTCCAGGGTAGCCCGTTCTGCGGCAAGGGAAACCATACCCACTTCGATGATGTTGCGGAACTCCTGCAGGACGTCGACATTCTGAGCCCTGTCAGAAGAAAAGTGCTGCGCGCTCAGCAGCATAGCGGAAGAGGATTCCTGAACAACTGCTCCGATTCGCGGACGAATCGTTACCAGGCCCAGAAATTCAAGTGATTTGAGAGCCTCCCGCACACACGTGCGACTGACACCAAGTACCTCGGTAAGTCGCTTTTCAGTTGGGAGAGTTTCTCCAACCTTCACCTTTCTTGTCTTGATCAAACTTAGTACATGTTCAATAACCTGCGACGTAAGTGTGCGGCGTTTTAGCAAGAAAAGGTTCCTTCTCTAAAGCTTAGAGTCTATGGGGCGTGAGTTTCAACGTCAACCTAAAGGCTCTGGAGATTAGATATCTAACGAGATTTCTGTTCAATCAGGGGCGCAAGTATGAAGCTTTGAGGGTAGTTGCGTTGAAGATCCAGGCATAGGGTCGCACGATGACACAGTTAACCGGGAACGAGTAGCAAGTACAGCTTTCTCGATGAGCACATGATTGCCAAAGTACCGACCGGAGAACCACTTAATCTTGTGCACCGGATTCTTCACCCCTTAGCACCCTTTTTCGATTTCGGTATTGCGACATGGCGGATCTGCGCGGGAGGATCACCGATCGAGGCCTTGCCAGAAGTGAGCGTGATGTTCTGGTAAGTCGCGGTCCCCGGTACGGGCTGGAACGGCCTGGTGCTCAGATAAACAGGTCGCGCGTTGGCATCAACAATTTCGACGAAAAGGTCAAGACCCGCACCCGCCTGGGCGGAGGTCGCAGAATTAGCCTTCGTCGCCGCATCCGGGCCGGGATAGTTCAGCAGGAAATATCCGGTGTTGTCTGTGTAAGCGAAGCCGTAGGCTTGCTGATATGTCTTGGAGACGTCCACCAGGAAAACTGTAAACCCGGACACGGGCTGCAATTGGGCGTCGAAAACGCGCCCGTGCAGCGCCCAGCCGCTCGCCGAGACCTGCGGCTCCACCGTCGTCGCCTGGTATCGTGCCATGCTTACTCGGGATGCCGTAAGGTTTGCTGCAGCCACCGCTGATTCCGCTGACTTGGCCCCGGGGTCGCTGCCGCCGTATTGCGCCTTCAGCGCGGCTGCCGTACGCGTCAATTGTGACACCCGCGCCTGGTATACCCATTGCAAATCCTGGATGCGCTGCGCCGCCGTCGTATCTGCAGTCGCCAGGTTGGTCGTGATTTCTGGCCCCAATTGCGAGGCGTCCGGCGTGCCTGCATTGTTGGTAGCGGCATCGGCGGTCGTTGTTTTCTTTACCATGCGGAACCCCTCCTTCTGCGATACCCGTTAAGTCTTTACTTCGTGCTATTCAGATTCAAAGTATTCGAGAGCCGGCTGCAGATCTCCACGTTGATGAGAGAGAGGTTGTTGTTGTCAATGGCCGGCTGCAACGTGCCGGTGGCGAGCAAGCAGTAGGTGGAGATATTTTGCGACGTGATGTTCAGCGCGCCCACCGTAAGTCCCGAGACCAACACTGGGAAGTTGCTTGCCTCTTGGAAGCGGTTGCTGGTCACCTCGACTGAACTGGCAATGAGGAACGCATCGAGAAATGCTGCGCCTGTTGGACCATCCAGCCAGCACTGGTTATGGCCAAAGATCAGGTCGTCCAGCGAAAGCAGTACCACGGAGGCGAAACACGTCCGTCCGCTGAGCCGTGCCTCCAGGTGGCAGAGATTGTTGGTGAACAGCACAACACCACTGGAGGGCGAGGCGAAGCTCTGACCCACACTCGTCGTGCCGAACGTGGAGACGCCCTGGTTCAGAGCGGAGAACTTGCCGGCCGACGATGTCGACTCAATGGCCGTGCCCAGGTTCATGATGAGCACGGTTTCGCCCAGCGGGCGCCCGCTTGTCGTCCTCACCGTTCCGCCGCAGCCAAGATGATTGTTGACGATCGTGAAGGGCCCGTACCCGTACGCCTCCAATGCCCGTCCGAGAGGCACGCGCACCACGTTGTGCTCCACGCGTAACGCCGGAAGTCCCGGCAAGTAAACCGGCGGCAGGTACTCAGCGGCAAATCCGGTTGATTCCTTGGAAAACGACGCGGTTGAGGTTAGGGTGGGAGGCGTCGCCAGCAAAACGACGATGCCGCCCCGCAAGCCGCCTGTGGGCGCTTCGTTTTTCCCGGTGCCTTGCCAGTCGCGACTCTCAATTACCTGATTGCGGCTGATCTCGACCAACTCACCATGCAGAACAAAGATGCCACAGACATCATCGCCTGGCTGCTCGCCGAAATCGGTGATGCTATTGTCGCGGATGACGAGGTTAGCCGCGTCCGGAACACAAATCGCACCATAGCCGAAGATCGAGGCATCCTGGTTGAGCGTCGCCAACCGGCGCAGCAGGGAGCGCGAGATAGTGTTCGCGGTGATCGTGAGGTTCTCTATGGTGATGATCTCGAGTTCCTGCACAAGATTGAAAAAGCCAGCCGGGCCTATGCCGCACAGTCCGCTGTTGCGGATACGGTTGCGATTGATCTGGATATTGAGCAGCTTACCCGTGGAGACGACCCTTCCGCCGCCCTGGCCGGCTGGAGTGCCGGGAACCTGAAGCGTGACCGTTGTGTCGCAGGGGCCCGGTACGGTGATTGTCACGCCGGTCGGGCCGGTGGAATTGCCCGTATCATCGAGAATTTCGAAGCTGCCCAGCGTAATACCATTACGACCGGCCCCCTCGATCTCGTTCTCAATGACGAACACGTCACTGGACGGGCCGGCGATCTGGATGCCCCCCGGGTTCACGGGCACGCTCGCCGAAGCCGTACTCAGATTCGCCGAGTCGGCGCTAAGGTCCGCTTGTACCGTAACGGGCAGCCATTCGCGATCGGCGGAGGCACTCTGCATCCCGACCCAGTTGTGCACCAGCCGCATCTCGATGCCGCTTACCCATATCGCCGGCCACTTGCTGGGCACATTCTCCATCGCCATGCGATTGGTCTGCATCTGCAGCAGAGTGACGCGTGCGGCAAGCACCGCGGGCATTGTCGATGCGGTGATGACCAGGTCTTCGATGGTGACATCGATGACGCCGATTGGCTCGACGATGACGCTGCGCACCTCAGAGGTATCGCCCGAAGTAGGCCGCTGTTGCGGCTTCTCCTGTGGCTGCGGTTGCGGTACGCCCAGCTTACCGGTCCCGTCGAGCAAGATGCCAACTTCGTCCTTCGCGGCTTCGACGGCAAACGACAACAGCTTGACGTGCTGCGACGTGGTCACAGTGATAACAGCAGCGAAGGTGCTTGACGAAGAAGACGATGCGGTGGAACCTCCCGCTCCGCTCACGGGTGGTGCGCCTCCTGCCCCGGCCGCCACGCGTTGCAGCGACGCCGATGCGATCCTAGTCTGCCATCCGCAGCCGCGCAGAACGATGTCGCGCTTGCCCTGAATGAAGACGTTCTCGAAGTAGCGGCCGGGCAGAATGCACACCTCACCGCCAGCGTCCGGCAGCGCGTTTATAGCGTCGTTAATCGACTTGTATTGCCCAACGCTCTCCACGCCGTCGCCCACGGTACAGGTGCAGCAGCAGCTACACTCCTGTTGCGAGCCGCCCGATGGCGACCACGGCGTGCGGCAGTCCGTCGCCGAACTGGGGAAGGTGACGATCGATAGCCGTGTGTAGTGATGATGAAGACCGCGGGTCGGCGCTTTGTCAAGGATCTCAACCGAGCCGTCGGCGGTGCGCGCGGCGAAGTTCCAGAAGTCCCGCGTAAGGAACGAGCCGCCCGAAGAGCTCAGGTCGAAGCTGACAATGATACCGTTCTCGACAATCAGTGAAGTGCCGGAGGGCGGCACGGGAATGTCGGCTGCACCCTGCGCGTCGATGTCCCACCAGACAGTTTTTCCGTCTTCTTCGTACACCTTGCCCGACTGGTCCCAGCGGCGAATGCGCGTATGGCGGGTTGGGTCCGTGTCGCCGGTGGAGAAGCCGCTGAGCTTGTTCGCAAGGGTGATGGTCTTCGACGAGAAGTCGATGGTGTCGATCTGATGCAGCTCTCCGGGCATGCCCGCAAACTCCAGCGAGTCGTCGACAACCTCGATCCAGTTGCCGGGCGCGAAGCCCAGCACCTGGTCGCGTCCCAGGCTTTGCACCGCGAGTTGACTCGCCGGATTGCCGAGGCTATTCGTCACGTTGCTGATGTTGGTGACACCAGTCACCACCGAACCGTTATCGCGCGACCACTTGAAAGTCGCGATTCCGGAGCCAAGCCCAACGGGTGGCACCGCGCTGCTCTCGGGTACTCCGTGTTGATGGATTTCGACCCGATAAAACTGGTTCTCCATACCCGTATAGGCCGTGCCGGCGGTGAGGCAGCATGGACCGGAGGGAGGCGTCGGCGTGGTGCCCGTAGTGAGTAGTCCCGCGGCGGCGGGCGGCGGCCAGCCGGGGATGTTCGAATCGCATGTGGCGCCAGGAGCGCTGGTGCTTAGGTCAAGCAGTTTCACCTGCCAGGCAGTTTGCAACCGGCCGGTCGAATCAATACCGACGGCTTTGTCGATCAGATCAGAATCGTTCAGGAAATCGACCGGCCTGACCCATACGTCGAGGTAGGCGAGAAACGGCCCGTTTCCACTTGGCAGCGACGTTCCCAGCGGCATGTAGGGCTGCGCTGTGTAATTGATTGCGCCGGTTTCGGTGGCGGGCGGCGGTTGTGGCGTGTTCGAGATCTCCGCGAGCGCCGAGTCCCACACCGCTGCCGCTGGATCGCCGTGGTTCTCTGCAAGTAGGCCATCGACGTACATCCGTCCGGGCCCGATGGTGAGAACGTTGCTGCCGCCCGAGGAGGAAGCGGTGATCTGAAAGGCGTAAGGTGTCGTGGCCGGATAAACGGTGCCGCCCAGAATATCGAGCGTGCCTGCCTGCATGCGGCGGCCGAACTCCGACAGCCATTCGTTCCAGTCCGCGTCCAGCTGCACGCGGCCCTGCTGCATCACGACTCCAGAGTAGTCCTTACGCGGATTGAAGGTAGAACGGCTGTTATCAAAGCTCACGATCGTCTCCTGTCCCGGCGGATATCGCTGCAGCTAATTCTGGTAAATCATCCCGAACTCCAGCCCGACCGGCAGATACTCCTGCATGCGCACGCGCAGGTCGCTCTCGCGCAGCGGCCCCAACACAAAATGAAATGCGCCCATCTCGCCGCCATCATCGGCGCCGCGACGAACGACGTCGGGTGTGGAGGTCAACAGCTTCATATACCCCGGGCGGCCGTAGCGCAGCGCGAAGAAGATGGGCTGCGGGCCGGCGATAGCCTGCTCGACGCACTCGAAACGGCGCGGGGTCTTGGCTCCCGCCGGCAGGAAACTGAATCGCACGCAGCCTTCCTGCTTGCGGTCGCTGATAAGCGCCGTTTTCCAGCTATCCCCTGAAAGCAGCCCGGCCCAGAACACGCTGTCACTGACAAGCTGCAGCACTATGGAATGAACTTTGCCGACAACAGTGCAACCGGTAAGCGTCAGGCTGCCGGCCGCACCCGCGCTGTCCAGCGCCGCATACGCGACATTTGTGGGATCGGTGGCATCCACGATGCTGTCCGACATGCTGACAATGACAAACTCCGTTGTGCGAACCGCGCCGAGAATCGAACGCTGCGCGTTAACATGGACGCCGCTTGGTTCGACCACGAGCGCGGGTGCTGTGCCAAAGCGTGGGCTGCCCTGCGTCTCCACTGACCAGCCCGGAACAAGAGTGCAGTGGGCGAGATTCAGAGTCTCAAGCTGATTTGTGCTGCCATCAGGGCGCAACACAGGAACGTGTACCAGGGCGACGGGCGTTGGAGTGGCCGGCGCCATTGCTGGCGACGCAGCGATGAGCAGTCCGTTGAGCGCGCAGGTGCTGGAGGCGTCGCCCGTAATGCTGATCTCGTTGTTGAGCAATAACGTTGAGCGCTTGACGTCGGCGGCGCGCAGCTCCACCGTGCAGCCCGAAGGCACGTCGATCGTGAGATCCAGCGAGCCGGTCTGAGGGTAGGTCTCGCTGGTATCGATTTCGACGGCGACAGCACCGTTCAGCGTCAGCTTTCCGATAGCGAAGTTGATGGCAGACTGCAAGTCCGGATAGTGTGCGGGATCAGGAAATGGGAAAACGAACGCCTCGTCGCTAACAAGAAAGCTGTCGCCGTGCGTGTATTCGCCGCCGCCCAGATCGGCGTTGAAGCCATAGTGATACGAAACCGTGACCTTGGGCAGCGTCCCGCCTGCAGCCGCGGGCGGCAGCGCTAGGCGACCCAGCTCAGGATCGAGCGCCGCGCGAAAGAGGCTGCCCCCGGCCGGCATGTTCGCCCACGACCCGTCTGCGCCTGAAAGGTTCGCCACCTCGATTTCGTACGGGTTGAGCAGCGCGCGGTCCAAGTACACCGCGAGGCTCTTGCCTTCGCCGTAGTACAACGCGCCCACGCCCTTCCTCAAATCGTTGCACAGGACGCGCCGTCTTAGCCGGTCGGCCACGTTGAAAGGCTGCGCCGGGTCGTCGATCTTCTCACCTTGCGAGATGGCGCGATGGAAGAGCGGAATATCCATTCCCAGTGAGTTGAAGCGCAGGCACTCGGGGCTGGCTGCGCTAATTGCCGCCTCATCGCTGTTGAGGCTGTAGGCCCCGAGCGACCACAGGAATATGCCGATGTTCTGGACGTTGTAGCGGCCGCGACGCGACGCGATGCGCCGCACATCCACTTTGTGCGATGTGCGATCGAAGGCGGTCTCAATATCCAGGCCCGGCCGCCAGCTGCGCAGGTCCGGCGCGTAGTGGTTCCACAGCCGTAGGTGGTTCATGTACTGCGTGTCGCCCAGCACCTGGAAGAACTCGACTGCGTGCGCGCCCCATGCGGTCATATCGCGTGCAAGCTGCTCCATCACCAGCACGGTGCCTTTGCGGCGGCGCTGCGAAATCGTCTCGGCGACCTCTGCACGCGGATCGTCAACCGCCGGCGCAATTCCCTTCACCGACTGGTAGCCGATCAGATCGCCGATATACGGGATAACCCACGGCGCACAGGTCTCGATGAACTGGTCGTCGTAGAACTGATCCAGATCTTCTGCCAGCACGTCGAGTTGCTCCTGCATAACCAGCAGCAGAGAGTGCAGCGGACCGCGCTGCGCCTTGGCTGTGAGCTCGTCCAGCCGGAATTGATCGTCGAGAGAGAGCGGCGGCGTCTCCCCCTTCAGCGTGGCCAACTCCGCCAGTTCCGCGGGCGTCAGCAGTTGCTGCGACTCGGCGATCGCGATGTCGCGGATGCGATCCACCGCCGGCATCAGATTGAACAGGTCGAAGCTCATGGTAGGACTCCCAGTGCGATGTTTTTAGGGTTTGGATCGAGCACGAGGATTTCCGCAGGCGATGGCAGGCCGTCAGGATTGGCGACCGGCAGGTACGGGCAAATGCGCGTGGGCGTGCCGGGATCTGGTCGATCGAGCATCACTTGTCCCAGCAGCCAATCATTGTATGCAGAGATGGACCAGCCTCCGCTGGCGAGGTCGCCGGCGCTACTCGTCGGCCCAGCCGCAAGGCCGGTGACATTCACGCCGATTACGCCGGGCACGCACTGGATGAAAGCTGCGATTTCGTCAGCTGAAATTCCCTTACCAAAGGTGCGCGCGTTAAAGCTGTAACTCTGACGAAGTAGCGCGAGCACGTTCGCCTTTACCGCGGTGGCGTCATACGACGAGTCGTACTTGATGTCGGCGTTGAACCTGAACAGCGTTTCCAGGAACGACACAGCGGTGATGGGAATAAGCGGGTTCCCATAGTTGTGCAGCGCCGAGATCAAGTTGCTCAGCGTAGGATTGCCCGGCAGTAATGGCGAGCCGCCCGCCGCCGCGACGGTGAGGAAGACGCCGCGTCCCGGTCCGCTGGGAATCCAAATCGCGTATGCCTTTGCGATGCCCGCGAAGCTCTGCGCGAAGTTCTGGTAGTCAGTGATAGACACCGCGCGGCCCAGCGTGAGAACCGAGAGGGGTGCGTTGGTGCGAATGTCGTCCACCGACTGCGGATCCTGCCCTCCCGTGGCTGCCTGAGGATTGTTGACTCCGCTCACGCCCAGCGGACGGTCGATAAGCGTGGTGATGGAGCTCGCGCCGACATTGCCCGAAAGCCCCGAGCCGATGCGATAGTTCGCGTGAATATTGTTCTGCCCCGTGGGCAACGTGGCGCCCTCCACGCCGTCGCCGAACAGAATGTCTGTGTTGCCGCCGGGCTGGTTGAGGGTCGCAAATATCCGCGCCGAGGACGGCTGCTGATAGAGGCTCGGGACCTCAGTCCATGCAACAGAGTTCGCCGTCACCTGCAAAGTACTCTGCCGTCCCGTCGGCGTAGGCGCCTGCACGAACGTGAGCGGCGTCTGCTTCAGCGAGAACATCTGGTTCGGCATGGAGGCTTGCCCGCTGCCCAGGATCTCGGTAACGGACGTGCCTTGCGTGGCAAGACCAACGTTGGCATTCACCGTGGTCCCGGTGCGGTCATAGCAGTTCAGGAGCTCAGATGCGAGATGGATTCGTGTGCGCGGATACGGTTCGGTCTGCACCGAGACGGAGGAGACAAGAGCAAACTCCTGAATGCCGGGATCCTTGCTGGAGGCGGGCACGAGGGTGAAGTCGCCGAGAGTTGCCACCAGTGTCCCAGCGCGTCCGCTCGGATCGAGCACGCGCAGGGTGCGCATGTCGGTGGATGTGGTCCAGCCGGGGATGGTGCCGTCGATGTCGAGTGGTAGGTTGCGCGGCCCCAGCAGGGTGACAACGTCGCCCGGCTTCAGCTTAAGATCGCCGGAGTCATCGTCGGGCTCGAAGATCAGGTTATTGATTCCCGTGTTGACTTCGAGCTTCTGGCTCTTGCCGTAAACCGCGACCGCCTGCACGCCCGCGAGATCGACGCGAACACCTTGCAAGTCAAGCAGTGAGCCGTACAGCGGATAAGTGAGCGGCTGCTCCGCCGCTGCCAGCTCTTCGCTCTGTGCCAGCACAGAGGTGTGCCGCGTGCTGTTGTAATACGTCGCGAGATTCGGCTGACTATCCACGGCGAGGCGCGTAATCTTGGCGCTCATCGCATAGTCTGCGCGGCTAATCGACGTCACTGACTTAATCAAGCCCAGCGTGATCAGTCCGGCGGGCGAGCGCGAAACGTCTTTGTCTGGAACAATCAGCGCCAGCCATCCGCCGACCGCAAGCTTGTTATAAATCGCCTCCAGATCGACCAGGTTCTCCGTGACCAGGTTGCTGCCGTCGCTGCTGGCGCCAAACTTCCATTCCGTCTTTGCACTATTCAGCAAGGCGGCGAGCTGCCCCTGGATTTGCGGCGTCAGCATCAGAGGGTTCACTGCGTTGTAGCCGAACAACGCCGCGCGCTGGCGCAGCGCATAGAACTTGGGGTTCTTGCTGGCCGGCGGGACCGAGCCACCACCCAGGCTTTCGCCCCAGGCCACATACGTCCGGCCCTTGGTCGCGTCCGTCCGCACTGTGGTAACGATGCGGAGATCCCAGTGGTTATCGGCGCTCCCGCCTGACAACCGCTCGTCACCGACAATGAGGATGGCATCACCCGGCTGCAACTGCGTTGCTGTGCCCTGTAAGTAAACGTCCACATCGCCGGTCTGCGGAATCCACGGGACGCCTGTTTGCACAGCCATGGCATTCCAATCGGCTTTGGCCAGAATATCGCCCGATGTCTCGAAGCTCTGCGGCGCCTGGCCCTGCGCAGGCACGCTTTGCACCTGCATGCCTCGCGGAATGGTGACGGCCTGTGTCGTGGGGTCGGCGGGCGAGCCCGGAGCTGAGCTCAGGCTGAACGACAAGTACACCGACGATCCAACGCCCGGCGCGGGCTGGTATCCGATGAGCCGAGCCAACTCAGTCAAGGATTGGAGCTGCGTGGCCGTGCGCAGATAATTTTCATTGGCCAACCGCTCCTGATAGAAGGTCAGGATGTCGAGCATCATCGAGCCCGCATCGAGCAGCGCGATGCTGAAGTCGTCGGAGTCGCGAGTCCTAAGCCCGGCGAGCGCTGGATAATCGGAGCTTGACAGCCGTGCCAGCATTGACTCGCGAAACGTCGCCCAGGTGCCGGTGCGATACGCAATCGCCGGCAGGCCGGGAGGGTTATTCTCGCCCTGCGGGGTTTGCACGCTCGTACCGGAGCAGCAGCCGCAGAGGCAATTGGATGTTCCGGCGCAGCTCATTGGCTCCTCACTTTCCCCCCTGCATAGTCAACTTCAACTGGCCATGATCGGGGAGGCTGGGATCGTTCTCCAGACGTGCAATCTGAAACGGCCCCAGCGGAATCTCTCCATCGCTCAGATAAATCCAGGTCGGCGGCGCGCCTTGAGGCTGGAAGACGGTGCTCACGACGCTCTGTACGCCCGCGACCTTGCGCGCCGCTGCGTAGATGGGGCTTAAATAGACGGTCTGGCCGAAGGTGAAGTTATCGGGATAGAAGACCCCCTTGGTGCCGTCCGGCAGGATGCCACAGCCCAACACCTGCGTGAGCGCGGCCTCCACGTCCGCCCTGAAGTAGTCGGGCTCGACACAAATGGTCAGGTCGATCTTGAGCGAGACATATTGCGGTGGCTCGAGTTCGATGTCCTGACCGGCGAGGCGATAACGGTTGATGTTGCATTTCAGCTGCTTGCGCAGCGCAGCACTGAGCGGCGCCTCGCCCTTCGGCTCCGCAGTAATGAATACCGTGTACCAACTGCCGGTCCAGCGCAGTGTGGCCACAGCTTTTTGCACCTGCGCGTTCATGGCGGTGACGCGCTCGTAGTCGGCCATGGTGACGGCTCGCTCCTGCGTCATGAAAGCCTGGGGCGCGCGGCGGCGAATCTGGTTGGTAGTCTCTGGATCCGTGCCGCCCACAGCCGGCAGCGGGTTGGTGCAGCGATCGATGCGCGGATCGGTACAGAGGACGAGCGTGTCAGCGCCGATATTGCCTGCCGTACCGTTGCCCAGGCGATACGAGGCCGTGAAGACGCTGTCGGACACCGGCCTCATCCCGTTGACGTCATCGCCGAAGCGTAAGCGTGCAGTACCATCGGATTCGATCTCAAGCACAAAGTGGGTGTCATCCGGCGAATCGCCCAACAGGTCGGGCTCGGGCGTCCAATCGGTCGTGCCGTTCAGCGTGCTGGTGAGAGTCATAACCGGGGTGGCCTGATTGGCGTCATAGTGCAACAGGTCGAATGCTGAGAGACTCAGGTTGGGTTCATCTTCGAAGCTGCGCAGCGTTAAAAGGTGCGACGCGGCAGTCCCCGCGACGACACTCGTGAGTGAGAGCCCTTCGAATTCCTCCACGACCACCGGAACAGCCACGCCATTGCCGCTCGGCGGCGCATACACCACCAGCAGGTTGAAGTCGAGTGGAGGGATGAGTTGGTCCTGCGCCAGCACGCCGAACAGCGGAGGCCAGCTCGCGGGATTCACCGGCTGCACGGTGAGGTAAGTCGTCCCGCCGGTGTCTTTCAGGTCGGTAGTGCCGCCGGCCACCAGCATGACAGGCGTGGTGGGATATCCCGCGGGGACCGCTCCGGGCGGCGCCGCCGGAATCGCGAGGAAGCGTGAGACTGAGTTGATTTTCGTGAGGACATAATCCGGGTCGGCAGGGTTGAGCGACAGGTCTGTAAAGGTCTCGAGCACGGGTGGTGTGCTCATGCCCGGCGCGCCTCCCGCGGGGTTGTACACCACCGATAGGTCAAAGTTTGCAGGGTTCGACGTATTCTGCTGCGCGGCGACCGCGAAGAAGTTGGGCCACAACAGCGGACTCGCTGCCTGCAGCGTTAACGACACAAGGCCGTTCGCGTCATCGAGTGTGACGAAACTATTCGTGGCCAGGTGCACGATGCCCGGCGTGACCGGTGTGCCCGCCACTTGAAGCGTAACTGCCTGCGTGACAGGGCTATCGGGCAACAGCGGGCGATAGCGCACCGGCAGCGGGACCGGAGCGATCGGATTGCAGCGGTCGGCGCCGGGATTCGGCGGACGGAAGAGCCTGGGCCGCGGAACCCTTCCCAAGTCGATGGCAGTTAGACTGACGCCGTGATCGGTCAACACATTGTTGCCGAGCACGATGCTGACCTTGGGAACGATCTGCTCCTTCTGCTGCGAGTCGATGTACTTGCTCGAGATACATACCGGAAAAGGAAGCGCGTCCGCTTCCGACCACTGGATTTCCGTAACCGGCGTTGGCTTTTGTGCAGCAGAGGTGATGGGCTTGCCCGTACCATCCTCGAAAAGCGGATCGACGAGAGGATTACCCTGCGAATCCTGCGTCGTAACGCGGGTCAGGCGGACCGCGCAGCGATGGCGCACGTCGGCGTCGGCAGGATTACCAGTCTGCGGTCCGACGATTTCCTCAAAGATGAGAACGTCGCCCGGTTGTAGCTTTTCCAGTGTGCCGAGCAGCGTCGCCTCAGTTGCGCCCATCGGCAGGCAGCAGGTGTCGTCGCCCCAGGTGTAGAACGACATCTGGTTGTGTTCCGGGAAGAGTTGCGCGTCCTGCATGCCCTCGAAAATGACGACGCCCGCGGACAATGCTAGCCGTTCGTTGCCCGCGAGCGAAGATGGCGCACCCGGGACGTTGGTGTAGAACTGCGTTTTCGTACCGTCGAGCACGACCGGCGTGCTGACTTCCAGCTGCACCCAGGTGCGCGCGTTGCAGCCGTCGTGCACGTGGTAATCCACCAGCAGCGCGTGGCGTCGCAGCGAGATGCGGCTGCGCGCGGTTTGCAGGTAGGCCTCGGTCGCCACCGCATCCTGCTTGTAGCTGAGCGAGTCGCCTACGTATGCCAGCAACTCCGCCAGGGCAATGCCGATATCGGCTTCGCTGGTCGCCCCCCAGGTAGGCAACAGCTGGCTGAGGCGGTCGAGGATTACGGTGCGGAATGAACCATAATCCTTGGCGAGATAGTTGATGGGCGGCGGTGGTGGTAGATCGGGCGGACAGGGAGGCGCCACCGCCTGGCAGTCAAAATAGGGTGGGCACTCGACTTTGAAAGAGAACTTCACTTCGACGAGTTGCGGATCGAAGCCGGTAAGTACTTCGGTTACTTCGAACGGGTCTTCACTCGCTTCGCTTGCGGAATTCACCAACCGGAGTGTGTACGGTGAGAAGTCGCCCGGGGTGCTCACGCCGATCATCAACACATCGGCGGGGCTTGTCAGCGAGGTGAAGTAATTCTGCTGTGCCGCGGTCATTGTCGTGGGCGGAGTGATTGCGGGCGTGACGAACGTCGCCTTGATATTGGTAATGCTTTCGCCGCCAGTAATGAGAATGTTGTCCGGCGAAAGCGTGGTAGGAGTTGCTTTCAGGCAGCGGACCAGCAGGATGGTTTGCGGCTGGAGCCCGAGCGGCTGTGCATCAAAGCCCAACACCTCGAGGTAGTCGATCCCGTTCAGCGTCGGGTTCCCGAGCACCGCGGCCTTGCGCTTTTCGTCGCAGCAACTGTAGATCACGGGTTCCCTCCGTAAACGAAGGTCTGCACTTCGGTGACATCGGTGTTCAGCAGCGAGTAGCTCACGGTGACGGTTAGTGTTCCTTCATTCGCCGTGGCGACGACTGACTGCACCTTGATGTAGCTGCTGAGCCATTTCTGCAAGGCACCCTGCACCGTGAACTGCGTGGCAGCAGCCATCTCGACGCTGTTGGGGGCGAAAGGCAGTTGCAGCAGGCCGCTGCCAAAGTCGGGCAAATTGACACGCTCGCCGGGCGACGTGAACAGCACCTGCTCCACCAGCTGGCGCACGTAGTCCTGCATCGCGTCCGCCGTGCGGCCGCGACCATCGAACTGGTACGGAAAGTTGACGCTCGTGCTCACTATCCCCTTCCTATGTTGCGAGTGCTCGCGTCTGGGCTGCGACCGGCAGCATCGGCGTTCCTGTCGGTGCGCAAATCGAGACGCCGCTCATGATGGCCAGCGGTTGCCCTTGGGAAACCACGCGTACCGTGCCCACAATCCACTGTCCGATAACACACGGGCCGTTGCCGGCCAATGGAACGAAGGCACAGCCTGCGATCGCGTAGGGCGCGGAGATCGTCGCCACCGGCATTCCGGAAACCATGACCACCGGGCTCGGCGCGGTCGGCATAGCCTGCCCGCCGTGCGAGCACAGCACCGTGGCGCCCATATGAAGAATTGGTCCTGGCACGTCGTAGTCCTCGTTGCCGCGTACCCAAAACGCGGATCAAATAACGGTTAAAGCCCCGGTATTCAAGTCCACTGCGGGCCCGACCATGGTGATCATCGCGCCCATGCCGTTGCTGATGTAAATGCCGGTGTCGTTCACCACGATCATGGCGCCCGTGGTGCTCTTGAGCACGATGCCGCCGCTCACCGGCGTTGGCGGCGCGTCGCTCACCATGATCATGTTCTGTCCGGTAGTCTGCAGAACGATGTTCTGACCCGGCGGAATTGCCGGTGGCGCAGTCGCAAAGATCGGAACATCGGCCACCAGGCCCCAGAAGCCGCCTGTCCAAATGGGATAATCCGGATCTCCCTGCTCGAACTCCACCCACACCTGCGAGCCGATAGGCGGGACGATGAAGCATCCGGACTGAATCCCCGCCGCCGGGACGCACGGCATCGCCCAACTGGAAGGAATTACCCCGAGCACGTCGGGGACCTGCACCAGCACGCGGCCAATCTGCTCGGGATCGATGTTCTCGACCACCAGGCCGCGATACTTGCCGTAAAAGCGTCTCCCGAATTCACCAGTTGCAGAATCCATATCGCTCATATGTTCACCGTCGGCACGTTTGGCACAGTAGAAACCAGGCCATTTCGAGTGAGTGTAAAGTCCTGTTTGTACTCGCCGCGTTTGATCTTGTGTGTCACGCGCTTGACGTAATAGATACCGTCGAAAGCGGGACCCGCCCCGCGCACGCCTACCAACTGCCTGGCGTTCAAAACCCTCCCGTAACGCGTAACATCCAGGCTCCCTTCGCACGTAATTCCCTCTGCATTTTTCGCAGCTTCCGCGAGTCCCATCATGATTGCCTGAGGAATCGGTCGCTTTGCCAAATCGTCGCGATAGGGTGACAGGTCAGGAGGCAACAGATTTGTAGGGATAGTAGGGATCAAACCTAATGGCGGGTTTAGTGGCGTTATTGGCGGAATGGGAATGGGAAAGCTGAATCCTGTTTGCGCGTTATAGATATAGACCAAAGGAAGCTTGTTTTTCTCTGCATCGAAGCGGAATCGCAAGCTCTCGACGTTGGTATAAGCATCCGAATCTGTGCTCAAGGCGGGTTGCACGGGCCCGACCTTCACTTGAGGTCCCCAATAGGCTTTGCTGACGCCCGCTACGGGACCCGGGTCTATATAGAAAACGTAACCAGCTTGTCCAGCGAGGAAGCGAATGTATTGCAAATCGGTACCCTTCTGGCTGGGTATTTGGTCAATCGGTAGCGGAACGAACAGCAATACGCTGGGAATAACCAGCGGGATTATTCCGAATACTGCGTACTTAAGTAGAATCAGCGCGACGCGACCTTCTGCTGGTAACGCTGGAAAAGGGAATCCAGTCCAGCTCGATTGATCCATCATCACCGTCAGGTCTTTACCCATTAAGGTCAAGGTGGAGTTAGACCCTTTGTCGCCCGGTGCGATGTGGTTGTCAGTGACGAAGCCATCGATCAGCACGTTGCTGACGCCGTTGACCACGGCTGCGATCACTACGCGCAGGAAAATCGGTGTACTTCCACCTGTCAGCAGAAATAAAATTTGCAGCGGCGACTGCTTATCCACGCTGAAGGTAAGCTTGAAGCCGCTCTGGCCGATGTCATCCACGTCAACTTCCACTTCGGACAGTGCATCCATCACCGCACGCGGAGCGGTCAGTGGGATCAATGGTCCCGTCAGCAGATGGAGTTGGACGTCTCTAAGCATTTCTCGGGGCTCCCGGCACGCCCAGAGGCGTCGTTATGTTGACAGTGCTTCCTGGAGTCTCGACTAACTTCTCCGGCTCTATCGCGCCATTCGCGTCACAAATCAGCCAGAACATGAGGGGGTCGCCGAGGTACTTGGCAGCGATCAAATCAAGGCGATCCCCCTGATGCACGGTGTGAGTTGCGATAGTTGCGAAGTTAGGAGGTCCGGGTTGGGGCACGATGCGGCGTGCCAGGTACGAAATCTGCTGTCCGGCCGGATCGGTGTAGGTCAGCGTGCTGAAGCGGTAGTAGCGACTGTCCGTGGGAAACGAGGTGGACGGCACCACTCCCATCCGCAGCAGCGCTTGCAGTGGAGAATTCATGGCAAACCTCCCAGACCGAGTACCGAAATGCCGACCGATGCTGCTTTGCGGGCCAGTTGCTCTTTATTCGTCAGGTAGCTCATGAACATGCGTCCGCCGGGGTGCTGGAAGCCGAGATCATCCACGTTCAGTACGCGCATGCCCAGGCTTACCTTGGCGCGAATGGGATTCAGGTTGGGATCGAAGGCTTCTTCGGTGATAGAGAAGTCGGTGATGCGCACCGGAACTACACGACTCTTGCTCCAGACGAATAGTGTGAGCGGCTGTTCCAGCGGAATGATTTCCAGTGAGCCGGCGTTGGCCATCGCATCATCATTCAGCAGTGTTTCGACCGTCGGGTTTACCAGCATCTCGAGTTGCGCCAGTTGCGGATGCAAACCGAACTGCACTGTGTTGGGGTTCTGATTGGGAAACTCCAGTTGATCGCTGGCATCGAGTTCAGCCTCGATCTTGATGGTCTCCACCGCCGGGCCGCGTAAGCGAAGTGCGTCCACGCGCGTGCCATCCTGGGCTCCCTGCACGGCTTGAATTTGCAGCGTGCGCGACAGGGAGTCCGGGTTGTACTGCAGAGCAATGACACTCTTCAACGCAGTCGTAAGCGGGTCAAGCGTGACGATGCCACCTCTCAGCAGATGCGGCGATAACGGAGTTCCGCTCATCGCTGCTCTGCTCCGTTTTGTTGTGTACCGCTGTTGTCAGTGACAGAGACCATCTCGACTAAAACCTCCAAATCGTTACGCCGGCCGGACCCACCGTGGTTGCGTCAGGGTGGGCGCGTTTCATGTCGTCGTCGGACCGATCTAGCGCATTGGGATTGTCGCGAGTCTGCGACTTGCCGGCGGTAGCTGCGATCTCCCAGTTCGCCAATTTGGCTGCAACTTCTTCGGACAGACCCCAACCTTTGCGGTACTTCCAATATGCCTGCGCCCAGTTCGCCCGAAGGTCACCGCCTTCCTGAGGGCTGCGGCCATGGCTGATGTACGGCTCATTGATCCCCAGCACGTCCATGCGCTTGAAGGGAGTGTTGTCAGGTATGGGCTCCAGCGCGCGCGGGGCAAGTGACGGCGTGGGGGGGTCAGGACCAAGACAAATGGTGGGGTGTTTTAAGCACTGGTCCTTCAATCCCGTATCATCGGCTTGGAAGGTGCCCGACCCGAGACCCGGTTGTGGCGCAGTCAAGGTGCCGCCCATGACGCCACGGCCGAGTTGCGATGGCTCGAAATAAACCTGCACTCGTCGATTTCGTGACTCGGCCTTATTTGTGCGGACCAACAAGTCGTTGGCGCCGTGGCTTTCTGTATGAATTGCCTCCGCCGGTATGCCCATCTGGACAAGGGCCACCTGCACAGAATCGGCACGAGACTGGCCGAGAATTTGGTTATCACTCTCCTGGCCCACAGCGTCGGTATAGCCAATCACGCGAATGGCGGACGCTGGATACCGTTTCAGCAACTTCTTTATCGTTTCGCCAGTCCTATTGAGCTTAGATTGGTTCGGCGCGGAAAGATCTGCCTTGGCGGTGGTGAAATCATCGAGGGCTACCGATCCGATCACCGCCGCCATGGTGGGTGATGCGGAGGATGCCAAGTCCACGTCAGGGTTGAGTTCCGGCAGGTCCTGCCTCTGAACCCCCAGGGGTGCGGCCAGCCGAATAGCCGCTGGCTGCCCGTTTAGAACCTTCCGGCTCGCCTCCCTCGCTTCGGTTTCATATTTTGATTCGTAGCTTTTTGTTCCCGAAGCATTCTGCTGTTGGACGACATGCGCAAGTTCATGTGCCAAAAGCTGCCGCCCCGATCGCGTATGTGGGCTGTACCTGCCTAATCCGAATATGATGTGGTTGCTTACGGCGTATGCTGCTGCGTTGGCCGCTTGGGCCCTGGCGGCCGAAGTGGAATCGGCATGCACACGAACACGGCTGAAGTCGTGACCGAATAGCGGTTCGAAATAGCCCCGTGTGTCCCGGTCCAAAGGCTCTCCCTGTGGGTCAACGTGGGCGCGGACACGCGACTCCGCGCTGCCACCGACGTTGCCTTTTGTCGGCACGTACGCCTGCTTGTACATCGACAATCCCTGCTGTGTACAAAAAGCTCCCGCCATTGTTTTCTCTCAGCGAAACTCTCACTATCGCTACTTCTTGCTGGATACCTCGTTCACAATTCGCATTTGTACTGGCGACTTCAAAATGTGAATCCTGCCCCGACCTGCACCGAACCTGCAGATGGTTCCTTGTTTGTTCCTCCAATAAGCGAAGCTAACGCCATCAACTGAACATGCTTTGAAACCTGGACGCCGACGCTCGCTTCCGCCCCGAAGTAGGCACTCGTCTGCGGGCCGATTCCTGCTGAAGTTTGCCCGGCGGGCAAACGTGCGATCCCTGCATCGAACGCCATCTGCAGAGTTACGCGATTCAGATTTAATCCGGTAGCAAGCGAGGCACCGCCGTGCAGTCCCCCGCGCGTATCAGCGCCGGCTCTCAGTCCGATGGCGCCATAAATAAGTGGATTGGCGGTGTCGTATACAACCGGGACATCGACACCGACCGTGGTGGCGGCCCCGGTCTGTTTCGGGTCGGCTACAACGCCCCCAGTAACGAAGGCGCGGGCCGGCGGGAGGGCGCCAGCACCAGTGGGAGGCGCCAATGCCGGCTTGGCCTCCGATTGCGAGAGAGCCACTTCCAGTTGTACGTCCTCCGGAATATCTGGGCTCGTGATGACGAGTCCGCCCGACTGCGTGTCCTTCTTGCCCGTGATCAGAATCGTGATTACTCCCGTAAGGGAAACCATGTTCAGGCCCTTCAGGAATCCCTCGCCCAATTCGAACGAGCGTTCACCATGCGGGAAGACCTTCGCGCGCACCATCGCCGCGAGCATGGTTTCGCCTTCCGGGGCCGTGATGGAGATTGTCACCTTCTTGGAGCCTGCGTCGCCACGAATCTCCGCGATGGTTTCGAGCGAACCTTCCAGACCACCAGCCAGAAATTTTGTCGCTCCCGAGAGACGCAGCTTTAGCGTGGCTTTGAAGAACGTGTGGATGTCTCGGACCTCACCCCCAGTATTGATATTGATTTGACCGGCGCCCGGTATCGCTTGCTTTACAACAGCATCGGCAATAGCCCGGCCAATGTACTTCTGGAGCGCATCCACCTCATCCGCATTCAACTGGTTCGATACCAGCAACTGCTTAAGAGCCGTTTTCTCTTGCTCTGTTGCCTGCCCATCGATGAACTTCTGCACCAGCGGCCGAATTTTTCCACCCTGCGGGCTTTGACTGTTAGGTTGGCGACGTAGTATCGGGTGTGAGTTTTGTTGCGCCACATGCGTCAGCTCGTGACCTAGAAGCCGCAGTCCGGATGCGGAGTTGGGCGAGTATGCGCCCTGGTCGAAAACGACATGGTTGCCGACGGTGTAAGCTTGCGCGTCCACCGCTTTTGCCGACGCGGCTGCCGTCTCATCTGAATGTATACGGAGGTCGCGGAAATCGAATCCGTAGAGTCCACTGAAGTATGCCGACTTCGATCGGTCCAATGGCCGGCCAGGTGAGTTCAGCACTTCGCGCACAATCGGCGGGGCAATACCCAGACCAGCGGTGCCGTTGCCGGACACGGCCGGCGCCGACCTTTCCCGCGAGTATGTTCCACGCCGGACAGCCGACAACGACCAGGGCGGCCTCGTGGTATTCGTCAGATCGATGGCGGCCGCCATTCGATCGGCCTCTTGCTCGTAGTCATCGCGGGCGCTGATTCGAAGCTCTGGTAAGGCGGAACCAGCGGCCTTTAATTTCGCCGCCGGGTTCGATTCCTTTCGCATTAGAACCGCGTGGCACATCATTGCAGACCCCTCGCCACAGCGCGCGCAACTTGTCGCCCGAGCTTGCCCGCACCAGCGGTGCCTGCTTCCAGCGGCATGCGGCCCAGTTTCATCACCGGCGTGCGATGCGAGCGCGCCCACTCTGCACGGTTCGCGCGCTCGGACAGCATCTGTGACAATTGCGCCCGCATCGCCTCGGACAATGCTTTGCCCTCGAGCGCTTCAAAGCCGTTCAATACCAGCCGATCGACAGTCAACCGAATCCTGCTCATGCTACCCAGCCCCGCATTTCCGCATCCGAGAGCGGACGCTCGATCTTCTGCACCTCCAACTTCGCTGCCTCCAGCAGGTTGGCCATCTCCACCGGCGTGCCCGCCTCCGCCGCCAGAAATGCGGCATTCAGCGCGATGTTGCGGATGTTTCCTCCCGTGACGTTTAGTTGCGCGAGCTTTTTGTGGTCGAGTTGGCGCGTGGGCGTATCCCGCGGGAAGACGTTCTTCCAGATGGCCTCCCGATGCGCCGCATCGGGAAATGGGAAGTTTATGGTGAAGCGCAGCCTGCGCTGGAAAGCTGGATCGAGCAACGAGCGCAGGTTGGTAGTTAGAATCGCTAGCCCCTGGTAGGCCTCCATGCGCTGCAGCAGGTAGCCGACTTCGATGTTGGCGTAGCGGTCGTGGCTATCGCGCACCTCGCTGCGTTTGCCGAAGAGCGCGTCGGCCTCGTCGAACAGCAACAGCACCCCACCTTCCTCAGCGGCATCAAATACCTTCTTCAGGTTCTTTTCAGTTTCGCCGATGTACTTGCTCACCACCGAAGACAGGTCGATGCGATACAGGTCGAGCCGCAGCTCGCGCGCGAGTACTTCGGCGGCCATGGTCTTGCCGGTGCCGCTCACGCCGTTAAACAGCGCGCTCACGCCCAGCCCGCTGCGGCCTCTGGCGGCGAATCCCCACGATTCATAGACCTTCAGGCGATGCCGCACCTGCGCGGCCAACTGGTGCAGCGTCTGCTTCTGCAATTCGGGAAGGATGAGGTCATCCCAGGTAGCGCAGGGGACGAGGCGCTGGGCCATGTCTTCAAGCTTGGGCCGCGCCAGCAAGCGGCAGGCGTCCCACAACGTGGCAGCTTCGAGCTGCCCCTCCCCCGCCGACAGCAGGTAGCCGGTTGAAGAGATCGTGCGCGCGCTGAGCCGGAATTGCTCGGAGAGGTCGTCGACGGTTCCATTCAGCTGCTGGGCGTTGCCGAGCGCCCTCATCCAAAGCTGCTTCTGCTCCATCGGCGCGGGTTTGTTGACGTCGAAGCGAACGAAGGTGCGGTCCAGCCCGACCGGGCCGCGCGTGGCCAGAAACAGCGGCGCCGGCAGTCGCTCCACCACCTGGCTAGCAGCGTGCGAGAGTTCTCCTATCGCGATACGGATGAGCAGTGCGCCCGCAAGCAGCAGCGACTCGCGCTCCCAGAGGAACGTGAACTGATCGAGCTCGGCTCCCAGGACTGGAAGCTGCTCGGAATTCACCATGAAGAGCCTGCGGCCAAGCTCATGAGCGGCGAGTGCGGCAATGTCTTCCTGTCCCAGCAGATCGTCTCCGCATAGCTGAATGAGCTGCGAGTAACGCGCGTAGCTTTGCAATGATTGCGCCGCGCGATCGGCGATGCGGCGATGCTCATCACCGATCCAGTCCGGAAAGGGAACAACACGTAACAGCGACTGCAAGCGCGGGTCGAGCACGTTCACTCCTGCGAGATAGTGCAGGATGCGCTCGTCGATGCGCAACGGCGCCGAGGTCAAATTGCTGCCTGGCTGGGGCTCGATCATCCGAAAGCGCCGCAGGGGCTGTGAGGGCGTGATGGCGTCCCAGTGCGAGTCGTGAAAGATAGCCATTGCCAATCCAAAGCTGACAAATGTGCGCTGCGGATGGCCCTGCGCCTGCGCACAGGCATCGGCCACGCGGGAATCCATCTCCGTTCCGGCGCAAAGCAGCAGCAACGACCGCTCGAAGCTGGTCAGATTGAACAGCTCGGAGAGCACATCGATGGCGGGCGGTTCCTGCATTTGCCAGCGCAACTCGTCGGCGATTCTGTCCAGCTCCGTAGTCCTGGTGGTATCGGCGTGCTCGGCCGAGAGGCGATGCCGCAAGCACGCGAACCGCGCGCTCAGGTAGGCCTGGTTCTGCTCGGACCAGGAGCCGGACAGATTGGCGTGAAGGTCGCTCATCACGTCACCTTCACGGTCGGGCCCATGAACGCGGGCGGTGTCGAAGTCATGTCGATGACGGGGCTATCGATTCCGTCTACTCGCAGCCTCATAGGCACGGCGCCATTGGTCGGTTGCAGGTTGGGATAGGTAAAGGAAGGCGAATTGGTCGCAGCGGTAAATGGGTTGGGTCCAGCCTGCTGGTCGCCGATGATGAGGAACACCTGCTGGCCCGGTCGGAGGAACGGCCTGCAGGGCACCGTGACAGTAGTGTTGCCCGACGCCAGTGCGGTTGGGGCGCCGGCGAGGATCTCCGGGGCGATGGCGAATGGCAGGCTGTTGGTCGTAATCGTGGTTGACATCCACGGCACTTGGACAGAGAGGTCATAGATGCCGGCAGCCAGCTCGGTGGGGACGCCCAGATCGGGCGGCGTAAAGGTTAGCGATATATCTGAGAGGACCGTGGGCACGAGTGTTTGGTTGATCCCGCGCAGGGAGTTGCTGAGCATCACACCGGTTGCTCCGGTGAAATGGTTGCCTTGTACGGTGGCGCTTGTGTTGAGTGTGGCCGCAGGCTGGCCTGCGGCGGGAAGTATTGCGGCGATCGCGGGCAGGGGCGAAATCATGCTCGCCTGCACTGCAAGCTTACGCACTAGTACCGGGAGTGCTGTCGCCGCGGGATTCTGCGATTGGAGGAGCACAACCGAAACCGCAAACGGAAAGGTCGGGCGGTAGTCGGCCTTCAGCGCTGTCCACAGCCAAGCGACTTCCTCGCGGCCGAGCGTGGCCGGCGTAATTTTCAGCATCTCGATCTGGTCGGCGAGACCCGCGGTGCCCAGCGGCGTGGACAGCGGGTTGGAGGGATCGTTGGTCGGCAGCTTTGCAATTGCAGTGCTGATATCGTTGCGTGTCAGCACCGGGTTTTCGTGCAGCATCAGCAGAGCGAAGCCCAGCAGCGCCTCTGCCTGCCAGTCTTCGGATCCGTAAGCGGTGAGCAGATAGTGCAGGTCGAGCGCGAGCGGCGGGTTCGACAGGCGCGTTCTGCCGTCGGCTGCGATGGTAGGCAGGTCCTGGTTGCGCCATCCTGCATTGTGGGTCACCTGGTGGAGAAAGAGGTTGACCTGATTCTCCGGCGAGCCGGCGGTGAACGCCTGCTGCACGATGTCTGGGGCCTTGGCCGAGACCGTGACCGTACCCCCAAACAACGCGCTCACCGGCGTATAGAGATTCGTGAGATAGAACTGCAGCACCGCGCTGACGCCGGCAATGGCGAGGGCCGAGCTCATCGCGCACTCCGGTTCAGATAAGCATCGAGGCGGGGGGTGCGGTCTGGGGATTTAGGCACTCGCGGGGCAGGCGGAGGAACAGCGGTGACCTCGATGCGGCCAATGTGGATTTGAATGTCATCGCTCCCGCGCTCAAAGGTAGGCGAACGCCCGTTGTGGTGCGGAATCTCAGAGCGCAAAGGCAAGTAGGCCGCCAGGTTTTCTGCGCTAACCGCTTCATGCGGCAGAAGCGGACGAAATTCGCGCTGGGATGCTGGCGTGCGTGGCTGCTCAGTGCCAGTCGATTCTACGTCTGCGGCCGGGCGCGACCGCTGAACAGATTCCTCTGACCACGATGGCAAGGTGTCGGCGTCTCCTTCTGACGGCAACGAAATCGCAGCACTGACTGGCGCGATCGGGCGATACTCCGATGCTGGAGCTGTGCGACGACTCAGGTTGTGCTCTGGCGCATTCTGCGGTTGTGAAGTCGCAACGGCCGGAGCGGCCCTCGGCGAAGCTGCGATGACGGATTCAGACTCGAAGGCGCGCGACTCGTCTTCGTGAGGCGCGGCAAAGACGGAGCCGGCGAACGGATGCACAGTTTGCGCCGGCTTTGCCGCCGTCTGTACCAGGCGTTGCAGGTAGCCGCTCATGCCTGCACCATCCGGATGTAACTTGCGCGCCGCGGCGAGCTTAGCGCTAGTATCTCGCCTTCGCTCCACCCGTAAGCCGCGGCTAGCGTGTGCACTTCCCACAACAGACGGCGGGCGCGCGACTCGATCTCGGCCCAGACGAAGCTGCCGATATCAAGCACGTCATTCCACTGCTGACCGCAGGAGGGGCAATCGAGTGCAAGCTTCGTTTCGGCCAGTGGGTCTGCGGCAGACAAGATCTCCCCGGCATCGTGGACGTCATCTTCATTCCATTCGCCACCTGAGCCATCGCTGATGCGGCAGTGCTCCAAAAGGCGAATCGCAGCAGTGTCGGGATCGGCGTACAGGACAGCCGCGACATCCCGGCTGGTGGGAAGCCGGAAATGCTCGCCGCGAATCATGATGCTTGTTCTGGAACAATTCAGTTCCGATGCGGTCATGAGCAAACCATTATCAACATCGAACTCGATCTTCTCCGCGCATTGCGGGCACGAACTCCAGCCCTTAAGGCGTGAGCCGAAACAGGACGCATGCAGCTCGAACAGCGTCCGATTGCGCCGCCCCAGCGGCCAGTCGGCACAATCCTCGGCCACCGCCGCGAGAGTGGAGCTCAGAGCGAGCAGGCTCCGGTCCAGGGGATGTAATCCCGCGCCTCGATCCCACAGCTCCAGAATGTCCGAACTGGTAAATGCCTGCATATGGCTGGTTCGTTAGAGCGGGCCTTTAGTCCCGCGTTCCGCGACAGTTGCTATTTGAGTCGGTCGCAGTCGACAACGGCTGCTATGTGGCCACGGTGCTGAGCGTCGGTTCCGCCGGCTCCGTAACACCGGTATCGCGCTCCCAGCCCTCGTTCTCCAGTTTGATGTGCTCGATGGCGATGGCATTGGCGTTCGCGTCCAGGTCGGGCATTGCTTGATACTCCGATACCCAGCAGCGATAAATCTTGTAGGCGATCACCAGTTGTCCCGCCTCGTTGTAGAACTCGAGGTAGATGTCCTTGCGGAAGTCCGCCAGCGACACCTCCGCGCCGAGCGCGCCGCCAATGCTCCACACCTTCCCTGCCCAGTCGTGAAACGCCATATCTTGGGTAAGTCCGCGCTCCAGTGTGATCGCTTCGTACTTGGTACGGCCCGGTGACTTATGGGAGGTCGAGGGATCGCCGCCATTGCGGTGCTCTACGACCTCAGTCGTGCGCTTCAGACCGGTCAGTTTGCTGCCGCCGTAAACATACTTGCCGTCCCACTTCAGGCGGAACTTGAAGTTCTTGTAGGGGTCAAGGCGTTTTGGATTTGCCGGAAACGGTAGGGCCACGATTGCCTCCTTAAGCGTTCAGCTGACCTGCCATCTGCTGGATTTGAATAACAACGAACTCAGCCGGATACAGCGGCGCGAAGCCGACCAGGATGTTCACGATTCCCATGTCGATTGAAGATTGCGGATTGTTCTCCCCATCGCACTTAACGAAGTACGCCTGCTGTGGCGACGTGCCCTGGAACGCTCCCTGCAGGAACAGCCCTTGCATGAAGGTGCCAACGTTGAGGCGAATCTGGCTCCATAGGCGCTCGTCATTGGGTTCGAAGACGACCCACTGGGTGCCGTTATAGAGGCTCGATTCGAGGAACAGGGCCAACCGGCGAATAGGCACGTATTTCCACTGCGAGCCAGCCTGATCGTTGCCTGCCAACGTCCGGGCGCCCCAGACCACGTCGCCATACACCTTGAATTCGCGAAGGCAGTTGATGGCCTGGATGTTCAGATCGCCATTCTCCAGGTCGGTGAGTACGTACTGCAGTCCCATTTCGCTAGTCAAGCCGGCATCCACGCCTGCGGGCGCCTTCCACACGCCGCGGCTGGCGTCCGTCGAGGCATAGATGCCCGCAACGAAGCCGCAGGGCGGGAACAGCGCGGGTCGATTTTTCGCCAGCGGATCAGGCGCCGACACCCAAGGGAAGTAGTACGCCGCATTCGCTGCATCCGGGCCGACTACCGAGACTCCACCGGTACCTGCCGGACCCGACGCCCTTAAGCCCGCGATCGTCGCCAACTGCGGCGGGTCGACGATGTAGAACGCGCGTTTGAGGGCACAGCGTGTTTGCAGCGCCTTCACGGTTGCTGGATCGGTTTCGGCCGGCACGCACAGCAGGTTGAAGATATCCACACGGTCTAGGAGGTTGATGCCGACTCCTCCCGTGGCTGAGAGCAACGCCAGCTCGAAGTTCCCCGTTGTCACCGGCACCAGTACATCTCCATCAGCGCCTACTGTGGATGTTCCCAGGTTCCCCGTGGCCGTTACGCCGGGCAGCGCAGGTGCGGCCGGCGTCGGCGGAGGGCTGATGGTCGGGTCGATGAAAGTGATGTAGTTGGAATCACTGTCAACTACGGTGACGACATATTGCGGGTCCGTCGGCGAGACCGACAGGTTGGAGAAGTTCTCGAGCGTCGTGGGTGGGCCGCCGCCGCTGACCAGTTGCACCAACACGCTGAAGCGTGTGGGATCGAGCGTCGATGGTGTGACAGTGATCTTGAGGTTATTGCCCCACTGGCCCGGACTACTGGCGAACAGCGTGAGCGTGCTGACGATTCCGGAAGCCGTCGCGGCAAAACTCCCCGCAGTCGGCGTGTCGGTTGCGGTGGCGACTAGGCGCACGATGTAAGCTTGCTGACCGCCATTAGCGAAAAACTGGTTGACCGCGTAGCCCAGGTAATTGCCCGAACTGAGCCCGCCGAACTGGCGCGCAAAGTCTGACCAACTCTCTACCATCACCGCTTCGGTCACCGAACCCTGCGGCGCCCACCCGGCAAATGCCGCGATCGAGGTGGCGACCCCGGTGATCGTGTGAACTCCGCTGGGCAGCTCCTCGATGTAAACGCCCGGATAATTCAAAGTCGGCGGCATCTGTAGTCCTCCTCAGGTGTGGCTATCTTTCGCGTGACTGCACGGCTGCGGTCTATGGGGCTTTGCGTCCGACCACGATTTGCACGTTGGCGTCCTTGGCTGCCGTGCTGTTGAAAACGAGTTTTTGCGGTGGCGCGCTGTTGTTCAGAAAACTGACGGCACCACTCCCCAGCAACACGTGCGGACCGTCAAGCACATGCGCGGCCGTGAGCGCATCTACCGTGTAGTTGATCCCAGGGTCATAAAGACTTGAGCTGACGACGACAAAGACCACATTTCCCGCGCCAGACGATGGCTGGATGGGCACATCGACGTTGCTGGCGCCGGGAGCAATATCGACTGCGACAACGTCGTAGGCCGCGACAGTTATGCCCGGCTGATTCAGCAACACGCTTGGCCCGCCAGGAATGGCGGCTTGAAATTGCCAGTTGACGTTGGGCATTGCGTTCCACCTCCAGCTCGTTTCGAAAAATCCGTCACAGATCGCGTCAATGGTCCTCGCGTATCGTTAATCGGGTTTGAGCACGCGCAACGCGTCCAGCGGCAGCAACACCGATTGCTGTCTCGTGATGCGCACCACCGCGTAGGCGCGCTGATTGTGACCCGAGTCGGAGAATTCGACAATCACTCCGTTGGTTTCGACCTCAGGCGTCAATCTCGCCAGCACCTCGACAGGCTCGGGCAGGAAGATGTCGGCGATGCGAAAGCTCACCCGGTCGCCGATCTCCGCCGCTGCCCCTGAATGCATGACTGATTGCCTGCAGGGGCATTTGCAATTGGGTGGCCATCACCGGTTCGCCCTGAGGACGGCAGGATTCGAGCGAGTTTGTGTGGAAAATCAGCGGGTTGCCGTAAAAGGCGAAGGGGCAACTCTACTTTCAGATCGTCTGCTCTGCAACTGTTGACAGACGTCACTGCAAGAATTGGCAGTTGGGGGCGCGCCAATCACAAAGAGAACAACGAACCTAGAAGATCGCGGGCGGATTCTTTCTTCAAAGATCTCGAAAGCCCTTGGGCCACCAGGAGGGCAGAATTCTGGCCATCACTTCCAGAAACTTCCTCGCCTGCCCTTCAGGCCATGAATTCAAAGCATTGCGCACTGCGTTCTCAATCAGGTGATCGACGCTTTCGCAGGAGCAAGCGCATTTCAGACCATGAATAATTCCCCGGACACTTTCGTCTTTATTAAGTGTCTTCCAAATTTCCTCTTCATGGAGTAGACCATGGTTCTGCTTGGTCGGTGATGCTTCGAAATTCTGGAAATAAGGCCTCAACTCCGCGATGATTGCACTCAACTCACTGAGATAAAACTTCACCGTAAAATCGGACTTGGTTCGAGGGCCATGGAAAACGACTGTGTCCAGATTGCAATCGGACTCGGCAGGAATCTTCTTCGCTGTCTCAGGACTGGCGTCGAAGTGACAATGCTCTGCCTCGTGCAGCACTGTGCTGATCAATTCCAGAGCGTCTTGGTCCTGGGCGTGTGTGCGCGGTGATTTGGATTCCAGGAGCCTCTTCGCGCGATTATCCATCTCTGGATAAATCTGGATGCAACAACCGTCCTTAGGTGTTCCCTTGGGGGGTCCGCCAGGAAAGGCGGCGCACTGAGTGGCTTGAGCCCCCACCTTCGACGTCAGCTCCTCGTCGATGAAGAGGCCAGACGCTTCCGCCGCAATCTTGAAGCCTGAATCTTCAACCAGCTTTTTCAAGTTGAGGGCAAGCTGGCCTTGCCGCGAGGGAGGCGGCGCGGCGTTGGGAGCAGAGGAATCGAGTATCTCTACATGACCGATAGAGATTTCACCCTTTTTTAGGGGGGCATCGACCTCTTCGCCGAAGCGACCGGGGTCGCCCGGAATGACCTTGCAGTCCGAACCGTGAAGGCAAGGCGCCCGACGAAGCGTGCCAGGCGAGCCAGCCCCCTGCTGCATTACGTGGGCTAATTCGTGGGCCAATAGATTTCGACCGGTTGCGGAGTGCGGGGAAAATCGATCGCGCCCGAAAACGACATTGGGACCCACGGTGTACGCCATGGCCCCCATGGTGCTGGCGGACTCAGCAGCACGCGTATCCGCATGGACTCGCACATGGTTCAGGTTTTGTCCGAACCTTGGCTCGAAAAATCCCCGCGTTGCCGCGTCCAGCGGCTGCCCGGGAGAGCGCAAGACTTCGTGGACGATGGGTGGGGCGCTCCCTTTGGCCAACCCCGAAGAGCCAACCGCCGAAATTTGGGGCGCAGCAGGCTTGCGCTGCACCTGATCATGCTCATCATCGGAGTGTTGGCCCTTGCAGGTCTCGCAGCTTCCGCCGCAGGAGCATTTGCGTTGCACTGCAGCTGACGTTGTGGGACTCCCAACCTGGAGTGCCGGAGAGGCCGCTGCATCGGGCATGCGCATGACCTGCTCGGCGACGCGATCGGCCTCCCGCTCCAGCGGGTCGTCGACAGCGCCGACCTCCAGTTTGGCCTGCATCGGGATCGGCGAGGCAGCGTTTCGGTTGGGTGGCGCCTGTCGGATTCCTGCTGACCACGCCGACATTCGGATATTGCCCAAGCTCCATGAAAATCTTCGTGGCGCCGATTTCTCC
Organism: uncultured Acidobacteriaceae bacterium; assembly: GCA_963824325.1. Taxonomy (GTDB): domain Bacteria; phylum Acidobacteriota; class Terriglobia; order Terriglobales; family Acidobacteriaceae; genus PALSA-350. The sequence continues at coordinate 140,148 of CAWGPA010000024.1, read as the reverse complement.
GCGGACTCCTTGACTAGCGAGACAGCCGGGTGCGGCGGTGCGAGTCCCGTCGTCGGCACGGCCGTGATCGGTGTAGTTTTTCTGGCCGCTAAACTTGTCAGCACATCAGCCTGCCTCGTTAGCCTGCGTTCAGTTCAATGTTCGCGAGATGCCGGTCTGCAATCGTACCCCGGGACGGACATACTCGCTTCATGTTCAATTTGGAGTCCGGCGTCCGAGAGTATGCGAGCTGATTTTGTGGTAAAGCGTGCGTTCGCTGGTGTGCAACATCTCGGCGATCTCGCGCCGCGTCTTGCCGCTCAAGCGCAAAGCTTTCTCCAGCAGTTCGCCTTCCACTCGCCGCATTACGTCGGGCAGAGGGACCCGGGACTTCATCATGGCCAGCCAGAGGAGATTCACCGCCTGAAGGATTTCGTCGCGTTCCGGCGAGCTATCAGCAGTCGGCAATTGCTGGTCCAGCCAGTCGGCGCGCGAGAGCGAGTCCCCGTCGATCTTATGGAATAGCATACGCTGCACGGCGTTCTCCAACTCGCGCACGTTGCCGTGGAAGGGGCAGCTTTGCAGGTACTGCATTAATTCCGGCTCGAGCGAGGCGATGCCCTCATGCAGGTGCGCGTGGCGGCGGGCGAACTCGAGCACCAGAGCGGGCAGGTCCTCGCTTCGCTCGCGCAAGGGCGGTAGGCGCACCTGGATGACGTTCAGCCGGTAGTACAGGTCGGAACGAAAGGTGCCCGCCGCGACCATCGGCTCCAGCAGTTGGTTTGCGGCGGCAATGACGCGAACGTCCACCGCGGTCTCGCGGTCCGAGCCCAGCGCGCGGATGATGCCGCGTTGCAGCGCATCAAGCAGTTTGGGTTGCAGGCACAGCGGCAGGTCGTTGATGTCGTCCAAAAATAGGGTGCCCTTGTCGGCGGCTTGGAAGAGCCCGGCACGCGCGGTATCGGCGCCAGAGAACGAACCTTTGCGATGACCGAACAGCTCGCTCTCCGCCAGCGCCTCGGTCACCGTACTGCAATGCACGGTGACGAAGGCGAAGCGGCAGCGCTTCTGGTCGAGGGTGTGGATGGCGCGGGCGAGTACCTGCTTTCCCGTGCCGGTCTCGCCCTGCAGCAACACGGTGGTGTCGCTGACCTGAGCTGCTTTGTAGGCACATTGCAGCACAGGATCCATGTGGCGGCAGTTGGTCACAAAGCCCAGCCGGCAAAATATGTCGCGAAGTTTCTCGGCATTTGGTATCGACTGCGGCACGTTCTTTTTCCCCTGAGAGAGGTCACCATTGTTGGCATCAGCTGTAAAGCAATCGGACGAGAGCAGCGCCGTGTCTTTAATCTGCGTAGCTTGGTTCGCCTGCCAGCGGCTACCCCGGAGAGTAATACATAGATCTGGCAGAATATGCGGCTCGGGGGCTGTGAATGTCAACCACGCGAACGCAAGGTGTTTGACAATAGTAACGTTAATTTAAGCAGCCCTTACGCGATAGTGAACCAGCCGCAGCAACCAATGAGCGAGCGCAATTGATTCAAGTACCGATTGAGAAGTGGCCCAGCTCTCCGACACTATGCCCGCACGTTGCGTAGCTGCAACGGTTTTTGGGCAGCGATTCCACTCCTCTTTTCGAAGTCGCCTCATCGGATTGGATTGCGACCGCAAACGAATGTGACTGCCTTTGGGGCAGTCACATTGGACGGAAAACAAAGACATACTGTTACTACAGGAGTGGCGATAGCTTCGCAATGACGCGGATTACGCTGCACTTTCTGGAACTCATACAGAGGTGGTTCGGGCGAGCGGGTCAGAATCCAGGAGAAGCCGAGACCATGTTATTTAAAATAAATGGGTTGTACTGGTTGCCCCCCAGGGATTCGAACCCCGATATGCTGCTCCAGAGGCAGCTGTCCTACCATTGAACGAGGGGGCAATGCGGCAAAATAAGAAGCCGGCAGATTTGCCCGGCTTTCCCATAATATGAGCCCGGACCGGGTCTGGTCAATTGCGACCAGACCCTTCCTACTCTTCCCTGAGCACCTGTAACGGCTTTTGGCCCAGGATGCGGAAGCTGGCCGCCCAGCCGGTTACTGTGGCCAACACTGCTGTTCCTACCAGCGCTATCGCGGTCGCTAGCCACTCCATGTGAAAGGCTACATCCAGCCGATGCAGCAGCACGCGCGAAAGCAGGTTGGCGAAGATTACCCCTACCAACCCCGCCAGAAGCCCGAGCACAATGAATTCGACGCTGAAGACGGCGGCGATGTGGTTTCGCTTCGCGCCCAGAGTCTTGAGCACCACCACCTCACGCACCCGGCGAAATTGGGTGCTGGCAATGCTCGAGGCCAGAATGACGGCACCCGCAAGGATAGAAAACGCGGCCAGGAAACGAACGACAATCGTGATCTGCTGCACTACTCCCTGGATAGTCTCAATCACGTCGGCAATGTTGATCACCGTCACCGTGGGGTAGGCGTTAAAGAGCGCCCGCTGCACGGCTCCCACCTGCTGCGTATCCACATGCGCCGCGCCGTACCAAACCACCGGCAGCCCGGCCAACGCCCGCGGGGTGAGGATAAACTCACTACGCGAGTACACGTGCTGGCCATTGTGGCGAATGACCGCAACGACAGTGGTCTGCATCGTTCTTCCATTCGAGTTGAAGACGATACGGGAACCAAGATGCAACTGCAGCCGCTCTGCGATGTGTTCGGTCACGACGAGTGATTGCCCATCGTCCTTGTCCCACCATGTTCCGTGAACCATCGTGGACCCCTCGGGCAGCGCGTTCGACCAGGTGAGGGATACGGTCTGGAGCAGGCGCTTGGGGTAATTCTTCAGCTTGAGTCCATCGGCTGCTGTGCCATCGACGGATATGATTCTTCCAGCGACGGAGGGGAGCGTCTCCACTTCTCCGCGGACCGCCGGCTGTTGGGCCAAGAGGTGCTTGACGCCATCCAGTTCCCTGCTGCTGATATCGACCAGAAAAATATTCGGCAGGTTCGGGCCGGCCGTCAGTTTCATTTCCCCAATCACACCATGCTGCATGAGAAAGACGGTAAGGATCAGCATCACGCCCACGCCCAACGCCGCCAGTACAGCTGCGGACTGATTACCGGGCCGATAGAGGTTCGCCAGACCATGGCGAACAGCCGATTGCAAATGCATGCGGGTGCGCGCAAGAAAGGCTCGCAGCACACGCAAGGTCAACGCCGCCACGGCAAGGATGACCGCCAGCAGCGCGCACAAAGCCCCGGCGAACCAGCGCCCGACGACAACCGAATCGGAAAGAGCCGCGGCGATGCCGCCTAACCCCAAGAGGATGACGATGGCAATGATCCATTGCGCCTTGCTCTGGCGCAGGCGCGAGCCCCAGCTGCGCTGCGCGCTCGGTTCCTCCACCATTCTGCGCAAGACCAAATTTGGCCGGACGGAACGAATCTGCAGTAGCGGCGGCAGGCAGAAGAGGACGGTGGTCAAAATGCCAGTGCCCAGTCCCGCCAGCGCAGAATGCCAGGGAAGCTGAAGATCCAGGTGCAAAGGCAAGAACTTCCCCAGCAAGGTTGGAAAGACCCATTCCACGCCCAAGCCCAGACAGACGCCGATCAATCCTCCCACCAATCCCAGCAGCACCGTTTGGAAAAGATAGATACGCAAGATGTCAGAGGACCGCGCCCCGATGGACTTCATGATGGCGAGCACCTCGACCCGTTGCTGCAGATGTGCGCGCATGGCCATCGCCACTCCGACGGCCCCCAGCACCATGGCCACCAGGCAGATCAGGCTCAGCAGCCCGGTCGATCGCTTCAGGCCGTCGGTGAGGGCCGGATTACTTTCCCTGAAGTCCGTGACCTGCGCATCGGGCAACACCTGCTCCAGGCGTGCGCGCACGGTGGCGATACTTCCGCTGTTACGAGATAGCTTGAAGAGGAAGCGCTCTCCGGAACGGCTACCCTGCTGTAGCAGGCCGCTCTTTTCAAGCGCGCTCTGTGTCATCATCACACGCGGACCGAGCCCCATGCCTGAACTCATCCGGTCCGGCTCGCGCACCAGGATGGCTGCGATGCGGAAGGTGGAGTCGCCAATCTTCAGGCTCGCGCCCACCTGCGTGTGCAGCCGGATGAGCAGGTCATCGGCAACCACGACCGTTGCATCGGTGAGCACCTGGCGCAGATCGCCCGTAGGCTCGAGAACGACCGTGCCATAAAATGGATACTGCCGCGGATCGACGGCCTTGAGCGAAACCAACAGAGGGACCGGGTCGCCGGGCGACGACACCATAGACACGGTATCGCTGATTTCCGTTCGTTCGATACCGCGCGAGGCCAGCACATTCAGCTGCTGCTCCTCTTCCTTTGTCGGCTGGCGGAACATACGCGCGGAGAGATCGGCGGCCATGATAGTGCGCGCCTCGCCCAGCAGGGTCTTCTGAAAAGAGTCGCTGAAGCCGCGTACGCCCGTAAGGGCGGCGACGCCAATTGCCACCGACAAGATCACAAATAGAAACTTGGCCCGGGAAGCCTGCAATTCACGCCAGGCGATCTTCGCCGCCGAGGCCCAGGTTAAGGTGGGTTTATGGTGGGCTGCCATCTCAGGCCGGCCTCTGCATGGTGTCTTCCACGATCATGCCGTCGCGCAGAACGATGCGGCGATCGGCGTGGCTCGAAACCTGTGCGTCGTGCGTCACCAGCACCAGGGTCGCACCGCTGGTGCGGTTTCTTTTGAGCAGCAGATCAAGCACATGGGCGCCGTTCTCGGAATCGAGATTGCCCGTGGGTTCGTCAGCAAAAATGATGGGCGGCTGGAGAACGAAGGCACGAGCCAGGGCAACCCGCTGCTGCTCCCCGCCCGAAAGCTGAATGGGATAGTGATCCATGCGGTCGCCCAGGCCAACACTGCGCAACAGGCCTTCAGCTGCGGGGCGGCCGTTCCCGGTGCCGTTCAGTTCGTGAGGCAGCAGAACGTTTTCGAGCGCGGTGAGCGTGGGTATCAATTGAAAGGATTGGAAGACGAAGCCCAATTTTTGGCCCCGCACCTCGGCCAGCTTATCTTCCGGTAGACGACTGATCTCGGTGCCATCGATCAGCACCTCGCCCGCGGTGGGAGAATCCAAGCCTGCCAGGAGCCCCAGCAGCGTGCTCTTGCCGCTTCCGGAAGCACCCATGATGGCCACGAATTGCCCGGACGGGATGAGCAGGTCGATGTTCTTGAGAATCTCGACTGTCCGGCTGCCATTGCGAATTGACTTCTTTAGCCCGCGCACTTCAATCATTGACTGCCCTATCCCCAGGGTTTGGTATACGAACGCAGGCGGGAAAATGTTCTACAGTGAGCTTGTGACCTACCGACGACTCGCCTGCGTTTTGTTTGCCAGTTTCCTGCTTGCCGGTTGCCGGTCCAAAGCTCCTGAAGCGGCGGTTCCCCAACCGGCCGCGGCTGCATCGGATTCTTCCCCCGCCAGCGGTGCTCCAATAGACGGGCGGCCCGTGATCGTCGCTTTCGGCGACAGCCTCACTGCGGGGTACGGCGCCGACCCGGGCGAGAGCTATCCCGACTACCTGGAAAAGGATTTGAACGCGAAGGGCTATCACTACCAGGTAGTCAACCAGGGCATCAGCGGAAATACCACCAAGGACGGGGTGGATCGACTGGAGGACGCGTTGCGCCTGAAGCCGGTCCTGGTGATCGTGGCCTTCGGCGGGAACGATGGCTTGCGTGGCCTCCCCATTGCTTCTACCCGGGAGAATCTCGATCAAATCGTGGCCACGCTCCTGCATTCGGGAGCCAAAGTGGTGTTGGGCGGCATCACCCTGCCGCCAAATTATGGCCCCGACTACATCCGGCAATTTAACCAAACCTACGCGCTGCTGGCGGCCAAGTACCACGTACCCATGCTGCCGTTCCTGCTGCAGGATGTGTATGGAGTCGCCGGCAGCATGCAGGCCGATGGCATTCATGCGACCGATCAGGGGAATGCCCAGGTGGCAAAAAATCTTCTTCCCTTGATCCTGCCTTTGCTGAAGAAGTCGTAAGCCGTGGGCCATCAACCGAGTACCACGATGGGTTGAAAGAGCGTTCCCGCAACGCGGCGCACGATGGCAACCAGATCACGCTGGCCGGCAAAGACTTTGGCCAACGGGGCGGTGGAGAACTCGGGCAGATTCACGGCGTTCCCGTTTCTCAGCCGGCCGGCAATCCAGAGATCGGCAGTGGTGGCGGGCAGTTCCGGCAGCAGCGTCCGGGGATGAGGGAGTCTCTGCTCCAGGGTACCGGCGCTCGCCTCATCGCTCAGTTCCTCGAGCGTCATTGCCTGCGCCAGCGTAAAGGGCCCGGCCGCAACCCTGCGCAGGCGGGCCAGGTGAGCACCGCAGCCCAATACCTTTCCCAGGTCATGCGCTACCGAGCGCACGTAGCCTCCCGAGGAGATGCGGATTTCGAACTCTGCATACTCGCCTTCGAGGGGGCCGATGACAAAGTCCTCAATCACCAGGGACACGGGCTTCAACACCACCGTCTCCCCCCGCCGGGCCGCTTTGTAGGCCGGTTTGCCATCAACCTTCTTGGCGGAAAAGGATGGCGGAGTCTGCTCTACCTGTCCCCGAAAGAGCCTGGCTGCGGCCTGGAGTTCATCGTTGGCCGGCAATTGAGCTCCCATTTCGGCCGGGGCCGCTGGGGTCCCCTCGGCGTCGTAGGTGTCGGTGGCAAAGCCGAAACGGATGGCTCCTGTGTAGGTCTTGGTAAGCGGCCCGAAAAATTGCGCCAGGCGGGTGTATTTCCCCATTAATACGGGTAAGACTCCTGTGGCCATAGGATCGAGCGTACCCAGATGGCCGGTCGAGGACTCACCGGTGATGCGGCGCACGCATGAGACGACATCGTGGGATGTCATCGCGCTCGGTTTATCAATAACCAGGAGCCCATTCACACTTCCTACTATAGTGACCTCGGATCTAGAGGTTGTTTTGCGGGCGCGATTGGACCAGTGAGAGAAACTCGGCACGCGTGTTTTGCTGGTGGAAGACGCCAACCATGGCCGAGGTCACCGTGGATGAGTGCTGCTTCTCTACCCCTCGCATCATCATGCAGAGATGCCGTGCCTCGATCACTACCCCCACACCCTGGGGATCGATGGCATCCTGGATAGCATCTGCTATCTGGCGGGTAAGGCGCTCCTGTACCTGCAGGCGCCGCGCAAACACCTCAACCAGGCGCGGAATCTTGCTCAGACCGATAACCTTTCCCTTGGGGATATAGGCCACGTGGACCTTGCCGAAAAACGGCAACATGTGATGCTCGCACAAGGAGAAGACCTCGATGTCGCGCACGATCACCATCTCGTCGTAATCCACGTCGAAGAGCGCGCCGCGCAGAATCTTGTCCGCGTCCTCCTGGTAGCCCTTGGTGAGAAAGGTCATCGCCTGCTCGGTCCGCTGGGGCGTCTTCAACAGACCATCACGGGTGGGATCTTCGCCCAAACGGGTGATCAACTCGGCGTAAAGATCCTCGGTGGTGTATCCACTCAACCCTCTGCCAACAGGGGGCTTACGAACGACTGCTGGGTGTGCCATGCTTTCCCTTTCCCGCATATTCGAAAAAATTGTTCCGCGTCTCTTCCACCCTCACTCGTTCAAGATCAGCGTGAACAAAGTGCTCCGCGAGCAGGTTGTGAATGGCAATACATAGATTTTCCGTCGTGGGCACCAGATGCGTGAAGCCCTCGTCGAGATTTAAGTTTGTGTGATCAAAGCGATCGATCACTGTTTTTTGTACGCAACTATCCAGGTCAGCCAGGTTGCAGACCATTCCGGTAACCGAATCTACCTGGCCGCCTACCGTTACCTCGACCACATAGTTATGGCCGTGGCCATGGGGATTGCTGCACTTGCCGTAGACCGCCCGGTTTTTCTCCTCGCTATATTCCTCTGAGTACAGACGGTGCGAGGCACTCAGCACATATCTTCGCGATAAGTAAGCTCTCATGCTTCCCCGTAGTAATCAGCGAAAAGGTCGGGCGTCTCATACACCCGGATACGGTGGAGTTTGGCTCCCTCAATTCGGTCTTCCAGGCGCTTCCAGATCGCGATAGCGAGGTTCTCAGTGGTTGGCATCATGTGCTTGAACTCCTCCACTTCAAGATTCAAATGGCGGTGATCGTACACATCCACCACCTCGCGATGCATCACTTCCTTTAGCTCTTTAAGATCGACCACAAAGCCTGAAACCGCGTCCACTTCTCCCTCTACCGTGACTTCAAGGGTGTAGTTGTGCCCATGGCCATTTCGATTCGCACACTTGCCAAAAAGACGCACGTTCTCCGCCGCCGACAACTGGTCGGACCAGTAGTAGTGAGAGGAGGAGAATTCAGCTTTACGAGTGAGAAGAATCATAAGCAACTAATCGCACGCCGAAGCAGTCTATGTAGTAACCAGTATAACGGTTTCGGGCTCCCTACTTGTGATGCGGCAAGAGGCCTATCCTCTTCATTATTTTGAGGTTGAGTAAGCTCTGCCTTTCCAGGCCACTTGGTTGCGCACGGTGTGCTGCCACCAGCTACTTACCAGCAGCAGACAGAAAAGCGGCAGCGCACACACGGAAATCGCGCAGTCGGCAGCAGAGAAATTTGATTTGGCTACCCGGGCATAGAATCGCCACAAAACTCTCAGCCAGACGATAGCCAAGGCGAAGCGAGCCAACGGCACTTGAAAAAAACGCCATAGCAACAGCGGCAAACCAATCATGAGGAGCAGATCCAGGGCCTTCCCTGCCGCCATCATTAAAGGAAAGCCAAAAAGCCGGGCTAAATTCTTAACCCAACCTTCAAACATCGCGCCGAAGTTACGATACATCCTCGTACTAAGAGCGTCGGGCGCATAGCGGAAGCGGATGGGGTGCTTGCGACGCTTTAGCAGGTAAGCGAGATCTACATCCTCCAACAGGGAGCCGGCCACCGTCGAGTGGCCCCCAACCTGAAAGTAAACGGCCCGCTCAACCATCAGGAATTGACCATTGGCAGCGGCTACCCGGGACCCTGCATCTGAGACCTTTTGAGGCGGATAGGCGAGCGCGAGCTCGGAAAAAACCAACGGCATGAGGGCACGCTGCCAGAAGCCTGTCACCAGCTGTTTGGGGGAATAGGAGAGCATCACAACATGCGCATGTTCCGCCTCATGCAGGGCTCGCCGCAAGTCGCCGGGCTCATGGATGGTGTCCGCATCCGTGAACAGGAGCCATTCTCCTCGCGCCTTCTTGGCCGCGCTCCAGACCGCATTTGCTTTTCCCGTCCAGCCGGGTGGAGGGGCTCAGGGTCAAGGACGGTCACGCCCGCCAACCCGAGCGCTATGGAGCGGGTGCCATCGGTCGAGCCGTCATCCACCAGCAACAGCTCCCAGTCCTCCCCCACGGCAAATCCGTCGTCGGACTGGGCCAGCAAAGACTCGAGACAGGGCCGGAGGACATCGGCCTCATCGCGGGCGGGCACGATGACCGAGAGACGCATAGCCGATCTTCCTTTCCCCGGATTTCCTGTGCGGCTCGCGGCTCCGGCCAGCTTCGCCATGCGGCTTTCCATAATGAAAGCCGCACACGGGGTCGCCTCCAGGGCAGCGTTCAGGAAATTCCGGGTCCCGCAGTCGACCGGCATTCATGCCCGTCCCGCGACGATTGGCAGTATTATAGAAAGTGTAACTGCCCGGGCTTTCCATGCTCGCGGAATCACGACCTCGCAGAAGACCCCCTTAAAGACTTGCGGTTGTGTGCCAAAATGAAACACAGGGCCCACGACAGAACCCGGCGCACCGCATCCTTAGAACTTGTATCCGTGTACCTCTTCGCAGGACGCTTAGTTCAGTTGATGATTCAACCGAGGCCTAAAAAATGACATCCTGGCCAAGCACGCCTGACGCGACCCCGCCCCTGGTTTCGGTGGTGATTCCCGCCTATAACTCTGCCCGTTTTCTTGGCGAGGCTATCGAAAGTGTTCTGCAGCAGACGTACCCTCGGATTGAAATCATCCTGGTGGATGACGGCTCGACCGATGAGACCGCGGAAATTGCGCGATCCTATCCTGTTCAATATATTTATCAGCCAAATCGGGGTATCTCCGCTGCCCGCAATGCCGGTATAGCCCGCGCCCAGGGCAAGTATGTTTTGTTTCTCGATCACGACGACCGCCTGTTGCCCGAGGGTGTGAAAACCGGGGTCAAGCTCCTGGAAGACCATCCGGAATGTGCAGTTGCCGTGGGCGAGCACAGGTATATCGGGGCCGACGGAACGCCGATTGGCTATTCAAACAAGCGTGCCGCCGGCCGCGATCACTACCGGATGCTGCTGGAACACAATTTCATTGAGACCCCATGCTCAGCGCTGCATCGGCGTTCAGGGTTGGCGATGACCGGCGCGTTCGATGAGAGCGTCCAGGGCGCCGAGGATTTTGAGCTTTACCTGCGCACCGCGCGGCAAAGCACTTGGATCGCCCATGAAGAGCCCGTCGCGGAATACCGGCTTCACGAGTCCAGCACCTCCCGCGACGCAGAGAAAATGTTGGTGGTGAGTTATCGCGTCCTGGAGATGGAGTTGCCCTACCTGCAGGGCGACCCGGAGAAGTTGCGCTTGCATCGTCGAGGGGTGAGATTTTTGCAACGCCAGTATGGGCGGCGGCTCACGCGGGAGCTCATCACCAACAGAGGTCCGATAACTCCGGAATACAAGCGCAAGCTCGAACGCTTAAGACGTCATTATTTCCCCGGTTTCGCGGCCGTAGTGGTAAGCCAGTTTCTGCCCTCGAAGTTGTTGAATTTATTGATCCCTTCCCAAGTCATTGGGCCCGGTAGGCGCAGCGTCGCGAGAGCTTTTCACTGGGCTCATCCTGGGTGGCGATAATTCTGTTCCGTTGACCCTGGACCGGGGCCGCGCAGGCAGCCCGCTTGCAAGTATTATTAGAGACGTGGCTTTCCGTATGCGCGGCTCCGTCTTCCTTCTCTCGCTCCTGCTGGCGGCAGGGTGCGATCGCGGCGACCATCCGCGACAGATTGGCAAGCCGGCCCCTGACTTTACTATCTCCGATGGCGGACGCAATCTTCAGCTAAGCAGCTACCGTGGCAAAGTGGTCCTGCTGAATTTCTGGGCCAGCTGGTGCGCTCCGTGTGTGGAGGAGATCCCCGCGCTGAACCAACTACAGCGCCAGATGCCTCAGCTGGTAGTGGTCGGCGTGGATGTGGATCAGGACCCCGCCGCCTACCAGCGATTTCTCGCCCGGCACGAGGTCGATTTCCTCACCATCCGCGATGCAGAGCAGCATAGCAACGCGCTTTACGGGACCTTTGTTTTCCCCGATACCTACGCCATCGATCGCCGGGGTCAGATTCGGCGTAAATTCGTCAGTGCGCAGGACTGGACTTCGCCGGAAATTGTCGATTTTCTTTCCCATCTGTAGGGCCGCCCTTCTCCGGATTTCTGTCCAGATTGGTGGCGTTTGCGAACTTCATTCAGCTTTTTTTACGGAAAGCCGCAAACGTGGCCATGGATGGTGCTGCGATGAAGAAAATCCGGATCCCGCTTGCTATGATGACCTCATGACGACCAATCTGGACGTTCTCTATCGCTATGAGCTGCACCCCACCGAGGCGGCCATGATTGCGTTGGGCAAGGCGCGCGGGGTCTACGGGATTCGTAAAATCACGCTCGACGAAAAGCAGAAAACGATGCGCGTGGAATTCGACTTTACCAGGCTCAATCGCGCGGTAGTGGCCGAACTGCTTCGCAGCGCCGGGATTGACATTGTGGAAGAGATCCCGCTGGCGGCTCCACTGCCGCCCAAAGAGGAGCCGGCTGCGCCGTTGCCGGCCAAATAGAACCCGCGATGCCTGCCCCGGTGGTGAGCATGTGCGTACCGCCCCAAGGCCGTACCCTTTCAGAGAACCGGCAGAGCGATGAAATGGTATCGGTTACGGTTCTCTATCCTCGAACTTCGTTCGTGCCATTGCATACCAGATGTTAAGGCAGCCAAAGACGAGGCAGGTAAGGTTCACCACGACGTTCAGGGTGCCGCGCGAAAACGAATCTGTATATTGGCCGTGCCGGAAATTACAAGCTGCATCGAGTAGCCCCAGATAAACAATCGAACCACCGGCTACCGCTGTAGCGATGCCAGCGCGCGGATCGCGTGCAATCAGCCAGTTGCTGGCGATCCAAAAGGCTCCCGAGATCCACAAAATATCAGGCAGCAGAAAGCACCACTCGAAATCTACAACGTTTGCCGGAAGCTGCGTGTGGTCTGCCCAGAACGAGATCCAGAAAAGACCGATGGCCAGTGCGGCTATCCGCTGCATCCATGCAAGCCTGCGGACGGATAATCTCACAGTGGATTCCTTGATTGGGTGGGGTGTAAAGTCTTTGATTCCGCGTGGTGCGCGCGGAGAGATTCGAACTCCCGACCTTCTGGTTCGTAGCCAGACGCTCTATCCAACTGAGCTACGCGCGCATGCGTAACCCTCACAGACTACCAAACCGGGTCAAAAACTCCAAGTTTACCGGGCGCCAGGGCGGAATCCTGCATCTAAAAACTGGCATGGCACGCCCCTATTGGTCAGGACAAATCTCCCTCTCTTTGGTCAGTTTCGCGGTTGAAATCTATCCCGCGATTACCTCGGCACGGCAATTTCAATTCCACCAGATTGACCGGGCCACCGGACAACGCATCCACTACCAAAACGTGGTTGCCGACGGTGATGAACGGGAAGAACACGACGCACACCACAAGGCGGGGCGTCTGCACGTCGCCGCGGCGCACAACGAAGAAGAGCCGCACGTAGTGGACAAGTCCGAGATCGTGAAAGGCTACGAGTACGAGAAGGGCAAGTACGCGATTATCGAACCCGACGACCTCAAGCGTCTTCGTATTCCGGGCAAAGATAGCCTGGAGATCACACAGTTTTCTTCAGCCGATGAGGTGCCTCCGTCGCTCTATGTCAAGCCGTACTTCGTGGTGCCCAAGAAGGGCCCGCAGGCCACGGCCTTCGCGATCGTGCGTCAGGCCATGGTCGACAGTGACATGGTCGGACTTGGCGAGATCGCCTTCGCCGGACGGGAACACCTGGTCGCGCTAGCACCTCCGCCTGACCGAAAACAGCGGGGGATGATGCTGTACATTCTTCGCTTCGCGGAGGAGATGCGGGATTCCAGCGAGTACTTTGACAAGGTTCCTTCGGCGAAACTGGATGGAGCCCAACTCGACTTGGCCAAACAGCTGATCAAGACATATACCCGTCCGCTGGAGCTGGATAAGTTCACCGATAACTACGAAGCCGCGGTGCGTGAGCTGGTAGAAGCGAAGTTGGCTAACAAGCCCTTGCCTAAAGAAAAACCTGAAAAGAGCCGCGGCAAGGTCGTCGATCTCATGTCTGCTCTGCGTCAGAGCCTGGCGGCGAAAGAGGCGCCGAAAACTTCTAAGCCCGGTAAGAGCTCGAAGCCTACTAAGAGCAAATTGAAACTGGTAGCGGGCAAACGCAACAAGACGGCCTAAGCCGCGCGTGCTATCTCCCGCAAGGCGGTCAAGAACCGATCCACTTCCTCTGCCGTGTTGTAGTGCGCTAAGCCTATGCGTAGAAAGCCGCCGTCTTTCTCTACATCGAAATGCTCGGTCAGGTTTAGCGCGTAGTAGTTGCCATCCCAGGTAAAGAAGCCGCGCCGTCCTAGTTCTGTTGCCAACTGCAATGGCGTATGGCCTGCAATGCGCACCGCTACCGTGGGACAGCGCTCGGCTGAGCGCGCCGGATCTGTAATGCCGTAAAACTTGAGCCCAGGAATTTTCAAGAGCCCGGAAATCAGGCTTTCGCCAAGGCTACGCTCGTGCTTCTGAATAGCCTTCCAGGCGCTAAGCAACGCGATACGGCGCGCAGACGCGGACGGATCGATGTGCCTCCCCAGATCGGCAAGGTAATCAATACAGGCAGTGATGCCGGCAATGCACTCATGGTTCAGCGTGCCCCATTCCCAGTTAAGGGGAACCGCATGAACGTTGGCCGAGACCTTGTACGGTTGCAAACGCGTGAGATGTCGGTGCTTGGCATAGAGCACACCCATGTGCGGACCGAAGAATTTGTAAGAGGAGCAGACGAGGAAGTCGCAATCGAGCGCGCGGACATCGATGGGACCATGCGGCGCGTAGTGCACGGCATCGATGTAGGCCATGGCGCCGACGCGATGCGCCATCCGAACCACTTCTCTTACGCTGTTGATGGTTCCCACAGCATTGGAGGCGTAACCCACGGCCACCAGCTTGGTACGGCTGGTAATTTTTCGCGCCAGATCCTCCAAGTCGAGGGTGCAATCGTGGTCGTTTATTTCGGCCACGCGAATCGTAACGCCACGTTCCTCGAGAGCTACCCAGGGGGAGTAGTTGGCAGCGTGATCCAGCCGCGTGACCACGATCTCATCCCCCGGATTAAGTTCGCGGCCGATCGACCGGCTGATGGCAAAGGTCAACGAGGTCATATTTGCACCGAAGACCACTTCTTCCGGATCGCAGGCAAGAAAGTCAGCCATGGCGACACGGGCGCCGAGAAGCATCGCGTCGGTACGTTGGCTGGTCGCAAAGACGCCGTCCGTGTTGGCATTGCTGCTGCGCAAGTAATCAGAGATCGCGTCGATGACGCGTTGCGGAACTTGCGTGCCACCTGGTCCATCGAGAAAAACAGCGGGCTGTCCGTCGACGGTTTGCGAGAGGGAGGGAAATTGCGCGCGGACCCATGCTGAATCGAACGTGCCGGAAACTTCGGTGTGGGTAGCAGCGGAGAGATCTTCTATCGCGGATGGCGACGTATCCTTGGTCTTCATGGTCAACTCATTCAAGGGTCTTTGAAGGGCTTATGGAGAAGGTACAGGTTAAGGGGAGGAGAGTCACGTGAGAGACGATTTGACCTGCGTTTGCTCATCCTCTACCATGTGCTCTCCCTACTGCCAATTCAGATAAAAAAGCCAAGGTGGCCTTGTATCAAGAGCGACACACAATACGCACGGCCCCGTTCGGGACACTTGCTGCGCGTGCTCGGTGCAGGCTTTGGCATCGCCGTCGGTGTCGGAACCACGATTGGTTCCGGCATTCTGCGCACTCCCGGAGAAGTCGCCGGCCAGCTGGGTAGCGCTACCCTCGTGCTCACGGTTTGGATTCTGGGAGGAGCCTACGCACTTCTGTGTTGTAGCTCGGTGACGGAACTTGCCACCATGATACCCAACTCGGGTGGGTTTTATGCATACACCCACCGCGCATTCGGACCGCGCATCGGCTTTGTCGTTGGCTGCCTTAATGCGGTGGTGGAATCGGTTGCGATGGCCTACCTTTCCGTGGCGTTGGGAGAGTTTTCCGCTGGGCTGTTTCCCCGTCTTGCGGGGCACGTCCAGTTGGTAGGCGTCACCGGCTTGGTCTTGCTGACACTGCTCAATTGGATCGGCTTGCGGCCGGGCAGCCGGGCGCAGGAATTTACCAGCGCAGCCAAAGCCCTGGGATTGATCGGATTGGTCATCGCCTGCTTCGTCTCCCCCGCTGCTTCCGGCGCTGCTGTGGTCACGAAGTTTTCCATCGCCGGACACAGCCTTTTCCTGGGATTAATTCTTGCTCTGCAAGGCGTGGTGGTTACCTACGACGGCTGGTACGCACCCATTTATTTTGCAGAGGAAGATCAAGACCCCTCGCGAAATCTGCCGCGCTCCATGATAGGCACTGCGCTCACCTGCACCGCCATTTACCTGCTGATGAATGTGGCTCTGCTCCATACGTTGGGAATGGGCCGTCTCGCGGGTTCGCTGCTGCCGGCCGCGGATGCTGCAATGTTGGTTTTCGGCAGCTACGGAAGACAGTTCATTCTCCTTATCTCCGTGGTTGGTGTGCTGAGCACCATCAACGCAGGGCTGATGCTCACGCCGCGCATTCTTTTCTCCATGGCTCGCGATGGGCTCTTGCCACGACGTGTGAGCACGGTGAATACGGGAGGGACTCCGGCGGTAGCTCTTTTTATTTGCTCGTTCGCCAGCATCATTCTGGTGCTCACGGGCACGTTCGAGTCCTTGATTGCCATTGCCGCGATCCTCTTCGTGGCCAACTATCTCCCGGTGTTCGCCGCGTTGTTGGTTTTGCGCAGAAAAGAGCCGGACCTTGCCCGCCCCTACAAGGCGTGGTTTTATCCCTGGACCACGCTCTGCGTTCTCCTGGCCTCGGCGGCTTTTCTGATTGGCTCCGTGATCGGCGATCTGCGACACAGCCTGTTCACCCTGATCCTCATCCTATTGAGCTACGTTGCCGCTCTCCTGATCACCCGCAGGAAAGCGTAAAGTTCCTGCTGTAGGAGACGCACCGAAGCATGCCTAGCAAGAAAAAAGCGACCCCAGCAACCCAAACGTCCTCCAACCTCGTCGACGAACAGCTGGAACGCTATCGCGACATGCGCGATTTCAGTAAGACCGCCGAACCAAGTGGCAACGAAGGCAAGCAGGCAGTCCCGACCACGAAGACGGGGGCTCTGCCGTTTGTTATTCAGAAGCACGCGGCCACGCGGCTGCATTACGACTTCCGGCTGGGGTTGCACGGCGTGCTCAAGAGCTGGGCAGTGACCAAAGGGCCAAGCTACGTGCCCGGCGATAAGCGGCTGGCGGTGCAGGTAGAAGATCACCCTATGGAATACGGGGGCTTCGAAGGCGCCATTCCCAAGGGCCAGTATGGCGGCGGCACGGTGATGCTGTGGGATGAAGGCACCTGGGAGCCGTTGGGCGACGCGGACGAATCTCTGGCCAAGGGCAATCTCAAGTTCATCCTTCATGGCAAGAAACTGCAGGGCAAGTGGGTGCTGGTCCGCATGGGCGGAAAGGCGGCAAACGAGGCCAAGCCAAATTGGCTCCTGATCAAGGAACATGACCAGTATGAACAGACCGCGAAGGACGAACCGATCGTCGAGAAAGAACCGAACAGCGTCCTGACCAACCGCGACATGGATGCCATTGCCCGGGAGGGGGACCACGTATGGCAATCGAATCGACCGGAGACCTCGAGCGCGGGCAAGAAGGAATCGGCTGTCCCTTTCACCCCCGCAGAGCTTCCGGGAAAAAAGGAATCACTGCCGGCGTTTATTGCTCCCCAGCTGGCTTCTGAAGCGCCCGCTCCACCGGTAGGAGCGCACTGGGTCCATGAACTGAAGCTGGATGGCTACCGCATCCAGGCCCACATGGACAAAGGCGGCAAGATTCGTCTCTTCACCCGCAGCGGGCTCGAATGGACACGTCGCATGCCATTGATTGTGCGCGAGTTAGGACGACTAAAAGTGGAGGCCGCCGTTCTCGACGGTGAGGTGGTGGTACTCGATGCTGACGGGCAAAGCAGCTTCGCCAAATTGCAGGCGGCCTTCGATGAGGGCGCGTCCCATCCTCTGACCTACTTCGTCTTCGATCTGCTGCACCTCAACGGGCACAATCTTCGCCACGAGCCGCTGGCCGAGCGCAAGCAGATCCTGGCAAAAATGCTCGATACACTGCCGGAGCACGAGGTCATCCGTTACGGCCAGCACATCGAGACCGAGGGCGCGCCGATCTTCAAAGAGGCTTGCAGGCTGGGCGCGGAGGGCATTGTCTCCAAACGCTCCGACAGCACCTATACCTCGGGCCGCAGCAAGTCCTGGATCAAGATCAAGTGCGATCGCCGGCAGGAGTTCGTGATTGGCGGATTTACCAAGCCTGCGAATGGAACAGAGGGTATTGGCGCGCTGGTGCTCGGTTATTACGAGGGTAAGAAGTTGATCTATGCGGGCCGCACAGGCACTGGTTTCACGCAGGCGAATGGGCGCATCTTGCGCCAGCGGCTGGAGGCCATGAAGCAAACAAAGATGCCCTTCGTGGACGTCCCCGCCGCGGCGGCAAAGGGAGCCCTTTGGGTACGGCCCGAGTTGGTGGCGGAGGTGCAGTTCAGCACCTGGACTGCGGATAACCTGGTGCGCCAGGCTAGCTTCAAGGGACTGCGGGAGGACAAGAAGGCGACGGAGGTGCACCGCGAGGTCCCGGACCCGAGTCTTGCGACGAAGACGGCGGACAGCCCTGAACCGGCGGCGAAACACCGTGGGAAAAGTGACGGGAAGAGTTCAGACCCCGCTCCCGATCCGGTATCAAAGACCGCGCCAACCAAGCTCGGGTTTCGGGTAACCCATCCCGAGAAGATCGTCGATCCGCAAACCGGGGTCACCAAGCAGGCATTGATCGACTACTATCTGGCGGTCGCTCCGCGCATGGTTCCCCACGTTGCCGGCAGGCCGCTTTCCCTGGTGCGTTGCCCGAACGGTGCCGGGCAGAAATGCTTCTATCAAAAGCAACTGGGAAAGGGGATGCCACCTGGAATCGACGGGGTGGAGATCCCCAAGGCCAAAGGGGACGAAACCGAGACGTACGTTACGGTGCAGAGCGCGGAAGGCCTGGCCGGGCTGGCGCAGATGAACGTGCTCGAAGTACATCCATGGGGATCGACAAATCTCGACCTCGAGCATCCGGACCGTATCATTTTTGACCTCGATCCGGACGAGGCAGTGTCGTGGTCAACGCTCTGCGGCGGAGCATTGGAGGTGCGCGAGCGGCTTGAGAAATTAGGGCTGCAGAGCTTCGTGAAGACCACCGGCGGCAAAGGTCTGCATGTGGTGGCGCCGATTCGGCCCACCCTCGAGTGGGAGCGGATTAAAGCGTTTACCCATGCGTTTACGCTGCAGATGGAGCAGGACAACAGCAAGCTATACATCAGCAAAATGACCAAGGCGGCGCGCAAGAACAAGATCTTTGTCGACTACCTGCGTAACGAACGGGAAGCGACGGCGGTTGCTCCCTACTCCAGCCGAGCTCGACTTGGCATGGCTGCGGCATTGCCCTTGGAGTGGGAGGAACTTAAGGGGTCGAAGGCGCCCAAATTCCTGATTGCCGAGTTTGCTGACTGGAGGGAAAGACTGCGCAAGGATCCCTGGAAGGCCATGCTGTCGAGTGAGCAGGAGATACCGGCGGCGCTATTTGGGGAATAGCGGCCAGCTCCGGGCAGCAAAGCAACCGGGGCTAAAGAGTCTGCGTAAGAACTCAACTTACAAATATCAGTCCCGAAGGGACGGCTGAGAGTAGCCCAGGACGGACCCGCATTTCCTGTGAAGTTTGCTGGAACCAAGAAATCTCGTGCGGCTTTCCGTGAAGAAAGCCGCCTACGCGGACCTCTCTAGAGCAGCGTGCAGGAAATTCGGGGCAGTCCTGGGTAGACGTAAAAGCCAGGAACAGTCCCGAAGGGACGGCTGAGAATATCCCAGGATGTAGTCCTGGGCACTTTCCAACTCCGCGAGACTCGGCAAAACGTGAGGGCAGGCCTCTTTCGGCCGTGCCTTCGGGGCTCAATTCTGACCCTGCATGTCCACCCTCTTTGAATCGGTAGGGAGGTTTAGACTAGAGGGGCATGATACCTACGCTAGAATGGACCGCCGACGGCGTCCGCTTTCTCGATCAGACTCGCTTACCTCTTGAAGAGGTTTATGTACTCGCCACCACTAGCGACCAGGTGGCTAACGTCATCACTACCATGGTGGTTCGCGGGGCGCCGGCAATTGGCGTCGCCGCTGCCATGGGCTTTGCGTTGGGGGTCAAGAATAGCTCGGCCACAACGATAACGACGCTGACCGGCGAGATGGAAGGCATAGCCAAAACCCTGGCAGCCACGCGCCCGACAGCGGTCAATCTGTTTTGGGCGATCGAACGCATGCGCCGCCGCTTCTTCGCCTTGGCCGCCCAGCCCGGCGTGACCCTCGACAGGATTAAAACCGGCCTGGTCGAGGAGGCACGCATCATGTACGACGAGGACATTGCCGCCTGCCGCACCATGGGCGCGTATGGCGCGCCGCTGATGCCCGCTTCGGGTGGAGTCTTGACCCACTGCAACGCAGGCGCTCTTGCCTCTTGTGGTTATGGCATGGCGCTGGGGGTGATCCGCTCTGCAGTCGAACAAGGCCACCAGTTGCATGTCTACGCCGATGAGACGCGACCCTTCCTGCAGGGCGCCCGGCTCACCGCCTGGGAGATGATGCATGACGGCATCCCAACCACCGTATTGTGCGACAACATGGCCGCTAGCCTGATGCGCCAAGGTAAGATCCAGGCGGTTATCGTCGGCTCCGACCGGGTGGCCGCCAACGGCGACGTCGCCAACAAGATCGGGACCTACGGGGTCGCCATCCTGGCCAAAGAACATGGCATCCCGTTTTATGTAGCCTGCCCGTGGTCGACCATCGACCTGGCAACCCCGAACGGCGACGCAATTCCCATCGAACAACGCCCCGCGATCGAAGTGACGCACCATGGGGGCAAGCAGCTTACACCGAATGGAGTCGGCATCGAGAACCCGGCTTTTGACGTGACCCCGGCCCGGTATGTCACCGCCATCATTACCGAGCGCGGCGTTCTACGGCAGCCCTACGGAGAGGCATTGCAAGGCCTGGAAACGGCAACAGCTTCCGCCCGCTAAAGCCTGTTCGCTTTAAACTGAACAGCACCACTGAACATGCTTTAGCTCAAACAATCAGCCGGACTTTTTCCATCTCATCCGGCGGCTCCCCAACCCGGCCGCCGTCTTCGGTAAAGTAAAGGCGACGGCATGGCGGCTCACGCAATGGTTTTCAGCGCTCTGAACCCGCGCAATCGCTCGCTGCCGCGAGGCACAGTGCTGGTTCTTGGCAGCCTGATTCTTGCCTTCCCGCTGTCAGGCTTTCCCGAGGACCGCGCTTCTCTCAAGCTGCTTATCCCGACTCTCCTGGCTTTGCTGGGTACCTGGGACACCATGCGCTGCCTGCAGCATCGCTGGAGCCTGTATCACGGCGCAGTGGTAGTGCTGATTTACATGGACATCATGGCCCTGTGTATGATCCTCTTCCTGCTGCTGTATCCCTATGGCCGCTGGCTGCTATAAGGCCGCTCAGTTTCACACGGTGCAAGCGCAAAAAACATTAGGCGGTGGGCGCCTGCTTGTGCTGAAGTAGAATTCTCGGGCAGACCGGCCAAACAAAATTCCATCCCATCAGGAGAAAAACATGCTTAAAGGATTTCGCGATTTCATCCTGCGCGGCAATGTGGTCGATCTTGCCATAGCCGTTGTCATCGGCGCCGCGTTCACGGCGATCGTCAACGCTCTGGTCGCCGACATCATCAACCCGCTGATTTCAGCGATCGTCAGCAAGCCGGATTTTTCCTTCCTGGTGTTACATGTTCACGGCGGCGTTATCAAGTATGGCGACTTCCTCAACGCCACGATCTCTTTTCTGATCATCGCCGCCACGGTTTACTTTATGGTCGTGTTGCCAGTCAATACATTGATGGCCAAATTCAAGCCGAAGGTAGTCGAGGCTCCCTCCACCAGGCCCTGCCCGGAGTGCCTGAGCGACATCCCGGTAGCTGCCAAGCGCTGCTCGCATTGTGCTCAACTAGTGGCGTAAGGATCAGGGGCTGCCGCCGGGCCAACCGGCAGCAGTCCCTTTCCTAACGGGAGAGATAGTTCATTGGCAAAACGATTTGTCGTCTGTTCCCTGCTGGTCATCTTGCAAGCACCCATGCTGGCCCAGGTTTCTCCCTTTCCCGACCGGGTCCTCGGCTATCGGGACTTCACCCGGCAGGCAAAGATAGATCGCGATTTCCTGGCGGTTCCCGATCCCAAGCTGGCGCAGGAAGAACTTAAAACACTGACCGCCGCTCCCCACGTCGCAGCCAGCAAAGAGGACTACGATACCGCCGTCTACGTGGCGGCCAAGTTCAAGGCTGCCGGCCTTGATACGCAGATCGTTCCCTACAAGGCGTGGCTGAATCTGCCCCAGGAAGTGTTTCTGCAGGCAGTCAACAACGAGGGGAAAGTTCTCATCAGCGGGCCCGCCCGGGAGCACGTCGACGACGATCCCTACCAGGATGATCCCCGAGTGCTGCCCGCCTTCAACGGCTCTTCTCCCTCCTGTGATCTGACCGCCGACGCGGTGTATGTCAATTACGGGCGCCCTGAGGATTTCAAGCGGCTGGAAGATATGCACATCAGTGTTGCGGGGAAGATCGTTCTTGCCCGCTACGGGATGAACTTCCGTGGAGTGAAGGTTTACCTGGCGCAGCAGCGAGGCGCTGCCGGCGTCATCATCTATTCCGACCCGGCCGACGATGGCTACTTCCAAGGGGACAAATATCCCCACGGACCGTGGCGCCCGGACACCGGCGTGCAGCGAGGTTCCGTGCAGTACATGTTCAAGTATCCAGGAGATGCCACTACGCCGGATGTGGCCTCGACGCCGGCGTTGGCGGCGGCGCGGCGTCTGCCGCTCTCTCAGATCACCAGCCTGCCCACCATCCCCTCGATGCCGCTTTCTTATCACGATGCTTCACCCATCCTGGAAAACATGGGCGGTCCGGTCGCGCCGCGGGAGTGGCAAGGCGCCCTGCCGTTCAGCTATCACGTGGGCGGCGCGGGTTTAGTCAAGGTCCATATGCGGCTCAAGATGGACTATGCCGAACGCACGATATGGGATGTGATTGGAAAAATTCCCGGCACCGAGTTTCCCGATGAGTGGGTCGTCGCCGGCAATCACCGCGATGCGTGGGTCTTTGGAGCGGTGGATCCCAGCAGCGGGACCACCGCGATGCTGGAAGCGGTGCATGGCGTGGGTTCTCTACTCGCGCAAGGATGGAAGCCCCGCCGCACCATGTTCTTTTGCAGCTGGGATGCCGAAGAGGAAGGCCTGATCGGTTCTACCGAATGGGCTGAGGACCATGCCAAGCAACTGGCTCATGCCGTCGCCTACATCAACACGGACGCCAGCGTTTCCGGCCCCCACTTTGAAGCCTCCGCAGTGCCCTCGCTCAAACAGTTCATCCGCGAGGTCACTATGGAGGTCGCGAGCCCCAAGGGCGGTTCCGTCTTCGACGAGTGGAAAAAGGAACAAGGGGATGTCGCTGGGAAGAGGCGCAACATTTTCAACGACGCCTCAACAGCCGCACCGGTGAGCGGCGAGGTGCGGGTGGGCGATCTGGGGAGCGGTTCGGATTACACGCCTTTTATTCAGCACCTCGGCGTCCCGTCAACAGATATCGGTTCCACCGGGCCGTATGGTGTTTATCACTCCGCGTTCGATAACTATGCGTGGTTCGTCATGAACGCCGATCCGACATTTGTGTACGAGCAACAGATGGCCAGGGTCTTCGGACTCGAAGCGCTGCATATGGCGGATGCCGACGTGCTGCCGTATGACTACATCACCTACGCCAGGCAGATACAAGCTTACTTATTTGCCGCCCAGGCGCGAGCCAAGGACGCCGGTATGGCGAGTGTTGATTTCAGCGATGCTCTGGGGGCCGCTACCCGGTTCACGGCGGCGGCTACCGTGATGTACTCCAAGCAAGTCTCCGCAACGGGGAACCCGAGTGCGCTGAACGCTTCGTTGCGCGCGGTCGAGGGAGATTTGCTTGCACAGGACGGATTGCCGGGGCGCGCATGGTTCCGTCACACTATTTTTGCTCCCGGAGAGTACACGGGTTATGCGGCGGTGGTTGTGCCGGGAGTGAATGAGGCAATCGATGCCCACGACCCGGCTCGCGCGCAGGCACAGATGGCTAATGTTACGGCTGCCTTGGTCCGGGCGGCCGCTACGCTGGAGGGTGGCATGTAGGCTCCACTCTGCCTTCTGGTTCCCTCACCAAGGACGGGTGCCCCACATCTCGCTCGTTTTTCGCGAGATGTGGGATTCCACTACTCTTCCCTTCTGACTCTCGATTCCTGCGATGCACTGGGCGGTCAACGGAGGACGTGAGGGAACCAGAAACCAGCGTGGAACGACCAGGGTTGTTTTAATCCCTATCCGGGGTTCGGCTGGTTGGTCAGGATTTCTTCGCGGACGTTCTTGAGGACGGCTAGCGAACGCTGGACTCCAATTTCTCCGCTCAGGATTGGGTCTTCGTTTTCGATGCTGAGCATTCCGTTGTAACCAACTTCCATATAGGCGGCAATGATGTCCTTCCAGGCGCTCGCCCCATGGCCGTAGCCGACGGCGCGGAAGAATTCCGACGCCTCATGATCGTCCTTCTTGCCGAAATTCAAAACCCCAAAGCGGTCTACGTTGTGAGGGAAAAAAGCCGTGTCTTTCATGTGCGCGTGATAGATCGCTCCCTGCTTGCCTAGAAAGCGGATCACCTCCACCGCGTTGCACTGCTGCCAGAAGAGATGGCTCAAGTCGCAGTTGGCGCCGATCTCTTCGCCTACCGCCTCGCGCAGCCGCAGCAATGACCGCGGGTTGAAAACCACGAAGTTAGGGTGCATCTCCAGCGCAATGCGGTGAACACCCTGCTGGCGAGCATACTTCACCGTCTCCGTCCAGTAAGGAATGACACGCTCCTTCCACTGCCAGGCGAGCGCAGCTCCGTGCTCCGGCGGCCAGTCATAGATCACCCAATTCGGCACAGTGTCGGTTTCCGAACCGCCAGGACAGCCGGAGAACCCCACCACGGTGGGAATCCCCAGCATTCCGGCAAGCTGCAGCGTCTGACGAAATTCCTCCGTGGCTTGCTTCGCCTTGGCCGGATCCGGATAAAGGGCATTGTTGTGACAGCTCAAAGTCATGACAGGAATGCCGCGATCGTCAAACTTCTTCTTCCATGCGCGCGCCTTGGCCGGGTCCGCCACCAGCTCCGGACGAGGACAGTGCGGCGAGCCATTCGGACCGGCCGCACCGACCTCCACCGCCTCAATGCCCAGGCTGGCAAACTTGTCCAGCATTTCGTCCGTAGATAGTTTGTTGAACGGAGGATCAAACACTCCGATAGGCAGGCTCTTAACAGGTGCGGCCGGCTTATCCTGCGAAGTGGGCTGTGCGGCTGCCGGCATAGAGAGCGGAGCGGAAGCTAGCGCCGCCGCGGTAGTACCTAAGAACTGCCTGCGATTCATGAAGTGCTCCATAGCTGAATGGGATGATGACTCTCGCCCGAGCCACGCATAGGATACTAAGCTCATCGGGTATCTGTCGTATATGAAACGATGTGCCGTTTTTTGAAATCATAGATAGTTTACCCATGCTATGCTGCTTTCATGCCGAAAACCGACGCCCCTCCCCGGAAAGCGACGGAATCCGCAAAGAGCAGTACCGGCAACCAGTACCTCTCGCGCGCCGTGAGCAAGAGCCTGAAAGTGCTGGAACTATTGCAGTCGGCTCGTTCGCCGATAGCGCTTCATGAGATTGCCAAGCGCATTCAACTCTCAAAGACATCGACCTTCCGCCTGCTACGTACGCTCGAGGCAGCAGACTGCGTGGTAGCCGCGGGCGCCGGCGAATACCGCTTGGCCCCGGGAATTTATTCGGTTGTGCCTACCCTTTGGCTCGCCCGCCTACTCCGCGTGGCAACCGTTCGCATGCAGGAGTTGAATGCCGGCCTACGAGAAACCGTGAGCATGGCTGCCCTCTTCGACAACCGGATTGAAGTAGTGGCGGTAATCGAAAGCCCACAGATTATCCGGATGAGCAACGTGGTCGGCCACATCGTACCTCCCAACGCCAGTTCTCTGGGCAAGGTGATAACAGCGTTTCAAACCCAGGGGCAACAGGAGAAACTGCTGCGCAGTTATGGCTTTTGGCGCTTTACCGAGAAAAGCATCACCGACGCGTTACAGCTACAAGAAGAGTTCAACCGGGTCCGGGCCGACAAGTTCGCCACCGATCGAGAAGAATGTGTGCCCGATGGGATCTGCTTTGGTGTTCCAGTCTTCACCGCCGCCGGTGAAGTGAATGTGGCTTTGAGTTCATCACTGCCCAAGCTGCGAGTGCGCGATCAGAACCATGAGAAAGCGATCGTTGCTGCACTGCGGGCCACGGCAGATAAGATCTCCGCCGACTTCCGCGCCGCGCAGGCGCCGGAGTTAGCTAGTACGTCGCGCGGCCGCCGCTAGCGTCATAGCATTGCGCGGTAACGAAGGAACACTCTGTGCTGGCCAGAAAATGAACCACGTAGGCGATCTCCTCTGGCCTACCTGTGCGCCGCATGGGGATGCGGTCCGTCATGTACGCTACCTGCTCCGGGGTAAGCTGATCCAGTATTTGCGTCTGCACCACTGCGGGCGTGACAGCGTTTACACAAATGCCGTCGGTGGCCAATTCCTTTCCCAGTGATTTCGTCAGGCCGATCACGCCGGCCTTGGTCGCTGAGTACGGAATCATCCGCGGATTCCCTTCCTTACCCGCGATGGAAGCGATATTGACGATGCGCCCATAGGAACGGCTGCGCATGTGGGGCACAACAGCCCGGCAGAAATTGAATACCCCGGTCAAATTGACGGCGATCACGCGCTGCCAGTCTTCATCCGTCTGCTCCCAGATAAAGGCCGCGGGACCGGCGATTCCTGCGTTGTTGACCAATATGTCTATCTGACCGGTCTGCTTGAGGACCTGGTCCACAGCCCGGCCCACCGAGCCCGCATTCGCGACGTCCGCTTCGACGGCGAACGAACCGTTCGGCAGACCCGCAGCCACTTTCGCAGCTCCGTCTAAATTCAAGTCGATCACGGCCACGGTGGCTCCCGCCTCGGCCAGACGGGTGGAGATCGCTTCACCGATGCCGGTCGCGGCTCCGGTAATGATGGCAGTTCTTCCCGCAAGACTGAACATCGTGGGACTTTCCGCTGCTGCCATTTTGGAATCCTCTCGGGAACGCGCTGCCGGGGATTATAGGAAGACGGAATAAGGAAGTCAATAAATGGAACGCGTGGTCAGATTTACATCGGAGTTCCGTTTTTTGCCTTGACCGCCGAATCGAACGGAATGTATTACTTTACAGTCCTCCAACACCCCCTTTCTCCGTGCGTGGGTCCCGCTACAAAGCGCATTGCTGGGCCATAACGGCTGTCGTGTGCGTGCTCCACACTCTATGTGTGACCGCGCAGAACGCGGGTTCTCCAGCCGTTCACGAGCCGGCGCTATTCGGAAAGACTTGCGCCGTTTGCCATGGTGGCGGCGGGGAAGGAACGGACCGCGCTCCGGCGTTGACCAACAATCGCGAGCTGCGCGGCGCGAGCGAAAAAGAGATCGCCGAGTTGATCAGGAATGGCCGCGGCAATATGCCTGCATTTTCACTTTTGCCGGCGGAGCAGATTCAGGAGCTGGCTCACTTTATACACTCCATGAACGCGGACGCCTTCGAAATGAGGCCGGCCGGCGATGTAGCCGCGGGGGCCGGCATCTTTTATGGCAATGGCCGCTGCGCCTCGTGTCACACGGCGCAGGGACGCGGGGGCTCCAACGGTCCTGACTTATCCAGTATCGGACGGCAGGCTACGCCATCGGAACTCGAACAATCGCTGCGCCAGCCGGACGCGCGTATCGCCCCAGGCTACACAGTCGTCCAGGTCACGCTGCGAAACGGCGCTACGCTACGCGGGTTTGCCCGCAGCCAGGGTGCGCACGATCTACAGCTACAGACCCTTGACGGACAACTGCACCTGCTGCTCGAAGATGAATACATCCACGTGCTTCCGGAAAAACGATCGCTCATGCCCGCGTTCGATGGCACGCCGCAGCAGTACTTCGACCTGGTCGCATTCCTGAGCAGCCTGGGAGGGGTTCCCGTAGGGCCCAATCCCGCGGCGCTAGAGAGTGTGCCGCAACCGGCGATCGACCAGGTTCTTCACCCCAGGCCCGGCGATTGGCCGACCTATTCCGGAGATG
Source organism: uncultured Acidobacteriaceae bacterium (assembly GCA_963824325.1). GTDB lineage: Bacteria > Acidobacteriota > Terriglobia > Terriglobales > Acidobacteriaceae > PALSA-350. The sequence goes on along the minus strand of CAWGPA010000024.1, from coordinate 112,444 downwards.
TCAACGGTAACCGTTACAGTTCCCTTAACCGCATCGATGTGAAGAACGTGAGCTCGCTGCGGCCGGCATGGGTTCATCCCCTGCCTTACTTCGGCCTCGAGACAACGCCCCTGGTGATCGATGGCGTGATGTACGTGACCGGTCCGAACCAGGTGCAGGCGGTCGATGCGCGTACCGGTAGAGAGATTTGGAATTACTCGCGGCCGCGCGCGGCGGCGGGGAGCATCCCGGGCGACGCCGAGAAGGGGGCAAACCGCGGCTCCGCCGTGCTGGGCGACCGTGTCTTCTTTATCACCGACAATGCTCACCTTATCTGCTTGCATCGCCTTACCGGGGCCTTGCTTTGGGATGTGTCTCTGGGTGGTCCGCGCTATGCCGGTACTTCACCCCCTTTGATTGCCGGCGACCTGGTGATTGCCGGAGTTTCTGGAGGCGACGAAGGCATTCGAGGCGTGATTGCCGCTTACAAAGCAAGCACCGGCGAAGAGGCGTGGCACTTCTGGACGGTTCCCCATGCCGGCGAGCCAGGGTCGGAGACGTGGAAGGATGATCCACTTCCACAAGGCGGTACGACGTGGACAGCCGGCAGCTACGATGGCGCAACCGGCGTTCTTTATTGGGGGACTGGTAACCCTTATCCCGATACCGATGGAGACCACCGTGGCGGTGACAATCTCTACACCGCAAGTGACGTGGCGCTCGATGCGAAGACAGGAGCGCTTCTCTGGCACTTTCAATTTACGCCCCACGATATCCACGACTGGGACGCCAATCAGCCCCTGGTGCTGGTCGACGCTCCATTCCATGGCCGCGAGCGCAAGCTGCTGCTGCACGCCAATCGCAACGGCTTCCTTTATATTCTTGACCGGACCAACGGAAAGTTTTTACAAGCGACCCCCATGGTCAGGAAGCTGACCTGGGCGAGTGGCATCGGAGCGGACGGACGTCCACTGTTGCTGCCTAACAACGAAACCACGCTGGGGGGGGTACAGACCTGCCCCGCGGTACGAGGGGCAACGAATTGGTATTCCACGGCATACAATCCAGCGACCAGGCTCTACTACGTGATGACGGTGGAAGATTGCAGCATCTATCGCAAGGCACACGACGGCGGATACGGACCGGTCGACGATTCAAGTGACCCGGCAATGAAGGTGCTCCGTGCGTTCTCATTGGAGACGGGGAAGATCGCGTGGGAGCTCCCGCTTGCGGGCCCGCCAGAAAAAAACTATTCCGGCGTTCTTAGCACTGCTGGAGGGCTGGTGTTTTTTGGTGAGACCAGTGGAGGATTCGCCGCGGTGGATGCCGCCACCGGAAAATATCTCTGGCATTTTGAGGCCAGTGAGCCGTGGAAGGCGTCGCCCATTACTTACATGGTGGACGGACGCCAATACGTTGCCATCGCGTCGGGATCGAATATCCTGTCGTTCGCCCTGCCCGACAAGTAGTGCCATCCGGCGAATTCACCCCGGACCCAGCGTGCAATTCACCGCAGGTTAACGTCACTGTCTAAAACTAGACATGGTCGAATGAAAATATCCTTATGGGTTACTGTTGTCGTTTTGTGCTTCACGCACGGGTTGGTACGGGCAGAGAATAAATGTCCACGCCCGGAGCCGGGGAGCGTGGTCAAAGAACCGCAAGACCTGCGCAGCCAGAATGGTGTTCTGGAAGTGCGGTTGACCGTGACCAATGCTGCGGATGCAAACGGCTCGATTCGCTATTGCTACACAGATGCGGCGGGTCACGAGTCACCGAATCTGCGCGTGCATCAAGGCGACCAGGTCGTTCTCCATCTGACCAACGCCCTGACCGATTTGGGCCACGCTAGCAATGCTGCGGGCATGCCCATGCCCATGCCCGCACACGTGCATGCTCACTCTTCGGGGAATCCCTGCACCAGCGGAGTCATGAGCGCTGTTTCAACCAATCTTCATTTTCACGGCCTTACCATTCCTCCGGTCTGTCATCAGGATGACGTCCTGAAGACGTCTGTGCAGCCGGGGGATGCTCCGTTTGAGTACCGCTTTCGTATTCCAGACGATGAACCGCCAGGGCTCTACTGGTACCACCCGCATATTCACGGCTTCAGCAAAGAACAGCTTCTCGGCGGCGCCTCCGGCGCGCTGATTGTGGAAGGGATCGAGCGCGCGAAGAAAGCCACAGCAGGCTTGCCGGAACGTGTGTTCATCATTCGCGATCTGGACCTCATGAATCCCAATGCGCCGCCGGCTAAATCGGAACCTGTGGTGCCAAAGTTTCTGATTGACCGTGACGGAGACGCGGCTAACAACGGCACCGGCTTCGGCAAGCCGGCGAAAGATCTCTCGATAAATTACGTACCGGTTCCCTACCCTGACTACCCTCCAGCAACCATCCAGATGAAGCCCGGAGAACGCCAGCTATGGCGCGTGTTGAATGCTTCGGCCATCACCTACCTCAACCTTGCAGTCCTGTTTAACCGTGTGCCGCAATCTCTGGGACTGGTCGCCTTGGACGGCGTACCGATGAACCTGAATGATGCGGAGAAAGATTCCGTAGACCCGCAAACGCATATCGGCCTGCCGCCAGGCGCGCGCGTGGAATTCATCGTGACCGGCCCGCCCGAAGGCCAGACTGGCCTGCTGGTCACCAGAACGGTAGACACAGGTCCAGGTGGGGAGAACGATCCCAACCGCATGCTGGCGAAGATTGTCGGTTCCTCGGATGCACCAGAATCTCGATCAAGACTACAGAATTCACCAGAGCCTCTTCCTCCAGCGCGCGAGACATGGCTCGGAGCTGTGTTGCCGGTGCGGGTACGCCATTTATATTTTTCAGAAAAATTAATCGATCCCAACGATCCGACGAGCGCGGTGGAGTTTTACCTCACCGTGGATGGTGAAGAACCTAAAATGTTCGACATGAGTTCGGGGATCCCGAACATCATCGCACAACAGGGCACGGTCGAAGATTGGATTATCGAAAATCGTTCGCGAGAGTTGCACGCTTTTCACATACATCAGCTGCACTTTCTCTTGCTCGACTATTCGGGAAGACAAGTCAACGAAGACTTTTTGCGCGACACAGTAAACGTGCCCTACTACGACGGACGGACGCTTGCTTATCCCAGCGTTCGCCTGCGCATGGATTTTCGCGATCCTAATCTAGTGGGCACGTTTGTCTATCACTGTCATCTGCTGGAACATGAAGACAAAGGGATGATGGGATCGATCGAGGTGAAGCCCGCGTCCACTAGCACTGAACACATTGCCGGCTCACGATAGTTTCCAAAATGTATTTTCCGGAACATCCAGGTGAATTCACCGCGTGTTTACCTGATAAAGATGCGACGTTAATTTGTAAGGCCTATTTCTCGAACGGGTTGGGCATATAGCGGCCCCACTGCCAGGTTCACATCAAAGCGAAAAACTTTACGTGGTCTCCACGGGACCATACACCTCGCGATCCTGGTGTGGCACAGCAGTGTGAACCGCTTAAGAGCTCTGACTCGGGAGGAAGTATGACTGCAAAGCACGTCGCAACCACAGCCATGCGGGCTGCACGTACGGGGCTTTTATCCACGGTGATCTTTCAGCTCGCCATTGGGAGCCCCTTCGCAAACGCCGCAAGCACACCGCCGTCAGCCGACAACGATACCGCCACTCCAATCAAACACGTGATCGTCATCATCGGCGAGAACCGCAGCTTCGATCACGTTTTCGCCACCTATGTGCCCGTGAAAGGACAGACGGTATTTAATCTTCTTTCCGAGGGAATTGTGAAGGCCGATGGAACACCGGGTCCGAACTTTCCAGCGGCGGAACAGAAAGCCGCTTATGATCTGCCGGCCGACGCATTTTTGTTGAGCCCAGGCGTCACCACCTCGTTCGACGGAAATGTGCTTCCTGCTCCCATCAATGGTGGCCCCACCGACTCCTATGTCAAGAACGACAGCCTCACCTTGGCGCGGCAATCGGAAAACGGACTTCCCAAAGATTATTACGCCTATCTGGTGACCGGCGGCACAGGTCTCACGGGTAAGGTTCCCGACACTCGCATCAAGAACGTGAACGCACTTCCTCCAGGGCCGTTTCAGTTGACGAATGGAGCCACCCTTAGCTACAACGACTACGCGGCCAGCCCGGTGCACCGCTTCTATCAGATGTGGCAGCAGCTGGATTGCAGCGTCGCCCACGCGACCGCTGCCAATCCTTCGGGCTGCGACTCGGCACTGTTTCCCTGGGTTGAAACAACCGTGGGAGCAGGAACGAACGGTGTGAACCAACCGGCGAATTTCAGCACAGATTATTCACCCAGCGCCATGACCACCGGTGAAGGTTCAACCGCCATGGGCTTCTATAACGTGCAAAACGGGGACGCTCCTTACTTTAAGTATCTGGCGGACCACTATGCCATGAGCGACAACTTTCACCAGTCGGTGAACGGTGGAACCGGCGCCAATCACATTATGTTTGGCCACGGCGACATGATCTACTTCAGCGATGGCAAGGGAAACCCAGCCATGCCTCCCAAGGGTGTTCTTGTTGGGGCGGGCTCAAAAAACGCCGGCATAGTGGACGAGGTTGAGAATCCCAACGCGGCCGCAAATACGAACAACTGGTATGCCGAAGACGGCTACGGCGGTGGTTCCTTTGGTGCACCGTCGTTTGGGGGCGGTTCCTACACGAATTGCGCCGACACCACTCAGCCAGGTGTGGCTCCTATCACGAATTACCTGAAGTCCCTGAAAACTCCGATTAAACCCAATTGTGAAGCGGGTCACTACTACCTTCTGAACAACTACAATCCTGGGTACTTCGGCAATGGCAACAACGCTTACACTGACAACAACGACGCCAACACGGTCTTTACCATTCCTCCGTCTTCGGTCCCGAGCATCGGCGATAAGCTGCTCGCCAAAAATATTTCATGGAAATACTATGGCGACCAGTGGAACAACTATGTGCCCGACCCCTATCAGCTCAACTACGGCGCCATTGGCAAGGATACGGACGAGTACTGCAACATTTGCAACCCGTTCCAGTACGACACCTCCATCATGGCCGATGCCAGCATCCGCACTGCCCATATCAAGGACACTGCGGATCTTTACAGCGACATCAAGGCAGGAACACTGCCGGCCGTCTCCGTCGTCAAGCCAAGTGGACTGGTCGATGGTCACCCATCCTCGTCAAAGCTGAATCTGTTCGAAGGCTTCACCCAGAAAATCGTGGATGAAGTAAAGAAGAATCCGACGTTGTGGAAGGACACCGCTATCTTTATCACCTTCGATGAGGGCGGCGGTTACTACGACTCGGGATACGTACAGCCCCTGGACTACTTCGGCGACGGTACGCGTATTCCGTTGATCGTTGTTTCTCCTTACACCAAGGCGGGTCACATCTCGCACGACTATTCTGACCACGTTTCCATCCTGAAGTTCATCGAGGCCAACTGGAGTGTAGAGCCAGTCAGCAGCCGCAGCCGCGACAACTATCCTAACCCTGTCGCTACTGCAGCCAATCCCTATGCGCCGACGAATAGTCCGGCCATCGACGATCTCATGAGCTTGTTCAGCTTTTAGTAGTTGTATTTGTTACAAATAGGCCCGGAGTTGGCTTGCCAACTCCGGCCTTTTCTTTTGTGGCGGAGGGTACAGGCTGAAGGGGTCTGCTTTCGTGTGAAACCCTCGACCTCAAACAAAATCGTCATCCTGAGTGGAGCGCCTCACCGATTCGTCGCGTTGCACCTCGCTCTGTGCGCGGAGTCGAAGGACCCCGAGGATGCTTATCTTGCCCATGCTGCTCGGAGCTTTTTAATCACCGAAGCCCGAGAAACAGAACCTTCCTGCGGTACGCATTGGATGGTCACGGGTACATCTTTGCGGGCGCGGTAATCATTTTCAACCCCCGGTTCTTTGTGAGGCGGTCCGCTCAAGGATGACGATCTTGTGGCTAGTTGGAGACGCAAGAACCAGCATCTTCTCGGATTTCGATTGTCAGACCAATAAGTTATCGCTAATGGGCCGACGGCCCATCAGACCAAGTAGGAAACTAAGCGGGCGCCTTGTCCTTGAAGGTGAGGGTGATGTTGCGGGTGTCGCCGCCGGCGTGCTCGATCAGGATTTCTCCGTCGCTTCGTTTGACTACGTTGGGAAATTTTTCGCCCCATTCCACCAGCAGGATGGCGTCTTGCGCGGCCAACTCATCAAAGCCTATCGTTTCCAGCTGGCGCTCGTCTTCAATCCGGTAGAGGTCGATGTGGTACAGCTTGAACTCGTGTTCCTTGCCGTCAACTTTACGCCTTCCGTCGTATTCGTGAACCAGGGTAAAGGTCGGGCTGGTCACTTCATCAGGATCAGCGGCATCGAGGGCCTGGGCAATTCCCTTCACCAGTGTGGTCTTGCCGGCACCCAGGTCTCCGCGCAGAAAGAGCAAGGTGGGCGCGGGGAGACTGCGGGCTATCTCGCCGCCAATCTCAATCGTTTCCCTGGGACTGTTGCTGATGAATCGCCGAACGCTCATTCCCTCTCCTTCAACATGCCTGGGATACCCTGCAACCAAACATATCCTGCCGGGTCCTCAGCCCGGAAGCGGAATGCCTCATAGAGATGCGATACCGTGTCCATGGCCAGCAGAGTATGTTGGTCTTGCCAACGTACCGCAAAATCGGCTGCCAGTCCGTGAAGATATACCGCAGCTTCTACGGCTTCGGCCGGCTGCTCAGGATATTGGCCGATCATGGCGGCAACGATCCCCGTCAAAATATCCCCGCTTCCTCCCTTGGCCATGCCCGGGTTGCCGGTGGTGTTGATGGCGATGCGCCCATCGGGATGGGCGATGAGCGTGCGCCATCCTTTGAGCACCAGCGTGACCGCATGGGTGGTCGCGAACTGCCGCGCAATGCCCTCCCTGTCTGCCTCCACCTCGGGGATGGTCATACCTGCGAGTCGGGCCATTTCGCCGGGATGCGGGGTGAGTACCAGCAATCGCCCACGGCCGTTCAAATGCCCGGGATGCGCGGCCAGTGCGTTGAGAGCGTCCGCGTCGATGACCATGGGGACCTTGGTCCGCTCGAGCAGCCCCAGGAAGAACTGAACCGCTTCCTCTTCCTGGCCCATGCCGGGCCCGATTGCGATGACCGACTTCTTTTCCAGAACCGGGTCGAGGAGCGCACCTTCGAGGTTCCGGCTGGAGATTTCTCCCTTCTCTCCCTCGAGCAAGGCCAGCGTCATCAGCTCCGGCGTGACCGCGGCGACGGTGGGCAATATCGATTGTGCAATGGCCGCGGTCACCAGACCCGCGCCGGCACGCAACGCAGCCACAGAGCTCATACAGGGGGCGCCGGACTTGCCCCTCGCTCCGCCGACCACCAGCACATGGCCGAAACGGCCCTTGTTGGAGTCTGCGGAGCGAGGGCGGTCCGCAATCGTTTTGGAGCCACCCGCCCAGGTCAGGCCGGTCGCAGACTCGACTGCCTCTGCCGGGGAACCGATGGGAGCCACCACGATGGGTCCTTGCTGATGATTGCCAGGGAGGTTGGCGCCGCGGGTGAGCATTCCGGAGACATGGGCCAGCTTGGGCGCAGTGAAGGTAACCACAGCATCGGCGCGATAGGCGTCGGGTGCGTAGAACGCGCGCGAGTCCGCATCCCAACCCGAAGGTAGATCCACAGCGACGACCGGGATGCGCGGATAGCGTTCCAGCAGGTTGCGGCCGGCGACCGCCAGCCCCCGCATGGGCGGATGAAAGCCGGTGCCCAGGACCGCATCGACAAAGAGCTGAGCACGGTCCAGAAGGCCTTTGCAAGCGTCACGGTAGAGGTCAGGCTCTTCGGCAATGGCGATCGGTACGACCGGGAGGCGGTCCAGGTTGACCTTTACTTCACCGTGCGCCGCAGTCGGATCTCCCAGGATCAAGACGGAGACAGCACAGCCAGCTTCCGCCAGATACCGCGCCGCCACCAGGCCATCCCCGCCATTGTTGCCCTTGCCGCACAGGACCACGATTCGCCGGCACTGGGGCAATTCATGCAAGATGAAGTGGGCCGTGGCACGCCCGGCGTGCTCCATCAGTTCCAGCGCAGCAATCCCGAAACGGTCCGTGGTGACCCGATCGGCAACCCGCATCTCGTCAGCGGTCAGGATCTTCATTGAGACAATCGTAGAGCATTCCTGAGCAGGCGTGCTATTTGGTCTCTACCAGGCAGTGTGGCTCAAGCGTGGAGCACACCCGGATCACTCGATATAATTGTTGTCGCAGGCGCCGAAGCAGACGATTGCATTGTTAGGAGCGGCACATGGGACATCTCGACCGCATTACGCAGGAGCCTGCGGTTATGGGTGGCAAGGCATGCATTCGTGGCTTGCGGGTGACGGTCGGCATGATCGTCGGTCAGATTGCCGCCGGGCAGAGCATCGAAGCGCTTCTCTCTGATTACCCATACTTGGAACGCGAAGACATCATGCAGGCGCTTCGCTATGCAGCCTGGCGGAGTGAGGAACGCGAGGTTACCTTGGCCACTGCATGAAGCTGCTGATTGACATGAACCTTTCGCCGCGCTGGTTAGACCTACTGACCGGAGCGGGGCTGGAGGCAGTTCACTGGTCAGCACTTGGAGCGGGGAATGCGCCGGACCTGGAGATCATGGCCTATGCCAAGACGAACGATTACATCGTCCTCACGCATGACCTGGACTTCGCCGCGATCCTCGCTGCTACACAGGGCGACAAACCAAGTGTGGTTCAGATTCGTTCGGAGCAATTGAATCCAGAGGTGATCGGCAAGCAGGTCGTCTTGGCTCTCCGTCAGATGGCAACGGAACTCGAGGAAGGTGCATTAGTCACTGTTGACCCCGAACGTACACGGGTGCGTGTGCTGCCCTTAGATATAAGAAAATTAAGCGACCGTTAGAACGAACTCTTAAAAAGAGAGACTTGAGCCTCCCCCAACCCGGGCCCTGTCGCAAGCAAAAGGGGCCTCCCTTGCGGGAGGCCCCTTTTGCTGCTTAGGTGTTGCCGCTATTGGGTTACGGCTTGGGTGACGGTTTGGGCGGTGGCGGTGGGGTTTCCGGCTCAGCTGCTGCTTTGTCCGCGAAGTAGCTGTGGTCCCAGAGGTTGCGGTAGAAGACACCGGTCAACGCGGCTGCCTTCGGACCGAAGGTCGGACGGCCTCCCTCAAGGAAGAAGACGGTGACAATGCGGCCGTGAGCGGTATTGGCGAAGGAAGCAAACCAGCCGTAACGCGTGCCGTTGTTGGAGCAGGTGCCGGTCTTGCCCAAGATGGGCAGTTGATTAAAGCTGGCACGCAGCGAACGGGCAGTACCGTAATCGACAGCTCCCTCCATGCCAACCGTAACGTCCGGGATCAGGTTGGCGATGTCCAGCGTCCGCTTCACCCGGGGCTGGAAGTTCGCAACCTCTTCCGCGGAGGTGGGGTGCTGCAAGTAGTAAAGCGTTCCACCGTTGGCAATAGAGGCCACCAGCGCGCCCAACTGCAACGGCGTCATCGAGATACCCTGGCCGAAGGAGCACATGCGGCCAACGCCGCCTTCGCTCTCGGGCAGTACCTGCTCGGGGTAGATGCCTAGCTGCTCGCCCTGAATGTTCCAGCCAGCCAGCTCGCCCAAGCCGAAGGAATTGGCGTAGTGACGCACCCGCTCGAAGCCTAGACGACGGCCCACGGTCTCAAAATAGAGATTGTTGGACTTAGCCAGGGCCTCGGTTAAGTTCACGCGGTAGTTGCCGCCCAGGTTTACCGGGGTGTCCTTGGTGACGATGCCCTCTTGCAGGGCAGCCAGGGCAACCGACACCTTAATGGTCGAGCAAGGCTCGGCACCGCTGGAAAGAGCAAGCTTCTGATTCACCATGGCCAGGATGCGGCCATTGCTGGGGTCGATGGCTACGACGGTGCCATACATGTTGCCCAATGCGTCGATCGCCGCTTGCCGTACCACCGGATCCTCTCCCGTGGTCACATCGCCCTGGGTCAGGTCAGAGTCGGTAAACGAGCTGGCGGAGAAATGTTCGTAAGAACGATGACGCACCAGCACCGCGCGGCGCAGATGCCCGGATTTGGTACGAACCGTAACCACTGTCCGCTCAGTAGTTACCGGATGCGTGTGGCGCATCTGCGCCATGTGCCGGCGAGCGTGGGCAGTTTCCTGTACATGCGCAGCGTGCGTGCGATGGGTAGGGTGCGTGGGTCGCGCAGAGGCGGGTTTCGCGAAGGCCGCGGAGGCCAGACCGAGGATCAGAACAAAATATGTGATGCGCTGTAGAAATTGTCGGTTCACCGCGAGTTGTCCTCTCGAAACCATGGCATTTAAATATGATACGTGCCGCAAACGCAGGGTACTCAAGTAATCCCACCGTTATTAGAGAGCCGAATTCCGTAAAGGACTCGATTCCCTGCCGCGAACCTGACCTTATTAACCCTACTCTGCCATAAAGTCTGTCCGCTTTTCCATATTCCAAGAAAGTCTTCGGCGTGTCCGTACCACAATTGGGTACACGCGCGTAACGCTAGAGCAAAGAAATCCTTGCACGGGGCATGAAGCGTTCAATTCGTCATTCAATTCGTCATTCAATTCGCCGTTCAGTTCACTGGGCGGCGCAGAAATGCAGGGATATCCAGGTTGTCCAGATGCGGCTCACTTTCGGTACGATGGGCGCTTTCGTGGCCGGCAACATCCCCGGCTACGCTAGCGCGTTCTTCCACTGGCTTGCTGGGAATCAGGCGGGCGTACTCCTCTTCAAACGGCTCATCGAAATCAATATGGACGGGAGTGACTGGGACGGGGTTAACAGGGGCCGGCGGCTTCGCTGCCGCGGCAGGACGCGGGGGCGCAGGCGCTTCTTCGATCAGGACCGGCTGGGGCTCCAGAGAGAAGGGCGCCGCTTCCGGAGATGCTTGCTTCACCGGCTGCTTCTCGGGGGCCGGGGCAGGCTCCGCCACCTTGCGCGCCTCGAAGAGGGGAGTAAGTTCTTCGTCGGCAATCTCTTCGCTGGCGAAACGCGGCATGGAGCGATCCTGGGTGGAAACTCGGGGCACCACCGAATCGCTGGCCACGCGGTGGCGGCGGCCGAGATGATCCTGGCGAAAGCCCGTGGCGATCACGGTGATTTTGACTTCGTCGCCCATGGATTCGTCCAAAACCGCGCCAAAGATGATGTTGGCGTCTTCGTGCGCCGCATTTTGGATCAGGGTAGACGCAACGTTCACTTCGCTCAACTTCAATGAGCTCGATCCGCTGATGTTGATAAGGATGCCCCTGGCGCCGTCGATCGCGCCCGCTTCGAGCAACGGAGATGCCATGGCTGCCTGGGCAGCGGCAATAGCGCGGTTGTCGCCGCTACGTACCGCGGTGCCCATGACTGCGTAGCCCATGCCGGCCATGGTGGTTTTCACGTCCGCGAAGTCGCGGTTGATGATGCCTGGGATGGTGATGATATCGGAGATGCCTTGCACCCCCTGGAGTAGAACGTCATCCGCGACCCGGAAAGACTCGAAGAAGCCCGCATCCTTGGCCACGGCAAGAAGCTTCTCGTTGGGAATGACAATCATGGTGTCGACGCCCTCGAGTAGTTCTTCCATTCCGCGCTCGGCCTGCTGCATGCGCCGCTTGCCTTCAAAGCTGAAGGGGCGGGTCACGACCGCGACCGTGAGCGCACCCATTTCGCTGGCCAGCGAGGCGATGACCGGAGCCGCGCCTGTGCCCGTGCCGCCGCCCAGTCCGGCGGTCACAAACACCATGTCCGCGCCTTCCAGGGCTTCGATAATCTTTTCCGAGTCTTCCAGGGCAGCGCGCCTGCCCACGTCAGGATTGGCGCCCGCGCCCAGTCCGCTGGTCAGCTTGACGCCCAGCTGCAATTTGACCGGCGCCTGGGAGAGTTGCAGGGCCTGCACATCGGTATTGGCAACGATAAACTCGACACCCTCCAGCTTGGCCGCAATCATGCGGTTCACGGCGTTCCCGCCGCCGCCGCCCACGCCTATGACCTTGATCTTCGCTCCGCGAGCAATTTCATCGTTGTAGTGAATGCGTATTTCGTCGGAAAGACTCATCGGGTTTAGCTCCATTCTTCGTATCGTAATCAGATCCTGCCGTCCTGCAAACCAGGACTACAAACTTCCTGCGAATATAGCGCGCAGTTTGGCCCGCAGGCCCTGATCTTCCGCCGCCCGCAGCACGCTCGTGCGGTGCGTGTACAGCAACATGCCGATCGCGGTCGAAAACTCCGGCTGTACCAACTCGTCCGGCATTCTGGAGAGCGGCACCGGATAACCCAAGCGCGCTGGAACCCGCAACAGGCTTTCGGCCACTTCGAGCAAGCCCGCCAGGCGAGCGCCACCGCCGGTGAGCACGCAACCGGCCCCGAGCGCACCCAGTACCCCGCCCTGGCGCAGATTTTCGCGCACCAGGTGGAAAAGCTCGCGGGCGCGCGGTTCAAGAATCTCGCTTAGGTAGCGTTGTTTGATGGTGCGCACCACCTGGCTTCCGCCAGCAATCAAGTCTAGTTCACTGGACGAAGGAACCGAAGTTACTACGCAATGCCCGTAATCCAACTTGATTGCTTCGGCTTCCTGCACGGAGACATGCAGCCCCACGGCGAGGTCGTTGGTGAAATGGTCTCCACCGATGGGCACCACGGCGGTGTGGGCTACCGCGCCCTCAAAGAAAACGACCAGTTCCGTCGAGGCGGCGCCGATATCGAGCAGGCAGGCGCCCAGTTCGCGCTCATCCGCCGAGACGGTGGCTTCTGCGGCCGCGATGGCCTCAAAAACCGTGTCCGTCACTTCCAGACCAGCCTTATTGGCGCAGGTGACCACGCTTTGTGATGCGCTTGCGGAACAGGTGGAGATATGCAGATTCACTTCCAGCCGGTTGCCGACCATACCAACCGGATCATGGATACCCGGCTGCTCGTCGAGAATAAACTGTTGCGGCAACAAGTGAATAATCTCCCGATCGGCCGGCAGGGAGACAGAGCGAGCACGATCCACGGCCGCGCGTACATCCTCGCGCGTAATCTCACGCAGACGGTTTCCCAGGCTGATACCGCCCTGGCTGTTGACGCCGCGCACGTGGGGACCGCCTAGCCCGACAACGCAATTGGCGATGACCGCGTTGGCCATCTGTTCGGCCTCAGTCGCAGCGTGGTTGAAGGCTCTGCTCGCCGGCTGCAGATCGCTGATAAGACCCTTCCGCATCCCCTCCGCATTGACCACACTATGCGCCCGATAACGCAGGGCTCCCTCGTGCAACTCCGCTACCAGGACCCGAATCTTGGAGCTGCCTGCGTCCAATACCGTGAGTAGTTCTTCGCCCTTTTGCATTAGCCCTTCGCTCTTCCCGCTTTGAGCGATTTTGCGGCCGGTTTTACCGTGGTGTGTCCGGCGTGTTTGGTTTCGGCCTGGTGCGGACTGACGGCTGCCCCGTCCTGCCCAGAGTCCTGATGGGCCATATCGAGCACTACCTGGTTCTCATAGCGCATGTCGACCGAGGCCAGATGAGGATACTGTTGCCGCCACTCAGGCAGATGCTCCTGGTAACTGCGGTAGCGGGCCAGGAAATCGGAATCGCCAAAGTGTACCTGGATGTCCGAACCCTGGGCCGGCATCAGGGCCCAGAGATCCTCCGGATCGGAGAGGTCCACCTCGCTGAGCTGGGTGGAGACTTTGGCTCCGCCGGAGTCAAGATCGCTGATGAATTGCTGGTACAGATGCATGCGGGCGGCGCGCACCGGCAACGAATCGTTGACGGAGATCCCGGTAACCACAGGGAAGGAGTAATGCTTGGCGGCCATGGCCGCAGGAGGCAGGTGGAGGAGAACTCCGTGGGCGTCCACTAAGTCAATGGTGTTGCCTTGGCGGATGAAGGCGACCGGCGTGCGTTCGACGATGGCCACCCGCAACTGATCGGGCATCAGCCGCATTACGGTTGCATGCTCCACCCAGGGCAGCTCTTCCAGGGACGCGCGGCGCGCACCCAAGGGGATGAAGAAGATATTGCGGCCCAGGTCGGATCCGAAAACGGAGAGGAGCTCGGGGCGCGTTACCTGGCTGTTGCCCATGATCTGGATGGAGGACGAGGTGGCAATGCGGAAGCGGGGATCGTCACGGAAAAAGTTGCGTATACCGATCCCCAGCAACAGCAGTACACCGATCGCGAGCACGACTGCTGCCGCGGCGCCAATACGGCCAGCACGGCTGGCGGGGATAAAGCCGCGACGAACGGGAACTCGGCGCCGTGTGCGCAGAAAGGCATCTTCTTCGCGGTCTTCACCATCGCCGCTGGCCTGCTCGGCCCGCTTGCGCGGTGCGCTCCGTTCGGATGCGCTCTCTTGCGTATTTTTGGCGCGCGCCGGCGATGGGGCTGTAGGACGATAAAACTGTCCCATCAGTTCATCCGGTTCATCACCCGCGTACACCGCTACACGGCTTGCATGTGAGTCGATTTTTACCACGCCCGAGTCAGGTCGTGAGATTTGCCATCCAAACTATAGCGTGGTTTCCCAGCGATTGCTTGGCGCAATTTGAGGGAATCGCAGGGGTATCTGTGTTGAAAATAGGGTCAATACACCTTGATCCAATGGTTCCTCATCTGCGGCCGCACTTTCTTGCCCGCAAAATCAAACACGATCAGGTTGGTTTCCTGCCTGGGCATGTGGCAATCAATGCAGTTCGTGGTGACTGGGTGATCGGCTTTGGCAAAGGTCGCCGAGTCTGGTTTGTGGCAGGTCAGGCAGCGTTTGGAGAAGTCCGCCAGATTGTGCTGCGGGGCATGCACGTCGTGGCAGGTGAGGCAGGTCATAGTTGATTCCCGGAAGCAACGGCTTTGCTTCAGCATGTCGACCTGGTTGCCGTGGACATCCAGCGGCGTATTCGGATCGGCCGGCGGAAAACGAAGGTACTTGTCCAGCGCATTGCCGGGAAGGTAAGAAAACGAGGGCATGAGAGGCTGGCCGTGACCGGCGTGGCACCAGGCACAGAGATCCATTTGCCGGTCGCGCGAGAATCGCGCCGGGTTCAGGATGGTTGTGGCGGACGCCGGTTTGGACTTCTCTTGAGCGACATGTTCTCTTCCCGGGCCGTGACATTTTTCGCATTGGATACCCAGGGAAAATCCGGTGCTGGCGTAGCGGTTGGAGGGCGGTGGAAGCGCCTGAAAGTAGGTTGCGTGACACTCCAGGCATCGGGCAATGATGGGGCGATCGAAATCCGCAAAACCATCGCGATACCCTGGGCTATTCACCCAGCCCAGATCCGTCCAATACGAGACTGGCAGCTGAAAGAGCTGATCTTCGTCCCAGAATAAGTAAGTTTGGCCCTTCTCACCGGAGCCGACTACTACCGCGAAGCGTTCTGTGCGCGGATGGCTACCCGCCACCGCGGTTTGGAAGAAGCCGCCTTGCTTAGTCTCCATCTGGAAGTACAGATTCGGATTCACGGTTTTGAGGATGTTGTCGCCAGGAGTGAACTTACCCAGAATGGAGTTTTCGGTGGGGGCAGCGGAGGTAAGAAAGTGCGCTGTTTGGTGAAAGGAATCGACCTGAGGGGCATGGCAGGAGCGGCACGCATCGTCACCCACATATCCGCTTCGCGACGCGGGAGTCTGGGAGCGGCTTGGCAGAGCAGCTAACAGGAGAAGAAGGATGAATGGGAACCGGCGGCTCATCTATATTGCCAGTTTAGCCGGGCTACGCAGGGTGGGATACCGTGGACCTTGCCATATCGAGGGACCTGCTGTTTCACTCAATCCTGTAACAAACCTCGGATAAAACAGGGACGGGTGCCCCAGGTTCGCACCCGCGTACCTGGGACGAAAAAGACGGGCGAAGCCCAACGATTGCTTTCCGTGTCGACAGGGTATGCCCTCAAGACCACTCGCTGTGGAACCGTCCTTGCAGCGAACGACGGGTGCCCCATATCTCGCTCGTTGTTCGCGAGATGTGGGAGACCACGAACCTCGACGTCCATCCCTTGCCCGACGGGGCATTCGTTACATGTCGTCGGTTCAAGAACCTTTGGGTCGTCGATCGGGATCGCTAGCTTTTTCGGTCAGTAAAGTAGATAAGGCTTTCGCTTGGTATCGAAATCCTGTAATTGCTGCTGCCAGTCCTCGGCAATGCGCTGAGGATCACGCCCTGCCTCTAGCGCTTCGAGCACACTGCGATTTGCGAGTAGTGTGTCCATCTTTTTAAGTTGAAATTTGTCCGCGTAGAGCTTGTGCAGCGCGGTCGCGATTTCCAGGCCCAATTCCGGCGAGTCGATCACATTGCGGTCGGTTACGATCAGCTCGATTCCGTGGCAGAGCTGCTCGGCATACGGATACGGAGACCGGGGAGTAAAATCCACCGGGACAAATCGCACTCCAGGTAAGAATCTGGCATTGAGAGCGCGCGCTAACGCCGGACCATCGATCCAGGGCGCTCCTACATAGGCGAAAGGAGTGTCCGTTCCTCGCCCGACAGAAACATTCGTCTCCTCAATCAGGCCGAGGGCGGGATACAGGATTGCCTCCCGCAAGCTGCGGAGATTAGGAGAAGGATTGGTCCAGGTGAGGCCGGTCGCATCGAACCAGTCGCCGCGCTGCCAGCCGTTCATGGCAATCACACTCAGCGGCGCGCGCAATTTGTATTCTCCATTGAAATAACGAGCAAGCTCACCAACCGTCATGCCGTGGCGCACAGGAATCGGCGCCACGTTGACGTAGCTCTCGCTGCCCGCATCGGAGAGAGGACCCTGCACCAACGCGCCTCCTAGTGGATCGGGACGGTCCAGCACCACGATCTGCGTGCCGGTCTTCTCAGCTGCCTCGAGAAAATAGCGAACGACCGTTTCGTAGGTGTAGAAGCGGACGCCGGCGTCTGCAATGTCGATGAGGACTGCATCGAGCGAGCGCAACGTCTCCTGCGAGGGACGGCGCTGCCCCGCAGTGCCATAAAGACTGATTACCGGCAAGCCGGTCGACGGGTCTGTCGAATCCTGAATGCCTTCCTTATCCAGTGCACCGTTAATGCCGTGTTCGGGACTGAAGAGAAGCTTCAGCTTGAGCCCGGGAACGGCCTCTTGTGCGTCTTGGGCCAATACGTCGATGGTTCGACGGCCATGGGCGTCGAGACCTGTTTGATTGGTCAGCAACCCCACACGCAACGTGCCTCCATGCTTCGCCGCCAGAGCGGCAAGTTCGGAGAAGTTATCTTCTTCCAGCATATCGATGCCGGTCGTGACCGTTCCATTGCGGTCATGCCAAAGGCGCTCACCGGCGATGGATTCGTTGTATCCGGTCAGCTTGGCAGCCAGCCTTCCGTTATCTGGCCGAAGCTTCACCCAAGCGGCCACCACATTTGCTACCGCTCCCCGGATGGCGTTGATCCCGGTGGGCCCGTTGGGATAAACGGAGTTCGACATGAAGACGACATAGGTGTCGCTGGTTGGGTCCATCCATATGGAGGTTCCCGTGAACCCGGTATGACCGAATGAGCCGACCGGGAACAACTCGCCGCGGTTGCTGGAAAACGGCGACTCGATGTCCCAACCCAGTCCGCGGAGCGCCGTGCCCGTGGCCGGTTGACCGGGCGTGGTCATCTTTTCCAGCGTCAGCTGCTGCAGAGGAAAGGTGCTCGGTCTGCCGGCAAGGCGATCAAGCAGGTTTTGTGCATAGATGGCGACATCGCCGGCGGTGCTGAAGAGTCCGGCATGACCGGCAACGCCGCCCATGCGACGCGACGTGGGATCGTGCACAACTCCCCGCAGCATAACCCCGTGATCGTACTGTGTGGGCGCAATGCGGTTGCGCCAGGCTTCGGGAGGTAGAAACCGCATGTGCTCCACGCCCAGCGGTTGGGCCAGGTAGCGCTGCTGGTATTGATCGAGGGTGAGACCTGAGAGCTTCTCAACCAACGCGCCCAGGACAATGAAGTTGATGTCGCTGTAGCGAAATTGCACTCCAGGAGCGGTAACCGGCGTGGATGCGAATGCGCGGCGCAATCCCTCCTGTTTGCCCAGCCAGGGATCTTCCAGGGAAACATCCGCAGGCAGGCCGGAGTAGTGGGTGAGCAATTGGCGAATAGTAATGTCCTGCTTGCCGTTAACGCCGAACTCAGGCAGATAATTTGCGACCGGATCATTCAGCCGGAAGCGCCCCTGCTCGTAAAGCTGCATGACTGCGGGCGCGGTCGCCAAAACTTTGGTCAACGATGCAAGATCGAAGATAGTGTCCTCGGTCATGGCCTCGGGTGCAGGAGTCAGCGAGCGATGTCCGTAGGCTTTCTCAAAGACGATGTGGCCGTTGTGCCCGGCAATCACCACCGCACCGGGGAATTTTTTGGTGGCGATACCGAGTTCAATAATTCGATCGATTTGCTGGAAGCCGGGTTCGTTCGCCGCTTTCAACGGTGCGGTCGAGGCGACCAGGACGAGAAGCAAAACCGCGATCTTCTGAGCACGCTTCTTATTGGGCAGGATTCGGCTCATTGCCCATCCTAGAACAAACGTAAGCAGGGATCCGATCAGCACGAACCACGTCCAGGCAATTTTAGGAAACAGTATCTGCACGCCGCCAAAGGTAAAGGGCAACGCGTGAGGCTGCCTCCACAGCAGTATATTGGTTACCAAACCGCCGATCATGCCGATCATCGCGCCGGTCTCCGTTGCGCTCCTGGTAAGGGTGCCGAGCAGGAACACCCCCAACAGAGCTCCGTAGGCAACGGACGCGATCGACAGGCCAACCTCCACCACATGGCCGCCGCCGCGCGACATCAATGCGAGCACAAAAAGCAGCGCCGCCCAAAAGAGCGTCATGACACGCGATAAGCGAGCGCGCTGACGTTCGTCGGCATTCGGCTTCCACGCCAGGTAGAAATCCACCATGCTGCTGGAGCTGAGCGAGTTCACGGCTGCGCTCAGATTCGACATGGCCGCAGCCAAAATCGCGGCCACCATCAGTCCAGCCACACCATGCGGCATCTCGGCCACGATGAAGGCCGGGAAGACGCGGTCGGGGCTCCCTGGGGGCATCCCTTTGCTGACATGACCGTAGAAATAGTAGAGCCCTGTCCCGATAGCGAGAAAGAGCGCGAACTGAACCAGGATAACTCCGCCGCTGCTGAGCAAAGCGATGCGCGATTCGCGCAGGTTCTTCGCCGCCAGCAGGCGCTGCACCATGAGCTGATCGGTGCCATGACTTGCCATGGTCAGAAAACACCCCCCGATCAGACCCGCCCAGAAGGTATACGTTTGGCTTAGGCTGAAAGCGAAGTGGAAGATGGTGAGCTTGCCCGCGGCGGAGGCCATGCCATGGATGGCGTGCCAGCCGCCGGGAATGCGATCTCCCAGCAGGATGACGGCGACCAGCGTGCCCGCGACATAGAGCGCCATCTGGACTACGTCGGTCCAAATGACGGCGGCCATTCCCCCCTCAAGCGTGTAAACCAACGTCAAGGCGCAGATGATGGCGATAGAAACCACGTCCCGCGTGCCTATCGCCATCCCCACCACGATGGAGACAGCGAAGACACGGACGCCCTCCGCCGCCGCGCGCAGAAAAAGAAAAAGAAACGCCGTGAGCTTGTGCAGTCGTGGGCCAAAACGCTCACCAATCACTTCGTACGCGGTGAGCAGTTCGCCGCGAAAATAGCGAGGCAGGAAAATGATGGAGACCACGATCCTGCCCAGGAGGTATCCGAGAACGATCTCCAGAAATCCCCAATCACCGGTATAGGCGAGGCCGGGCACGCTGATGATGGTCAACGTGCTGGTTTCCGCGGCGACGATCGAGAGGGCGATGGCCCACCAGGGAATTTTGCGATCCGCAAGAAAGTAGTTTTTTAAGGAACGATCCTTACTGCGAAATTGCAGCCCAAAGAGGGTAATACCCGCCAGATAGATGGCTACCAGCGATAGGTCAACCGTGCTCAGCCGGTGGGGCATGAAAACCTCAGGTGAGAAAAAGTGGGCTTTCCGGAGTTGAGTGTAGTGTAAACAGCCCACCCGCTACTGGGGGCATAGGGCACCTGGCATTCGAGGCGGGGAGAGGGTTCTTGGATTTCAGGTCTGCTTGACACCCTCGCCTTCAGTGATGGTGATGTATTTGTCGATCGGCAGCCCGACAAACTTTTCTGTCTTGCCGCTGGGCTCGGGCCACTTCACTTCCAACCAATCGATCTTCGTCCGGCTGCCGAGGCCGAGGACGACTCGCGGATCGTGCGACGATAAATAACTTCCGCCGCCCACCTTGGTTCTGCTGCGCTTGAGATCGCCCGCCTGGTAGGTAATGCGTGCTCCAATGGCGTCGCGGTTCGATTTCTTGCCCACCAGCTTGATTCCCAGCCAATGGTTGCCTTTGGCCGCGGTGTTGCGCAAGAGCAAAGGAGTATCGTCGTTCACCGAGATAAGAACGTCGACAGCGCCATCGTTATCGAAGTCGCCGATGGCGAGCCCTCGGGCAGAGAGATTGCGGGCAAAGAGCGGTCCGCTTTCCGCGCTCACATTCTGCAGCGTCTTGCCATCGTTGTGAAAGAGCAACAACGGCTCCCGATAAGTTACATCCTTTTGCATGGTCTCGATCAGGTCGTCAGGATTGCCGTTGGCAAGAAAGAGGTCGAGATTGCCATCGTTGTCGTAGTCGAAAATCTTCAGCCCCCAACCGCTCATCAGGCGGGTCGCCGCACCGATCGAGGTCTTGTCGGCCTGATCGTCAAACGTTTCGTCATGATTGTTTTGGTAAAGCGAAAACCGCTCGTGGTCGAGGTTGGCCACGAAGAGATCCATCCAGCCGTCCTGATTGACATCTGCCGCATCCAAACCCATGCCCGAACGGGCTTTGCCTGTTTCGCTGAATCCCACGCCGGCCATGGCGGCAATCTCCTCAAACTTGCCATTGCCCCGGTTCATGAAAAGAAAATTCGCCGCCGTGTCGTTGGCGACGAAGAGGTCCATCCTGCCATTGTTATCAAGGTCGGCAGCGACCACTCCCCAGGCTTTGCCCAAATGCTTCGCAATACCCGACGACAGGCTGACATCGGTGAAGGTGCCATCGCCGTTGTTGTGGAAGAGCCAGCTGGGCGATGGATTGTAGAGCTTGGGAACGCAATATCCCGGCTTGTTGTAGGCGGTGCAAGGAAGGTTTTTTGATTTGCTGAATTCTACGAAGTTGCAGACAAACAGATCCAGGCGTCCGTCATTGTCATAGTCGAACCACACCGCGCTTGAAGCCCATCCAGGTGCTGCGACACCGGCCTTTTCCGTAACGTCGGTAAACGTTCCGTCGCCGTTATTGCGATAAAGAATGCTTTTTCCGTACTGGGTCACATACAGATCGGGAAAGCCGTCGCCGTCATAGTCGCCCACCGCGACGCCTTGCCCATAGCCGCCCGCGGCGACGCCCGCCTTCTCAGTGACGTCGGTGAAAGTGCCATCTCGATTGTTACGATAGAGCGCGTTGCGCAACGGCGGGTTGGGATCGTAGAAGTCACACTTGCCGCTGTTGACGAGATAGATGTCCATCCATCCGTCGTTGTCGTAATCGAGAAAGGCGCAGCCTGCACCGGTGGTTTCGGGAAGGTATTTCTGCGGAGACTTGCCGGCGGTGTGCGCCCAGGTGATGTGGCTGGTGGAGGACGGCACTTCTTCGAACGGATAGAACGTTGCAGCACCAGCGAAACGACTGAGTGCGACGGATCCAGTAGCGCCCGCCAGGGCCCTAAGAAAACACCGGCGAGATAGCTCGAGGCAATTGCCGCTCACTGCGGATTCTGGGCTCCCTGTCCGCCCGCGTGGTCCGTGGCCTGCTGCTGTAGAGCGAATTCACGATCCGCCTCTTCTTTGCGTCCGGTCCGGGAGTAGGCGGTTGCCAGGCTGTAGTGCGCGGCCGGATTGCCGGGCTGCAGCTTGACCGCCTTTTCCAAAGGGGCCACCGCCTCCGCGTACTTTTTCTCGGCTACGAGCGTCATGCCCAATCCAAGATAGGCATCGGCGAAGTTGGGCTCGAGTTGCGTGGCCTTGGAGAAATGCTGTTCTGCAGAGGATAGGTCCTGACCTTGGCGCGCGAGTTCCCCGAGGACGTATTCCGCACCGGCGTTCGAGGGATCGATGGCGAGTTCCGCTTGCAGTTCTTTCTTTGCCTCCTCCGCGAAATCCGGCGTTGGATTGGGCTTGGATAGCAAAAGGCGGGCCAAGCGGAAGTGAATACCCGGATAGCGCGGATTTTCCTCCAGTATCTTGCGATAGTCCTTTTCGGCCTGGTCCCACTTACCCTGCATCTCGCTCGAATCCGCATCCATTTCCAGCGCCGGAACCGAATTTGGAGCGGTGGTTGCCAGCTCTCGCGCGGCATGTGTGGATAGATCGGAAAAAGCGTGGGTCAAAACATACAACACTTCGGGATCATGGGGAAACTGCCGGCTCAAGTTGCGCAGGAACTCAAACAGCGCCTCTTGCTGCTGCAGCACGGTGGCACAGCGCACGCCGTCGAGTCCAATTCTCTTCTGCAGCTCTTTGTCGGCGACGTGGGCTGACTTCAATAGCAGAGGCAAAGCTTCTGCGCAGTGGCCACTCTCAGCCAGCGACGCGGCGTGCTCGGCGGCTGCGGGGGTCACGGCCGCCGTCTTGCTCGAAACCTGTGCTAGGGCGGAGAAGCCAACTGCGATTGCAAAACCGATCGCAGGGCCCAACTTAGACAATGTACGCGACATTCACCTACCAATAGAAAGGGGCAGACGCTTATGGAACAGCGTCTGCCCCTGAGTTTATCAGGCTGCTACAGCAGTTTCGCAATTGCTGTAGACCGAAGCCATGTCGCCTTTCGTGGTTTTCTCCCAAGGAAAACCACACCTCGCGACCTTTCTCAAGCCACAGTCATTGCGAACTGCGTTAGAAGTAGAACTTCAGCGCGAATTGGATGTTCCTTGCGGGCTGCGAGTGTGATGTCAGGCCGAAGGTTGAACTGGGGAAGCTGACTGCCGGAGCCCCCAATTGCACATTGTTGAAGGCATTCAAGAAGTCGCCCCGGAACTCGAAGTACTTGGCTTCGGTCAAGTGGAACGCTTTCACCAGCCCGATGTCAGTATCGGTGTACCCGGGCCCTCTATCGGGACCTTGTGCCGGGCAAGTGCCAAAGGTTCCAGTCGCTGGTGTTGAGTACCCACTCGGATCCTCCCATTGATAGCCTTGAAATGCTCCGCCGATAATGCTGGGTTCACGACCGAGGGTGTGTGTCTGTCCGCAATTGGGTCGCGGGCCGCGTCCGTTAGTTCCGGAGGAGTCGCTCCCGGCGGACACCGCCAGAGGAAAACCGGTGTGAAGAGAGACGATCGTCGAAGCCGTCCAGCCGCCGACCACTGCATTGACAACTGGATTCAGGTTGTTGCCGAATGCCCTACCGTGGCCAACCGGCAGATCGTACGTGGCGTAGGCCGCGACCACGCTGTTGGCGTCAGAGTAGCAGCTGGCGTAGTCGCCGTGAGGATTGTAGAGATTCTGGTAGTACGGCGATGCAGGCGAGCCCTGCGTCGCTGCGCCCCAGGTTCCATAGTATCCGCTGTTGTTGGTCAGGCAATGGGACCAGGTATAAGCAACCTGCGCCTCAAGGCCATTGGAAATGCGCTTTTGTAACACCGTCTGCAGCGCGTTGTAAGTGGTGAATCCTGTGGAAGCGGTCCCGGATACCTGGGAAAGCTCGTTGATCAAAGAGGGATTGTCCCGGAAGTAGAGACTGGGCCCAACCACACCGTTATTGAGTGTGCCCTGTAAGTAAGGAGTGGGAACCATCAAGTGTGTATCGTGGCTACCAACGTAACCGACCTGAAAGGTTAAGTTGCGGCTGGCTTCGGTTTGCACGGTCAGGTTCCACTGCTGATCCATGGCAGGTTGAACCTTCTTGTCCCAAACATACATGACAGCTCCCTTGAAGGGATCGCCGGCGACAGCGCCACCAGGACCATCCTGGGTCTGGTAAGTGGGGGTGAGATAGGTAGCGGTGACTTCAGCTGGGGTGAACGGTGGATTGCGCGGAAGGCGCAGGTTGGTGCCGGTTCCCTCCAGGTAAGAAGAGATGGTGTAGGCGCCGCGGAGGACCGTCTTGCCTTGCCAGGCGGCCGGGGACCATGCGAAGCCGACGCG
This sequence comes from uncultured Acidobacteriaceae bacterium, assembly GCA_963824325.1. Lineage (GTDB taxonomy): Bacteria > Acidobacteriota > Terriglobia > Terriglobales > Acidobacteriaceae > PALSA-350. The sequence goes on along the minus strand of CAWGPA010000024.1, from coordinate 88,340 downwards.
GGGGCCAAAGGCCGGCATTCCGTAAACCGAGTTATAGAGGGAGCGGCTGTTTCCATCCACACCTGCGTACTCGAGGGCTCCGGTGGTCAGATCCAGATTTGTCTGGAGATTATGGAGTTCCACCCAAGGGGTAGTCGCTTCGTAGCGCAACCCAAGATTCAGAGTCAGAGTCGGGGTAATACGCCAGTCATCCTGACCGTAGCCGCCAAATCTCCAGGCAAACTGGTGCCAGGTGCCACCGGTGCTTACACCCTTGCCGGTTGCTTCGGGATAGCCGGTGAAAAAGTCGCCTGCCGGATCACCGGTGAAATTGCCCGCGAACAAGATGGAGCCATACTCACCGCTGTTGCCGCTGTAGAAGGTGTTGATGCGGAAACGCCACATCTGGAAGCCCGCCTTGAAGACGTGCTTGCCATGATTAACGACCACCCCGTCGTCAAACTGGATCACGGTGTCGGCGAAATTCTGAATGCCGATTGCATTGCCGACGTTGGTGAGTGTGCCAGAGCTACCGGGCTGGGGAGCCGTACCGCCGTCGAAGCCGAGCAACAGCAGGCCGGGTCCAACTGTATTGGCGTTGGCAATCCCCAGCTCTGTGCCCAAATCGCCGATGCTGGGGGCGAAGGTGGCTCCGGTGAGGATCGTAATCCAGGATGCGCCGACACGAGCTTCGTTCAATATGTTGGGGCTTAAGGTGTGGGTCCAGGTTCCGACAGTATTGTGAAGCGGAACCTTGTTATAGGTATCGCCGAGGATTAGCTGCGAGTTGGTCGTGGGGTCGTTCTGGTATGCCTGCGAGTAACGGGCGGAGAGACGATCTTTTTGCGTGATGTTCCAATCAACCTTGGCGTCACCCTGATCGGAATTGAAAATCTGGGTGGTTTGGTTTATCGCGTTATTGGTAAGGTTGCCGTTGATTGGCTTGGGATAGAAGCTGGAAGCGAAGAGCGCCGCGGCAACCGGGTTCAAGTCACTGAGGGGAATTTGATTGCCGGCGTAGGGCGCTTGGGTCTTCGGATTCTTCAGCTGAGTCGTGAGCTGGGAGAAATTGCCGGCGCGCTCGGCGTCGGTGAACACCGTCATGTTCTGGCTGGTGGTGGGATGATCGAAGCGCTGCCCTTGATAGTCGAAGAAAAAGAATAGCCTGTCCTTGAGGATCGGACCGCCAACAGTTCCCCCGAACATGTTCCAGCGCAGAGCCTCCCGTTTCAATTCGGCGCCCGGTCCAAGGAATTTGTTTTCCCACTGGTTGGCATTAAGGACGTCGTTGCGGAAGAACTCCCAGGCGTCGCCATGGAACTGGTTGGTGCCGGACTTGATGGAGGCATTGATGATACCTCCGGAGTAGTTGCCGAACTCCGCCGGGGCGTTGGCCGTGATGATGTTGAACTCCTGGATGGAGTCTGGCGATGGCTGGATGGCCAGGTCATTTTCGGAGGTCTGGTTGTTGTCCATACCGTCCAGGATGAAGTTGTTCGACTGCTCACGGTGTCCATTGATGTACGGACGGCCGCTGTCGTTGATGTTGTCTCCGTTGTTGAATGTGGAGTTATCCACGGTGACGCTGCCGGGCGATAACAGCGTCAGCTCGACATAGTTACGGGTCGCCAGCGGAATACCGGTGATGGTCTTGGAATCGATCAGGGTGCTGACCTCGGTCGTGTCGGCCTGCAACTGCGGAGCTTCGGAGCTCACCTGCACGGTGTTGGTAACCGCGCCCACCTTCATCTTGAAGTCAAAACGCGCTACCTGATTGAGCACCAGGGTGAGGGGAGGCTGAACAGCTGTGTCAAAACCCGCTGCCTCTGCCTTTACTTCGTAGGTTCCGATGGGAAGATTGGAAAAAGTAAACACGCCACCCTGCGTGCTTTGGGCGGTGGAGGTCGTGCCTCGCTCAGTGTCTCTCGCTGTTATGGTCGCGCCGGGCAGGGCCGCACCGGACGAATCTTCAACGGTGCCGGTAATACTGGCTGTGGTTTGCTGAGCTAACAGGGGTTGGCTGGCGCTACAAAGCCCCAGGACCATTACGAGGGCTACGCCCCATAAGGTAAATCGTCTCATACTCGCCTCCAAAGATCTACAGGGCCCTACATACAACAGTGAGCAACTCTTCCAGGGTTTGCTTTCTAAACGACCCTTATGAAGATCAGTATTTGAATATAACCATAGCCTGACAACAATGCAAGGGTGATTGCCGCGGAAAACAGCACTTTTTTGGGGGTTGCTCTTTTGTCCGGCCGCGAGGTGTTCAGTGTGACAATCGCTTGTCTGCTATGGATTTTTGTGCATGGCTACTTGGCAGGCGCCAATTCTTCAACCAGAATCCCGGAGAGCTTGGATATAAGGAGATTAGCCGGATTGTCCACTCCGTAGTCGACTTCCGAAACATTGTTTACCGTGATCGCCATGGCTACGGGCCCGTGCGGCGAATAGATAATCGCCACGTCACTCCTCAGGTGGTCCAGCGCGCCAGACTTGCTGGCGATGACGGTGTTATTCATATCTCTTCCTGCACCGCTGTGATCATGCTGCCGTTTGAGCACCGCGATCATTTCCTGGGAAGCCGCGGCGCTGACCAGCTCGCCACGGTAAAGTTTTTCCAGAAGAAGGACCATGTCGCGGGGACAGCTTCTACCCGTGCCCCAGCGATCGTTTCCTGGCTTCTTTCCCTCGTCCGTCATACCCTCGGGCTTCGCCTGCATGATTTTGCGCATGACGGCGGTTTCTTTTAGCCCCAACTGAGCCATGCGAACGTTCACTGCATTTCCACCGATGCGGTCGAGGATCAGGTTGGTCGCCGTGTTGTCACTAACGACGATCATCAGGTGCATCAGGTCGCGGATGGGTAGGGCGTCTCCCGAAGAGAGCTCTGTGAGCACACCGCGTGCCCGAGACTTTGTCCTGATCGGTCAGCAGGAGCTTCTGGTTCCAGTCGAGCCTTCCCTCCTCCGCTTCAGCAAAGAGCTCAACCATAATCGGGAGCTTGATGGTGCTGGCGGTAGGAACCGGCGCATCCGCGCGAAGCGCGTAGCTGACACCGGTGTCGAGGTTCCTGGCATATAGGCTGACACTGCCGGGAAAGCCCTGGATCGCAGCCTGAATGCGCTGATCGATCGTCGCCGCAGGAATCGCTGATTGGGCCGGCGCCGGCCGGGCAGCAACGCTGAAAGCTAAAACAGAGATCATTAGGAGAGAGCGACCAAGCACGATTCCACAGCCTCCGTACAGGTACGGTGACACATAAAGACGAATCTTCCAATCTGGCCGCACAACAGGTGGGGTGAACTCCACCCCAGGAGGAATTTTTTACCAAAGCTGTACTGCTGTACCTTTACACTGATACAGTGAGTGCATTATGTTTTTCAAAGTAACACCCACTTCGGGGCAGTCTCTCTATCTGCAGCTGGTGCAGCAAATCCGGCATGCCATCGAGAACGGCGCGCTCCAGGATGGGGACCAGCTACCCGGGATCCGGACATTAGCGCAGGAGCTGGTCGTCAGCCCCAACACGATCGCAAAAGCGTACTCGGAACTCGAACATGAGGGGCTCCTCGAACTGCGTCAGGGTTCAGGAGCATTCATCTCCGTGAATCACCGTGCCCGCTCATTATCGAATCACATTCAAGCTGCAAGCCGAAGAGTGATCGATCTGGTCGAAGATCTCCGTGAACGGGATTTTCGCGATGAAGAGATTCGCAGGATGTTCGAAGCGGCTTTGCTTCATCAGCTGGAGACAGTGAGGAAAAGATGACCCAAGGATTCGCCATTCAAACGGAGCGACTTGCCAAGTCATACGGAACGGTCGAAGCGGTCAAGGAAATCAATCTATCCGTCCGGCCGCACAGCGTTACAGCGTTTCTTGGTCTAAACGGCGCGGGCAAGAGCACCACGATCAAGATGCTGCTGGGCATGATTCGGCCCAGCAGCGGAGATGGCACGATTTTGGGCCAGCGGATCAGCGACCCAACGGAGAGCATTCGCATCCGCTCACAGATCGCCTATGTAAGCGAAAATAAACAGCTCTACAATTTCATGACCGTAGAGCAGATGATTCGCTTCACCAGCGGGTTTTACCCCGATTGGCGTCCGGACGAGGCGCAGAAACTTCTACGCCAATACAGGCTGCCCCTCGACCGCAAAGTTAAGTCGCTTTCCAAGGGGATGCGAACGAAGCTCGGACTTTTGCTGGCGTTCGCACGGCGGCCGGAGTTGTTGATTCTGGACGAGCCAAGCGACGGACTCGATCCAGTGGGCATCGAGGAACTCCTGGAGATCCTGGTAACCCGGTGCAGCGAGGGGACCACCGTCTTCTTTTCATCGCATCAGATCGCCGAGGTCGAGCGCGTTGCCGATCAGATTTGTGTCCTGCATGCGGGACGCCTGGTGCTGGATTCCTCACTGGATGATCTGCGCCAATCGTACCGGCATATCGATCTCGTCTTTCCTTCCGTTCCAGCGGAACGTGACTTTCGCATCACCGGCGTCGAAGACGTGAGAACCCGCGGCCATCAGATGAGGGTGCTGGCCAGCGGAAACACGGAAGGTGTCTTAGCCCGGGCGCACGATTTCCAAGCCACTTCGATCGACGTGACTCCCGTAGGACTGCGAGAGATCTTTCTGGACAAGGTAAAGGAGAATTGAGCGATGCTTTGGTATAAAGCCTGGTTGGAAACTCGATCGCGGTTCCTGATCTCTCTGGTCGGAATGGTTGCTCTCTGCTCTATTTTTGTTCTTCATGGAGACCGCGACGCGCTCTACGACATACCGGCGGATTACTACAACTACGTGTTCTTCGCCGGCCACCAGATACTGGTGATGATGTGGGCATTAGCTGTCACTCTGATCATGATGGGCGGCCTCCTGCGCGAGAAGGCGATTGGGTCCTCCGCGTTCACCCTGGCGCTCCCCGTTAGCAGGACTCGCCTCATGATGGTTCGTATCTACATGGGCCTCGCTCAAGCCGTCGTGTTGGCGATCGTCCCATGGACCGCAATGTTTACGGTGGGTAGTATTTTTGGAAAGACGCACTCAATCTCCCAAGCGACCTACTACCTGGTGTTATTGCTCGGAGGCGGCCTGCTGTTTTTCGCGATGGCAGTCCTGATCTCTTCTCTGATTAGTGGTGAGTACACTGCCCCAGTGGTTAGTTTTGGTGCGGTCGTCATCACAGCGGTCTCGCTCAGTGGTGCAGCCTTACGTCCCTACGACCCCTGGGCATTCATGACAGGCTCAGAGTACTTGAATAGGCAGACCAATCTTCTTGTGCTGCCGATACCCTGGCTCCGGGCCGCGATCTACGTTTTCTTGGCGGGTCTTTTGCTTGCCTTATCTATCCGGGTCATCCAGCAAAGGGAATTTTGAGCTACCGCCGCTAAGACCTTGTACGCGAATACCCCTTAGGCACCAGTCCCACCATGGGTACGCCTCGTTCCCTCACCAAAGCGCTCGTCCTAAAAGTTACCCGTTGTCGCGGGCGGTATGCCCAGGTTGCCGGGGGCAGGAATGGTGTGGCTGTTATCCCACGCCAGGTCCGCCGCTCCGATCTGATCGATGCGCTGGAGCCAGAGTTGGGTGGCCAGGTCGTAGCGCGCAAGATTGTAGCTCAGGTAGTAGGGCCGGTTGCTCTTGAGCCAGGCTTCCTTATAGAGATCGCCCAGCAGCGAATACGTCTGGCTGATGTCTTGCATCCTCCATTGGATTTCGCCCAACTGCCGGGAGACCTCTGCACGGTCTTCCTTTTTTGTTGAGTCCCGAAGCGCCCAGACCGCGGCGTAGCGGCTGGCGATCTCGTCGCAGACCTGAAACTTGAGGCCGATGAGGTCTAAGCGGCGGGCCCCGAGATCAAGAGCGTCGAGGGCAGCGGTTTCGCGGAGAGCGGGGTTGGCGTCGCGCGCCTCGGCGACGAGGACGATGGCGCGCTCCGCGTGAAGACGGACCTCGGAGACGACAGGGCGAATCTGCGCCGCTTTACGCTGGCCTTCGACGGACCAGGGATCGATCCAAAAAGCGTAATCCGACTCATCGGCGTGAACCAGCGCATCGCCAAGAATCTGAACGGTGGTCATGATTTCTTTCTGGGCCTGATCGATCTTTCCCGTCAGGTCGCCATGGAAGCTTGCACCGTAAGAGGACTGGAAGCCGGGGATAGAGGCCTCCCCTTTGTGCCACGCAGCTTCGGCCCCAAAGAGGATGCCGTACCAGTTGCTGTCGGCAAGAGTTTCACCATCGTCATCCCAGATGGTGTTGAGCTGGCCCGTGGCGCCTAGCTGCTGACCCTGCGTCGTGAATTGCTGGATATTCGTAAGGCCCTTGTTGTAGTTGGGATAGACGCGCGACCAGTTATTGATGCCGGGGGATACCCAGGTCTCGATATGAGCGTCGGTAAACGGAGTGATGAAAGCAGCGAAGCCTTCAGGATGGGGCTCGTACTCCCAGGCAACCGCGATGGTGTTCTTCTTGAAGTTATCGGAGACTTGTTTCAAGAGAGCGGGATCGTGCATGGCGATGTCTCCCCAGAAGAGCAGTTTTCGCTTGAGAGGCTCGAGGTCGGTCACGATCTGCTGCAGATAATCGAGATAGACGGCGCCGGCGCCGCGAGCTTCCACCTGCGCCTTGGTCCGGCCGCGACCAAGGTCGGAGGTTTCATCAGCGCCTATGTGAAGAAAGGGGCCGGGATAAATGCCCGCCATCTCAACGAACATTTGGTGGGTAAGCTTCAAAGCAGCTGGCTGGCCAGGCGCGAGGACGTCGCCGTGCGGCGTCTCGGCGAGGGGAGAGTATTGTTCCCAGTCGAGCAGATAGTGAAGATGGCCAAATGATTCCTGCTCGGGTATGACGGTGATGTGATAGCGAGCCGCATACGCGACCAGCTCGCGCGCCTGGGCCTGGGTAAACGTGCCGCCGCCGGGCGGCCCCATGAGCGGGATCCCTTTGTACTCCATGGCGTGTTGGAAGTAGAGCGAATAGATGTTGAGCTTGTACGCGGCCATGGTGCGGATCTGCTTTTTCTGAAACTCAACCGTGGGCAGCGGACCACGCGCAAAATCATCGCTGATTCCGCGATAGCGCATCGCCGGCCAGTCGCGGATGTCGGCGGTATGGAGTGTGGCAGCGGCGCCCTCGCCTTCGATCAGTTGCTTGACGGTCTGCACTCCGTAGAAGAGGCCTTCCGCGGTTGCGCCGACAACGATGAGGGAGCCGGGCCCGGAAGTAATGACGTATCCCTCCGGCTTCATCTCATCGGTGAATGCAGCGACGGGATGGTCTGCCAGGCGGGCAAGTTCGATACGGAAGCCGCCGCCGGCCGTGGTGGGGATGTTGCGGGATTGGAAGGTCGCAGCAAGGTCGTCCGCTGCAAAGCGATCCTCTGCGCCGGCTGCGCAGCCTGAGCAGACTATCTGGACACCATTGGGCAGGGGTGAAGCCGCGATCGTGTGGACTTCCCTCGGGACCGGAATGAGATGCAGCGCGGACTGCGCGGAGGCCAGCGGAGCGGAGGCGAAGAGAAGTGCACCGAGGATGAGGTGCAGAGCTGTTCCGTGTGCACTGCCCTCTCCAGAATGAAGGATCATGTCTTTCTCCGAATTTCGTACCTCCAGCATATCCCGCGGCCGTTGAATGACGTTCCGCTCGTGTTTACTTCGCGAATGGGTCGCCGAACATCGGATTCCCGCGCTAATCCCATGCTGAAGTCGTACGGACTCTCAGTCCACGTGAACTGCGGATTGGTGAGAAAGAGTAACTCTCGAAGGTGGGAAGAGTGCTGCCGGCAATCGGAATTAGTTGAGCTACCAACCAGGGGTTAGTTTTGTAAGGACAAGCGGTGAGACCCCGCTGACCTCTTAGCGGGTTCAACAAGCTCGAGGTAGATACCGAACACCCATCCGACCCTCGCTGCATCATTCCCGCGCTGAACTAGATATTCGTGTGTCTGCTTGCGGCACTTTCTTACGATCAGAAGTGCGTCGGTCCCACAGAATCGGACAATGTCGTCGACCTTGAATCTATGTGTTGCCATTCTTCCGTTCCTAAACAGAAATGCCCAACCATGTCTTCCATACGAGCCGCGGTCACGTCGCACACCATCCACGGCGCCCTACTATTGACTACCCCATGGGCAAATAAAGTTGCGTCGTCTAGGAGAAAAATCACGGTTTTGCCAGCTAGTTTGGCTGTTTACCGCATAGCGGCAGCTAGTTCGCATGAGGCCTACGAAATACGATGGGGCGAGGCTCCTACTGGGGTTGCCCGTCGCGCGTATAACTTTCCGCGTGCCATGCGGAATCGAGAACATGAACCTGGGGCAACGCAACATCGGTAAGTACGGTCATTTCTGCCCCTTGAATACGGTTTGGAAGACGATGTTCTTGAAGCGATCGAGCGCTGCAGGGCCGCGTTCAACCCTCATGCGGAGAATTGCACCCTCCCAGGAGGCCAGCAGGAATTCAGCCAGATCCGTCGGATCGAAGGTGGCATCGATTTCACCGGCCGTTTGCGCCTCGGCGATGCACGCTGCAAACGGCACGCGCCATTCCTGGAAAATCGCGTCCAGTCTCTGCCGCAAGAGCTCACTCTCAGAGCTGGCCTGAAGGCTGAAATCTCCAATCAGGCACCCGCGGCTCCATTCCTCACTCTTGAGTTGTCCGCTGATGATCTCCAAAAACCTCTTCAATCGCTGCCGAGCGGTAAGACACTTGTCGTCCAACGCCTCCCGGACAAACCCCTTGGTTTTGGCGAAAAAGCGGTCCAGAACTTCCTGGGCAAACGCCTCCTTGGAACGGAAATGATTGGTGAAGGAACCGTGCGGAGCACCGGCGGCTGCGCAGATATCCCGTACCGTTGCCCCTTGATATCCCGATCGAAACATCACCTGGAGGCCGGCATTGAGAATGTCTTCGCGAAGGGAGGGCTTGCTCATGCGCCCATAATACGTACGAGCGTATTTCAAGACAACTATCCTTATTAAGGATGAGGCTTGCCCCAAGAGCGGTACGCGGGTCGTCCGCGACCTGACTGGGTTTGATGACCAGGGCGCCATTCGGCTGGTTACCGTGCCAAACGAAATACCCGAGCCGGTTAATAAGCTCTCGTAAGCCGTTCGAATGAATGGGCTATTAGGTTAATCCACACTTAAATACCAAATGCCCTGCTCATCACGCACAGTTCCTGAGCAGTGAGAACGCGAACCTTGCAGTTGGTCCTATAGTTCGCCGCTCACTCACAGAAAAGCCAAAGGGGCGTGTCACATGGGAACTCTTCATTCGCAGTTCGTCTACGAAAGCGCAACAGCGGGCGCTGGCTGCTGTCTCGTTCAATTTAAGGGAGAGATGCTTCTCATCTTTCCCGGCGGCGGAGGTGCCGGCGGCGCAGCTCCGAACTTCCAAATCAATCTGATGCCTGTGAATCCTTTTCAGGGAGATCAGAGCTACAGCGAGCAAGGGCTGGTGGTCCTCGGCGACAAAAGCTCCCAACGGCCCGCAGCCGTTGTCTTTAACAACACGCTGTTTATCGCGTATACAGACACGACGCCGGTGCACCAGGTGCAACTGCTTGCCTTCACCGATCGGCATGTTGCACCGCGGCGCATACCATTGAATGAGACGGCGATTGGGGGTCCCGCTCTGGCCGTGTTCCAGGACCACACGACCAACCACCCGCCCACCCTGCTGTTGAGCTTCTGCGGCGGCGGTGGCTTTGGAGGAGCAGCGCCAAACGGTCAAATCAACATCATGAAGTCCAGCGATGGCTTCCAATGGTCCGATGCGGCACCCGGCAAGACCGTGCTGCGTCAAACCAGCTTTCACTCGCCCGCCATGTTTTCCTACCTCGACAACACCGACGCGCGGGTCATGCTCGCCTTCACGGGCACGAATTCACAGGTATACCTTGTGAATTGCGAAGGGTTGAACTTTGGCAAAATGAATAGCCAGCCTGGCACTCCATTTTTCCAGGTTACGAACGAAACAAGCGAGGTAGGCCCTTCCTTCGCGACCTGCAACTACGGAGGACCCGCAACCATCGATTGGTCTCAAGCCCTGCTCTGGACAGGCACAGGGAACAAGCTCCTCAACACATTGTTCGGCAATCAGAATTCGTTGACCGTCAGCGCTAAAACCACCTTCCAGCAAACAGCGCAATTTGAACCTGCACTGCTTCATATTCCGGCGGGTACAGACGACTCTCCCGCGCCTCTCGATGAATGGATAGTCGCGTGGGCCGGCACCGACACCGTTCATCATTTGAATGTTGCGCTTCTCAATCTGAACGTCTAAGGAGTATTGGCCTGTGGCCGACGCAAATCCCTAAGGTGGGTTTGCGTCGGGCGTATTTTGGGGATCAGTCTTTTCGAACGCTTCGCTAGCCAGGGTTGGGATGCCCTGTCCCACGGCACGACTTTACAGGCTGCGGAAAAGCTTATGTTTTGTATCAGGGCACGACTTCAGTCGGGCCGTAAACCGCCCTAACAAGATCTGGGCTTTAGCCGCTGGGCTTTCTTTGAACTCCTGGCGGAAGACGAGTGAGACTTATCCGCGGACATGCATTTCCAGCCCGGGTGCGCTGTAGCAGGGGCTAAAGAGTCTGCGTGAGAACCCGCCGCCCCAGAACTCAGTCCCGTAGAGCCTGCCCTGAGCTTGTCGAACGGGGACGGCTGAGAATATCCCAGGATGCAATCCTGGGCTTCAGTATTCTCCGGTTGGTCAGTAACTGTATGTTCTCATGCAGACTCTTTCAAGCCGAGCTGCTCGCGTAGGACGTTCCGATCGTTCCCCACAGAAGCCCGGTGGAAGCCCCTGCTTCAGCAGGGGGAGCGACGCTTCAGCGTCGCGGAAAGAATCGCACTTCCATCACTCGGGCTAAAAGCCCAATCATCTTTTCCTTTACGGCCCGACTGAAGTTGTGCCCTGACACAAAGCATCCAACCCTGACCTCCCGGATGGAACTTCCAGCCATGCTAGGCGAACTCTACGCGGTAACTCCGCGTCGCCTCCAACGTAACGCCGACACTGCCATCGGCGTGCATTCGCAATGGAACTTCGCTTGCGCTCGCAACACTGCGAATCTTCTGTCCAGGTGGTACCCGTAACTGATATTCGCCCGAGAACTCCGGTCGAATGACAGCGGCTACTGCCCTTCCATTTTCCCAACGCAGATCGATCTCAACCGAACCGCGTGCTCGCAGCCCTTTGACTTCGCCCCCCGGCCAAGCAGAGGGCAACGCCGGCAACAAATCGATCACGCCGGTGTGGCTTTGCATCAGCATCTCGGCAATGGCCGCGGTTGTACCGAAGTTTCCGTCAATTTGAAAGATCGATGTCTTCCCCGCCGGATGCGTGTCAAAGAGGTTCAAATTCGTGCTGTGCTGCATCAGCATCCCCAGAGACTCCCACGCCTTATCGCCATCGCCCAGGCGGGACCAGAAACCGATAGCCCAGGCGCGGCTCCAACCGGTATACGCGCCACCGTTGGCCAAGCGCCGTTCCAGCGAAATGCGCGCCGCCTTCGCCAGCTCCGGAGTACCACGCGGCGTAATCTCACTGCCCGGATACAGCCCGTACAGGTGTGACATGTGCCGCTGACCGGGCGTGCTTTCTTCGAAATCGATGGACCATTCCTGCAGCTGGCCGTATTTGCCGACCTGGTACGGGATGAGGCGTGCGCGATCGGCGTCCGAGCTTGGCGGCGAACTCTTCGTCGATCCCCAGTTCTTTCGCTGCGTCAATGCAGTTGGTGAACAGCTCACGGATCAGGGCCATATCCATAGTGCAACCGGCACTGGTCATGGCGCGCTTGCCGTCCGGGGCCATGAAGTCGTTTTCGGTCGACTCGGAAGGGCAGGTGGTCAAATGCCCCTTGCCATCTTCGATCAGCCACGCCAGGTAGAATTCCGCCGAACCCTTCATCACGGGATAAGCCCGCGCACGCAGAAATTCGCGGTTGCGCGTGAACCGATAATGCTCGTACAGATGCGCGCAGAGCCAGGGGCCGCTCATGCCCCAATTTGCCCACGTCGGTGCGCCCACGCCCATCCCCACAGGATTAGCCGCACGCCAGAGATCGATATTGTGATGGGTTACCCAGCCAGGCAGGCCGTATGTTTCCCGCGCCGCACGCGCGCCGGTGTGGGTCAGATCTTCCACGAGTGACAACAGCGGCTGAGTGCAATCGCTCAGATTGCAGGTCTCCGCCGGCCAGTAGTTCATTTGCACATTGATGTTAGAAGTCCAGTTACTGCTCCAGGGCGGTTGAACCTGGTAGCTCCAAATGCCCTGCAGGTTCGCCGGCTGCGTGTCCGGCCGCGAACTGCTGATGAGCAGGTAGCGCCCGTACTGAAAATACAGCGCCAGCAACGACGGATCGGGAGCCGTGGCGAAGTTCGCCAGCCGCTGGTCGGTGGGTTGCGATGCTGCCGATTTTGCCCCTAACGTGAGAGATGTGCGGGCAAAGAGTTTCCGGTAATCCGCAGTGTGCCGCTGGCGCAAGGCAGAGTAACTCTGCTGCAGTGCGATATCGAGTTGCCGGGTAGCGTGTTCCGTCACCACTGCTTGCGGCGTATCGGGTTTCTGTTCGAATCCCCGGTAACCGGTAGCCGCGGTCAGCACCACGGTCAGCGTGGTCGCTCCGGTGACTACAAGCCTGTCTCCACGCGCGGATACCCGTCCACCTTCAGCATTCGCCTGCAGCACAGCGGCGTAGTACATGCCCTCACCCGGCACATCGGAAAGTACAACCGGATTTTCGCTGCCTGGATGCCCCGCCCCGGCAATGTGCCTTGCCGCCTTGCCGGTCAGCAGCAGACGATTGCTGCCCACGACCTGCACAGTTTTCACCAGCGGGCCATCCATCCAGAGGGTTGCGTTCAACTGGCCCGGTTTGCCGGCAGAGACGCGCAGCACAATCGCCTGCTCGGGGGCGGAGGAAAATGCAGCGCGTTCAAATTCGACATCCCCCACCCTGTAGTGCGTCGTCGCCACCGCGGATGCAAGGTCCAGTGCGCGGCGATAATCCGTCACCGGTCCCGGGTGGGTGCAATCCACGTGCAGGCTGCCGATCGGTTGGTAGGCCTCGGCAAACAGGCCCTGCATCTTGCGGCAGAGCTGGTCGGCAAGGTGATAGTCCTTCTGCTCCAGAACCGCGCGCCGCACCGCGGGCAGATAATTCTTCGCATCCAGATTGTTACCGTCGACCGGAAGGCCCGACCAGAGTGTGTCTTCATTCAGTTGGAGCGTTTCCTTCGCGGGATCGGTGGGGACGGGACCCGCATGATCGGCCTTCGGGTCTTTGGGATCGATGGGATCGATCGCGCCTCCGCCAAAGACCATCGCTCCCAGGCGCCCGTTGCCGATAGGCAACGCGTCCACCCACTGGGACGCCGGTTTGGTGTACCAGAGCTTGAGATCGTCAGCCTCGTTCTTCGGCGCCTGGGCCCATCCCAGGCGTTTTGCCAGCGGTCGAGTCGCGGCAACGGCAGAGGCAGTAACGAGAAAGCGGCGGCGCGTGAATCTACCCATGAAGCAAGCACATCCTTGAAAAGAGAGGAACCAGCAACCCAAGGCTACTACGTGTTTGCGCCATCGAAAAACAAACCACGTCGTCGCAAAGCAATTGGCCGCACACAATTTTTACCCCATTTGTGACCGGCCAACGTGATACGGATTGCGTAATCGCAACACTATGAGTCTGTACCCGGCTCGAGCTCTGCCTCGGCCGCAGGTGCCCTGAATAAATAAATGGCTCTCGGATTTCCTGTCGAAGTTCGTGACGTTGAGGACCTTCATGCGCAGTTGCCTCACGGAAAGTCGCACAACGTTGCCCTTGGCGAGTGCGCCGCAACAGGAAGTCCAGCTCGCGGAGGATGTACCCGGAAAATGGAAATGAACAGCAAAACATATCTAGTGCGATTTAAGAATCCCGCTATAAGCACTCAACCGGTCGTCGCGTCTCGCGCTGAGATCCAGGGCGATCATATCGTCATGCTCGACGCAGAGGGTAGACTCGTCGCGCTGTTCTGGATGTCGATCGTGGAAAGCTGGTCCGAGATTCCGCGCCTCGCGGCAGCGTGTTAAGTGCCGCTGTATGGGCGCGGGCCGTCCGCGTCGGGCTGGAACGCAAGCCAAACGGGCCTGGGTTCGCTCTCAAGCCGGGTAACATCCCTTTCGTGCCTTCTGCGGGCTTAAATCTTTAGCAAGTTGCCACCAGCTTTGTTAGACTCGCCCTGCTCTCCACAGAAAGACCGTTTCGGCTTGAAGGACTGTCTCCGTGTCTGCAAACTCTTGGTTCAAGTGTCCTGGCAGCCTGCGCTCCATTCTGGTTCCCTTATTGCTCTCGCCACTGCTGATCGCGGCTGCTGGTGCACAGACGCAACCGCCGATCTTTCCGGCAAATAGCTTCACTCCCCAAGCGGGTGTGACCATATCCAGCTTGGCCACCGGAGACTTTAATGGGGATGGGCAGTCAGATGTAGCCTACCTTTGGGTGCCTGGAGAGGGGACCCCGCCGCCCACACTCACCGTGCTCCTCAATCAGGGAGCCAACAATCCTCCTGTCGCGGTTACCACGACTTCGTTGACCAGTTGCACCCAGGGTTCGCAGCTTTATTCATTGGTTGCGGCCGACCTGAACAAAGACAACAAGTTGGACCTGGTGCTCACCTGTCCCGTCGGCTTCGTTGCCGTGCTGATCGGCAACGGTGACGGTAGCTTTCAGAGCCCGGCTTACTATGCTGTGTCAGCGCCGGTGGCGCTCGTTCCGCCGGTCGATTTGAATGGAGACGGCTATCCCGACGTTGCCGTATCCACACTCCTCAATAATGTTTCAGGGCTAGCGGTGCTGCTGAATCAAGGGAGCGCCGCGCCGGGAACGCTTTCCACGGCCAAAGGCTATGCCGGCCCGGCCGGGGTAAATCCTGGATCAACGGGTGCGGGCGACTTCAACGGAGATGGAAAGCAGGACATCGTTGTCGGCGGCTCCTCGCTGGCTGTTTACTACGGGAACGGCGATGGAACGCTGCAAACCGTGCAAACCACTGCCGGCGGCTCGTCGCTGGTCACCGCGGACTTCAATCACGATGGCCTGACCGACGTAGCCTGCATCGTAGGACAAGCCGATATCGGACCTATCTCCTTGCAGGTGCTCCTCGGTGCTTCCGGCGGAAAATTCACTACCGCCGCCAACGTGCCACTCGATTCCTGGCTAAGGTACCCGTACCTCTTCGTTGCCGGCGCCACCAATGGCGGCAGCAATGTTGACCTTGCACTCGTGGGCAACTATACCTCGATTCTTCTTGGCGACGGCAAGGGCGGGTTTACCTACGGAAACTCCTACGCCCTAAGTGGATTCCCGGCTGCAACAGAAGCTGGGACGAATGGGCAGACGAATCTCATCTTCAGTGCTGCGCCCGGCTTTTCTGTGCTGGAGGGCAATGGCGATGGCACGTTTCAGGGGACTTCGAGAATACTTTTGGGACAAGGTAATTTTTCCGCCACCAATATCAATGGACAATTCGCCACGGCGGACCTTAATGGGGACGGCCTCACCGACGTGATCGGCGTAGATGCCGGCCTCAACCTCGTCAGCGCCTTGGGACGGGGCGATGGAACATTTTCTTCCACCTATACCACCGCCGGCAGTTCTCTCTCCAGCGTTGCCATGGGAGATTTCAACGGAGATGGCAAGGCTGACGTGGTAGCCAGCTCTGGGGGCAACCAGGGTGACGCTGTAAAAATATCTGGGCCTCTGGATTCAGCACTGTTTTTCTATGCGGGAAACGGCAATGGCACTTTCCAGCCAAGCCTCACCGGAATAGACCTGAAGACTGCTGGAGCGGCGGTCCCTGTGGCTGGCGATTTCAATAGCGACAACAATCTCGACGTCGTGCTTCCGTATTGCCTGGAGTTTCCTCAGAGCGGGAGTGGACTGATCTTTGTGCCCGGCAAAGGCAACGGCACTTTCGGCAGTCCGGTTTTATTTTCCCAGCAGAATACCTCGATCTGCCAGGGGGTTCTGGTCGCCGACCTGAACAACGATAAGAAGCCGGATCTGGTGTGGAATAGCGCCGTCTATCTTGGCAATGGCGATGGAACTTTTCAACCGGCGCCCCTCGGCTTCTCGGGTACGGCTTTAGCCCTCGGTGATCTAAACGGAGATGGAATACCCGACTTGCTTATGGCCTCCAGTAGTACCGGGGGGGGTGCTCTATACGCGGGAAAAGGTAACGGCACATTCCAGCCCACGCCGTTCTACACCCTTCCACTGTCGAATCTGAATCTATTGATAGTGGGAGGGTCGGCCTCTATCGGTGATGTCAATGCGGACGGCCACCCGGATATAGTTTTGCAATACCGAACCAGCGAAAACATCGACCAGGTCACCGTCCTTTTGGGAGATGGAACGGGAAACTTCGCGGTCGATAGCAATAACTACTACTCCAGCTTTTACAACGACGGATCTCTCGGTGGGGCGCTTGTGAGGTTGAACAACCTGGCGCCCAAGCTTGCCAACGATAATGCCCTGGACTATCTGAGTTTTTCTACCGGGGCCGTCATTCCCCTGCTCAACCAGACGAATCCTAAGCCGGTAGCTCCAACTCTTGCCGGCTCAAGCACCGTTCTTGCCGTCTCTGCAAACACTGCAACCGAGAACCAGGCACTGACCTTCACTGCCACCGTCACGGGATACGTCCCTACCGGCACCGTGTCGTTCACCTCCGGTGCAACAACGTTGGGAACAGTCGCTGTGTCCAATGGTGCTGCTACTCTTTCTGCCTCCTTTGCTGCCGCCGGCAATTACTCAGTGACCGCCAACTATCCTGGGGACGCCGAAAACGGGCCGAGCACTTCCAATGCGGTTTCGATCGCAGTGGCAGCGCCCGTAGTGGCAGACCCCGACTTTACGGTCACCG
The DNA here is from genome assembly GCA_963824325.1 of uncultured Acidobacteriaceae bacterium. Taxonomy (GTDB): domain Bacteria; phylum Acidobacteriota; class Terriglobia; order Terriglobales; family Acidobacteriaceae; genus PALSA-350. The sequence goes on along the minus strand of CAWGPA010000024.1, from coordinate 71,443 downwards.
TTTCGCCCGCGACGGCCACCGTGACCGCGGGACAGGCGGTCTCAGCCACATTCACGGTCACCCCGGTTGCAGGATATAGCGGGACCGTGAGTTTCTCCTGTGGCACGCTGCCCAGTTTAGCGGCCTGCACATTCGCTCCAACTTCGGTGACTCCCACCAACGGAGCGGCCGCCACCACCAAGCTTACGATTACGACGACTGCACCCTCCCCGGCAACTCAGCGGGGATCTATTCGACCTCTGGAACCGATGGCATGGTTTAGCGTCACCTTCCTGCTTCTCTTACCGGCGCGCGCAGTGAAACGCTATCGGCACCGCATGTATTCCGTTCTGATCGTTGTGTTTCTGATGGGCGGCTTGATCTCCCTCTCGGGCTGCGGCGGAGCCAACGCCTCTGCCAGCGGGGGCGGTGCGACGAGCACGACGAGTACGCCCGGTACTCCTGCAGGCACGCAAACGATCACGGTATCCGCCACTGACTCGACCGGCAAGCTCACTCACTCGATCACCCTTCAAGTGGTTGTGCAGTAATCAACCGGGATGAGCTGCGGAGAAACTCCTGCTTTGTATCAGGGCACGACTTTACAGCTTGCGGAGAAGCTCCTGCTTTGTATCAGGGCACGACTTTACAGCTTGCGGAGAAGCTCCTGCTTTGTATCAGGGCACGACTTTACAGCTTGCGGAGAAGCTCCTGCTTTGTATCAGGGCACGACTTTAGTCGGGCCGTAAAGAAGGAGACTACGACGGGCTTTAGCCCCTGAGGTTTTCCCTTCCCGCCCGGTGCAGAGTTTTTCCGCAAGCTGTCTAGTCGGGCCATAAGGGAGGGCTAAAGAGTCTGCGTGAGAACTCCATTGACCAAACTCAGTCCCGCAGGGACGGCTGAAAGTAGCCCAGGACGTCAGTCCTGGGTAGTCCCGGAAGCGAGGAACAGTCCCGCCAGGGGACGGCTGAGAATATCCCAGGATGCAATCCTGGGCATCCTCACCTTCAGCGAGATCATCGAAACTCAGACCAGCGCGTCGGTTAATTTGCACCCGTCCCGCCAGAACCAGTTCATTGATGTCGCCACGCCACTCAACTCTCACGGGCGTTAATGCCGCTGCATCGCAATCCGTATGAATGCCGCGTGAAAAATCAGAAAACAAAGATCGCTGGTGACCAGCGCAACGCCTCTTCGGGCTCTAAGCCTCTTACAATGAGCACAGCCCTATGAATCTATTCATCCTTCGCCATGCCAGCGCCGGCACCAGCGTTGCAGACCTTGAAGTAGACCGGAAGCGCCCTCTCGATAAAGACGGGGTTCGCCACTGCCTGCAGCTGTCACGCGTCCTGAATGCGATGAAAATAAGCTTTGATGTCATCATCTCCAGCCCGCTTAAGCGCAGCCTTCAGACGGCAAATCTCGTCGCCACTGAGACGGGGTACAAGTCACGAGTCGTGCAATCCGACGGCCTTGCTCCCGCGGCCAGTCTCAAGGATTTTAAGAAACTCCTGGATGAGTATCGCGACCGCGATAACGTCCTCGTAGTAGGGCATAACCCGAACCTAACCATTTTTTTGGGCGCCCTGCTTGTTCCGGCCGCCGCCAGCCCAGCGCGCATCCGGCTTCGCAAGGGCTCTCTCGCCAGGTTGAGTTTGACTCCTGGCGCAACCACCTTGCAATCCGTGCTCGACCCTCGCGTCGTTCGCACGCTCTATGCCATTTCCGCCAAGGGTCCCGGCGGCAAACCTCGCAAGGGCAAGTCTTAACTCCGGCAAGGCGTTACTTACGGAAGCATGGCTTCGGCTTCGATCTCGACCCGCCACTTGGGGTTGAGCATCGACGCGACCACCATCGTTGCTGCTGGGCGGATCTCTCCGAACACTTCGCCGTGGACGCGGCCGATCTCTTCCCAATCCTCCTGGTGCGCAATGAACATGCGCGTACGGTACACATGCTCGAACTTCGCTCCTGCCTGGAAGAGCGTGGCTTCAATAATCCTCAATACAGTCCGTGTTTGTTCGGCTGCGGAAAGATCATCCGCACCCACCGGGCCTGTGCCCGAGATATGGACTAACTTGCCGATGCGCACGGCGCGTGAAAAGCCGATGATGGGCTCATACGGACTACTTCCGGGTATATTCTGGCGATCCATAACGAAGAGTGTAGCTTCTCGCCAAGCGAAGCAGTACTGGCTAAGTCGCGAGCCGTAGTCATCACGGCATATCTTGCCTTAAAGAGTCTGCATGAAACAGGGAAGGCCCCCAGCAAACCTAAAGTAACCACCGAAACGATAACCGTCGATTCAAGAAAAGAGTCTTCGCGGCTACGTCCGATTCCGGATCGCTGTATCCTATGAGCAGACGATTTCGGCACAACGAGCGGCTCTCGCGTACCTCTCGCTGGTCGGCAGTTGCCGGTAATTTAGGCCTAAGCGCGAGCGAAGGACAGTCTTACCGCTGTCCGGTGTCACACCCGATCCCCGTCACAAAATAAGCAATCCAAGCATCCCGCCCCGGCGGGATTTTTTATGTGCCCCATCCTCTAAAACCTCAGGAGCCACCTATGTCCAAAAACAAAGTAAACGACCCCATCACCCATCAGGAAATGGCCTTTGCCCACCTGGTCCTCTCTGGCGCCATGACCGACCGTCAAGCCGCCGAAGCCATCGGCCTCAACCCCGACTCCGCCGCCCACACCAAATCCAAACCTCGTGTCCGCGACTACATGTTCGAGCATCGCGCCGCCGTCCAGCAAGAGCCCGTCGGCCAGACTCCGGACGGCCACCGCCTGAATCTCGACCGCGAACGAGTACTGGACCGCCTCTGGGAAATCGCCGACCTCAGCCCCGAGACGACCCGAGGCAGCGTTACCGGACAAGTCAAGGCCCTCACCATCATCGTCGCCATGCAAAACCTCATCCCCGACCGTCGCACCATCGCCGCGGAGAAGAAATCCCCCATTGCGACCAACCCACCGCAAATCTATCAGTCCGCCTGGCTACGCCGGCAGAAGGAAGCAACCATCAACCCGCAGCCAAGCACCGCCCAAAAAGAAGATTCGCCTGCCTCTCCCGGCATGCCGCGGAGCATACCCGAGCCCGAGCCCTCTCCCACCGCGGCGGAAGAGGCGCCTGCGGACCCCGGCCCCAGCCAGTCCACCTTCGCCAACCGCTTTAGCCCCTCAGAACCCCCTGAACCTTATGTCCCACTGTTTCCCCCTGTGACAAGCACAAGAGTCGGTTTCTCAATAAGAAAGAACCCCTTTGCCCGCCGCCCCCGCTGAGCTGTAATCCTCAAAAGCACCCAAAAATATCAAATTTTATAAATAACTGCGAGCTAAGCCCCCCAACGCGCACGTTGTCCTGACCAATGAAGCAGTGCTGGAAAAAACCAATTTAGACTGCATTCACTGAAAACAAACCAGCTATCGACATATCGCGATCAGTCCCGAAGGAGCAGCTGAGAGTCAGACTTCTCGAAATTAGCTCTTTTCGATCGGCCCGTTGGAGCACTCGCTGAAAACCTCGGCCACACCTGCGACTCTTTCAGCCACTAGCCACTTCCTCATGGAAGCGCCACCCCACCCTTGTCATCCCGAGCGTACCCGGATTTCCTGCCACGCGGCGCTCACCGACGGCCACGTGTGCGGCTTTCTGCAAAGAAAGCCGCATGAAGTCTGCAGACGTCGCCAAGCTCCACAGGAAATCCGGGGTAGCCGAGGGACCTGCAGTGCGCCCTTCCCCAACGCAACTGCGCAAGTGACTCACCTGCAAACCAGGCCCGATTTATTCGCTAATTTGGACAGCTCTGGCCGAGTAGTGCAATCAGTTGAACGAATATTCCGGCAGCCGTGGCAAAGTAGTAGTCACGGTGCCGTAAGCTGCAGGTGGCTGCGTTTGCACGCAGCCACCTGCAATCTAAATAGATAAGTTCAGGACGCGGTTGAGGCGTTGCACGAAGGCGGCTGGATCCTCGAGCGGTACGCCTTCCATCAGTAGCGCCTGATCAAAAAGCAACCAGGCCGCATCCTCTTGGGTGGCGTCATCGGGGCGTGCCAGCAGCTTGCGGATGATCTCATGATCGGGATTAATCTCGAGAGTGGGCTTGAGCGAGGGCATATCCTTTTGACCCATGGCGCGCAGCATCTGCTGCATCTGCATTGAGGGCTCCGCTTCGTCAGAAACGATGCAGGAAGGGCTGTCTGCCAGCCGCACCGAAGCGCGCACATCTTTCACGCGATCGCCAAGCGTTGCCTTTATCTTGTCCAGCAGCGGTTTGAGCGACTCGGCTTTGTCGGGCTCAGCCTCATCTTTCAGGTCTTCGCTGGTTGAGGCTTTGTTGACCGCTTTGAGGTCCACGTCGCCGTACTTGTCGATGCCGGCGAAGACGATCTCGTCGAAGTCATCGTCAAGAATGAGGACTTCGAGATCCTTCTTCTTATAGATCTCCAGAAGCGGCGAGGTGCGGAGCAAAGATTCACCACCGCCGGTGATGTAGTAGATGCTCTTCTGCCCCTCCTTCATGCGCGACTTGACATCCGCGAGGCTGGTAAGGCCTTGCACCTTGGTGGATTTGAAGCGGACCAGATCGAGCAGCGTCTCACGATTGGCATAGTCGCCGTACAGACCCTCCTTAAGAGGACGGTTGTACTCGGTGATGAACTTCAGATACTGTTCCGGCTGGCTGGCCGCAATGTTCTTTAGCTCGGAGAGTATCTTCTTCACGCTGGCGGTGCGGATGCTGGTAAGTACGCGGTTCTGTTGCAGGATTTCACGGCTGACATTCAGCGGAAGATCCTCGCTGTCGATGATGCCGCGGACGAAGCGCAGATACTGCGGTAGCAGCTCCTTGGCGTCGTCCATGATGAAGACGCGCTTCACATAAAGCTTCACGCCGGTCTTGTATTCCGCCTGGTAGAGATCGAGCGGAGCCTTGGAAGGAATGTAGAAGAGCGTCGTGTACTCCAGGCTCCCTTCTGCCTTGGTGTGGAACCAGAAGAGAGGATCCTCCCAATCACCGGTGAGGGATTTGTAAAGCTCCTTGTAATCCTCGTCCTTGAGTTCGCTTTTTGAACGGCGCCAGAGGGCGCTGGCGGCATTGACCTGCTCAGTGGTGCGCTTCTTCTCCGACTTCTTCTCGGCCTCGTTCCATTCGCTCTTGTCGTAGGTAAGAAAGATGGGGAAGGCGATGTGATTGGAGTACTTCTTCACGATCTCCTGCAGACGCCAGCTATTGGCATACTGCTTCCCTTCTTCGTTGAGGTGCAGCAGAACCGTGGTGCCGGACGTGGGACGTTCCGCGGGCTCAATCTCGAAGCCGCTCTTGCCGTCGCTGGTCCAGCGCCAGGCTTTGTCTTCACCGGCCTTGCGTGAAACCACCTCGACGCGGTCGGCGACCATAAAGGCGCTATAGAAGCCAACGCCAAACTGGCCGATGAGGTTGGAGTCTTTTTTCGCATCTCCGGACAGCTGGGCGAGAAAGTTTTTGGTCCCCGAACGGGCGATGGTGCCCAGGTGCTCGATCAGATCCTCCTCGTTCATGCCGATGCCGGTGTCGGCGATGGTGAGGGTTTTATTTTCCTCGTCCAGCTCCAGATCGATGCGAGGCTCGAATGGAACGGATTTATAGGCCTCGTCGGTGAGCGTCAAGTGGCGTAGCTTATCGAGCGCATCCGAGGAATTGGAGATGAGCTCGCGCAGGAAGATCTCAGGGTGGGAGTAGAGAGAATGGATGATCAGCTGCAGCAGCTGATTGACTTCGGTCTGAAATTCACGTTTTGACATATATATGGCTTACCAGAGCAATTGATTTAGAGCCTTTATGAGTATAAAAGGACTGGGGCGGGTAATCAGGTGTATCGAACCAGTCCCGGAGGGACGGCTGAGAGTAGCCCAGGATGTAATCCTGGGTGTACAGCCCCACCCAAGACCAGTCCCGCAGGGACGACTGAGAATGCCCAGGATGTCAGTCCTGGGCGCCTGGACCGCACGCGAACGCAGCAGGGACACTACGGCCATCTCGCCAGGACGAGGGGCTGGTAGAACCCGCTCTCGGCGGGCATGAGCCATCGTATATCCTGGAAGCCGGTCGCTTGCAACCCGCTGGAGACCTCGTTGCGTTGTAAAGCGCGGTACTCCGAAACGAAATGTTGTGTGGTCCACGCCTGGTCCGACTGGGTGGTAATGAACAGATGCAACGCATACCTCGCTTCATCGATCCAGTCCCAAACCTGATGTACGATTCGCCGTCTTCCCTCGCCGCCATAGAACGCAGGTTGCTGCATGGCCGGCCTTTGCAAGATGAGCGCGTCGTAATCCCGAAGGCTTGCAATGAACAGCCCATTTGGTTTTAGTTTTGAACCGGCTGCTTTTATCGCGCAAACCAGCTGTTCCGCGGTCAGATGGGGGAGAGCATTATCCATTGCCGCAACGACATCGAAGTCGCAATCGGCAATCTCCGTCAGCGAGGTCATATCTGAGACGTGGAACGAGATGTCCAACCCACGCCTCTCAGCCTCGCGCCTTGCTCTGTTCACCGCTGCACGACTCAGGTCGGAGGCAACTACACTATGCCCAAGGGTCGCGAAGCCAAGGGCCTGCGTTCCGATGCCGCAGGCGCAGTCCAGAATTTTCAATGGGCGACCACAACCTTGCGCGGCCAGAAGCGGATTCAGAATCCTGGCTTGCCGGTCGATTGCCTGATCCCAATCGTCGAAGATCAGGTGATAGTGATCCGCGAGCGGCTCGTAGAAGCTCACGACTGTCTCGGCCATAAACTACCAACCCACCATTCCTGGCGCAGCCTTGAAGCCGCCTTCACGTGCGAGGCGATACGCCCCGCCATAGAAGTTGCCGGGCTATGCCAACACACGCTCTTCATCCGCTCAGCACTCGTCCACCATGCTCGCATAAATATCTTTCGAACAATGTCGCTTCTGCGTCTCTTTGCTCCATCTTCTAATAACGCTTTCGTGACCGTACACTCCAGCTAGGCAGGATCGCTCGTTGCTGTGCACCCTGCGGAAAAATGCCCATACGAGGTTAAGGCGCCCCATGATGATGAAGAGCGGGCTTGGCCAAGCACGTTCCGGATGGGCGCTGTTGCTTTTCGCCATGGTGGGGAGCCTCGCACCCCGGACCAGGGCTCAAACTTGCGCCGCGAATGCGCAAACCCCGATTGCCACGGACCGGCCCCAGATCACCAGCTCCAGTATCGTCGTCCCCTGTGGAAGCCTGCAGTTTGAGAATGGATTTCAGGAGACCGGTAACGGGGGGCAGCGGAGCTTCGATTTCCCCGAGACCTCGGTACGCTTTGGCATCGCAAACAAGACGGAGCTTCGTTTTGCGGTTCCGGACTACTTTCAGAATGACTACACTTCGTCGGGTTTAGCCAACGGCTTCAGCGATCTCATCTTGGGTTTTAAACAGCAGTTTGGACCTACGCGCGGTGGATTTGATGTCTCTCTGATCCCCTCGGTAAGCTTTCCGACGGGAGCACAGGCAATATCGAGCCATGGCTATGATCCGACGGTGCAGCTGCCCTGGTCGCATCCGCTCAAGAAAAACTGGACGGTTGCCGGCATGTTCTCCCTGATGTGGCCAACCGAGGGAGCACGGCGAAACTTGACCGGCCAGGCCAGCGTGTTCTTTGACCGGCAGCTTACGAAGCCCTGGGACGCTTACGTGGAGTATTCCGGCGCCTTTCCACAACGCGGCGGGCCGCAGAACGTGATCGATTTCGGCTCGGGCTATAAGCTTTCGCCCCGTCAGCAGCTCGATTTTCACTGGACCTTCGGACTTTCGTCGGGAGCGCCCAATCACTCGATCGGCTTAGGCTATTCCTTCCGCTTGCGCGCGATTCGCTCCAGATGACCCGAACTCGGTCTTGCTCTTCTCTGCATCTTTGGCGGCTTACTGGCCTGGATCAGCAAGTACGAATTCGGCGTATGCTGGTTGCGTCGTGGCGAAGGAGGCGGAGATGTTAAAGCGCGCGTCTACTCTGGTGGTGGTGAGTCTGCTGGTAACCCTCGGGTTCGCCAAGGACAAAAAAAGTGTTCTACCGGCCTATGTTTTGAGCGCAAAAACCGTAGCCGTCATCATCGATCCCACTGCAGGCATTTCGATCGACGACCCACGCGCCAATCAAGATGCGCAAAAGGATGTCGAGGCAGCGCTGATGAGCTGGGGTAGGTTTGAGCCTGTCCTGTCCACGCACATGGCGGACTTGATCATCGTAGTGCGCAAGGGGAACGGGCGCATGATGAACGAAACCATCCCCGATCCTCGGCAGAATGATCGTCCAGGCTCCATCACACAAACTGACAATGGAGTGTCCATGGGGGGGCAACACGGTCCCCAGCCCGGCATGTCGGGTGGACCAGGGGGACCGGGCACCAACCAGACCTCTCCGAGTCCCCGGACGGAGATGGGGCAGGCGGACGATTCCTTTGTTGTCTACAAAGGCGGCGACGAAAAGCCGCTCGACACGCCTCCTGCGTGGAGATATGTGGCCATCGATGGCCTGAGCCCTCATTCGGTTCCCGCGGTGGCGGCGTTCAAGAAGGCCGTGGAAAATGCCGAAAAGGCCGCGTCCAAGAACCCCTAAGGACCAGACGATGAAGGGAGGAGCCATCGGATAGTCGATGGCTCCTCAAACGAGCCAACGCGCTACCGAGAAAGCAGCCAGTGATCGAGAGGAGAGAAAATCCACTCCAGGACACGCAGGTACGCCGCGAATAGAGAGACAAAAACGATGACGACGAGCGTTGTGGTACGAACCTCTTGCCAATTGGGATAATGGACAAGCTTCATTTCCTGCTGCACGTTTCCTAGAAATTCAAATAAATCCTTAACGCGGCGGAGTAACCCGGCGTTTTGCGGAATGATGACGTACGTTTTCTCAGCATCTTCTTGGGACAAGAGACACGCTTCCTTCCTGGATTTACCAGTTGTTTTCGAGCGCACATAGCAAGCCGAGACTTCAGAAGTACGTCGGCCTGATGGGATGCTGGAAGGAAAGCTAGGCTGGTGGCGCGCGCGTGAGAGAGGTAGAGAGCCGCGGCTTGGGCTCGAAAGAGAAGTCCTCCGCTTGGAGCCAGTCGCCGATCGATGCTGCCAAAAACAAAAAGACAAAGAAGATGGGCAGGGCCAGCGCGATTTGGTCAAAACTATGACCCGCGCCAGAGGTGATGGCAATCGACAGCGCCAGCACCAGAGCGATCACGGACGCGACCATTAGCGTCCAGATGAATCGAACCAGCGGGGACGGTTGTTTTGCTCTGCGCATCGCCTCTGATTCTACAGAATGTATTTGGCGGCCAAACGAAAAACCAGCCCTTGCCCTGTAACCTTTGCGGGCGAGATGCTGTCACATTACATGGATCATCATGGACGAGCACGAAAACAAGAGTGGCCCGGAGCCTGAAGTTCGGGCTCCTGCCGAAGGCGAAAAACCGGAGATTCCTACTGAAACGGCGCCCAATGAGGCGGCGACGGCGAAGTTGACCCAAAACGATCCCGCCGTGCTGAACCCAGCGCCGCCACCCGCCCCTCTCGCACGGGTCGAAACACCGAGCGTGCCTGTAGCACCCAGCATTCGCCTGGATAAGAAGCATCCTCTCGCGATCCGCTGGATGCACTGGGTCAATTTCCCCGTGCTCTTCACCATGATCTGGAGCGGCTTGCTGATTTATTGGAACGACTCGGACAACGCCTACAAACATCCTCATGCGGTCTACCGCATCGGCGTGGGCCCGTTCACGCTTATCCGCTTCTTCCCACCGTGGTTCTGGAAGGCAATGAATGCTCCCTACCATGTGACCCAGGGACTGGGATATCACTTCTTCTTCATGTGGCTCTTCGCCATCAACGGCATCCTTTATGTGCTGTTCACGATCTTCTCCGGCGAATGGCGCTTCGTGGTTCCCGACCGGAAAAGCCTGATAGAAGCTATTCAGGTGACGCTCAAGGACCTCCACCTGACTAAATACCTTCCGCCGCAGACGAAGTACAACGGCGCGCAAAAAATTGCTTACACCTCCGTCATTCTGATGGGCGCCGGAAGTCTCATTACGGGCCTGGCTATCTACAAACCGACGCAGGCGCATTGGGTAACGACTTTGCTGGGTGGCTACGAGATGGCGCGCTGGGAGCATTTTCTTCTCACCATGGGCTTCTGCGGCTTCTTCCTGGTTCACGTGACCCAGGTGGTGCTGGCGGGCTGGAATAATTTCCGCAGCATGGTCAGCGGACTGGAAGTAAAGCCGGTCCAGGAGCCATCCCTGGAAGCGGAGAGAAAGAGTTGGGGATGAGCGATCTCGACGACAAGCAAGCGGGCTCAGAGCAGCCGGATCTGGTTTCGCCCGTGGTTGCACAGGAGGAAGCCGACGCGGCAGTATTGCAGGAGAGCCGCAAACACACTCGGCGTAGTTTTGCCCTCGCCGCGGCTGGCGCAGCTGCAGGCTGGGGCCTCTATCAATGGATTGATCGCAGTCCACGCCTCAGCATGCAACCGGAGCCCTTCCGCAAGGCTTTCCAGGCCAATGCGAAGCTTGCGCGTTCCGTTTTCGACGAGCGCGCGCTGGCGCCGACCTACCCACTCAAGCGGGCTGAGGATCTGCGCGTGAATGGCGTCTACGGCTTGAAGCAAGCCCTGGTTCCGGAGAGCTGGCGTTTGCAGTTGACCGGCGTGGCGAATGCGAAAAGCTATTCTCAATACTCCGCGGATGTCACCGCATGGGAGTATCGCTATGCCGATGTGAAGACCCACGAAGACATGGGCCACGACACCAAAGTGGCTCCCAGCGCCGACACAGCGGAGAAGATGGCGCCGGCATCGATGGTGGCCGGTGAAAAAGTTCGCCAGGAGCGCGTCGGCCGCATGCCGCGCGGACTCGAAGAGGCCGGCAGGAGCCGCTCCACGCTCGCCCCTGGCACGCCAGGTCTATTGCTGACCATGGACGACATTCTGAAGCTCCCCAAACATGAGCTGGTCACGCAATTCAAGTGCATAGAGGGATGGAGCCAGATCGTGCATTGGGGCGGAGTGCGACTGGCGGACTTCATCGCGGCCTACCCACCTGAGAAAGGGCCGGATGGAAGGCTGCCGCGCTACGTGTACATGGAGACACCCAACGGTGACTACTATGTCGGTTACGATATGCAGGTCTGCTTGCATCCTCAAACGCTGCTGGTTACGGAGATGAGCGGCAGCCCGCTCGCGCAATACCACGGCGCCCCGTTGCGCCTGCACGCGCCCACCAAGTACGGCTACAAGCAGATCAAACGAATCGGACTCATCGCCTACACCGACCAGCAGCCGGATGATTACTGGACCAAGCTCGGCTACGACTGGTACGCGGGACTTTGAGCCACCTCACGAATGACGGCTGTCTGGACGGGTGCCCCATGTTCGCCAACGCGTACATGGGCCGAGAAAGACGGGGCAAAGCCCCACGAACGCATTTTCAAATTCGGTAAGAACCGTCGCTTAAAGTGAAACCCTCTCGTTCGCCTGACGAGGGACCGGCGCCCCACATCTCGCTCGTTTTTCGCGTCTCAAACCCGCCACAAAAACGTCATCCTGAGAGCTTGTTACTTTATAGATTTTTCGCGCGGAGCTCTCGACCTCAAACAAGATCGTCATCCTGAGAGCCTGTGACTTTATAGATCTCTCGCGTGAAACCCTCGACTTTAAACAAAATCGTCATCCTGAGAGCCTGTGACTTTATAGATCTTTCGTGTGAAACCCTCGACTTTAAACAAAACCGTCATCCTGAGAGCCTGTGACTTTATAGATCTTCGTGTGAACCCTCGACCTCAAACAAAATCGTCATCCTGAGAGCCTGTGACTTTATAGATCTTTCGTGTGAAACCCTCGACCTCAAACAAAATCGTCATCCTTGAGAGCCCGTGACTTTATAGATCTCTCGCGTGAAGTCCTCGACTTTAAACAAAACCGTCATCCTGAGAGCCTGTGACTTTATAGATCTTTCGTGTGAAACCCTCGACCTCAAACAAAATCGTCATCCTGAGAGCCCGTGACTTTATAGATCTCTCGCGTGAAGTCCTCGACTTTAAACAAAACCGTCATCCTGAGAGCCTGTGACTTTATAGATCTTTCGTGTGAAACCCTCGACCTCAAACAAAATCGTCATCCTGAGCGAAGCGCCTCACGAATTATTCGCGGGACACAGCACTTGTAGCGCGGAGTCGAAGGACCCCGGCGGTGCTCATCTTACCCAATGCTGCTCGGAGCTTTTCAACCACCGAAGCCCACACAGGGCGAACTGCCACGGCCTTCCCCGAGGCCGAGAACCAAGAACTCGCTAGCATCTTGTTATGTTCGGCGGACATATTACATTCTCGACAGCACGCTTTGCATTGGCGTCACCAGCAGCCTGTGGCTGGGCGTCAAGTGCGTACCAGTGCAGATCGTGTTCTCAGGGCTTCTGTGGTCGAAAAGCTCCGAGCAGCATTGGGTAAGATGACCACTGCCGATTGGAGTTTTTCAACCGCTGAAGTCCGCACTGGGCGAACCCCCAGCGGCCTGGAGAAAGCGAGGCCGCTCAGTCTACGATTGCGCGGGCTGTAGACCCAACGCTTCGAGCACCATGCCGGCAGCTTGCGATACGCTCCCGGCCCCCAGGGTGACGATTACATCACCATCCCCGGCCTGAGCGACAGTGCGGTTCACCGCTTCCTCAAACGAGGCCGCATACTGGACCTCTTTACGGCCAACGGCACGCACCAATGCAGGAGCGTCGACGCCGGCGATGGGTTCTTCGCTTGCCGCGTAGATGTCCAGGATTTGCACCGTATCGGCATCGTTGAACGCAGTGGCGAACTCCGCCATGAGATCGCGTGTGCGGGTGTAGCGATGAGGCTGAAAGATCACGTGCACGCGGCGAAACCCAGATTCCCGTGCCGCGCTGAGCGTGGCGCGAATTTCCGTAGGATGGTGGCCGTAGTCGTCGACCACCGTCACGCCGCGAACGGTACCCTTCAACTGAAAACGGCGATCCACTCCGCGGAAACCGCGCAACGCTAGCGCGATGTCTTCACACGACACGTCAAGCTGGGTGCCAATAGCCACCGCGGCGGTTGCATTTAGCACATTATGCCGGCCAGGCACATTCAGGGCAAAAGGGCCCAGCACCAGGCCCCCCGCCGCCACCTCGAAGCGGGATCGCACATCCTCCGCCGGGGGAAGGATGCGCAGCACATAGTCGGCATGCGAAGACATGCCGTAGGTAAACACCCGCCGCTTCACGCGCGGCAACAACGCCGCGAGCTGCGGATTGTCGATGCAGGCCGTGCACGCCCCGTAAAACGGAACCCGCTCCATGAATTCGAGGAAGGCGGCTTCCACGTCTTCCATGTCGCGATAGCAGTCCATGTGCTCGCGATCGAGATTGGTGACCACGGAGAGAATGGGCGAAAGCTTGAGAAACGAGCGGTCGCTCTCATCGGCCTCGGCAACCAGGTACTGCGATTTGCCGAGACGCGCGTTCGAACCCAGGGCATCGACCCGGCCGCCAACCACCACGGTCGGATCAAGCCCTCCGGCAGCCAGCACGGTGGCAATCATGGAGGTGGTCGTCGTCTTGCCATGCATGCCGGCCACCGCGATGCCGTATTTGAGCCGCATGAGCTCGGCCAGCATCTCGGCTCGTTGGATGACGGGTATCTTGCGCTGTCGCGCCTCCACCACTTCTGGGTTCTGCTCATTGACGGCGGAACTGGTCACTACTACGCCGGAGCCGACCACGTTGCCGGCCGCATGCCCCTGAAAAACGGTTGCCCCGAGGCTACCCAGGCGGTCGGTAATGCTGGAACGGCGCAGATCGGAGCCGGAAACGGCATAGCCCAGGGTGAGCAGGATTTCCGCTATGCCGCTCATTCCAATGCCGCCAATACCAATGAAATGAACGCGTTGTGCTTTCGCAAACATGGCTGGGGAAGGTAGGTTGGTGAGGCTCACTCCCCCTTACTGTATCAGCCGGAGGATCTGCTTCCCCTTTGGCAGGCGACGCATCTAATATGTTGTATCGGTTAAGCCGGGGTAAACAGGCACCCAAAAAGCAATTTGCTTGCCAGAGCCCCAAAAGACGCGCAACTTTTTACAGAACGTGTGGTTTTAAGTAGTAGGCACCAAAAGTTAACCAGGGGTGCTCGAAGTACGCCAAAGCGGTTGGTTACGCACTGCGAAAGCCTTGGCGAGGAGGTCCCAAAATGCGCTTCCTTAGATATTTTGTGCTGCTAACAGCTCTAATGGTTCCCGCAGCGTTACTCTTTGCTCCTCCCGCCAATGCCCAAGTGGCTGTCGGGATTGGGGTCGGACCCGGATACGGGGATTACGGCTACGGGTATCCTGCTCCGGTCTGCTCCTGGGGCTATTACAACTACTATCCTTACGCATGCGCGCCCTACGGCTATTACGGACCGAGCTGGTTTGTCGGTGGCCTCTTTATCGGCGCCGGCCCGTGGTATCACGGCTACTGGGGTCGCGGTGGATACTACGGTCGCGGTGGGTACTATGGCCGCGGTGGATACTACGGCGGAGCGGGCTATCGCGGTGGTGTAGGCTACCGTGGCGGAGTCGGCTATGCACGCACCGGTAACAGCTTTGCTCGCGGCGGTGGACACTCGGCTATGCGGGCGGTGGGCATGCGTTCGCAGGTGGCGGTGTTTCCCACGCGTGGGCGGTGGTGCCGGCGGTAGCGCGGTGGCTTTCACGGCGGGAACGTCGGTGGAGGCGGTGGCTTCCACGGCGGCGGTGGTGGTGGCTTCGGTGGCGGACACGGCGGTGGCGGCGGCTTCGGTGGCGGCGGACACGGCGGTGGTGGTGGACACCGGTAAGACTTAAAACGATCCACGGGGAACGGCTGGCGAAATCGCCAGCCGTTTTCTTTTTGTGCCGCTCTAGTGCGAGGCCCAGAGGATTTCGGGGCCAACCAATCCTGGTTGACAGGGCTGCAGACCAATCCGCCGGCCGGCTCTGCTGGAAAACAGGAACTAAGCTGGTAATCTGCAGGCACATGAATGCCTAGCTCAGAATAGGGAGTGTTTGGTCTATGCGCAGGCGGTTTGTGGCAGCCTTCACGACTTCAGTCCTCTCCGCAGCAGTTCTCCTTGGCGCGAGCCGGCCCGCGGATATTGCGTTTCAGGTGCAGATGATCGATCCCGGCTACAACGAAACCGCGGCCGTGGCGGATCTGAATAAGGACGGTAAGCTCGACATCATTTCCGGCGAAAGTTGGTACGAAGCGCCCAAGTGGACCAAGCATCCCTTGCGGCAGATCGACTTCAGCCACGGGTACATCGATAATTTCAGCGATCTTGCTTTGGATGTCGACGGCGACGGTTGGACCGACGTTGTGCAGTGCAGCTATTTCGCTCACAACATTGTTTGGCTGAAAAATCCAGCAAAGACGAGCGGCCCCTGGAAGGTTACGGAGTTCGACAACAGTGGACCCTGCGAGTTTGCGTTTCTCGTCGATCTGAATAACGATGGCAAGGCGTTGGAGGTTTTGCCGGAGTTCGATCGGCCGAACGTACCCTTGGCCTGGTTTGAGCTGCAGAACGGTAAGTGGGTGAAGCACATCGTTTCACCACGAAGCTATGGCCACGGCATCGGCGTTGGCGATGTAAACGGCGATGGCAGGAATGATATTTTGACTCCGAAGGGGTGGCTAGAAGCTCCGGCGGATATCCATGCGCCGGGCGACTGGGTCTTCCATCCGACCGACTGGGATTATCATCCGATCCCGGCGGCTGGGCCGGGTGCCGCGGTCGCATCCACTGAAGCTGCGCCCAGGTTTGGGTACATGTATCTCATCGACATCAACGGTGATGGGCGCAGGGATCTGCTCACCGGAATGGCCCACGATTATGGATTTGCCTGGTACGAACAGACCGCGGACGGGCAGTGGATACAACACATCATCGATAACACATGGTCACAGGCGCATGCTTCGGTGCTGGTGGATATGAATGGTGATGGCCAGTTGGATTTGGTCACGGGCAAGCGCTATTTCGCGCATAATGGCGCCGACCCAGGCGAGCGCGAGCCCCTTGGCCTCTACTGGTATGAATATCGCAAGGTAGCCCCAACAGCTCCCAGCGCGCACGAGCCGGGAAATGGTGGCGTGGAGTGGATCCGTCATATCGTCAACTACGGCGGACGCATGGGCGGCGGCTTACAGATCGTTGTAAAGGACATGGATGGCGACGGGGATCTGGACATCGTTAGCGGCGGTAAGGGGGGTCTGTTTCTTGCAGAGAATCTGAGCAAGTCGCCGAAACGGGTACCCCCATCTGCACAAAGCCATTAGCTTACCTACCAGCTGCGTCAGATGATGAGTCGTTACCCGATTTCAAGTGGTTGCCGTCTGGCCCAGTAGCCCAGGACGTAGTCCTGGGTTTAGATCAGAGCAAAGGATCAGTCCCCAAGAAACGGCTGAGAGTCAGACTTCTCGAAACTAGCTCTTTTTGATCGGGCCTTTGGAGCACTCGCTGAAAACCTCGGCCACACCTGCGACTCTTTCAGCCACTAGCCACTTCCTCATGGAAGCGCCACCCCACCCTTGTCATCCCGTCGTACTCAGGATTTCCTACTACCCTGCGCTGGAAATGGCCGCGGGTGCGGCTTTCCGTAAAGAAAGCCGCATGAAGTTCGGCAACGCCACGAACCTCGACAGGAAATCCGGAGGTAGCCGAGGGACCTGCTGTGCGCCCTTCCCCAACGCAACTGCGCAAGTGAGTCACCTTGGGCCTTGCCGATCGTTATGCAGATGTCGCCGCAAGCGCAGCGACCATCTCCGCAATTCTTGCGGCCGCCTGGGGATGAGCGAAGGTACGGGCTCGCGCTGACATCTCGCTCAGCGTTCTCCCGATGGCTAAGCAGGCCGGATAACGCCGCCAACAATGCGGCCCCAGTCATGTCTTGCTCCAGCAACATCTTGGCGGCGCCACCTTCAACCAATACTTCCGCATTTTTTCGCTGATGATCGTCCGCGGCCTGGGGAAACGGCACCAGCAGCGAAGGCTTGCCACTGGCGGCAAGCTCGGCCACGGTGCTGGCGCCGCTGCGCGCCAGAATCAGATCCGAGGCCGCAAACTGCGCCGGCATGTCCTCAAGAAAAGCTTGCACCTTCCATCGATCCGGGGCCGCCCCACTGGCAGCGTACGCTGCTTGTGTAGTCTCGGCGTGACGAGCTCCGGCCTGGTGCAGGATGGTAAGTCCGGGAACGGAATCCAACAGCGACTTGGCAATCTCCGGCATCCGCTGGTTGAGAGCGCGCGCGCCCTGGCTTCCACCCATGACGAGTAGCCGGGGCTCACTCGTCGGCGGTCGGGGAGGGAGCGCGAAGAACTCGGCACGCACGGGAATTCCGGTGAGCTCGGCATTGCGGAAATAGGCCAGCGTGGGAGCAAAATTCACCGCGGCTGCGCGGATGCGCTTGCCGATCAGCCGGTTGGCAAGTCCGGGCACGGCGTTTGGCTCAAAGGCCAGAGTCGGGACGCGCAGTACCAAAGCGGCCAGCATCCCCGGCCCCGACGCGTACCCACCCACACCGATCACCACCTGCGGCTTCCAGCGGCGTAACAGCCGCATGCAATAGAAGATGCCACGGGGCAGAGCGACCAGCGTTTTGAGTTGAGTGGCGAGGCTGACGCGGTTGAGTTGACCAACATCGATGAGTTCGAGCGCGTACCCGGCCTGCGGCACCAGGCGCGTTTCCATTCCCCGCGCCGTGCCGAGGAAACAGACCTCCGCTGCGTAAGCGGATTTGAGTGCACCGGCAATCGCCAGGGCGGGAATTACGTGGCCGCCGGTTCCCCCGCCGGCAATCATGACCCGCATGCCCGTCAGTCGATCTCCCGCGTAAGACTGAGCAGCACGCCAATGCTCGCCAGGGTGATGAACAGAGACGTGCCGCCATACGAGACAAACGGTAGAGTGATGCCTTTGGTCGGAACCAGGGCGAGCACCACGCTGATGTTGAAGAAGGCCTGGATCAGGATGGTCGCGGTGATACCAAAAGCGAGAAAGCGCGCGAAGACGTCTTTGGAAAGGCTGGCCGCTCGCAGGCCGCGATAACCCAGAGCGACGAACAGGGCGATGATGGCCAACCCGCCAATCAGGCCGAGCTCTTCGGCAATATTGGCAAAGATGAAGTCCGTGTGCGGCTGCGGCAGGTAGAAGAGCTTCTGCCGGCCCTTCCATAAAGCCGAGCCCGCGTATCCCGCCGGTGCCGACCGCGATCAGCGACTGAATGGTGTGGAAGCCGGAGCCCTGCGGATCCGCCTCCGGATTGAGGAAGGCCAGCATACGCGCACGCCGCCAGGGCACGCGGAAGAGCAGGATATAGAGCACGGGCGCCGCGGCGAGCACGGCGTAGCCGAAGTATTTTGTTTCCGCGCCGGCCAGGTAGAACATCAGCGCCGCAACCGCGGCGCAGACCAGGGCGGTGCCCAGGTCAGGCTCCTTGACGATGAGCAGGATAAAGACCAGGGTGGGCAGAGCCGCCGGCAACAGGGTATGGCGCCAATCGCGGATGGAATGCAGCTTGTCCTGCAGAAACCAGGCGAGGAAGAGCACCAGCACAGGCTTGGCAATCTCCGATGGCTGAAAGGAGAGCCCCGAAAAACGGATCCAGCGATGGGTATTGTGCGAGTCGCGCAGAAGAAAGACACCCAGCAACAACAGCGTAGTGACGGCCACCGCGGGAAAGACGACGATCGGCCGGTTGAATTTGCGGTAATCGATGCGCATCAGCAGGGTCATGGTCACCAGGCCGAGGAGCGCCCAACCGACCTGCTGGCTGACAAACTTATAGGGCGAACCATAGCGGTCTTCGGCCATGACTGCGGAGGCACTGAAGATCATCAACAGACCGATGAAGGTCAGCAGGACGGTCACGCCGAAGAGCCACTTGTCGACCCCTACGCGTTTTGCCATACGCCTGCTCCTTCTCCCGCTGCCTGACGAGCCATCACCGCTTGCTTGAAGACCCTTCCCCGATGTTCGTAGTTTTCAAACTGGTCGAAGCTGGAGCAGGCTGGCGCCAGCAGGATCACATCGCCGGCCACTGCCTTGCGCCGCTGCCTGGCTGACAGCCGCCTCGAGCGTACCCGATCGCGTGATAGGGACCACTCCGGCAATCTGCCCTTCAATCTTTTCCGCCGCCGAGCCAATGGTGTAGACCGCCTTGACCCGCGCCCTCAGCAGAGCATTGAGCTGCGTGTAGTCGGAGTCTTTATCCTTGCCGCCAAGGATCAGGTGAATATTTCCCGGGAAAGAAGCAATCGCTTTGGCCGTGGCGTCCACATTGGTGGCCTTGGAATCGTTGTAGTAGTCGACGCCGTGAATAGTGGCGACAAACTCCAGCCGATGCTCGACGGCATGGAACGCCGCGACCGCACGCCCAATGACCTCGGCCGGTATCTTGCGCAACACAGGCGGCGCAAACAGCTGCAAGTACATTCTCGATATTGTGCTCGCCTTTCAGCGGGATCTCCGCCAGGGGAAGGATGGGGATCGGCGAAGCCTGCTCCGATGCGCGAAACATCACCATGCCGTTCAGCAGGAAGGCTCCACTGCGGACAATTTTGCTGCGGCTGAACCATAAGACCTGCGACTTGGCGCGGCTTGCCGCCTGCTGCACGACAGGATCATCGCCGTTGAGGATCAGATAATCGGCCCCTGTCTGGTTGGCGAAGATCTTCTCCTTCATGGCCACGTAGTTCTCGAAGGTGCCGTGCCGGTCCAGGTGGTCAGGAGTAATATTCAGAATCATGGCGATCCGGGGATGAAAGCTCTCCGTGGTCTCCAGCTGAAAGCTCGAAACCTCGAGCACCGACCAGGCGCCGTCCTTGCTCTCATCGACCGTCTCGATGACGGGCAGGCCGATATTGCCGGCGACCAGCGTACTGCAACCCACCGGCACTGAAGATCTCGCCGCAAAGGGTGGTGGTGGTGGTCTTTCCGTTGGAGCCGGTGATGGCCAGAACCTCTCCCTTGAGAAAGCGCGCTGCCAGCTCCAGTTCGCCGATGATGGGCAGGCCCAGGTTACGCACTTGCACCAACTCCGGCGTGTTCAAGGGCACGCCCGGGGATACCACGATCAGATCCTGCCGGCGAAAGGTCAGCAGTCCATGGCCCCCGGCTTCGACTACGATGCCCGCCTCCAGCAAAGAAGGAATCTCTTTGCTCAGCGCCTGGGCGCTGCGCAGATCGGAGACAGTGACCTGGGCGCCGCGACGGCGCAAGAAAAGCGCCGCGGCAAGACCGGATTTTCCTAGCCCAACAACCAATACTTTTTTGCCCTTCAGTTCCATCCAGCCATTCACCTGAATTCAACGCAGTTTCAGCGTGGTGAGTGCAAAGAGCGCAAACACCAGCGCGGCAATCCAGAAGCGCACAATTACTTTGGACTCCGACCACCCCATCAGCTCGAAGTGATGATGCAGCGGCGCCATTTTGAAAATACGCTTCTTGCGCAGTTTATAACTTCCCACCTGCAGGATGACGCTGATGGCCTCAATCACGAAGATGCCCCCGATAAACGGCAGCAGCAACTCCTGCTTGATGACGACGGCTACGGTGCCGATGGCGCCGCCCAGCGCCAGCGAACCCACATCGCCCATAAAGACCTCTGCCGGGTGCGCGTTGTACCAGAGGAAGCCGATGCTGGCGCCCACCATGGCTCCGCAGAAGACAGTGACTTCGCTGACCATGGGCATGCGCTGCAGCTCGAGGTAATCGGAGAAGATGGCGTTTCCGCTGACGTAGGTCAGCACGGTGAGCGCCGCCGCGGCAATGATGGTGCAACCGATGGCCAGCCCGTCCAATCCGTCGGTAAGGTTCACCGCGTTGCTGGAGCCGACAACGATCAAGGTGACGAAGGCCACGAACGGCAACAAGGCGAGTACGCCCAGATGCGGAATCGCGCCCAGCGCATGGATGGATAGATCGGGCCGGAAGCGCTTGAGAAACGGCACCATGAGATGAGTGGAGTACATGCCCTCACTTCTCATAGCCAGCAGCGCCAGCGCAATGGCCACTCCGGTGATGATCTGCAGGCCCATCTTCTGCGATGGGGTGAGGCCAAGGTTCCGCCGTTGGACGACTTTGATGTAGTCATCGGCAAAACCGATTGCGCCGAAGGCCAACGTAGAAAGCATCACCAACCAGACGAAGGGGTTGGAAAGGTCGCTCCACAGCAGCGTCGGCAAAAGGATGGCAATGCAGATGAGGACGCCGCCCATGGTTGGCGTGCCCGCCTTTTTCTGGTGGCCCTTGGGACCGTCGTCGCGAATGTACTGGCTGATTTGAAACTCACGCAGCTTCTCAATGACGAAGGGGCCGATGAGGAGAGCAATGAGCATCGCGGTGAGACTCGCGAAGGCAGTGCGAAACGTCAGATACCGAAAGATGCGGAAGGGTCTGAAGTAGGGAAAAAGTTTTTGATACAGCAGCCAGTAAAGCAAACTTCCTCCGCTACCCACGCAAAGAATTCGAGCGTTTGGGGTTATCTTACAGGCGATCACGGGCGTGTTTGCGTTTGCATTTGCACGCGAACCACAGCGGCAACTAGCGATCCCACGCACCCTGCGGAAGGTGTGCAAACCTTCCGCAGGCGTGAGTGCCACCAATGTCGGGGTGCCCCATCCTTTGCGTTCTTTGCAAAGGGTGGGAAACGCCAAAGCCAGTTAAGAGATTCGTGGATCCCACCCTTTGAAGAGCGCAAAGGATGGGGCACCCGACATTCATTACCGGTCCAGACACTTCACTCCCCAAGAAAGCGCAGCGCTCGTTCGAGACCCACGCCGCGGGATGCTTTGAGCAGCACTGCATCGTCTTTTCTCAGCTCCGCTTTCAGCCACTCGCCTGCTTCCTCGGGTGAGGCGAGAAAGATGGCCAGGGCGCCGGAGTCGCGCGCCGCTTGGACGAGATGCTGGGCGTTTCCCCGCACTCCGACGACCAGATCGATGCCGCTTTCTGCGGCGGCAGTGCCGCACTGCTGATGAAGCGAGACTGCTTCGCGGCCCAGTTCCAACATCTCGCCAGCCACCAGGATGCGCCGCTTAGCCGGCATGGAGGCAAGGGTTGCGATCATGGACTTGAGCGCTTCCGGATTGGAGTTGTAACAATCGTTGATGACCGTGGCCCCGCCGATGTGTAACACCTCGCCTCGCTTGTCAGGAGGACGCAGGCGGCCGGCGGCGGCAGCACACTCTACCAAGGGAATGCCCGCTTCGAAGCCGGTGGCAATCGCCGCCATCACATTCCAAATGTTGTGGCGGCCAAGGAGAGCCAATGTCACGGTTGCCTTTTCTTCGCCGGCCGTCACCTGAAACCGTACTCCCTCAGCGCCAAGCTCCTCGATATTGGCGGCGCGCGGATCGGCACACGGACCGACGCCGAAGTAGATAGAACGGCCATGAAAATCACGTCCGAATTGGCCCACGTAAGGGTCGTCACAATTCAGGAATGCGATCCCATGAGCAGGCAGGCCCTGCACCAGCTCATATTTGGCGCGCGCGATGCCGGCCACACCATCAGGAAAATTCTGCGCATGGGCGCTGCCGACGTTGGTAATTACTCCCCAATCGGGGTGTGCGATGCGGGCCAGCGCCGCAATCTCGCCGGCGTGCGACATCCCCATCTCGACTACGGCAATTTCATGCTCCGGCTCGAGTTTGAGTAGTTGCAAGGGCATACCGAATTCGTTGTTGAGGTTTCCCTGCGATCGCAACACGTGGAAGCGTGCCCCGAGCACTTCCGCGACTGCTTCCTTGGTGGTGGTTTTGCCGGCGCTGCCAGTGACCCCGATGACGCGCTTATTCCAATGCCTGCGCACGGCGGTGGCCAGGGTTTGCAGGGCTATGAGCGGATCGTCAACGATCAACAGCGTATGAGTATGCGCCAGGTCAAGAAGATCAACCACTTTGTTGCGAGCGACGACCGCGGCTCGAGCGCCTCGATCGAGCGCAGCAGCAACAAAGTCATGCGCATCGTAGCGCTCACCACGGACGGCGAAAAAAAGGTCCCCTGGCGCAAGCGTGCGCGTGTCGATGGAATATCCCGTCGCCGGCTGCTCTCCCGGATCCCCTGCCCGCAGCCTGAGATCGGCCCCCATCCAATGAGCGATGTCCTGCAGTTGCAGCTTCATTTGCTTATTTCTCCGGCCAGCAATATTTGCCGCGCGATGGCCACATCATCGAACGGTATCACCCGGTCACCGATCGTCTGGGTTTTTTCGTGTCCTTTGCCGGCTAGAAGCACCAGGTCGCCCGGCATCGCTTCAGCGATGGCCAAGGCGATGGCGCGGTGACGATCGGGCTCAACGAGGACTCTGGCTGGGGTCGGCTTGAGGCCCGGCAGCACTTGTTCGATGATGGCCAAAGGGTCTTCCCCTCGCGGATTGTCCGAGGTAAGTACAACCACATCGCTGCCCGCTCCAGCCGCCTGACCCATCAGTGGACGCTTGCTTCGATCACGATCGCCCCCACAGCCGAACATGGTGATCACCCGCCCGCCTCCCGGACTCACAAACGCGCGCGCTACGGCGATGATATTGCGCAGGGCGTCGTCGGTGTGGGCGTAGTCGACCACCACGGCAAATTTCTGTCCGCAATCGACGGACTGGAATCGACCTGGCACATAGTCCAGGGAAGCTGCGCCCTGAGCGACCTCGTCGAGCGTCAGGCCGCGGGCAACGGCAGCTGCACTCGCCGCCAGCAGGTTATACACGTTGACCCCTCCGGTGAGGCGGGTTGTGATGGGGACTACTCCGTGCGGGGCGATCATGGTGAAGCGCATGCCCGCAGGCTCCATCTCCAGCCCATCGGCCCAGAAGTCGCCGTGGTCCATCCCATAGGTGTAGACACGCTCGGACCCGGCTGCGCGCGCGGTCTCTTTCAGGCTGGCGCCGTATTCATCGTCATGGTTGAGGATGGCCGCGCGCGGTGGTGGTCCAGCGGAGCCGTCGAAGAGCTTGCGCTTGGCCTCAAAGTAATTGGCCATGCTGCCGTGATAGTCGAGATGGTCGCGGGTGAGGTTGGTGAAGATGGCCACATCGAAATGCAGACCGGAGATCCGCTCCTGGTCAAGAGCGTGGGAGGACACCTCCATCACCGCCTCAGTCGCGCCGCCGTTCACACCTTCGCGAAATAGCTCCAGCAGGTCACGCGATTCAGGAGTGGTGTGCGGCGCGGGTATGATTCGGCCCGCGGCGTGATACTCGATGGTGCCGGCCAGTACGGTTTTGCGGCCTTGATGGCGGAGCATTGCTTCGAGTAGAAATGCCGTCGTCGTCTTGCCGTTGGTTCCGGTTACGCCGCTGAGTTTGAGCTGCTCTTCGGGGTGGGCGAAGAAATTTGCCGCAATAGCAGCCAGGGCGCGCCGTCCATGCGCCACCTCGATCACGGCTACAGCCGGATAGGCAGTTGCGGCGGCGAAGCCGGCTAGCGGAGTCAGTCACAATCGCGCGGGCACCTTGTGCGACTGCTTGGGGGATATAGCGATTGCCATCCGTGGTGCCGCCGCGAAAGGCGACAAATAGCGAACCGTCGACTACTCGACGTGAGTCATATTCAACGCCCGTCACCGCGGGGCTGGGGCCCGCGCGTCTGATGAGATCGACACCACGCAAGACGCTATTGAGCTCCACCTATTTGCTATCCCTTGCTCTTGTTGAAACGGATGGCGGTCAGCTTTGCCGAGACCGACGCGACCTTGGTATCCATAAAGCTGCGACTGCGGAGAAGTTCTCTCAGCGCCGATTCTTTCACCTCGCTGCTCGCTCCGTGCGCGGCTCCCCCGGTTTTTCTGTAGAACTTGGTCGCGTTGTCGCATTTCGCGCGTCTTTCTTCACGGAAAGACGCACACGCAACTCTATCCAGCGCAGCGTAACAGGAAATTCGGGTCCCCCGGATTCCTGTAGAACTTGGTCGCGTTGTCGCACTTCACGCGTCTTTCTTCACGGAAAGACGCACACGCAGCTCTATCCAGCGCAGCGTAACAGGAATCCGGGTCTAGCGTGTGAAGCGGACAACGATCTCGGTGCCGGGGGGCACCATGCTCCCGGGCGCGGGAACCTGCTCCCGGGCGATCCCGCTGCCTACAATCTGTAACGCCAGGCCGGCCGTGCTGGCTGACTCGACAGCCACACGCAGAGGCTCACCCAGAAACGAGGGGACCCCAATTCGGTTCGCTGCAACGACGACACCATGTCCGGGAACGTGCGGTTCGCGCGCGGCGACGGTAGCCGCCAACGAGGGTGTCTCTTCCTTCTTCTCGGCTGCACGCTCCGGGAGCTTGGGCTGAGGCGGTGTGGGAGGCGAAGCCCCAGCCATCGCGTCAGCATTCTGCGGGATGGTTTTCAGAGGAATCTTCTCTGCAGGTGAGGGTGCCTCTTGCGCCTGCTCTGTGCCCGAGGTCAGTTCACTGGCGGCGGAAGGCACCGGTTGCTGGCCATTTCCCTTCCCGCGAAGTGGATCATCCGCGGGTAGATTGTTGACTTCGGCAAACAGCGCATCGAGATCCCCAGGGTGATCTGACGGAGCTTCCTCCATCTCCGGGGCCGCTTGTGTCTTGGCCAGATCTTTCGGCTCAGTAAGCTTGGTATCGTGAGGCACACCCAGGTATTCAAGGACTTCCTGGGCTACTTCGCGGAAGACCGGCCCAGCGTTCAAGTTGCCAAAGTGATTGCCCTCAGGTGAGTCGATAATGACCGCAACGCTGATCGCCGGGCTGTTCACGGGCGCTATGCCGACAAACGAGGCAATGTATTTCGTCTTGGAATAGCGGTGGGTCAGCACATCGATTTTCTGCGCGGTACCCGTCTTGCCTCCCGAAGAGTAGCCATTCAGTCCGGCCACGTTCTTGGCGGTGCCAAACAACACCACGCCCTCCATCATCTTGCGCATCTGCGCGGCGGTCATGGTGGATATCACACGATGGGCACCGTCAGGCAACGAATCGGGAAGTTCTCTCTGAGGATGGAAGGCGGCTGGATGCAGCTTATCCGCAGACTTGCCGGTTTCCTGCATCAGGATGTGCGGAGGCAGGTAGACCCCGCCGTTGGCGATGGTCGATACCATGGTGACCAATTGGATAGGCGTAACCGCGACCTCCTGCCCCATGGCAATCGAACCGATGCTCGACCCTGACCAGCGCCGGATGGGCGCGAGCAAGCCGCGCGTCTCGGCCGGCAACTCAATATCGGAGCGCGACCCAAAACCGTAGTCGTGAATATATTGAGTGAACTTTTCCGGACCCATGCGCAGGGCCAACTTAACCGCCGCCACATCGCTCGACTCCGCCAGGGCCTTGGAGACGGTGAGCACACCGTTGGGATGGCTGTCGTGGATGATTCTTCCCGCCAGCTCCATCTTGCCACCCTGGCAATCGATCAACTGATCCGGATTGGTCACCTTCTGTTCCAACGCTGCGGAGTAGGTCACCAGCTTGAAGGTTGAGCCTGGCTCATAGACATCGCTCACCGCGTGATTCTTGAGCAAGCTGGTGGTCGCGTGACGAAAGTCGTTGGGGTTGAATGTGGGGCGGATGGCCAACGCAAGAATCTGCCCGGTATACGGGTCCTGAACCACGACCGTTCCGTTCAGGGCATGGGTGCGCTCGAGCGCAGAGTCCAACGCGCGCTCAGCCATGAATTGAATATTCTCATCGATGGTAAGCACCAGGCTTTGTCCCGGGTCGGGCTCATGTTCCTCGCTATCCAGCACGTGGCGGCGGGCATCGAGCGCGGTGAGCTTGCGGCCGGGAACACCATGCAGGTCGCGATCGAACTTGCGCTCCATTCCCCCCAAACCATTGTCATCCGTGCCGACGTACCCCAGCACCTGGGCGGCGAGTTGACTGTTGGGGTAGAAGCGCTTGAACTCTTTCTGGAAATACACTCCCTTGAGATTGAGTGCTTTCACCCGAGCGATCTCCGCGGGCTCGAGCTTGCGTGCGATCCAGGCGAAGTTTCTCGAGGCGTTCAGACGAGCGGCAATCTGATGCGCAGTGGTGAAACGGTCCGTGGGGTCGGTGTGAACCACTTTGGCCAAGGCATTGGCAACCGCCAAACGCTTGGCGTCCCCATCTTTGTCGCCTCGCTCCGCGATCTCCGAGGGCACGGCGTAAACCGAATCGGCCAGCACGGTCATGGCCAGCTCATGCAAATTACGGTCGTAGAGAATTCCGCGGCGCGGCGCGACCTCAAAGGTGCGCTGCTGCTGCCGGGCAGCGCGGTCCACAAAATCCTTGTAATGGATTACCTGCAGCCATACCAGGCGTCCACAGATCAAGGCGACCCAGCAGACAAAGAAGAGGGATATATGCAATAAGCCAAGCCGGCGATGAATGGTTCCCGCTTGTACAGGACCAGCAGGCGAAGCACCCGCCCGCTGCCCCGAGGCTGGCTTAGTGCGAGTTGGTTGGCGGAAAAACGAGAACTGCTTCACCCAGACCTGCCATTGCTGCAAAACTTTGTCCTATCCAAAGAATTCAGAAGTACGATCCCTCGTTGCCGGGACCGAATTCCGGAACTAGCGCAAATGGGGCAGCGGCGATGCTTCTGCAATGACAGGCGCATTGGTATCAAAGGTGCTGTCTCCGCGAACTACCTGGCCAGGCCGCGGCGCATCCAGCCCCAGCTTGCGGGCCATACGATCGATGCGGTGCGGATCGCAGAGTTGCGCTTCAGTAAGACGCAGCTCGCGGTTCTGTTCCTCCAGCAAGTTGCGCTGCTGCTTCTCAGCCTCTACCCGATATCCATACTCAATGGCGCTGAAGTGCTGCAGGCCGTAAAACATGATGCAGACAAACAGGACGGTCATGGCCGCGGTGAAGATACGCATCTCGCGCACACGTACTGGATCGGCCGCCTTCACCAGGCGAGAGTTGTCGAGCCGCTTACAGCAAAAGACCTCTGGAGTGGGGCCTCGCCGGGCGCGTTGCTGCGCCGCGAAGAGATAAAGGTTCCGCTCCGCCACCTGCTCACTGTTCCTTCTCGATCCGTACTTGAGGTCGTATGCTGCGATTGCCTGTGTCGCCATTTTTCCGTCCGCCTTAGTCCCTGGTGTTCTTGATAACCCTTGCTGCTTACCCTTACGTACTTTGCTCCATCCGCTTTTCGGTTCTTTCCGCTGCCCGCAGCTTGGCGCTGCGTGCGCGTGGATTGCGATCCGTCTCCTCTTCGCTCGCCGTCACCGGCTTGCGTGTAAGCACTTCAAAAATCTCTTGCCGCGCGCCTTCGCGCAGGGCATCTTTTGCCAGCCGGTCTTCGAGGGAGTGAAAGCTGATCACCACCAGCCTTCCCCCGGGCTTTAGCAGCCTCGGCGCCGCTTGCAACAGCGCCTGTATCTCGTCCAGCTCAGCATTGACATAAATTCGGAGCGCCTGAAAGATCCTGGTCGCGGGATGGATTTGATGGCGGCCTCGCTCAGATTTCATCGCCGGGGCGGCAGCCGATAAGACTTTGGCCAGTTGTGCCGTGGTCTTGATCGGCCGCGCCCTGACAATGGCTCTGGCAAATCTCCGCGATCTCCTTTCCTCTCCGAATTCGTAAATCAGGTCGGCGAGAACTTTTTCGTCGGCCTGGTTTACCACTTGTTCGGCAGTCGCGCCCCTCCGCGGATCCATCCGCATGTCGAGTGGCCCGTCCGCCTGAAAACTAAAACCTCTGTGCGCTGTGTCCAGCTGCATTGAGCTGACCCCAAAGTCAGCCAGCAACCCATCCAGGCTGCCTTCGGCAATGAAGCGGCTCATAGCCGAGAATGGTTCGCCGTGAAGCTCCCATTTCGGCATCCGCTCGCCCAGCTCTTCGCTCAGCGCCTGGAATTTTCCCTGCGCCAATTCCAGCGCATCAGGATCGCGGTCGAAGCCGATGAACCGGCCCTCACCGCCTAATTCCCGGACAACGGCGGTGGCGTGCCCTGCAAACCCCAAAGTGGCATCCACATACGTTCCGCCCGTCCGCACATTCAGATATCGGATCGCATCTTGTAAAAGAACCGGCACATGCCGCTCGCTACTCGGTACCATGTGCTCCCCCTGGGGGGTCTAAATTAGAGCCCAAAACTTGCTAATGCCTGCTGGTCTTCGGCAGTCAATGGATCGGTTTCCATGGCCTGCTTGAACTCGTCGTGGTTGGCCACTTCGAGGTACGTCTGTTGCCCAAAAACCACTGCATCTCCTGCCAGCTTTGCCGTTTCCCGCAGGATCTGGGGAAGCAGGACCCGGCCTTGCGCATCCATTTCTGCCATCTGTCCGTAGTAATTGACCCGGTCCAGGAACTTCTTTCTGGCCGGATTCATGCTGGGTATCTGCGCCACCTTCTCCTCAATTTTTTGCCACTCCGACAAGGGGTAAATCTCGGCCCGCCGTCCATCTTTGCTGGTGATGTAAAACTGCGTTCCGTAACGCTCGTCGACCAGGCGCTTGAACTCAGCCGGCAGCTTGAGCCGGCCTTTTTCGTCCACGCGCGTTGGGTGATTGCCACGAAACATCCAGTTGCCTTCTCTTCCCTACCGCTCACTTGCATTTGCCCCCGGGTGCTCGGGATTGACACTTCCCTGGAGGCCGGATTCCCTGTTCTCATCGCTTTTTGCCTCGAGCGGTGACGAAATCAGTAATCTTTGGTCAGAATCGTTTCTTTGCTTCCACTTTGGACCACTTTTGTCCACATCTTAGACCAGCTGAGGGGGCTGTCAAAGGGGAAATTCCAGCAAATCCTTCAGAAAGAGGGGGTTTCGCGGGTTGGTTGCAAAAAATACAACCTGTCTGGTAATCACCAAACTTACCTACAACCGGTCGTGTTGCCTTCGTTGATTCAGGTTGCGCCGGATGTACTTGTCAAGAAGGCAGAAGTCAGGCAAGCGGTACGGTACTTAAGTTGTAGTCCTCGGGGAAGTCCTTCTTAATCAGCGCGGGTCCCGACCGTCTGCTGGCGGGCGCGCACCTTTTCGTTGACCACAATGGCCAAATAGACAAAGACGAGCAGATTGAGGATGGTCAGCACTATCTTGAGCGGCGTGACGTGGCGGATGATTTCGTAAAACTCCCAGGGGAGGAACGATCCGGTCAGGATCAGGGTGAAGTACTCCGCCCATACCTTTTCCAGCACCAACCCGGTGCCTTCGATGATGTCCAGAGCCGCATAGAGAAAAATGGCGAAGCTGATCTCTTTGAGCCGGTGAGGGTTGAGTAAGGCCGACTTCTCCAGCAGCATATTGACGAAGCGATTCTCGGGGTCGAAGCGGAGCGCGGTCGTGGCCCGCAACAGGACGTCGGCAATATCTTTGTGCAATAAATTAATGACGCCGAAACCCATGGAGACGAAGAGCACCGCCTTCAGAAGCTTCAAAACGCCAATTGCGATGAGCCAGCGATTGCGGTTTGGATGGGAATGCGTTGTCAAAGCGCCGTATTAATCAACCCTGCATTCAAGCCGATGATACACCCTGGACACGGGGCTGATTCTGTTAGTTCGCCCTTTCGAGCACGCCCAGTGGCAACGTGGCTTGTCGGCCTACCCGGGAATCAGGAACTGAAAAGCATTCCGTATTGAGGCCTTTCGACTCGTACCAGGACGACGCTGCGGCTGCGGGCTCAGCACGCGCATCCGCTTGATGGAAATCCGTTGCCCACTCCGGGCCGTACTACCAGTGAAACAAAACGCAATATTCAGTGAAAGGAAATACCCATGAACAAGAGAAGTGTGCTCGCAGTTGCCGTAGCCCTGATGTTTGGATTTTCCGCGCTCCACGCGTCCGCCAAAAGGATCCCATGGTCGGTGGTGCAGCGATGTATCCCACCAAGAATATTGTTGAAAACGCCGTCAACTCCAAAGATCACACCACACTGGTCGCCGCGGTAAAGGCCGCCGGCCTGGTCGACACTCTGGAGGGCCCCGGACCGTTCACGGTGTTCGCACCCACCAACGAAGCTTTCGACAAGCTTCCTGCCGGGACCGTGGATACCCTGCTAAAGCCGGAAAATCTCGCTCAACTGAAGAAGATCCTCACCTACCACGTAGTGGCCGGTAAGCTCACCGCGAAGGATATCGCCAAGCAAATCAAGGCGGGCGGCGGTAAGGCAACGTTGACCACGGTCGAGGGCGGTACCCTGACCGCGATGATGCAGGGCGGCAAGCTCGTTCTCACCGACGAGAAGGGTGGAACAGCGACGGTTACGATCGCCAACGTATTTCAATCGAATGGCATGATCCACGTGATTGATACCGTGCTGATGCCCAACTAAAGTTGCTGTCTTGTTCCCTTGGTTCTCGAAAGCAGGCGCTCAACCGGCGCCTGCTTTTCTCTTTTTCTCTTATGCTTAGGCCATGCGGCACAACTTCCAGACCGAGCAGTGGCTTCCCTATCCCAGGGAGCGGGTGTTTGCCTTCTTTGCCGACCCGGCAAATCTGCCGCCGCTGATGCCCCGTTGGCAACACGCCCGGGTGGAAGGAGCACAATATGTCCCGCCGCCTGTCCTTTCCACCACAACCAGCTTTGCTGCCGGCGAGGGCTCACGGATCACCATCAGTTTTCGGCCGATTCCCTTCTTTCCATTTCGCCTGGAGTGGGACGCGTACATTGCGGAATTCCGCTGGAATGAGTTCTTTTGCGACGAGCAACGACGGGGGCCTTTCAAATACTTTCGCCATTGCCATCGCACCCGGGAAGAAACTCGCGAAGGGATTGCAGGCACCGTGGTTACCGACGCCGTGGAGTATGAATTGCCTTTCGGCCTGCTCGGCGAACTGGCGAACGCGCTGGCGATGAAGAGGCAGATACGGGCGTTGTTTGCTTATCGGCAGAGAATGCTGCCGGTGCTTCTGGCGCGGCCTTCAGAGAAGTAGGAAAAGTGGAGTTCGGTTCTTTCACAAAGGACGGGGGCAAGGGCCCGTCCTTCGAATTTAGCGGGCGACGAGGCGCTTGCGGGTCCGTTGCTGCAGATAGGGCGCCAGCTTTTCCATGGCGGCTTCGACACTGATGCCGTACTTGGCGCGCAGTTGGTCGACTTTGCCGTGCTCGATAAAACGGTCGGGCCAGCCGATGCGGACCACCGGCACTTCCAATCTGCATTTCGCTCAGCGCTTCGAGAACGGCGCTGCCAAATCCGCCCATCAGAACGTGATCTTCCAGGGTGACGATCACGCCGACGCGGCGAGCGTACTCAGCGATCAAGTCGCGATCCAGCGGCTTGACGAAGCGGGGATTGATCACGGCAGCGGAAACGCCCTGCTGCCTGAGCTCCGCGGCGAGTTGCTGCGCCATCGGCAACAGCGCTCCCAGGCCGAAAATTGCCACCTCATCGCCGTCGCTGATAATTTCCGCCTTGCCAATCGGCAAGGCCACCGGATGCGCCTTGACCGTGGCGCCCGGTCCCGTCCCACGCGGATAGCGCACCGCGGTCGGCCCCGGCTGCAATAACGCCGTGTACATCATGTCCGCCAGCTCATCCTCGTCTTTGGGAACCATGTGGATGATGTTGGGAATACCGCGCAGATAGCTGATGTCAAAAAGACCGTGATGGGTCGGGCCGTCATCGCCGGAAAGCCCACCGCGATCCATACAGAAGACCACCGGCAGGTTCTGCAGGCAAACGTCGTGCACGATGGGATCGAAGGCGCGCTGCAGGAAAGTGGAGTAGATGGCGCAGAAGGGACGGAAGCCCATGGTGGCCAGGCCGGCGGCGAAGATGACGCCGTGCTCCTCGGCGATGCCCACATCGAAATACCGGCGCGGATGATGGGGGCGGAAGAGGTCGAGCGCTGTTCCGTTGGGCATGGCCGCGGTGATGGCCACTACTTTGGGGTCCTCGTCGGCCAGCTTGACCAGGGTTTCGGCAAAGACTTCGGAATAGGTGCGTTGACCGGCCGGCGTGGTCTCGCCGGTATCCGGGTCGTAGGGGCCGAGGCCGTGAAATTTCTTCTGCTTGTCGAGCGCCGGCTGAAAGCCGCGGCCCTTCTGCGTAATGGCGTGCAGCAGGACAGGGCGCTCCTGGGTCTTGAGGAACTGAAAGGTTTCGATCAGCAGACCAATGTTATGGCCATCGAGCGGGCCGTAATAGGTGAGCCCAAACTCCTCAAAGAGCATGGAGGGCCACAGCATGCCCTTGGCGGCTTCTTCCGCCTTGCGCACCATCTGCCGGGCAGTCTTGCCGCCCAGCTTTTCCAGCAGGCGGGCCGCGGAATCGTGCAGATTGGTGTAGCGCTCGTTGGTGACGATCTTGTGCAGGTAGTTGGCGATCGCGCCCACATTGCGGTCGATCGACCATTCGTTGTCGTTCAACACCACGATCAGGCGCTTGGTTTGCTGGGCGATATTGTTGAGCGCCTCAAAACTTATGCCGTTGGTGAACGCCGCATCCCCGGCGAAGGCAATCACGTTCTCTTTGGTCCCGGCCAGATCGCGCGCTACCGCCATGCCCAGGGCAGCGGAGAGCGCGGTACCGGCGTGGCCGGCGCCGTAGCAATCGTGATCGCTTTCCGTGCGCAGGGCAAAGCCATTCAGGCCGCCCGGCTGGCGCATGGTGCTGAAACGGCTGCGGCGGCCGGTAAGCAACTTATGAATGTAGGCCTGGTGGCTTACGTCAAAGACAAACCGGTCAGAAGGAGTGTTGAAGACGTAATGCATGGCCAGCGTCAGCTCGACGACGCCGAGGTTCGGCCCCAGGTGGCCACCGGTCTTCGAAAGTACGAGGATCAGCTGCTCGCGTATTTCCTGAGCCAGTGCCTCCAGTTCCGGCACGGTAAAGCTCTTGATGTCCGCGGGCGAGTGAATCGTATCGAGTAGTTTCCCCATGGTGTCTCGTGTACGCCCTTACCGCTTGCGCTTCATGCGTCGCCCCATCAAAAAAGACCCCGGGTGGGGCCTGCTGGTGCGCCTGAAGCTGCTTCTGACTCTAACACGTAGTATAGCAAGCTTGCCCGAGCGCCCCGACATTATCTTTGCGCCGGGTGTTTGCATCCTATGCACTTCCCGTGCTCATGCGTCTGCGCCGGCAGGGCGTCCATGGTCTCGACAGCCGGCGCCTCGGAGCCAAACTCGCCTTCCCATCGCGCCACCACCACCGACGCCAGGCAATTGCCCACCACGTTGACGCTGGTGCGCGCCATATCCATGAGTGCATCGATGCCCAGGATGACAAAGATCGGCTCTTCGGGCAAGTGGAACATGGCCACGGTCGCCAGCAGCACGATCAGCGTGGCGCGGGGCACGCCGGCCACGCCTTTGCTGGTGAGCATGAGCGTGCCCACCATGAAGATCTGCTGCTTCCAGCCCATGGTCACGCCGGCGGCCTGGGCGACAAAGACCGACGCCAGCGCCAGATAGAGCGTCGAACCATCCAGATTGAAGCTGTAGCCCGCGGGGATGACAAAGGCGACGATCCTGCGCGGCACGCCCAGGGCTTCCATGGCTTCCATGGCCCGGGGCAGCGCTGCTTCTGAAGTGCTGGTGGCAAAGGCGATGGTGGCCGGCTCGGCCACCGCACGCAAAAATCTGCGGATGGGCACGCCGGCAATGCAGCGCGACGGGCAGCAAACCGAGCAGGCCAAAGGCGAGCAACGCGGCATACAACGTAAGCAGAAGGCGGCCGAGGTGAAGCAGCACGCCCGGTCCCATTTGCCCCACCGTGTATGCCATCGCCGCGCCCACGCCGACGGGAGCGTAATACATCACGACGTTGGTGAAAGCAAACATGGTTTCGGTGAGCGATTCGATCACCCGCAGCAAGGGTGCACGATTCTCCGCGCTCAGCCGGCCCATGGCCACGCCAAAGAGGATGGCGAAGACCGCGACCTGGAAAATCTGGTTGTCCGCCACCGACTTGGCGATGTTTTCGGGAAAGGTGTGGAGCAGCACTTCATCCCAGCGCAGCGGAGCCGCCTGGGCAGGCTGCGGGACGATTGCGCAGCGCGCTGCTGCGGGACATGCTAAGCCCACGCCCGCGTGCGTGATGTTGATGGCCGCCAGGCCAACCAGCATGGCGATGGTGGTAAGCACCTCAAAATAGACCAGGGCCTTCAATCCCATCCGTCCCAGGCTGCGCATCTGTCCATGGGCGGCGATGCCGGTGATCAGAGTACCCAGAATCAACGGGGCAACGATGGTCTTGATCAGGCGCAGGAAGATGTCGCTGAATACACGCAGGCTGACGGCGAAGGCCGGAGCATCCGCTCCCAATTCGCCGCCGGCGATCATGGCCCAGAAGATCCAGACGGTCAACGAACGCTGCCGCCAGGCGCCCAACCCAGCAGAATCAGCCCGGCGAGCCGCAAGGGCACGGCAGATGTGCGCTCGCAGCCTGGCTCAGGGTGGCCAATAAGCCCGCAGCAGTAGAGAGCCATACCTGCCGCTGCGACTGCATGTCTGCGGGTGTATCACCAGGCTTGCTCTATTCGCAGTCGCACCATGTCCACTGGCTGCAGTGTACAGCAACGATGCAACGCTCCCGATGTGAGCTGGTTTGCTGTACTTGGTGACGCGTTGTTACCGGTGATCGTTACTTTCTATGTTATGAAGAGCCAAGTTGGGGGAGCAAGCGAACGTCGGTAACCTGCTACCTGCAACTCCGGGAGATTGTTGCCGCCTTCTCGCATACAGGAAGACCGCTCTCAGGTTAGGATGTACCCAGTCTTGTCGCTCACCCCCAAGGCGATTGCATAGCCCCCGTTGGATGCCGGAACGCTTTTCCGTTCGCATTCCATCTGCCCCCGGTAGTCAGTTGATTTGATTGTTGTGCGGTGATCATCGTAGTGAACCGGTGATCAAAGGATGCAGAGAACTCCGATGCTTTCAAGTTCCACGACGGTGCAGCATGACGAGACTGAGCGGCTCAAGTCTCTGCTGCAATACGACATTCTCGATACGCTTCCCGACCCCGCTTTCGATGAGATCGCGCGCATGGCGGCTTCGATCTGCAATGCACCGTATGCGTTCATCGGCTTTCTTGATTGGTCGCGCGTCTGGTTCAAATCCACCATTGGTTTTAGCGGCCGCCAGATACGCCGCAACGGATCGCCCTGCCAGTTTCTGCTGCTCGAAGGCAAGCCACTGCTCATCAGCGATGCGGCCTGGCGGACCACCGCTTCGGCGCCGTCGGGCATTGTGCTCGACAATGGCATCCAATGCCGTTCCTACGCGGCCGCTCCTCTCTTCTCTTCCTCCGGCACTATTCTGGGCACGCTCGCTGTTTGCTCGCAGCGAGCCCCACGCATTCAGCCGCAGCCACCTGGAGAGCCTGCAGGTTCTCGCCCGCCAGATCGTCACCCGCCTCGAGCTCTACGCCACCGGCCATACGCAGGAGAATGTTGTCCGCTCGCGCCAGCGTTCCGAGCAAGCGCTTACGGTAGAACGAAATTTTGTTGCCGCGGTGCTCAACACCATCAGCGCGCTGGTGCTGGTGTTTGATACCGCGGGCCGTATCGTGCGCTTCAATCGCGCCTGCGAAACGATCTCCGGCTACAGCTTTGCCGACCTGGCCGGCCGCTCCTTTCCCGAAGAGCTGTTTCCGCCAGGAGAACGCGAGACCGCCATCCGCATCTTCGAGCAGGTGCGCGCCGGCAACGCGAACCAATCCTATGAGATCGACTGGCACACCAAGTCAGGACGGATGCGGCGCATTGCCTGGACCGCTACCTCGCTGACCAATGCCCAGGAAGAAGTGGGCTTCGTGATCATGACCGGCGTGGACGTGACCGAGCAACGAGAAGCGGAAACTGCTCTGCGCACCAGCGAATTGCGCTACCGGCAGTTGGTGGAAAGCAGCCTGGGCTTCATTTGCACCCACGATCTGGAAGGCGTACTGCTCTCCATCAACTCGCACGCCGCCGCCGCCCTCGGCTATGAGCCGGAGGAATTGATCGGCACCCCGCTGCGCAACTACATCGACCCCGATCATCTGGCCGATTACGACGCGTACTTTGCGGCGCTGAAGCAAGAGCCGGATCAGGATCACCAGGGACGTTTCTATCTGCGCGGAAAAGCCGGGCAGCTCTGCATCGTCGCCTATCGCAACAAGCTGTTGCAGCTGCCGGGCGTGGATCCCTTTGTGCTCAGCCACGGCATCGACATTACCGAGCAGACGCAGGCCGAAGAGGAGCTCAATGCACTGACACGCCAGCGTCAATCGATTCTGGATTCGGTCGGTGACGGCATCTGGGGCATGGATCATGGAGGGCCGCCTCACCTTCATCAATCGCAGCGGAGCCGAGATGCTGGGCTACTCCGCCGCAAGAGCTGCTGGGGCAAAACATGCATGCGCTGGTCCATCATTCGCATGCAGACGGCTCGCCGTACCCGGCGGAGGAGTGCCCCATCTTCGGCAGCGTCAAGCGGGAGACGCCCGTTGCATGTCGATGACGATGTCTTCTGGCGCAAGGATGGACAGTCGTTGCCGGTGGAATATGTTGCCTGCCCGCTGGTGGAAAACGGCCGCGTGGACGGCATTGTTGTCGCCTTCACGGATGTTACGGAACGGCGGCGGCTGGACCGGATGAAGGACGAATTTATCGCCACCGTCAGCCACGAACTGCGCACGCCGCTCACCTCGCTGCGAGCTGCCCTGGGCCTGATTGCCAGCGGCGCACTGGAAAAGCGTCCGGAGAAGATTCCGCAAATGCTCGATATCGCGCTGGCCAACTGCGACCGGCTGGTTCGCCTGGTCAATGACATTGTCGACTTCGAGCGCATTGGCAGCGGAACTCTGCCTCTGCACAAGAGCGAATGGAATGCTATTGACCTGTTGCGGCGGGCGATGGATCCGGAGCGATCCAGCGCCGCCCGCGCCGGGCTTACTTTCCGCATCGATGCGCAGCCGGTCGATGTGTGGGTAGATGGCGATCGCATCCTGCAGGTGCTGGGCAACCTGATCCGCAATGCGATCAAGTTTTCCGAGAAGGGCGGCGAGATTCGTCTGGCCGCGCGGGCGAGCAGCGAGAAGGAAGTCACCTTTGAGGTCCAGGATCAGGGTCCAGGGATTCCAGAGGAGAAGCTGGATTTGATTTTCGATCGCTTCCAGCAGGCGGACGCCTCGGATTCGCGCTTGCAAGGCGGGACCGGCCTGGGTCTGGCGCTATGCCGCGGCATTATTAATCAGCATGGGGGCACGATCTGGGCGAAGAACAATCCGGGCAGCGGCAGCACGTTCTACTTCACGGTAGAACAGTATGTCCCCAAGCCCGATGCTGAACCCGAAGCGGAGACCAAAGCAGAAACCGAAGCAGCGACCGAAGCTCAGCCCGGAGCGAGACGCTCTCTTAAACCAGCAAGCCGTTCTGCAGACCAATAGAGGAGTTTGCACTTCATTCCTCTGATCCGCGCAATTGCGCGATGACGGTGAAGTCTTCGAGGGTGGTGGTGTCGCCCTTGATTTCGCCGCTGGTGGCCAGCTCGCGCAGCAAGCGGCGCATGATTTTGCCGCTGCGCGTCTTGGGCAAAGCCTGGGTAAAGCGGATGTCATCCGGGCGCGCCAGCGAGCCAATTTCTTTAGCCACCCATTCGCGCAGCTCCTCCTTGAGTTGCGGCGAAGGGTGGTGGCTGCTTTCGAGAGAAACGAAGGCCGCGATCGCCTGCCCTTTCAATTCGTGCGGACGCCCGACGACAGCGGCCTCCGCTACCTTGGGATGCGCCACCAGGGCAGACTCCACTTCCATGGTTCCCAGCCGGTGACCGCTCACGTTGATGACGTCGTCCACCCGCCCCATCAACCAGTAATCGCCATCCTGGTCCACGCGCGCGCCGTCGCCGGTAAAGTAGCAGCCAGGAATTTCCGACCAGTACGTCTGGGCATAGCGATCGGGATCGTTGAAGATGGTGCGCGCCATAGATGGCCACGGCTTGCGGATCACCAGCAATCCGCCGCTGCCCGGAGGCACGGTTTCGCCCTCGCGGTTGACGACCGCCGGCTCGATGCCGAGAAACGGACGCGTGGCCGAACCCGGCTTGGTGGGAACCGCGCCGGGCAGCGGCGCCAGCATGATGGCTCCGGTTTCCGTCTGCCACCAGGTGTCGACGATAGGACACCGTCCCTTGCCGATCATCTCGCGATACCAGATCCAGGCCTCGGGATTGATCGGCTCACCCACCGTGCCCAGCAGGCGCAGGCTGGCAAGCGAGTGCCGCAGCGGATACTGATCGCCCCACTTGATGCAGGCGCGGATGGCCGTCGGAGCGGTGTAGAAGACGGTGACTTTGTGGTCATCGACGATCTTCCATAAACGATCCGCCTCGGGATAATTCGGCGCGCCTTCATACATGACCGTGGTCACACCGTTCTGCAGAATGCCATAGACCACGTAGGAGTGGCCCGTGACCCAGCCCACATCGGCCGTGCACCAGTAGACATCGTCCGGCTTGAGATCGAAGATCAGCTTGCTGGTGAGGTAGGTTTGCACGGAATAGCCGCCGGTGGTGTGCACCAGTCCCTTTGGCTTTCCCGTCGTCCCCGAGGTGTAGAGGATGTAAAGCGGATCTTCCGCATCGAGCGGCTCGGCCGGGCACTCGGCCGGCGCTTTGTCTGCCAGATCCTGCCACCACTGATCGCGGCCTTCCTTCATGTTCACCGGCGAGCCGGTGCGGCGATAAACCACCACATTCTTCACCGTCGGGCAATTGACCAGGGCCTCGTCGACGATCGCCTTTAGCCGCACTTCCTGTCCCGCGGCGGTACGATCCATCCTGGGTAATACGGCAACACACGAGGCGTCGTTGATGCGGTCCACCAGGGCATTGGCGGCGAAACCGCCGAAGATGACGGAGTGCACGGCGCCAATGCGCGCGCAGGCCAGCAGAGCAATGGCCAACTCCGGCGTCATGCCCATGTACACCGCGACCCGGTCGCCCTTGCGGACTCCCAGGCCTTTGAGCACATTGGCGAATTTCTGCACCTCGAGATAGAAGTCGCCGTAGGTAAGCTTGCGGATCTCGCCCGGCTCGCCTTCCCACAGAATGGCAACCTTGTCCTTGCTGCTGCCCAGGGCGTGACGATCGACGCAGTTGTAGCAGAGGTTGATTTTGCCGCCCACAAACCACTTGGCCCAGGGAGGCTTCCATTCGAGGACGCTGGTCCAGGGAGCAAACCAGTGCAGCTCAGCGGCAACCTCCGCCCAGAAACTTTCCGGATCCTTAATAGAGCGGCGATAAAGCGCCTCGTATTCCTCAAGACTCTTTACGTGGGCTTGCGCGGCAAATTCGGCCGGCGGGGGAAAGACTCTGTTCTCGCGCAGGATCGAATCCAAATTGGGTTGCTGCGAAGTTGTGCTGGACTTCCATTGCTTCTGTTCCTCTCACCGCGCCATTATGGCTCTATGACGGTTACGAAATGGGCATCGTTCAAGCGGGTTCACGTTGGTAGCGCTGCTGATGCCACTCCCAGGCGCTGCGCACGATGTCGTCGAGTTGCAGGTACTTCGGCTTCCAGCCGAGTTCGGCTTTCGATTTTTGCCGAGCCGGCGATCAACACCGCGGGATCTCCCGGGCGGCGTGGCAGCTCTTCGACGGGAATAGCGTGCCCAGTGACCCGGCGAGCAGACTCCACTACTTCACGCACGGAAAAGCCTACGCCATTGCCCAGGTTGTAGATCATGCGGGGCGCGCGTCGAGCGCCTGCAAACGCCAACAGATGCGCCTCCGCCAGGTCCTGCACATGAATGTAGTCGCGGATGCATGTCCCGTCCGGGGTGGGATAGTCCTGGCCAAAAATCTTGATGTTCTGGCGGCGGCCCAGCGCTACATCGAGAATGAGCGGAATGAGGTGGGACTCCGGCTCATGAGCCTCGCCGCGGCCTGGAACCGCACCCGCTACGTTGAAGTAGCGCAGGCTGGCATAGCGCAGCCCATGTATGCGGTGGATCCAGGAGAGCATTTGCTCCACCAGCAGCTTCGATTCCCCATAGGCGATTGGTCGGAGCGAGCGCGGCATCTTCCAAAATGGGCGTGCTCACGGGCTCTCCGTAAACGGCCGCCGTGGAGGAAAAAACCAACTTTTTTAAATTTTTGTTCACCATGGCTTCCAACAGGCCGAGAGTCGCCGCGGTGTTGTTACGGAAGTAAGTCTCCGGTTTACGCATGCTGTCGCCGGCTTCGATGAGGGCGGCAAAGTGCATGACGCCGGCGAATGTATCGCTCGAGAAGATCTCTTCAAGCCGTTTGCTGTCAGCTACATCGCCCTCAACAAAGGTGGCGCCGGCGGGCACCATGGAGCGCTGCGCATGGCACAGGTTGTCGTACACCACGACCGAATGTCCACGCTCCAACAAGAGCCTGGTTACAGTTCCGCCAATATAGCCCGCTCCACCAGTCACTAGAATCTTCACGAGTTCACATGCCCTTCTTGTACTCTTAGAGGAGAGCCTACATGGCCGTCACGCACGGGCAACACAAAGTCGACGGTGCGAATCAAATGGTGGTGGTTTATGGGCGACGTTGAGCCAGTTGCTTCATGGCGCTCCCAACTGGGGTCCTGGCGAGCTTTGGGTTTCGATCGAGGCTGGCAGTTGCAAGCTATGGCCCTCTTCATGCCTTATCCATACACTTCTGTTTCCAACGGCTCCACCTTTGGGTTACTGCATCCCCGTGGAAACTCGTCTATCGTGAGCATATCCGCAAGTACTTTGGTACTGAGATTTGGAACGGGGCGGAAGTCGATACAGCCTGCAGGATCCTCGGCAGGAACTCGGGAATGTTTAAGCATCCATCTCGAGTGTGCGTCTGTTTGAATGTACGAGTTTTTTCGCTGCTTTATCAACACCCTGGTGGCTCGCACATTACCTTACGACTAGAGAGAATTTAGGGAATTTTAATTATGCCGAAAGATCTTCCGATCCGCGAAAACTTCGGACTTCTGCCAGAACCAGAGGGCCGTTGGGGCTCCTTTGGGGTCAGCATGGTCACCAACCTTACCATTATGGTGTTGGTGGTACTGCTGACGGCTGCAGTCCATAAGGTGCAGAAGGAAAAGTATATCGAGCACATGGTGTTCGTAGCACAGAACACACCGCCTCCTCCGCCGAAGCCCATCATCCCCAAAGTGAAGGTAATCGCTCCTCCGCAGCCGCAAGTGGTCAAGCTGGACCCGCCCAAGATTGTGGTGCCGAAGATCCAGCCCCCGCCGGAGATTCCCAAACCGGTGAAACTGGATACACCGGATCAACCCAAGCTGCCGCCGGCGCCGCCTAAAGCGGTTGCGCCTCCGCCGCAGCCGAAGGTGGGACTGTTCTCCAGCCCGAAACCGACGGAAGTAGCCAACAACCAGGTGAAGCCGGACGTCAAAGCCGGTGGTTTCGGCGATCCGATGGGCGCCAAGCCTAATCCGAATTCGACCCAGTCGCAACTGGTTGCAACGGGATCCTTCAATGCTGCCCCCGGGGCGGCAACCGGCGCAGGCGCTGCGCGTAAGGGCGCGGTCTCAGGCACTTCCTTTGGCGCAGGGGTAGCCAACGGCGTTCCCGGCGGCCATGACATGGGCAAGGTGGCTTCGGCCGGCTTTGCCAATGGCGTCGTCGGTGGCACCGGCAAACCAGGCGGCACGGGCACGGTTGCGACGGCTGGCTTCAGTCATGGGCACAGCGCCGACCCAGGTGGCCATCAAGACGACGGAACCGGCGTTCGTTCCGCCGGTCGTCATATCGGAGCCGCATCCGCAATACACCCCGGAAGCTGCTCAATTGAGGATCCAGGGCGAGGTAACTTTGCAGGTGCGTTTTCTGGCTACTGGCCAGGTCGAGGTATTGCGTGTAGTGAACGGGCTGGGGCATGGTCTGGATGAGCAGGCAAAGCGTGTTGCCGAGCAAATCCGGTTCAAGCCCGCAGAAAAAGATGGGCATCCGGTAGATCACACGACGTTGATTCACGTGACCTTCCAGCTGGCGTAGCCAGGGGCTGCCCCCGGTTCTAGAGCAGTTTCTAAGTTCCACCGATTTCAGTTCTATGCATTCAGCAACAGTTACCAATCGTTCAAAGGTTACAGGAGCCAGGAAATGACCCTGCGTCGAGTTTGGATTACCAGTCTGCTGCTGACGCTGACCGCGTCTGCGGCACAGGCCAAAACAAAGTATCAGCCCCCCTCACCTCTATCGCCGGAACAGAGCGCGCTGGTGCAGAAAGCGATTGCGGCCGAAAAGGTCACCATCAAGCAGATCCAGAAGCACTCTCCGCTGGTGCAGACCTATATCCAAAACATGAGGCCCGACCAGGTTCTGTACGCGGTGCCGGAATCGGATCAGTACTTGCTCGGCCGGGTCGACTTCGGCAAGTCGATCACCGACACTTCCTATTCCAGCGAAGGCAACGAGCCACGGTCTGTTCAAGGGCTCGATGAAGTATGTATCCGGCCTGACCAAGGCGTTCAAGATGCAGTACATCTCCGCCGGCTTTATGGAGATGATGTTCCTGGACCCGATTTCGTTCGACCAGCAGCACTATGACTTCAGCTATGTCCGCCGCGACTTCCTGGGCGCGGTGCGCACGCTGGTGTTTGACGTGCACCCCAAGCCGGGAACCGGCAGCGGCCGCTTTACCGGCCGTATCTGGGTAGAAGACCAGGCCGGCAACATCGTCCGCTTCAACGGCACCTATACCGGTGGCAACCAGGACGACGACAGCTCCAGCTACTTCCACTTCGACAGCTGGCGCGAAAATCTGCAGCCCGGTCTCTGGCTTCCTGTCGGCGTCTACGTAGAAGAGACGCAGAAGAGCTCGGAGCACCCGGTCTCCTTCAAGGCCCAGACCTACATCTGGGGATATGCCCTGAAGCTGCCCACCCACGAGTCTGACAACGAGTCGATCAAGATCGACGACGTTCAGGACCAGAGCGACAGAAGCCAGGACCTGAGCCCGCTGGCAGCACAGCGCGAATGGATCTCACAGGCCGAGGAGAACGTTCTCGATCGCCTGGTGCAGGCCGGTTTGCTCGCCCCGCCCAGCGACTTTGACAAGATCCTGGAGCAGGTTGCCAACAACATCGTCATCGGCAACAACATCCAGATCACCGATGCCATTCGCTGCCGCGTACTGCTTACCGCTCCGCTGGAATCGCTGGCGGTGGGCAATACCATCATCCTCAGCAAGGGCTTGATCGACGTTCTGCCCACCGAAGCCGATCTGGCCGCGGTGCTCTCCTTCCAGTTGGCGCACATCGTACTGGGCCACCACATCGACACGCGTTACGCCTTCAACGATCGTCTTCTCTTCCCTGATGAAGCGACCTTTGAGCGCATTCACATGTCGCACTCGGATCCTGACAACGAACTGGCTGCCAAGAAGGCCATCGAACTGCTGAACCACTCCGTCTACGCCACCAACCTGGCTCAGCCCGGCCTCTTCTTCAACCAGCTGGATGCGCGGTCCAAGCAACTGACCGCTCTCAACACGCCGAGGATCGGTGATTCGCTGCTGCGCCCCACCGGGGAGCCGTGGCTGAATGGCCTGATGCCCAAAGCACCGAAGCTGGACATGAACAAGCTGGATCAAGTCGCGGCCCTCCCATTGGGCAGCAATTTGAAGATCGATGCCTGGGATGACAAGGTCATTCGCTTGAATGCACGGATGCCTCCCATCATGAACGCGCGGGATAAGATGCCCTTCGAGGTGACTCCGGTCTTCTTCCGCCTGACCCGTTACACGCCCCCCGTCGTCGCGGCTCCCACCCCGGCGGCAGGATCGGCCGAGACGGCGCCACCTCCTCCGGCAGTCGACACGCAGCAGAGTGCGGCTCCGGCACAGGCTTCAGCCACTCAACCGAGCCCCCAGTAAGTCCCTTGTAAACAGTTACCAAGGGGGTTTCATCCACGTTACTTAAGGCACAGGCGGGGTAGACTTAAACCTACCCCGCCTTTTGCATGTGTATCTGGGGAAATATCTGAGTGGTGCGCATGATCAAAAGGTATCTGCTGGCAAGCCTGCTCTCCCTTTCCATGAGTGCGGTTCTCCATGCACAGGTAGTTGCTGCCGGCCGCGG
This sequence comes from uncultured Acidobacteriaceae bacterium, assembly GCA_963824325.1. Classification (GTDB taxonomy): domain Bacteria; phylum Acidobacteriota; class Terriglobia; order Terriglobales; family Acidobacteriaceae; genus PALSA-350. The sequence continues at coordinate 26,480 of CAWGPA010000024.1, read as the reverse complement.
CGGGCCCACTTGGTGGTCGGAGGCTTCGTCTCCGCGTTCAGCCCCGACTACGGCCCCAACGAACTGTTTGGCATCGGCGGCTTTGTGGATTTCAATCTGCGGGGACACCTGGGCCTGGAAGGGGAAATGCGGTTTCTCCGCTTCAACCAGGTCTACGACGTGCACGAAGATAACTACGAGCTCGGGCCCCGATTTCGGTGGCGTTTCGGCCGCTGGGAACCCTACGGGAAATTCATGATCGGCAACGGCCAGTTCAACTTTCCCTTCAGTTACGGCCACGGCGGCTACCTGATGCTCGTACCGGGGGGAGGGCTGGACATTCACTACCATCGCTTCACGATCCGGGCGGTGGACTACGAATACCAGCACTGGACTAACTTCCAGAACAGTACCCTGAGCCCGGATGGTTTCAGTTCCGGGATTGCCTACCGGATTTTCTAGGGGAAGAGCAGAGCTGCAGATCCCTCGGCTTCGCGCCTAATGACAATCGGCGGGGGAGGCATCCTAGCCCACTCAAGCCAAAGTACGGCTTGAATGGGCCACCCAAAGCTTTTGTTGCCGATGTAATTTCTCTCTTCACTCGCCACCGCGAGTCGCCTGCGCGGGATGACAAAAGGAAAATCTTTCGAACTGACCCCAGCGGTACAAGATCTGTCGGTCCGATTAACCGCTTTCCACGCGAGTCACTGCCCTTCCCTTTGTCATCCCGAGCGAAGCCGAGGGATCTGCAGTTCTCTTTCCGGCGGTAGCAAATCTAGAAGTGGTAAGCGATACCGATCGTTGGGTTGTAGACATTGTAGAAACGGCCGGTCTTCTGCGGATTCAGGCCGAAATTGGGCGTCTTCATGAGCAGCCCGCGGTACTCACGCGCGGATGTCCCAGCTAGGGCTGAGCTCGTAGGCCACACCAGCTCCGTACATTGCTCCCAGAATGGTCTGCCCCTTTACGTCGATCTGGGTGGTGCTGGCGTCGTCGAGCGGAGTAAACATGAAAGCCGCAGGGCCGCCCTCAAGGAAGGGATTCCAGTTTTTGAAGTTTGCATTCAAGACGTAGGCGCCGGAAAACTCCTGCATCCGGTCGTGGACTCTCACGTTGTTGAAGCTGGTGTAGTACTTTTGCGCATTCTGTGCGTACTGATAGTTAAGTTCGAGGCCGCTTCTCGGGGTCAGCATGTACCGGTAGCTCAGCAGGCCACCCAGTCCATAGGTTCCGGTCTGTTGCACATCATTACCTGTAATAAATGGGGGGAAGATCCCGGTCACGCTCACGCTTATATCCTGGCGACTTTCCTGGGCATGACTCGCAACTGCCATAAATGGCAGAAGCAGAAATAACAACAGCGTTTTCTTCATTCGTTCCTGAACCTCTCGCCTGCGACCGCCAGCAGGCTCCACCCGCCTCTCGGGCTCGTCGATTTTCCTTGAGGAGTCGAATCCCTGACCCACTTTCGCAATTGTACCTGCGCCCAGCATTCGAGGCGACACTTGTACCCCAGGGCGCACGCTTAACCAGTCCGTTCCACGCGAAACTCGTACGGCGCACCGCGCTCCAGCGAGAGCGAGCGCACCACCTTGAGAAATGCAACCGCTGCGTGCGACAAGTTGGCCCGCTTACGGTGCACCAGGCGCAGGTGACGTTCAAAACGTAGAGCCTCCACCGGAACCTGGACCAGTTCCCCGCTGGCCAGCTCACGGCCAACCGTCAAGCCGGGAACCAGGGCCACTCCATTGCCCATGGCCACGAAGCGCTTGACTGCCTCCAGGCTGGGCAACTCCACACCCATGTTCAGTGGCGTCTTATGCTTTTGAAAGGCGGCAACCACTTGCCTGCGCACGGGCGAGGGCACATTGTGGGCCACAAAACTCTCGGCCCCCAGGTCTTCAATCGCTACCCCCTTCTCTCGCGCCAGGGGATGATCAGGATTGACCACAAAAGCCAACTCGTCGGTGTAAACAGCGATTGACTTGAAAAGATCCCCTTCGGGGCGAAAGGACAAAATCCCGATCTCCACGCTTCGCTGCAGCAGATCGTCCGGGATCTTGCTGGCCAGGGAGCGATGGATGCTCACCCCGATCTGCGGGCAGAGCCGGCGAAACCGGTCCAGCACCGGAAGCAGGTAAAGACAGGTGAACTCGTTGGCGGCAATCAACAGCCGGCCGCGATCAAGCGACTTCAGCTCCTCCATGGCGCTGGTAGCTTCCGTCCTTAGCGCCAACATGCGACGCGCGTAGTCGCATAACACTTCGCCCGCGGGGGTAAGGGTTCCGTCGCGGGCGCTGCGCTCGAAAAGCACCTCGCCCAGGTCGCTCTCAAGCTTGCGAACCACCTGGCTGACGGCGGGTTGGGTTCGGTGCAGCCGGTTGGCCGCGCGCGAGAATCCTTTTTCTTCGGCGACGGCAAGAAAGGTCTCCAGCTGATGAATGTCCATAACGTTTAATCGCTCATCCCATGAGTCTGCTGCATCAGTATAAGTAATTATTATGTTTTTTAGAAGTATAATAAATTTGATCTATGCATGGGATTATTGGAGAATGATGTGAGCAGGACGTTGAAGGCGGCGCTTCCATGAACCAAGCTTTCTCCAAAGACGAGCAGAGCAGCCAGGACCGGGTTTTCTTCTTCGATACCACCCTACGTGACGGCGAACAGTCTCCCGGCTGCAGCATGACCACCCCGGAAAAGCTACGCATGGCCCATGCTCTTGAAGCGTTGGGGGTCGATATCATCGAGGCCGGCTTTGCCATCGCCTCCCCGGGTGACTTTGCCGCCATCAGCAGCATCTGCCAGGAAGTACGCGGCCCGCGCATCGCCTCCCTGGCCCGCGCCCGCAGCGAAGATATTCAGGCAGCCGCGCGGTCGCTGGAAGGCGCAGACCGCTCGCGCATTCACATCTTTCTCGCCAGCTCGGACATTCACCTGGAGCATAAGCTGAAGATCCAGCGGGCCGAGGCGCTGGAGCAAGTCGACGCGTCCGTTCGCCTGGCGCGCACCTATGTGGAGGACGTGGAGTTCTCCCCCGAAGACGCGACCCGCTCGGATCCTGAATTTCTCTGCCGCATGGTTGCGGTGGCCATCGATGCCGGGGCATCGGTGATCAATTTACCCGACACCGTGGGCTACTGCGTTCCCAATGAGTATGGCGCCATTTTCCGCATGCTGCGGCGAGCGGGTTCCGCAGGTAGCGGGCATCACGCTTTCCTCCCATTGCCATAACGATCTGGGCATGGCGGTGGCCAACAGCCTGGCGGCGGTGGAAGCCGGCGTACGGCAGATTGAGTGCACCATCAATGGCATCGGCGAACGCGCCGGGAATGCGGCGCTGGAAGAAGTGGCGGCGGCCATGCTGGTGCGGCCGCGACAAGTTTCCCTACTCCCACGGACTGGTGTTGGAACAGCTTTATCCCGCCAGCCAGTTGCTGGCGGAACTGATCAGTTTTGCCCCCGCGCCGAACAAAGCCGTGGTGGGCAGCAATGCCTTCGCTCACGAGGCCGGCATCCATCAGCACGGCATGCTGGCGCACCCGTTGACCTACGAGATCATGACCCCTGCTTCGGTGGGCGTGCCCAACAACCGGATGGTGCTGGGCAAGCATTCCGGCCGGCGCGCCCTGGCGCACCGCCTCAAGGAGCTGGGCTTTGCTCTCGATGCCGCTGATCTCGATATCGTCTATCACCGCTTCAATGAGCTGGCGGATCACCGAAAGGCCATCTTTGACCAGGATCTGATCTCGCTGCTTCCGGAGCACCACCGGCGGCCAGAATTGGTTCCTGCCCCCCAGATCTGAAACGCTCGCGCAGGACCTCACGCAGATGGGGCCTGCGCAGGAGGGATTCATCCATGCAATTGAAAGTGCTGGTGGGCGCCGGAGACGGCATAGGTCCCGGAAGTCACTCGCGAAGCGGTGCGCATCCTGGTTTCGGTTGCGGAGTTCGGCGGCTATGACTTCCAGTTCACCGAGATGCCCATCGGCGGGGTATGCCATTCGCCAGGCCGGCACGCCCTTGCCGCCGGCCACGCTGGACGCAGCTCTGGAGAGCGACGCCGTGCTGCTGGGAGCGGTGGGCAGCAACGAATTCAATTCCCTGCCCCCGGATCGCAGGCCTGAAGCCGGGCTGCTGCAGCTTCGCCAGGGCTTGGGCGGGTTTGCCAACCTGCGCCCATCCTTTGCCTACCAGGCTTTGTCCGCCAACTCTCCGCTGCGCCCGGAAGTGACCGAGGGCGCCGACATTCTGTTTGTCCGCGAGTTGCTGGGCGGCCTGTATTTTGGCGAACCGCGCGCCTGGAATCGGGAGAGCGGCGCGGCCTGGAACACCATGCGCTATACCCGCGACGAGGTCGCCCGGGTGGCCCACGTAGCCTTCCAGCTGGCCGGGCAGCGGCGCAAGAAAGTTACCTCGGTCGATAAGGCGAATGTGCTCGAAGTGTCGCAGCTGTGGCGCGCCACGGTGATCGAAATCGCCCAGCAATATCCGGGCATCGCGCTGGAGCACCAGTACGTGGATGCCTGCGCCATGCACCTGATGAACACGCCGCGCAACTTCGACGTGGTGCTGACCGAGAACCTCTTCGGAGACATTCTCAGCGATGAGGCCGCGGTCATTACCGGGTCGCTGGGCATGCTGCCGTCGGCGACCATTGGCGGCGCGGTCAATCTTTACGAGCCGGTGCATGGCTCGGCGCCCGACATCGCGGGCAAGGGTATTGCGAATCCGCTGGGCGCCATCCTTACCGCAGCCATGGTGCTGCGCCACTCGGCCAATCTGGAACAGGATGCGCAGGCGGTCGAGCTGGCGGTGCGCAAGGTCCTGGAGCAAGGCTACCGCACCGCCGATCTGCTGCGCGCGGAACAGCCCGGCCAGCATGTGACCACGCAGGAGATGGGCAGCCTGGTGCACCAGACCCTAAACGAAATCATCGACCGCCGGCAGGCGTTGCACGCCGTTAGTAGACGCTACCGCTATCGATGGTCGATCACACTGATGGCAAGCATGGGAAACACAAGCATGTCGCAAAGCGCAAAAACGCTGTTCGAAAAAGTTTGGGAATCGCATGTGGTCGCCGCGCCCGAAGGCGAGCCGGCGCTGCTCTATATCGATCTGCATCTGTTGCATGAAGTCACCTCTCCGCAGGCGTTTGAAGGGCTTCGCCTGGCAGGACGAACCGTGCGCCGCCCCGACCGGGCGGTCGCCACTGTGGACCATAACGTTCCCACCACGGCCAACCGGCTCGATCATCGAAGACGCGATCGCGGCCAAACAGATGGATGCCCTGCGCGCCAATTGCGCCGAGTTCGGTATTCCGCTCTATGATGTGCAGTCGCCCGAACAGGGGATCGTGCATGTGATCGGTCCGGAGCTCGGCCTTACCAAGCCGGGCATGACCATCGTCTGCGGCGACAGCCACACCAGCACCCATGGCGCCTTCGGCGCGCTGGCATTCGGCATCGGCACTTCGGAAGTGGAGCACGTTCTGGCCACCCAGTGCCTGCAGCAGTCGCGGCCCAAGACCTTCCGCATCACGGTCGACGGCGAGCTTGGGCCCAGCGGTGACGGCGAAAGATATCGCCCTGGGCATCATCGGCCACATCGGGACCGACGGCGCCAGCGGCTGCGTGATCGAGTATGCCGGGCCGGCCATTCGCGCGCTCTCCATGGAAGGCCGCATGACCCTCTGCAACATGAGCATCGAGGCCGGCGCGCGCGCGGGCATGATCGCTCCCGACGAGACCACCTTCCGCTACCTGAAAGGACGGCGGTTCAGCCCCACCGGCGCGGACTGGGATCGCGCCGTGGCTGAATGGCAGTCGCTGGCCACCGATCCGGGCGCCACCTTCGATCGCGAACTGGTGCTCCACGCCGAAGACCTCGCGCCGTTCGTCACCTGGGGCACCAACCCGGGGATGGTGGTGCCGGTCACCGATCGCGTGCCCGATCCCGCCTCCAGCCACTCGCCAGCGGAACGCCGCGCCTGGGAACGCGCGCTCGAATACATGGCGCTGGAGCCGGGCAAGGCCATCGAAGAGCTGGCCATCGATCGCGTCTTCATCGGCTCCTGCACCAACGCCCGCATCGAAGATCTTCGCTCCGCGGCCAAGGTGGTCAGCGGGTACCACGTTCATCCGCAGGTGCGCGCGATGGTTGTTCCCGGCTCGCAGCAAGTGAAGAAGCAGGCCGAAGAAGAGGGTCTCGATGAGGTCTTTCGCGCCGCCGGTTTTGAGTGGCGCGAGCCCGGCTGCTCCATGTGCCTGGGCATGAATCCCGACATTCTCGCGCCCGGCGAACGCTGCGCCTCCACCAGCAATCGCAACTTCGAAGGACGCCAGGGCCGCGGCGGACGCACCCACCTGGTGAGCCCCATGATGGCCGCCGCCGCAGCCGTCTCCGGACACTTTACCGATGTCCGCAAATGGCAGTTCAACCCGGTTCCTGCGCATGAGGTATCGCTCCCATGAAGCCATTCCGCAAACATAAGGCGGTGGTCGCACACCTGGACCGCGAGAACGTCGATACCGACCAGATCATCCCCAAGCAGTTCCTCAAGCGGATCGAACGCACCGGCTATGGGCCGTTCCTGTTCTTCGATTGGCGGCGCATTCAGGAGGGACCGGACGCGGGCGCAGCCGCATCCGGATTTCGTCCTCAATCATCCTGCACTACCAGGACGCCGAGATCCTGGTTGCGGGCAAAAACTTCGGCTGCGGATCGTCCCGCGAACACGCCGCGTGGGCGCTCTCACGACTACGGATTTCGCTGTGTGATCGCGTCCTCATTCGCGGATATTTTTCATTCCAACGCGGGCAAGAACGGCCTCCTGCTGGTCACGCTGCCAGAGGAACAAGTGCAGACGCTGATGGCCCGCGCCGCGTCCATCCCGCGCTACCAGCTCACGGTTTCACTGGAAGACGAGATGCTGCACGATGACCATGGCCTCTCGCTTCCCTTCTCCGTCGATCCCTTCCGGCGCGAATGCCTGCTGCTGGGTCTGGACGATATCGGGTTGTCACTCAAACATGGCGGAGCGCTGGAGAAATTCGAACAGAGACACGATAAAGAGTTCTGGCTTGCACCGCGGCCAGCGGATACGGAGAGCTACCTAGGAGCACTATGAGCAGCCAAGTCGATCAAAAAACCCGGCTCACGGGCGCAGAGATTATCTGGGCAACACTCGAAGGGGAAGGAGTGCGCGAGGTATTCGGCTATCCCGGGGGCGCGATCCTGCCCGCGTACGATGCCTTGCGTAAATTTCCTATTCGTCACATCCTGGTGCGCCATGAGCAGGGCGCGGTGCACATGGCCGACGGCTATGCGCGGGCTTCAGGGCGTGTCGGGGTAGCGATTGCCACCTCCGGGCCCGGCGCCACCAACATGGTCACCGGCATTGCCACCGCCATGCTGGACTCGATTCCCGTGGTCTGCATCACCGGCCAGGTACCGAGCAAAGTACTAGGAACCGACGCCTTTCAGGAAGTGGACATTACCGGCATCACGTTACCGGTGACCAAGCATAATTATGTCGTCACCCGCGCCGAGGACATAGCTCCGGTGCTGCGCGACGCCTTCCGCGTGGCCACTGCGGGACGCCCTGGGCCGGTTCTGGTCGACATCACCAAGGATGCGCAGCAGGCTACCGCGGAGTTTGATTTTGCGGCGGCGGCTCCCGAGAAACTCGGCACCCACCCCATGCTCCATGTCGCGCAGCAAAGCATCGTGGAGGCTGCGGAGCTTATCCGTTCCGCAAAGCGGCCGCTGATTCTTGCCGGCCACGGCATCATCCATTCGGGGGCGATGGAACAGGTGCGCACGCTGGCCGAGCGGGCCCAGATCCCCGTCGCCTGTACCCTGCTCGGACTGGGCAGCTTTCCCGCCTCCCACGAACTGAACCTGGGCATGATGGGCATGCACGGAGAGTCGTGGGTCAACCACTCCATCCAGGAAGCAGACTTGCTGATTGCCTGCGGTATGCGCTTCGACGATCGGGTCACCGGCTCGCTCGCGACCTATGCCACGAAGGCGAAGAAGATCCATATCGAAATCGACCCTTCGGAGATCAACAAGAACGTCCCCGTACAGGTGGCGTTGATCGGCGACCTGGCCCAGGTTTTAGACCAGCTTTTACCGCTGATCGGCCCGCGCGACGGCGCAGCGTGGATCCACGCCATCAATCGGATGAAAGGCGATGCGGCGGTCCTCGATATCAAAAACCTGCCCGACAACGGCCATCTCTACGCCGCGCACGTAATCAACGATTTATGGCGTGCGACCTCAGGAGATGCCGTGATCGCGACCGACGTAGGCCAGCACCAGATGTGGGAGGCGCAGTACTACAAGCATGAGGAGCCGCGCTCTCTGATCACCTCCGGGGGCCTGGGCACCATGGGTTTCGCGTTACCTGCGGCCATCGGGGCTAAGGTCGCCTGCCCGGGCAAGGAAGTCTGGGCCATCGCCGGAGACGGCGGCTTCCAGATGACGATGCCTGAACTGGCCACCATTGCCCAGGAGAAGCTCGATATTAATATCGCCATCATCAACAATGGTTACCTGGGAATGATTCGCCAGTGGCAAGAGACGTTTTACGAGAAGAACTATGAGTGCTCCCCGATTCTCTCCCCGGATTTCGTCAAGCTGGCCGAGGCGTTTGGCATCCGGGCTGTGGCCGTTAAGACGCGCTCCGAGGTGCTGAGCGCGGTAGAGGCCGCGCGGACGCATAAGGGACCGTTCCTGATCAATTTCCTGGTGGAGCAGGAAGACACGGTGTACCCGATGATCGTGCCCGGAGCCGCCCTGCACGAGATGATCCGGCGGCCGTCAGGAAACCCGCTGGTGGAAACCGCTTCGGACGCATAGTTAAGAAAGGCAAGTATGCAGCACACATTCGTCGCCTACGTGGAAGATAAGCCTGGTGTGCTCACCCGCGTGGCGTCGTTATTCCGCCGGCTGAACATCAATATCTCCTCGGTCACCGTGGGGGGCTCGGAGCGTCCGGGCATCTCGCGCATGACCCTGGTCGCAGATGCTCCTCCGGCCGCCGGCCATCGCATTATGGCGTCGCTTTACAAGCTGGAAAACGTCGTCCAGGTGGATGATGTGGGCCGTTTCTCCTCGGTCAGCCGCGAATTGGCATTGATCAAGGTAGCCACCACGCCCAAGACGCGTTCCCATATCTTTGAACTGGTGAATGTCTTCCGTGCGCGCGTAGTCGATCTTGCGCCCGGTTCGCTCATGATCGAAATCACCGGCAGCGAGAGCAAGATCGAAGGCCTGCTGCAGGTGCTGAACGAGAACGAAGATCGCGTGCTTGAGATCTCGCGCACCGGCCGCATGGTGATGCGCCGCGGCCACCATACCAGCCGCGTGCTCGAAGCCCTGGGTGATGTCGAATCAAAAAACGGTGCGGCAGCCCTGCCCATGGTGGACGAGCTGCCCGAGGAAGAAGAGACCGACGGCTTCCCCAGCGACAGTGATCTTCCACAACAAAAAACGTAACTACCTCTGTACAAAAAGGAAAAGGAATGACCAAGACTTATCACGACCAGGATGCCGATCTCTCGCTGATTCAAGCCAAGAAAGTAGCGATCGTTGGCTACGGATCCCAGGGCCACGCCCACTCGCTGAATCTCAAGGACTCAGGCGTCGATGTCCGCGTCGGATTGCCGGCAACCAGCCGGTCCATCAAGAAGGCCAAGGCAGCCGGCCTGGAAGTGCTTTCCGTAGCCGATGCCGCCAAGTGGGCCGACGTCATCATGATCCTGGCTCCCGACACCTCCCAGGCAGCCATCTACCACGAACACATCGCGCCATATATGGGCAAGGGCAAGACCCTCATGTTCGCTCATGGCTTCAATATTCGCTACGGCACCATTGTCCCGACCAAGGAGATCGACGTCAGCATGGTGGCCCCCAAGGCCCCGGGTCACCGGGTGCGCGAAGTCTTTACCGAAGGCGGCGGTGTACCTGCCTTGATCGCTGTCCACCAGGACGCCTCTGGTAAGGCGCACGCCCTGGCTCTCTCTTACGCCAAGGCCATCGGCAGCACCCGCGCCGGCGTGATCGAGACCACGTTCACCGAAGAAACCGAAACCGACCTCTTCGGCGAGCAGACCGTGCTTTGCGGTGGCGTCAGCGCGTTGGTAAAAGCTGGCTTTGAAACGCTGGTGAATGCCGGCTATCAACCGGAGGTAGCCTATTTCGAGTGCCTGCACGAACTGAAACTGATTGTCGACCTCATGTATCGCGGCGGTCTTGCTTACATGCGTTATTCGATTTCCGACACGGCCGAGTACGGAGACTACACCGCCGGACCGCGCCTGGTTACGGATGCCACGCGGGCGGAGATGAAGAAGATACTGACCGAGATTCAGGACGGGACCTTTGCCACCAACTGGATCAAGGAAAATGAAACCGGGCGTAAGCAATTCGACCAGATGCGCAGCAAGGAGGCCGCTCACTCCATCGAAGAAGTGGGCAGCAAACTGCGCGCGGCCATGCCTTTCCTGGATCCGGTAACGGTCACGGTCGACAGCCCCGGCGCCGCACCACGCCTGGCTGAACCGGTTGGCGCCTAAAGCGCCAGCCAGGCCAGGATCGATGGCTGAGCTTCAAGGCCATGTAAGGTAGAGGGTATGGGCTCCAGCCTGTACCCTCCCCGATATCGTTTTGTCTTCCCTTTCGACCGTGCTCTTTAGTTTTTCACGCACCCCTTACGGCCTTTTCCGAGTCTACTCAGCATGTGCTTGTCGCCGGTTTTACGGTTTTGCGTTTTCTCCGTACTCGCCGGCCTTTCCCTGGCTACGATGAGTGGGCAGACTGGGCAGACCCGGAATCCACAGCCCACAGCAGGGTGTCCAGCGCAACCAAACACTCTGAGGGCTATGCGCAGCTGCTACCGCGCGCTGCTGGTCTTCGCTCCTGCGATGGACGATCCCCACATGCTGGAGCAGTTCAACCAGCTCAAGGGCCACGCAACCGAACTGAAGAGCCGCGACCTGCTGTATGTTCCCATTGTTCCGGAGGGTCATAACCAGCCTATTCCGGGCTCCAAGATCCACACTGCCAGCCTTAGCGAGGATGAGCTGGCGGCTATGCGTCACCACTTCAATGTCGAGCCAGCTGAGTTCCTGGTGATCCTGATCGGCAAGGATGGAGGGGAGAAACTGAACAGCCGAACTCCTGTGTCAGTGGACCAACTGAAACAACTGATCGACTCCATGCCCATGCGCAAGACCGAGATGCACCAGGCATCGCAACAGGGCGAGGAATAGAGTCCGAGCTTCGTCGTCCCGCCGCCAACAGACGTAACCAACGTACCGTTCTCCTTTCCGGCCCCCGTAGTTCCCTTTTAACCCGCGGTCCCCGCCATCTGACGGGATTCAAGGGCGAGACTCCACCGCATTCGGCTAACATCAAAAGAACACCGCGAGGTGCCATGACGACCCAAGCCACAACCCCTGCATTAAATGCGGTTCCACCTCCGTATCGCGCCCCTCACGACCCGGCGCGGGTTCCCGAGATCGTGGCTGCGCTGAAGAAAGTGAGCCCGCTCCACGGCTTGGAACCGTCGGAGTACGAGTGGCTGGCAACCAAAGGTACCGAAGTATTTGCGGAATCGGGCGCCGTCGTCTTCCGCGAAGGCGACCCGGCCACCAAGATGACCATCCTGCTCCAGGGTGAGATTTATGTGCGCAGGGAGCATGGAGGACCAGCCGCTCTCTTTATTGGCCGCTCGGGACAGATTACCGGCCTGCTGCCCTTCTCCCGCATGAAGGCTTATGGCGGGCTGGGGTACACCTCTGCCGCCACCTGGGGCCTGGAATTCGACCGCTCCCTCTTTCCCGAGATGCTCAAAGCCATACCCTCGCTTACCGAACGGGTGGTCGGCATTCTTCTGGATCGCGTGCGTGAAATCACGCGGATGGAACAACAATCAGAAAAACTGAACGCGTTGGGCAAGCTTGCAGGCAATCTGGCCCACGAGCTGAACAATCCCGCTTCAGCGGCGCAGCGTTCAGCGGCCGGTATTCTGGAGGAGCTGCGCGTTTATGGCCACGAGCGCTTCAATCTGGGGCGTCTTTGTCTGGACGCCGAGAAGACCGAGAAGGTCCTGGCCTGGGAAGAGCAGGTCCGTGCCGAAGCCAAGCGGCAGGGCAAGCCGGCCGAAACGGAGCAGACCCGTCGCGAAGACGAAATCGTGCGCTGGCTCCACCAGCATGAAATCCAGGAATCCTGGCACATCGCTCCGGAGCTAGCTGAGTTTGGTGTAGTACCCGGCCAATTAGAGCCCCTTACGGAGCATTTGGACGCGGGCGCGATCGCGGTGGTGCTTTCCCAGTTCACTTCTTCTCTGCGCACGGAGAGGATCGCCGAGGCCATGATCGACTCGACGGCGCGCATCTTCGATTTGATCCGCGCCATCAAGGATTACTCCTACATGGACCAGATGCCCATTCAGGAAGTGGATATCCCTCAGAGTCTGGAAAATACGCTGGCCATGCTCGCTTCCCGCCTGCGCCTGGTAGAAGTGATCCGCGATTACGAACCCAACCTGCCTTGCGTCAGCGCCTATGGCCGGGAACTGAACCAGGTGTGGACCGCGTTGATCGAAAATGCGTTGGATGCAATCGAGAATAAGGGTGAGATCAAGCTCATCGTGCGCACGGCTGGGGATATGTTGCTGGTGGAGATCTGGGACAACGGCCCGGGCATTCCAGTGGAGCTCCAGGCGCGCATCTTCGAGCCTTTTTTCACCACCAAGGCTCCGGGGAGCGGGCTGGGGCTTGGCCTGGACGTAGTCAGCCGCATCGTTCGCATGCATCGCGGTTACGTAACTGTGCAGTCGAAGCCGGGGAGCACCTGCTTCCAGGTCCGGCTTCCGTGGCAGCAGGTGCAAGCGTACTAAAGACTATTGCGGCGAGTACGGAGTATTCGGAGCGACCACCTTTACGTATTCCGCAACCCACGTGGTTGCCCTGGGTGTTCTTGACCTCGCCTTTTTGCTTCCCTTGTCCACCTTGAACTCCACGCTGGAGCCCACAACAAACTGTGTCGGCTTGATGGAGCTGCCGAGTTTGGTGCGGCAGACGTATCCGTTGGTCGGGGTGTCGACCACAAAATCGTATTGCTGGTGTTTTTGCTTTTTGGTGGTGCTGCCTACGGTTTGCAAATCTTTAAGCGTCGCCGTTGTGGTCGTGCTGGCGGCCAGAGCGGCCGCGGAAAACAAGGCGGTAAACACACACAGACCAGTTGCTTTGATGAACATCGCTTCTCCTTCTGCGCTCGACTACCGATCAGGCCCCTACAAGTTTGGCGCCAAAAGCCAGCAGCAATGAACCAAGGATAATACGATAGACGGCAAAGATCACGAAGCCGTGCCGCCGCACCCATAGCAGGAACCACTCCACCACGCCGAGCGCAACCGCAAAGGAAACGGCAAAGCCAATGGCCAGCACTATCCAGCCATGGGTGGTCATCACCAGCGGAACCATCGCCGCCTCTCCAGGCACCTGCTTGGGATGAAGCGTGCGCAGGAATTCATAGCCGGTGGCCGCGAACATGACCGGGATCGACAAGAGGAAGCTGAATTCAAGGGCCGCGGTGCGCGTCATCCCCACCGCCTGGCCGGAGGCAATGGTGGACATCGATCGCGAAACGCCCGGAAATACCGCCGACGTGACCTCCCACAGGCCAATCCAGACAGCCTGGAAGAGCGACATTTGCTCCACATCCTTGGTCTTGAGATCACGGCGGACGCTCAGGGCATCCACCACCCACATCACGATCCCGCCAATCAACAGGGAGAGCGCCATCACGCGCACGCTTTCCAGATGCTTACCAATCACTTTGATGAACAGCAAAGAAGGAACCGCAGTGCAGACGAACGCGATCATGGTGAGGGAAAGGGGGTGGGTGAGTATCGTCCGGTCGCCGTTTTCCCCTTCGGGAAAAGTACGGAAAAACTCCAGAATCCGCCCCGTGAATAGCAGCACCAGGGCGAGAATCGCGCCCAGCTGGATCACCACCGTGTACATCTTCCAATAGGAGCTGGTCAGGTCGACGTGAAGCATCGCTTCCACCAACCTCAGGTGCGCCGTTGAGCTGACGGGGAGAAACTCGGTCAGTCCTTCGACGATTCCAAGCAAAACAGACAGGATGTAATCGTTCAAAAAGGCCCTCCGGCAGCCGCAGCGCTACTGGCGATCATTGCCGTATATGGGAATTGATTCCTGCAACTGGTATACCAGACTGGCGGCGCGGGCGGCATAGTCCGATTGGGGATATTTGGTAGCAATGGTACCCGCGATGGTTACGGCTCTTGTCTTGGCCTCACCGGCCTTCTTGTCGTCCCCATTGGCGGAAAACATGTCGTTTAAAGCGCCCTGCCGGTAGACGGCGTTATAGAGCGCCTCCGCGGCCCGCGGCGATTCAGGATGCTCCTGGGCGTATTTCTCATACATCTCGGCTTCTTTTTCCGGGCACTTGGTGGAACCCTGCCAATCCCCACAAACCTTGTTATCCAACATGTCCCAATCGGCCAGGTCGGCCCATTTGCTGTGAGGGTAAGTCTTCTTGAGCTTGCGCATCTCTTCGTCGTCGATCTGCTCCCGCATGTAGGCGTCCTTTTCATGGGCCGAGGGCAGGGAGAAGACGTCCACCTTTTGCAGTTGCCAGCGAATATCGGCGGAGCGCCAGGCGGCCTCGGGCGCTAGCGGGGACTGGGGGAAAAAATCAGCCATGCGCTGGTATAGCAACCGCGCTGCCTGGGCAAAGTCCTGGGGAGCGTGCGGCAGGTTGGCATCGATCTCCTGGCTCGCGGCCGCGCCAAAGAGAATCAGGTCTCCTTTGGGGGTCTCCACGCTGACCACTCCAGGAGCCTGCATCCATCCGGCGATGGGGACAGCAGCCGCTTCATGGCCAAATACAGGCGCATCCTGCGACTTGGAGATTTGCTCGTCGGTGTTGGCGAAGACTCGTACCCAGGGGCCGTTGCGCTCCCCAATCACCATCTCGCGTCCGGGGGAGATCTCAGCCATCCGCGCAGAAGTGGTGTCGGGTGCAACGTACAGGTTGGTGTTGCGAATGACCGTCGCCTTGGGGCCAAGGCTGGGTCCCGGAGGTTTCGGCGCAGCCGTCGCTTGGACCACGCATACCAGGAGGGCAGAAAAGACAATCAATCCGTTGCGCATAAATGCTTAGACTCGACAAAGCTAGAATACGCCCCGGGCGATTAGGGAACAGCAGGTCCCTCCACCACGCTCCGAATCTCTAGGACCCCAGCACGTCGCGCAGCAAGCCCGCCTCGACGTTGCCGCCGGTTATGATCGCCACCGTCTCCCTGGCAAGGGGCAACTGCTCCCGATGGAAGAGGGCGGCCGCCACGGCTACCGCACCGCTGGGCTCCGGCACCAGCCGGGTGGCCACGATGATCCGCCGCATGGCTTCGCGGATCTCACCTTCGGTCACGGTCACAATGTCATCGACGAAAGCCCGCATGTGAGCAAAATTCAACACGCCCACGCTCTGGCTCCTCAGCCCATCGGCCGCGGTCTGGCTCTGGTCACCCGTGAACGCCACGATGTGCCCTGCCTTAAAGCTCTCCGCCGCGTCTGCGGCGAGTTCCGGCTCGATGCCGACTACCCGCACTCCGGGCCGGCTCAATTTCACTGCGGCCGCGACGCCGCTCAGCAACCCGCCTCCACCTACCGGGGCCAGAACCAGGTCGACTGTCGGCCGGTCAGCAACAATCTCCAACCCGCAACTTCCCTGCCCGGCAATAATCTCGCGATCGTCATAAGGGGGAATGATGACGTAACCGAATTCGGCAGCCAGCTCTTCTGCCTTGGCTTTGCGCTCGCCGGTGGTTGGGCCGACGGTCACGATCTCCGCTCCCAGCGCCCGGGTGGCGCTTACCTTCACCAGCGGCGCGTTGCAGGGCATCACGATGATAGCTTTCGCGCCCACAGCTCGAGCCGCGTAGGCGACTCCCTGGGCGTGGTTCCCGCTGGAGTAGGTGATGACGCCACAGGCGCGCTCGCGGGCTGACAGTTGCGCGACTTTGTTGAAAGCGCCGCGCAGCTTGAAGCTGCCGATGGGCTGCAGTCCCTCCGCTTTTACCCAAAGCGCCAACGGCTCGCCAGAGATCTCAAAAGCAACCAGAGGGGTGTGCACGACCACCCCGCGAAGCCGCTCCTGGGCGGCGCGCAGCTCCGCCAGCGTAACCAATCCTGTCGGCTTCTCAGACAAGTTAGATTTCCAGAATGATGGGCATGATCATCGGCCGGCGCGACGTGCTCTTCTGAATGTAGCGCTTGAGATCGAGACGGATCTTCTCTTTCATCACGCCGTAGTCAGCCTTCTCTTCTGCCGAGGATTGATCCAATGTTCGGTTGACGATCTCCCGCGCCTGATCGCTGAGGGCGATCTCGCCGGTCACAAAGCCGCGGGTAACCACTTCGGGCGCGCTCTCCACCTTGCCGGTGCGCTTGTTGATGGTGATGATGGCGAGCACAAGGCCATCCTCGCTCAAGTGCTTGCGGTCGCGAATGACCAGGTCTTCGACCACATCCGTGGTGGAGCCGGCATCGATGCAAATCCGGCCGGTGGCAACTTTGCCTGCCTTGACGGCGGTATTTGCGTCCACTTCGAGAACGTCGCCATCTTCCAGCAACAGCGCCTGCTGGATCACCCCAGTATTCTTTGCCAGTTGCACGTGCTTCTGCAGATGACGATAGTCCCCGTGGACGGGAATGAAGAACTTCGGCCGCAGCAGGTTGATCATCAGCCGCATCTCTTCCTGGCTGCCGTGTCCACTCACGTGGATCAGCCCGGATTCGCCGTCGTCGTAGATCACGTTTGCTTCGCGGCGGCAAAGGTGGTCAATCACGCGGTAGATGCTCTTCTCGTTGCCGGGAATGACGCGGGAACTCAACACCACGGTGTCGCCACGCTCGATGCGCGCGTGTTTGTGGTTGTCGACCGCTGCTCGGGAAAGGGCCGACATGGGCTCCCCTTGCGTGCCGCTGATCAGGACCACGACTTCCGACGGTTGATAATCGCGGATCTGCCCGGGATGAATTAGTAACCCCGCAGGCACCGTGAGGTAGCCGAGATCCTGCGCGATCTCTGAGGACTCCACCATCGAACGGCCCACGATGGCCACCTTGCGGCGATGCGCCTGCGCCAGTTCGAGGGCTATGCGGAGGCGGTAAATAGAGGACGAGAAGCAACTGAAGAACAGCTTCTGTTTGGTGCGGGAGAAGATCTCGTCCAAACGCGGCCGCACCGCCCACTCGCTGGGCGTGTATCCGGCGCGGTCAACGTTGGTCGAGTCCTGCAATAGAGCCAAGACGCCGCGCTTGCCGTATTCTGCGAAGCCATGCAGGTCGAAGGCCTTGCCGTCCGGGGGCGAGAGGTCGATCTTGAAGTCACCGGTATGCACGACCACGCCCACTGGCGTCTCGATGGCCAGCGCGACACAATCAACCAGGCTGTGCGTGACGCGAATGGGTTCGACGGTGAAGGCGCCCAAGTGAAACTTCTGCCGCGGCGTAATCTCGATCAGCTCTGCCGTGTCGAGCAACCTGTGTTCTTCGAGCTTGCCTTCGACGTAGGCGAGGGTGAACTCGGTGGCGTAGACCGGCACCTTCAGCTCGCTCAGAATCCAGGGCAGGCCACCGATGTGATCCTCGTGGCCGTGGGTCAGGATGATGGCGCGGACATGCTGGCGGTTTTCGATCAGGTAGGTGATATCGGGGACGACAATGTCCACCCCCAACAATTCGGTCTCGGGAAACATGAGACCGGCATCGATGACGATGATGTCGTCTGCCCAGCGAAGCGCCAGGCAGTTCATTCCGAATTCGCCCAGACCGCCCAGGGGGATGATTTGTAACTTACTTGAAGACATCAACGTTTAATGCTACCACGCGGGCTTTCAGCGCAACAGGTCCTCCAGGGTCGAACTTAGGTCTGTCTTATCGTCGCGATACTTGACGATCACCGGCGTGTACAGCTCAAACCCCATGCCTCCGCACCCGCCGATCCACGCTTCAATTCTCTTGCCCCCGGCACCACCACGGCTCCTTCCGGAATGACCAGGGGCTGATCGCCGGACGCCCTGAGCACTTCGCCGCGCACGATGTCGTAGACCGGCGTGCCCCGGGTCAGGATCGTGCCTGCGGCCAATACCGCGCGCCGCCGCACCAGGGTGCCCTCGTAGACTCCGGTGTTGCCGCCAATCAGCACGTCATCTTCAATGATTACCGGCGTGGCGTTGACCGGCTCCAGCACCCCACCAATCTGCGCTGCGGCACTCAGATGCACCCGCTTGCCGATCTGGGCACAGCTGCCCACCAACGCATGGGAATCGACCATCGTGCCTTCGTCCACGTACGCGCCGGCATTCACATACATCGGAGGCATGCATACCACTCCGCGAGCGAGATAGGCGCCCTCGCGGATAGTCGAGCCGCCGGGAACCACGCGCACTCCCTCCTGCAACCCGAATCGCCGCGCCGGATAGGTGTTCTTGTCCACGAAGGAGAACTCGTCGCCGCCCATTTTCTCCAGCGTGCCCAGGCGGAAGCCGAGGAGAATCCCCTGCTTGACCCAGGCATTGACGCGCCATCCCAGCGAGCTCGCAGGATCCGGCTCGGCGGCGCGCACGCGGCCTCCGCTGAGTGCGCTACGCAACTCGAGGAAAGCCTCCATGGCTCCCGGATCGCCGATGGCGTCGGCGCCCGCGGCAGAATACTGTTCTATCTTCGTCTGCAGCGTTGTCGTGTCAGTTGTCATGCTTCTTCGTACTCTCTCCTAACCGCAAAACGACGGGTGCCCCATATCTCGCGCGTTCTTGGCGAGATGTGGGATGCACGAACTTTGACCCTGGGCTCCTGGTGCCGAGACAAAGTTGAAGGTTTGGCGCTGTGGGGCACCGGTCGTTCAGTGGCACGTTTACGACTTCGACAGCAGGCCTAATTCCTCAGCCAGCGCTGCCAGCTTCTGCCGGGTCGCCGAAGTCACGGGAACCATGGGCAGGCGATAGTTTTCTTTGAGACGCCCCATCATCGCCATCACGCTCTTGACCGGCCCCGGGCTCGACTCCCAGAAGTTCGCCGTGATCAGCCGAAAATACCGGCGATTGAGGGCACGAGCGGTCGCCCAGTCGCCATCGAGCGCCGCTGTAACCATGCGCGCCATCTCAGCCGGAATCTCATTCGACGCCACCGACACCAGTCCTGCTCCGCCCAGCGCAATCACCGGCAGCGCCATCACGTCGTCGCCGGCCAGAACGGTAAAGCCCGGGGGCAGCAGATGAATCAACTCGGCAATCTGCTGCAGGTTGCCGCTCGATTCCTTCACTCCCTGGATATTGGGCACGTCCTCGGCCAGCCGCAGGATCGTTGCCGGCTCCAGGTTGGTGCCGGTGCGGCTGGGAATGTTGTAGAGCACCACCGGGCACGGAACCGCCTCCGCAATCGCGCGGAAGTGGCGGTATTGTCCTTCCTGGCCCGGCTTGTTGTAGAAGGGATTCGCCGTCAGCAAGCCGCTGACCCCAGGCACAGACGCTGCTTCGCCTGCCCGGGCCACTGCTTCGAGGGTGGAGTTGTGGGTGCAACCAGCCAGAACCGGCACCCGTCCGGCTGCGGTTTCGGTCACAATCCCGATGACCCGCAGCCATTCCTCATGGGTCAGGGTGGGAGTTTCGGCGGTTGTTCCGCAGGCGACCAGGAAATGAATGCCGCTCTCGATCTGCCATTCCACCAGCTTGCTGAGCGTTTCCTCATCGAGGCTGCCATCGCTGCGAAAGGGTGTCACCAGTGCTGTGCCACAGCCGCTGAGGGTCATAACAAATGGAGTCTACTAGGAAATGCGGTTGCAACTGGGGATAAATCTCCTTGAAGTCGTAGCAGCCCGTCTTGCCGCAGAGCCACTCCGCCGCCCGCACTGCGCCCTCGGCGAAGCTACGGCGGGAGAGTGCTTCGTGCCGAATCTGAATCACATCGTCGCCTAGCCGGGCGGTGATCGTGTGCGTACCCACAGCCTCACCTTCGCGATGCGAGACAATCTCCACCTTGAGCGCCGGATCGACTTCCAGCAAAGTCTGCTTGAGGGCTAACGCCGTTCCCGAGGGCGCGTCTTTTTTCCCTTCGTGGTGGGTTTCGCTGATGCTGATCTCATATCCATGCACCAGGGGCACCAGGTCGCGGGCCAGCCTATACATCACCTGCACGCCGACAGAGAAATTCGCGCCGTACAGCAAGGCGCCATTCCGCCGTTCGCAGATGGCGCGCATCTCGTCCAGCTTGTCGTACCATCCGGTCGTGCCCACGACCACGCGCGCCCCATTGGCGAGGCAGGCGCGCATGTTGGGGATGACCGCCTGCGGCGTGGTGAAATCGATGACCACGTCGAACTGGGCCAGCATGGGAGCGGTAAGGGCCGAGGCGTTGGCATTTTCTTCTTCGCCGATGACCCGGACGCTGTGTCCTCGCTGGCTCGCGACATCGGCCACCACTTGCCCCGTTTTGCCCCGCCCCAGCACTAAGAAAATCATGGTTACAGATGCACGCTTTCTACCTTTGTTTTGCCGCCGTCGAGCTCGGTCCCGATCGCGGCGGCTTCCCTTCTTGCCGATACGTCGAAGATCTCCGGGTCCGGATCGACAAAAAAGGCGGCGTGCAGCGATCGCACCGCCTCATCCACATCATCCTCGTCAATCATGAAACTCATGTTGATTTCCGAGGCGCCCTGCGAAATCATGCGCACATTGATGTGGCGGACGGCATGAAAGACCTGGGCGGCGATGCCATTCTGGCCGCGGATATTGCCCCCCACCATGCAAATCAGCGCCTTACGCCCTTCATAGGTTACGTCCGCCAGCTTGCTCAGCTCGGCGGCCAACTCCGGCAGCTGCTCGTTGGAGTCGACGGTGAGGGAAACGCTCACCTCCGAAGTCGACACCATATCCACGGCGCACTTGTGCTTATCGAAGACCTCGAAGACAGCGCGCAGGTATCCATGCGACATCAACATGCGGCTGGCGACCAGGTCGATGATGGTCAGTCGCCGCTTGGCGGCGATGGACTTGAAAGGGCTGCGGCAGTGGGTCGCCAGCGCGGTGATGCGGGTGCCTTCATTCTCCGCATTGCGCGAGTTCAGCACCAGCACCGGAATGTTCTTCTGCACCGCGGGCAGAATCGTCGCCGGATGCAGCACCTTGGCTCCGAAATAGGCCAGCTCCGCGGCCTCTTCAAAGCTGATGGTCTTGACCCGCAGCGCATCGGGACAGACCCTGGGATCGGCGGTCATGATGCCGTTTACGTCGGTCCAGATCTCGATTGCCTCCGCATCCAGCCCGCCGCCGATCAGCGCGGCGGTATAGTCCGATCCGCCGCGGCCCAGCGTGGTGGTGGCGCCCTCGACGGTAGAGCCGATAAAGCCGGCCATGACCGGCACCTGCCCCGCTTCCACCAGGGGGCGCAGATGCTGGCCGCACCGGGCCTCGATCAACGCCGGGTTGGGGGTCGCTTTGCCATGCTGGGCGTCGGTCACGATGCAGGTCCGCGCATCGACGTGCACCGCCGGAATGCCCTGATCGCGAAATGCCTCGGCCACCAGGCGGCTGGAAAGCCGCTCGCCGAAACTCACCACCAGGTCGTTGGTCCTGGGCGTCAGTTCCCCGACGGCGGAAAGCCCGCGCAGAATCTCGTCGATCGATTCGAATTCCTGCTGGATCCAGCTCTGCAGTTCGCCCTTGCGGTGCGCCGGGAGCAGCAGTGCTGAAGTGTCGCAATGGCGGTGGCGCAAGCGCGAGCTGATGGCCAATGCCCCGTTGCGATCTCCACGGCCGGCGGCTTTGGCTGCGGCCAGAAGCTGGTCGGTGACTTTGGCCATGGCGCTGACCACGACCACCGGCCGCTGGCCACGCGCCAGCCGGCCCTGCGACAATCCTGGCGGTGCGCTTGATGGCCGTGGCATCCTCGACCGAAGTGCCGCCAAACTTCATGACCACCGGCTTCATGCGGAAACAGCCACGTGATCGTGGGCGCCGCTGGCGCTCCAGGCTTCATGGCGGTGGGAACAAGCTTGCCCTGCGCGGCCAGGAACTCCCCATTCAACACCGCCGCACCCGCGCCACCGCGAATGGTGTTGTGCGAGAGCACGGTGAACTTCCAGTCCAACAGCGAGCACGGCCGCAGGCGGCCCACAGTAGCTGCCATGCCCTTGCCGCGCATGCGGTCCAGCCGCGGCTGCGGCCGGTCTTCGGCAGCACTGAACTCTACCGGCTGCACGGGCGCGGTGGGCAGTGTATACCCGGCCAGCGGCGCAAATTCGCTCCAGGCGGCGAGGATCTCCTCTCGCGTCGCCCGGGCCGTCAGCTTGATGCTGACGCTCTCGGTGTGGCCGTCTTCCACCGCCACGCGGTTGCAGTGCGCACTCACCCTGGCGTTCAGCGGTTCCACCCTGGTGCCGCTCAGCTTGCCCAGCAGTTTCAGCGTCTCCGCTTCGAGCTTTTCTTCTTCGCCCCGAATGTAGGGGACGACATTGCCCAGGATGTCGAGCGAGGCGACCCCCGGATAGCCGGCGCCGCTGACGGCCTGCATGGTGCTGACAAATACGCTCTCCAGGCCGAAGCGGTCGGCCAGCGGCTTGAGCGCCAGCACCAGCCCGATGGCGCTGCAGTTGGGGTTGGTCACGATGTAGCCGCCGGACTGCTTTCGCCAGCTCTGCGTCTCGAGCAGATCCAGGTGGGCCGCGTTGACCTCGGGAATCACCAGCGGAACATCCGCCTGCATGCGAAAGGCGCTGGAATTGGAGATCACCGCGCAACCGGCGGCGGCAAACTTCGGCTCCAGTTCGCGCGCAATGTCGGTGTCGAGCGCGGCGAAGATCACGCCTGGCGCGCCCTCAGGGCCCGCGGGCGAGACCATCATCGCGGCAATGCGGCTGGGGAGCGGAGTATCCAGCTTCCAGCGCACGGCCTCGCCGTAGCTTTTGCCGCTGGACTTGTCGCTGGCGGCCAGCCACGTGATTTCAAACCACGGGTGCCCCTCGAGCAACTGGATGAAGCGCTGACCGATGACTCCGGTGGCGCCAAGAATGCCGATCTTGTGTCGTGTCTGCATGGACGTATCGTTTTGAAAATATTCTGGTTAATTCTAGACTATTCCGCGGGCGCCGGAGTCATGCCGCATCACCCGGTTACCTGCCGCGTACGGTACTGCCAATGGCGGCTCTTGAGCGATCCGAGCGTATGAGCACGCCGGGTTCGCGGTACGTTGCCGCTTAGAGCGCGCCAGGATGGCGCCGGTAAACGCTTTGGTGCCGCTGGTTCCGCCCACATCGCGGGTCAGCGTCTTCTTCTCGATGTAGACCTTCTCCAGCGCCGCCTGCACCCGATCCGCCGTGCCGGCCTCGCCAATATAGCGCAGCATCAGGATGGACGACTGCAGCAGCGCGGTAGGGTTCGCGATGTCCTTGCCCGCAATGTCGGGCGCCGAGCCATGAACAGCCTCGAAGATCGCGCACTCGGTGCCCAGATTAGCGCCCGGCACCAGCCCCAGGCCGCCCACGAATGCCGCGCACAGGTCGCTGACGATATCGCCATACAGATTTTCGGTCAGCAGCGTGTCGTATTGGTACGGGTTCATGACCAACTGCATGCAGGTGTTGTCGACGATGTGCTCGCCGTAGGTGATCTCGGGATAGCCCTTCGCCACCTCGCGCGCGCAGCGCAGGAAGAGCCCGTCGGACATCTTCATGATGTTTGCCTTATGGATGGCGTGGATCTTGCGCCGCTTGAACTTGCGCGCATATTCAAAGGCAAACTTCGCGATGCGGGTGGAAGCTTTCTCGGTGACGATCTTCAGCGACTCCACCACGCCCGGCACCACTTCATGCTCCAGCCCGACGTACTCGCCTTCAGTGTTCTCCCGCACGATGATCAGGTCCACGCCCGGGTAGCGTGTATCCATCCCGGGGAGATTCTTGATGGGGCGGAAGTTCGCGAACAATTCAAACTTCTTGCGCAGGTGCACGTTGATGGAGGCGAAGCCGCCGGCGATCGGCGTGGTCACCGGCCCTTTCAGCGCCAGGTGGTTGCGCTCGATCGAGTCGTACACCGTCCTGGGGAATGTACTCGCCATACTTTTCAAATGCGTTGGCGCCCACCAGAAAAGGCTCCCAGGCGAACTTCGCGCCTGTGCCCTCGACTGCCGCTTCAAGGATGCGTACCACCGCACTCGGTCACCTCCGGCCCGATGCCGTCTCCGGCGATCAGTGTGACTGTGTGCGTTCTTTCGCCCTGCGATCCTGCTCCATTCCCTCTCCTGTTACTCGTCTAGCGCCGCTTTATCGTTTGCCGGTTTTGGATGCTTCCCTGGTATTCAGCAGCTGTTCCAGTTCTTCCTTGAACTCGCGTACATCTTTGAAGTCCCGATAAACGCTGGCAAAGCGAATGTAGGCCACCTTATCGATGGTCCTCAGATGGTTCATGATCAGCTCGCCGATCTGGTTGGTGGTGCGTTCGCGCTCCGGCGAATCCACCAGAAACGCCTCGGTCTCATCCACGATCGCCTCGAGTTTGGCGGCGGAAACGGGGCGTTTTTCGCATGCCCGCAGCAGGCCGCTCAGCACCTTTTGGCGCTCGAATTTTTCCCGGCGGCCGTCTTTCTTCACCACCATGTAAGGGATCTCGTCGATGCGCTCATAGGTGGTAAAGCGCTTGTTGCAACGCTCGCATTCGCGACGGCGGCGAATCGAGTCCGCTTCTTTGCTTTCGCGCGAATCCACCACTCGATCCTGCGCGAAACCGCAATAAGGGCATTTCATCAGTAACTAAATTCTAGCAGTCGCGGCACGGCGCACCACAAACCGGCGGAGCCGTAGATGTTTCGAAGAAGATCCGATGGGCTAAGACGAATGAGATAGTTGAGCGGACTGGTATCGGCAATAACGATCATGCCTTGGATTGCCGGGCTAAAGAGTCTGCGTTTAGAACTACCATCTCTGCCTCCCGGAGGAGTTTGTGTCATAGCAGATCTAATGGGAACAGGACGGGTGCCCCTCGATAAGGAAAAAGGCATTGTCAAGGGCAAAGATATCCTGAGCGGTGCGGAGCACCGCTTGCTTTCGACATCAGAGAGTGTGGGACCGAGACTCTGGGATATCACCGCTTTATCATTTTTCTGGTGGATCGCTCCACCGAGCCATCGATACGACCGCAACGACGATCATGATTTTTTTATTCGGACACCCAGCCGCCGAGTCTGTGCGGAAGTGGGAAACACCGGAGGTGTTTTCCAAGGCGCTTGCGCCGTCTTCTGCATAGACCGGTCTGGATGCGAGAGCACCCAATCAACGTTACGGGCTAAACATCTCCCAGGGGCACCCGCGGGTTGCTCTCGATATGAGCGATCTCCGGATAGCCGACATGGCTGCGTAGCATCCAGTAGAGTCGCACAGCCAATTTGCGAGCCGCCGCCACCTTAGCCACTGCTTTCGGGCGACGATGGCAACGGTGTTGATACTCTTTGCGAAAACCCTCATCCTTGCGTACCGCGGTCTGCGCCGCTTCCACCAGCAGCTTGCGGAGAAAGCAGTTGCCTTGCTTGGTAATGGCTCCCAAGCGGCGCTTGCTGCCCGAGCTGTGTTCGCTGGGAACCAGGCCCAGATAGCTGGTGAGCTGCTTGCTACCGGCAAAGCGTGCTACATCCCCGATGGTCAGCACGAAAGCCAGGGCCGTCACCGGCCCCACTCCGGGCTGGGTCATCAGCAACTGGGCCTTGGGATGTTGTTAGGCGGCCTGTTTCACTGCCTGATCCAACTGCTCGATCTGGCGGTTCAACTGCTGGAGCAGGTGCAACAAATCCTCCCGCCGCACCCCCGCCCAGCCGGGCATCGCCAACTGCTGGAACTGCTCCATCCCCTGGCGCGTCCATAGCCGGCTCTTCTTCTGCATCCCCCGGTTCATCGCCAGGTGTTGCAAGCTGTTCTTCACCTTGGTTCGGATCTCGACCAGCTTGTCCCGGTGGCGCAGCAACTGCCGCTGATCCCGCATCGCCGCGCTCGGCCTCCACAACTGGGGAAACCGTTTCTCCAACAGCAGAGTCAAGATATGACCCGCGTCGCGCTTGTCCGTACTCTGCTTGCGCACATAGCTGGCGCGGATCTTGGCCGCATCCCCTACCCATATCTCATGGCCCAACCGCTGCACCAGATCGAGAAACCACTGGCTGTTTCCAGTGGCCTCGATCCCGATCAACGCCGGCTCAACCAACTCCCGGTAGAACCGCTCTGCCTGACCGTCGGCGTGACTCAACTTCCGCTCTTGGAACTCTCCCGTCTCCAAATCGCATATCGCTATCTGTTGAAAGCTGGGGTGGAAATCACATCCTATAATCTTCATAAGGCTTCTCCTGATCCCAGAGTCTCTCGGTCCCACACCTCAAGACTCTCCTCTAGGATCGCTGAAGCCTTTTTCCTTATCC
>CAWGPA010000023.1:0-109868 GCA_963824325.1 uncultured Acidobacteriaceae bacterium | reverse complement strand
GCCCCACGATCGCATTTGCTGAGTCGCGGCAAATCGGGCTGTCAATAAAGGTATGGTCCGAGCGAGAACCCTTCAGCTTGTGCTTTGAACTCGACGGAGAATCTCGGCCAGGCTCACGCTCTCATGAGACACGGTTCCGGGCGCCAGCGACGGAGCGATCGCGACTGCCTCACGATGGCCTTCATACCAGGCAATATAGGAAGATTGGTTCGCGCCCGAGAGTCGTTGAAGATTAATCCAGGAATAGTAGGCTCCCATATCCGCATCGGCCAGCGATCCTGCCGGATCAAGTACCACTCGCTGCTGCACACCGGAGAATTCCTCATCCGCTGACTCCTCCGTTTGCCGCGGTGCGAACTTTGTCAACATGGTAAGCGGACGCGCCCGGCGGAGCGCCTCGCGGGCAGCCCATTGCACAAAGGTTGTGCTGTAGATCTGCGTTCCCGAGCCTTCCGTCAGTACACTGATGGCAAAACGGTTCATGACCGCAGCGTCTGGGCGATTCTTCAGCCCCACTTCCGAAGGATCCGTTTCTGCAAGCCGGCTACGCAGGGCTTCAGGGCCGGCCTGCGTTGCGGAGACCTGCTGCATCTTGTGGATAAGCGCCTTGCGCACCGGCTTCAGCGGTCCATAGGCCACCGAGGTGATCTGGTTATTAAGCTGAGTTGGCGGCTCTGCGCCGTCGATGCACCAGTGGGCATAAGGCCCAGGATGCGCCTGGGTGCGTGCCGCGACAGTCGCCAGTAGCAGGTCGTAACTACTCCCGGCGTCAACCTGATCGAAGTAGACGCCATGCGGACGCAACTTACGAAAGAGCGGATAATCTGTCTGGCTGATCTCTCGGGCGATGACTGCGATGCCCAGCCGCGGAGCAGGCGCAGCCGCTTCCGGTACAGCGGTATTGAAAGCTTTTATGTAGTTTTCGGCGGCGGCGCTGAAGTCGTCGATCTGGTGAGTTGCCCATAGGTAAGCCGATAGCTTCTCCGAGAAGCGGTAGGGCTCAGCTGTCCAATCCATGGTTTCCAGGGCCGGCGACAGTTTCACCTTGGCAAATGAGCTCATCGCGCTCGACAACTGTTCGGCTGTCAGGCCTCCTAGATAACGAAACTGGCGGTCTATTTCGTCTCGCTCGGCTGGAAATTTCCAGTCGTAGGCTATGAGCTCCCGCAACAAGAGCGGCAGAAATGCCAGTGGAAGCTGCTGCAGCAACACGATATTGCTGGTTGCGACCTTCTTCGCCTCGGGCGGGTAGCTTTGAAACTGTTGCTCACTAAGCCGTTGGGGAATCATGGCTACAACACCTCCGGCAAAGCTTTGCCGCGAGACAATTCTGGCGAAAAGCCGAAGAGCGATCCAAGCGTGGGAACCAAATCGATCGATTCCACCGGGCGATCGACGACCACATTCTCCCTGACGCCCGCGCCTCTCACCAGCATCCACGTGGTTCTCGAATACGCGTCGCCCGTGCGGTGATGTTGAAAGCCATTGCCGCCGGCAGTGAAATCCGAGTCGCGTCCGAAGTCCGGCAGAATGAACATGGTCGTCTTACCGGCATATTCCGGTTCGCTTTGAATCATCTGCCAGATCTCCGCGCAGAGCCGATCCGAGCGCTTGATCGCATCGACGTAGAGCGAATAGGTGCCTGCATGCGCAACATCAATATCGTGAAGGGTGATCCACAACAGGCTCGGCGCCAGCTGACGCATCAGTTGCCTGGCGACATAGACCGAGAGCTCGTCCGGGCTACGCAGGCTGCGCGCGTGAGCAGCAAAATCGCCCACCGAGATCTTCAGCATCTGCGCCATCTGGTGTAACTGCTCGTCGCTCACGCCCAATGCCGGCGCATAGACGGGGCTCTCATAGTTGTCGCGTAACAGGTGGTCGTAGCCGGAGGTGTCGTTCGCCGGCATCGCTGCCGCCAGCAACCGCTTGGGTAGAATTACGCCCGCGCCCAATCCTGCTCCATGTGAGGAGTGGCTGCTCTCCCCAATGAGGCTGAAACCGTTGCTGGGGGCGATCACCCAGGCATCGGATGCAGGTCGATTCAGTGTTTTCCGAAAATACTCGAAGACCGTTGGATTATCCGGCGCGACCGCGGCGAAGTTGTTGAACGTTTCGTACGCGCCCGTTACCAGGCTTGAAGTCGCAACATAGTGACCCAGGATTCCTCGATTCACTACCTGGGTGAAGAAGGTTCCCTGGGGGATGAAGTCTTTTAAGAGGTGGGGGATATTTTCTTGCCCCTCGGGCATAAAGGTCTCTTCATCCCGTGTACCTCCTCCAAACGTAACCACCACTGCCTTCTGACCCGTGCGCGCCGCCATGGCACGCAGGGGAGAGAATGCCGACATCATGGCCGCCGCCGTCGCTCCGCCGGTCATGCGCAGAAATTCGCGCCGATTCCATGAAATCGCATGTTCGATGTCACGGGAAGATCGCAAATCGACGGCGCGCGAGGGCTCAAGCAACCTCTCACGTCTGCGATCGTTCCGTGTACCAAAAGGGTCCATATGCCTGCCATTCTACTCGCGGAGACTAGTGTACTGTCTCCGCGGTTTGCTTTGCCTGGTCGTCTCCCGGGCCTACTTCTTCTTCTGCTGCGTCCTCCTGCTTTATCTGCTTGAGTATCGCGAGGTGTTCATCGGCTAGCTGCTTCTGGTGGGTGCGGGTGTACATGAGCACCAGGCGATAATGCGCACGGTTGAAATCCGGGCGAAGCTTAACCGTTTGATTGAATTCGCCGATAGCATCCTGGTATTTCTGTTGGTCCTGATAGAGGATGCCGAGCTGATAGTGAGCTTCGTAGAAATTCGGGTCGGCCGCGATCGCTTGTTTGAGCAGGGTCTCGATCGTGCCCAGATCGGCGGCAGGCTCTCCCTTGGAACGCTGCCAGAGGCTCATGGCGTAGTAGTAGATCGCCGGTCCATTGTTGGGGTAGAGCTGCACGAACTTTTCCAGGCGCTTGCGTATGTCGGGAATGAGCGCTGGTGAGACCGTACTCACTTTGCCCAGGAACTGAAAGGGCTTTGGGTCCGTCGGGTCGAGATCGACTGCCGCGCAAAGAGTTTCCACGGCATCGTCGTAGCGGTTTTCCGCATACAGGGTTACCCCGAGTCCAACCATCAACTTCGCCGAGCGAGGATACTTCTGTACTCCGTAGCGGAAGAAGGTATAAGCGTTGCCAAGAAAGCCCTCGTAATTCTTATGCTGCAGCAGGAACGAGGCCAGGTCAAAGATGTTCTCCTCGCTCGGGTCCAGCTGGGCGGCGCGATAGTACTGGGTTGCCGCGCTCTTGTAATCGCCGGACCTCTCATTCACTTCCGCGAGCAGATTATCCAGTTCCGCGGTCTCGTGTTGCGCGATCATCTGGTGAAGTTGCGCTGAGGCCTTCACCGTGTCCGCGGAATTCAGATAGGCCAGCGACAAATCGTAGCCGGTGTTGTAGTCCTGGGGATTGAGATGCTGTGCTTTTTCCAGATAAAGGATGCCGTCAGGAAGGCGGTTCTGCTGCAGATAAAATTCGCCCAGGCGTTGCTGCGCGCTGAAGTCGTTGGGGTTTTGCTCTGCTGTTTCGAGCAGGGCCCGCTCGGCTTCCTGGAGGTGAGGCGAACCAGCCAGCGGGGCAGCTCCCGGACCGGATTGGAGACCGAGAGCTGCCACCGCCGCGAAGTGACTAACCAGAAACACTATCCCGACCACGCGCAACCAGCATGGAGCCTTTAGATACATCGGGATGAGTATAGCTCCTGGGGCCTACCAGTAGTACTTCAAGGCGAATTGAATCTCACGCGGTGAGCTGCGCGTCGTCGTGGACTGGCCAAAATTCAGAGTATCCCGGTAATTGTTGTTCGAGGGTAAGTTAAAGCTCGGTGTGTTGGTCAGGTTGAAGGCCTCGGCTCGGAACTGCAAGCGCGTCGTCTCCGTCACCCCAAATTCCTTGAAGACGGAAAAATCAAGATCGCGGAAGCCGGGACCATTGACCTGGGTGTTCGAGCCGCCCAGGGGAGCAAGATCGCTGTTACCGATGGTGGTTGCCACCGGTGGATCAGTGAACGCCGCCGGGTTGTAATAGTGTGCCGGTCCGCCCGAACGATACTTGGTGATACCAGGGTTGACGTTGGCGTAGCAGGTACCTGTCGTGGCCGTGGTTGTGGTTTGGCAGGGAATATATTGTGGTGGACCACTGTTGAGCGTCAGGATCCCATTGGCAATCCAGCCCCCAAGCAGCAACTGGGCAGGTCCGTGAAGATCGCTCAGGAAGGCTTTCCCGGACCCAATCGGTAGTTGATAAGTCCCGCTGGCTACAAACGAATGATTGATGTTGAAGGAGGCCAGGCCACGGTCATACGAGATCCCCGTGATTTGCGGAGCGCGGTAGCCACCCACACCACCGTCACTCAATAGGTCTCCAGCATCGGTCAACGTCCGGGCCCAGGTATAGCCGGCCAGCATGTTGAAGCCATGGCTGAAACGGCGTTCATACTTGGTTTGCAGGGAGTTGTAACTGCTGGATCCGGCTGTCTCGTCGTAAGACGCGCCGTTGGCAAAGTCAGGAAACGCAAGGTACGGAGTGATGGGCGTACCCGGTGGCAGAATCTGCGAGGGATTGTTGGTGCCGGAAAACGCCTCGATATGCCGTCCAACGGAACCAACGTAACCCGCCTGGATTGAGTCCTGGGAAGTCAACGCGTATTGCAGCATCAGGTTGAATCCCTGGGTGTAGGGCGTCTGGTAGTGGAGTTGTACTCCTCTAAATTGCAATCCATTGCCGCTTACGTTCGCCGGATTGAGGCTGATGCCGCTCAATCCGTTTTCCAATGTGCCGTAGGAGCCATCGGGGAAGATGGTAGGAGTTACGCTGCCAACTCCTCCGTTGGAAGAATCCTGAAACGCCAACACATATTCAAAGGGGTAGTTGTAACCAAGACTCGGATCGCCGCCGCGGTTTTCGAAGGCCCCGTAGAAGATTCCATAACCCGCGCGAGCAACGAGTTTCTGGGTCACCTGGTACGAAACACCAAATCTCGGGCCAAAATTGCCCTTTTGCGATATGCCTAGGCCGGTACCGTATTGGTTCGTGTACACCAACTGAATTCCGTCCTTCGCCAGGTCTTGCGTAAAGCTGGTGGAGAGCGGTGTTTTGGTCTTGTTTGCAGAGGTCATGATGAATTGCGCAGTCGAACCTGGGATTCCAGGTACGAAGTTGGCCTGGGCGCCATTGGTATCGCCTACCTGCCCAAAGTATTCCCAGCGCAAGCCGAGATTAAATGTCAGGCGAGGCGAGGCCTTCCAGTCATCCTGAAAATAGACGCCGTAGTAGTTACGATTGCTGTGCAGGTAGCCATAGTTGGAGGCCTGTACCTGGTCAGACCCGCCCGAGTTGTTGACGCCATTGGGAACCGTCGCTGCCATCGGCGAGAGCAGGTATTGGGCGGTGCCGGTAAGGTTGTCCGTTTGATTCGGAATGGACGCATATCTGCCGTCGAAGTCGAAGGCGCCCTTGGATTCCGGCGGAGCGAGCCACGGGAAGTACAGGTACTGGAACTCCATGCCGCCTTTGAAGCTGTGCGACTTGTAGACTTTGGTCAGGTTCTCGGTAAGTTGGGTAGTGTCACTGTAGCGATCGCCAGGGAGCCACTCCGAACCGCCCAGGTTGTGGACGTTCCCCAAACTCATGTAAGGAAGGCCGCCGTTGCCGGCAAACTGGGGAACTCCGGTGATTCCAAATTGGGCGGGAATGCCCAGGGTGTCTGCCGTCGTCGGCACGCGGGTGGTATGTTCCTGGCCGTAGCCGAAGCGGACTTCGTTGATCAGTGTTGGGGTGAAGACGTGTGTGTAGCTGACTGCTACCCCGTATACATCCCACTTCTGAGTGCCGTCACCATAGCCGCCGCCGTCGGCGACCCCTTCAAACGGAGGGGGCACGTGTTGGGTGTTGTTGATATAGCTGTAGCGCCCGAACATCTGGTTCTTTTCATTGAAGTGCTGGTCGACGCGGATGTCGAAGGTAGTTTGTCCGGTGGTATTGACGGTTGTCGTCTGGTAGTTGTTTTGCACCCCGGCTATGTTCTGTGCCGGAAAGAGTTGGAGCAGCTTGATGGCATTGGCGTCCAGACGGCCGGCGGGCAGTTGATTGTTGGGAAAAGCCTCTCTGACATAGCCGTTCTTGGTGGCCATGATTCCAGTCACGGGGTCCACCTGACCGGCCGTTACCGCGCGTGTCGTTGCCGGGTCAAAAATCTGTCCATTGCTGAAGGAGCGCCCCAGGGCGTCCGTGCGTTGGAAGGTTCCCGTTGCGTTCAATAGATCGGCGAAGTTGGTGTAGCCGCTGGTGGCCTGGGCCGAGGTCGGCACCCAGATGCCGCTCTGCAGCACGCCCTGGTGAATTTGCGTGCCCTCATAGTCCGCGAACCAGAATGTCCTGTCCTTGATGATTCGGCCGCCGGCAACCGCCCCGAACTGGTTTTGCCTCAGTTCCGGCTTGCGTTGGGTCGCAGGGTCTGAAAAATACGCGTTGGCATCAAGGGCATCATTACGGAAGAACTCCCATGCGGTGCCGTGAAAACCGTTAGTGCCGGATTTGATGGTGGCATTCACGATTGCGCCGCCGGCGCGCCCAAATTCGGCGCTGAAATTGTTGGTCTGGATGTTGAATTCCTGGATGGCGTCGACCGGGGGCTTGACCACGTCGGCTTCACCGCTTAGAAAATCGACATCATTGCTGTTGTTGTCGATGCCGTCCAGAAGGTAGTCATTCTGGGCAGGGCGGGTACCGTTGGCGGCAAACTGGTTGCCCGCCCGGGCCCCTTGCTGGGGTTGCGTGACTCCGGGGGTAAGGGTGGCCAGCATGGTCCAGTCACGGCCGTTGAGGGGCATACTCTCCACGGTGGTTGCCCCGATCACCTGGCCCACGACGGCGTTTTGCGTCTGCAGTAGGGCAGCCTGGGCTGTTACCTGCACGGTCTGGCTGGTCGATCCGGCTCGCAGCTCAAAATCGATTACAGCCTGCTGTTGGATATTCAGTTCGAATGCGGCATTCTCTGCCGTGCTAAAGCCGGCATGTTCGACGCTGATTCGGTAGCTGCCGATCTTGAGCGGGGTCACGATATAGGTGCCGTCCGCTCGCGTCGTGGTGGTGAATTGCTCTGACGTTCCTTGATTGGTAATGGTCACACGCGCGTCGGGAATGACCGCACCCGACTGGTCCTTTACCGTTCCCAGAATTGTCCCGGTATCCACTTGAGCGACTCCCGAGGACGCGCCGAATATCAGCGCGCAGGTTGTCAGGAGTATGCCCAGCCAGCTCCTATTGCGTAACTTGCTCATGGTGCCTCCATCCCCATAGGGGAAATAGAACCTCAAAGCCCAGCACTTCAGCCGTTTGCTTTTGTGACCGTGTACGATACCAACATCTTGGAATGGATCAGGATTTAAAAGAAACGCAACTATAAGAATAGATTGCAAGAACTGTCAAGGGCTTATTTTCGTGAAGGTCCCCGGAATGCTCAAGTCGCCGGACTGTAAGGGTTTGCCGCCAGAAGGGAAGTGAGGGGCGGAGCCTTTGAAAGCGTAGCTGTTGCTTCGCCCCACCGTCACTGGAGACCGCCGCTGCTTCACGTCGCAGGGGGCTTCAAGTAGGCTGATTTTGCGTAATTACGGCCTTGACAATCGACATTTACGACCAATACCGTTAACGAACACGCAATATCGTTTCAAGAGTTGGCACCTGTCCAGGCCATCTCGAGGATTATTGTTGTTCTTGGCGGGAGAGTTTAGGTCTGTCCAAGCTACTCAGGGTTTGGCGGCTTTTTATCAGGGCAAGACTTTACAGGTTGCGGAAAAACTCATGCCCTGTATCAGGGCACAAGGTTACAGCCTGCGGAAAACTTATGCTTTGTGTCAGGGCACGACTTTAGTCGGCCGTAAACGAGTGAGAATACGACGGGCTTTTAGCCCCTGGGCTTTTTCTTTGCGTCTTCTGCGGGACTTGAGTGCAATCCACCTTGATAGCTGATTTGTTCTCAACGAGTGCTGCCCTATGATCCCGGTTCCGATCGCCTCCTCCGCAAGCACCCCCACCGCCGGCAGGGCGTTCAACCAACCCTATCTTTGGGGTATCTCGCTTGCCGCTGCGCTGGGTGGCTTGTTGTTTGGCTATGACTGGGTGGTGATTGGCGGCGCCAAGCCGTTCTACGAACCCTACTTCCAGATCCACAGCCCGGCCCGTCAGGGGTGGGCGATGAGTTGCGCCCTGGTGGGGTGTTTGTTGGGAAGCATTGCGTCGGGGTATCTGAGCGATCGCTTCGGTCGCAAGCGCATGCTCATCGTCGCCGGCTTCACCTTTGCTCTTTCATCGTTGGGCACGGGACTGGCTTACAGCTTTCTGCAGTTTGTGCTTTGGCGTATTGCCGGAGGCTGTGCGATCGGACTGGCATCCGCGCTCTCCCCGATGTACATTGCCGAAGTCGCTCCGGCAGAGCTGCGCGGTAAATTGGTCGCGACCAATCAATTTGCGATCGTTATCGGCATTTTGATGGCCCAGGTGGTGAATTGGCTGATCGGTAGGCCGCTTCCGCCCGGCGCAACCTGGATCCAGATACGCCAGTCGTGGGATGGCCAGTTTGGCTGGAGATGGATGTTCGCCGTGACCGCGATACCCGCAAGCCTCTTTGTGCTCGCGATGTTCGTTGTGCCCGAGAGTCCGCGCTGGCTTGCCAAGAAGGGTCTGCGGGCCCGCTCCGAGAGCGTTCTGGCCCGGATTGGCGGAGGCGCTTACAGTGCACGCGTCTTCGCGGAAGTCGAGGAGTCGCTCACCCACAGCGCATCCGAGTCGCCCTTGCGCGAGTTGCTGAATCGGCGTTACGCACGGCCCTTACTGCTGGGCATTGGCCTTGCGGTACTGCAGCAGTGGTGCGGCATCAATGTCATTTTCAACTATGCCCAGGAGATCTTCACGGCGGCTGGCTACAACCTTTCCAGCATGCTGTTCGATATCATGGTGACCGGTTTTGTGAATCTGATCTTCACCGTGCTTGCCGTCTTCACTGTTGACCGGCTAGGGCGGCGCGCTCTGATGCTGGCGGGCTCGGGCGGTTTGGCTTTCCTCTACGTTTGCCTGGGGTCCGCATATTATTTTCATCTGCGCGGATTCGCCATCCTCCTCCTGGTTGCGGCGGCAATCGCCTGTTATGCCATGACGCTGGCTCCGGTCACCTGGGTACTCCTTTCCGAGATCTTTCCCAATCGGATTCGTTCGGCGGGAATGTCGGTCGCCACCACTTCTTTGTGGAGCGCCTGCTTTGTTTTGACATATACATTTCCCGTGCTCAATCAACGCCTGGGCGCAGCCAAAATCTTCTGGCTCTACACCGTCATCTGCGTGGCCGGCTTTGTCATGCTATTCAAGTGGGTTCCGGAGACGAAGGGACGCACGCTCGAAGCCATCGAAGGCTTCTGGAACCCCAAGTCGCAGTCGACTAGTCCTCGCTAGGTTCCACGATTTATACTCGTTGAAACGATGAGATGTGACGGGTGCGAAGCGGAAAACTAAATGACGATAAACTCGACGGGAGCGCAGGATGGGCTCCTCTGAAGCACCTCGCCTGATTGCATTTTACCTGCCTCAGTTTTATCCAACTCCCTACAATGATGAGTGGTGGGGAAAAGGCTTTACCGAGTGGACCAACGTTGTGCAAGGGCGTCCGCACTTCAACGGCCACTATCAGCCCCATTTGCCGGCCGATCTCGGGTTCTATGATCTGCGTCTGCCCGAGGCGCGAGAAGCCCAGGCGGAATTAGCGCGCGAGTACGGGATTCACGGTTTTTGCTACTACCACTATTGGTTTAACGGCACGCGCATCCTGGAGCGTCCTCTGGATGAAGTGCTGGCCTCAGGCAGGCCGACGCTACCCTTCTGCGTGTCCTGGGCAAACGAGAGCTGGACACGCACGTGGAAGGGGCATCAGGACAAAGTGCTGATGCAGCAGTCCTATTCGCCGGAAGACGATCTGAAGCACATTTTGCATCTGCTGCCAACGTTAAGCGACGATCGATATATCCAGGTAGATGGAAAACCGTTGCTGCTGGTCTACCGCATCGAGTTGTTACCGGATCCAGTCGCAACGGCAGAAATCTGGAGGCGGGAAGCGGAGAAGTGGGGTCTGCGGGGTCTCTTCCTGGTGAGTCTTGAGAGCAACTATGTAGTTGGGAACACCGACCCTCGAACTGTTGGTTTCGATGCCACGGTTCGCTTTCAGCCGGACTATACCGTCCCGGCTTTCGCTGTCACTCAATCCCCGGTTCGTGCGCGAGCAGGTAAGGCGATCAAGGCAGGCATGCCCTGGCTGCACCGCGGAGTGAAGCGGTTCAAGTCACCGGCCATCCAAGATAACATCGTCGACTATGCAAAGTTATACCGCAATTGGCAGAATCGATCGCCGCATGTAGAAAGACACTTCGAATGTGTAACTCCGATGTGGGATAACTCAGCTCGACGCTATCGTGGCGCGACCATTGTCAATGGCTCCACACCGGAACTCTATGAGCAGTGGCTGCGCGAGGCGGTGGAGGGAACCGTTCCAGGCAGTGATGGGCAGAAGACA
Source organism: uncultured Acidobacteriaceae bacterium (assembly GCA_963824325.1). GTDB lineage: Bacteria > Acidobacteriota > Terriglobia > Terriglobales > Acidobacteriaceae > PALSA-350. The sequence continues at coordinate 99,267 of CAWGPA010000023.1, read as the reverse complement.
GTATTCATCAATGCCTGGAATGAGTGGGCGGAAGGATGCCACTTGGAGCCTTGCCAGAAATGGGGACGCCAATATCTTGAAGCGACGCGGCGCGTTTACCTGGGTAAGTAGGGACGTGCTCTCTCTAAGATCCTACAGTTGGTGGGCTAGGCCGATTTTCGGAATGAGATGACATTCTTCGATTGCGAGAGGATGCCGAAGCCGAGACCTTTGAGAGTGGATAACAGGAACTCTACTTTTTCGCTTCCAAGAATGTGCGGATGGACTTCGAGAACGATCAGTTCGGCCTTTCTGATCGTTTCGGGCTCGCGGGTGATCAGTTCATATTCCTGACCTTCGATATCGCAGATCAGCGCAAAGTTATCGAAGTGCCGCTCCTCAAGCAGGTTCGACAGGGTCGTGGTTTTGACGGTGACTGGCGGCCGGCCCCCGGCGTGATAGAGCGAATTCCCCCAGAAGTCTGACATCGGTTCGAAGGTCACAGTGTCTGAGCCATAAGCAAGCGCCTTGTCCATGATTTGAAAGGCGCATCCGTTCGCATCCCGGTTTGATTTCAAGAAAGGCAGAACGAGAGGATTCACTTCAAGCACCAGGTGATTTGCCGGATTCTCCAAGAGCTTGTTCGTGATGCAAGAAACGACACCGATGCATCCTCCCAGTTCAATCACATTCCAGTGGGGTTGCAAGTAGTGCAGCACTGCCTCGCGCTCGGGCTTCTCGTACGTCCCGGATAGCAGCTCCAGCTTCATGGAGGTGTTCGGCAATTCTGCGAGAGGGAATCGGCAATGGTCGAGTTCGACAATTCTGCTTGCTCCTCGCATCCGAATCTTCGTCCTCAACGTGAAGGCCTGCCACTTTTCTACAAGGACGCGCCAAGCCGTAGTGACAAACTTTTTAGGCCCATGAACTTTTAGGAATCGAAAAGCGGAGGAGAGCGTTGTCACCATTTTTCCCGGGCGATGGAAGTGCGTGGCATTCTTCCATTTTCTCATACATGGAATTCGAGAGGTTCCTGCGTATCTCGCTCGAAACAGACGCCGTAACGGCAATGGTGTCCATAGGCTGGTAACCTATTCAAGCGAGTGGAAAGGGCACATGTCGCATCGAACCAAGTTCCTAAAGGGCTCAGCGTCGAACCTGGTGAGAGTCGTCCTTTCCATGCTCCTCGCGCTCGTTTTGCCGCGACTGCTCGTTCACCGGCTCTCACCAGCCGAATACAGTGCATGGGTTCTCATTCTTCAAATTAGTGCATACATCTCTCTACTCGATCTCGGCTTGCAGACCGCAGTCGGCAAGCTGGTAGCGGAATATGATGCAGCCGGTGATCGACTCGCCTCCAGCCGGGCGCTGAGCAGTTCTGTCTCCATTCTCTGCGCGAGCGCCGCTGCCGGAGCTATGGCTGTTGCCGTTGTCGCCTGGCAGGTACCTCACCTCTTTGACCAGATGCCGGCAGGGCTCATTGGCGATGTGCGTGGCGGCATCCTGGTGGTTGGGATGTCGTCAGTCATCGCCCTGCCTTTCGGCGCTTTCCTCGCTGTCTTCACCGGCCTGCAAAGTTACGGCTTTCCTACAGCACTTGGAACCGGCAGCAGAATTCTGACCACTGCCGGATTGGCGACCCTGCTGCTTTTGCACGGCACGCTTATGCAAATGGTTTGGCTATTGGCGCTCTTCAATATTGCTACTGCCATCGGCCAGTTTCTGGGATGGAGAAAGTACGCGAAGGAATTCGCGGCCTTCTCGTTCCGGCTTGTTAACCAAAAATCGGTCTATCTTTTGTTCAAGTACGGCAGTGCGCTCTCCGTCTGGACCCTTGCCAACCTATTCGTCAGTGGGCTCGACATGGTGATCGTTGGCCACTACGACTTCGGAAATACCGGCTATTACGGCATCGCCACCTCAGTGAGCAATTTCATGCTGCTCGTGGTTAGCAGCCTATTCAGCCCAATTCTGCCGGCCGTGTCTTCTCTGCAGTCCGGTAGAACAGCGGTGCAGGTTGGAGACATAGTGATCAAAGCGACGCGGTATTGTGTGTTGCTTCTCTGCCTCATCGGACTGCCGCTCTTGATCGGGCCGTACTCGCTCCTGAGACTCTGGGTCGGCCATGATTACGCGACCAGAAGCGCGCTCTTCCTTCAGGTTCTCGTACTGGGCAACGTAATACGCCAGCTCGCCAACCCGTACGCACTCGTCTTGCTTGCGACTGGCCAGCAGCATCTCGCCACCGTTGCGGCAGTCGCCGAAGCTCTGGTCAACCTGAGCCTGAGCATTTATCTGGTGCAGAGATTCGGCGCTGTGGGGGTTGCCATTGGAACATTGGTGGGAGCCTTTGTCAGCGTTGGGTTACATCTCACGGTAAGTATGAAGCTCACTCGCTCGACGATTTCCATGTCCCGCCGCAGGTTTGTCTTGACCGGAGTCCTTCGGCCCATCCTGTGTGTCATCCCGTCGTTGTTGCTCATTGCTCTCTGGAAACAGTTGGGTATGCTTCCGATCGGCATTCCCATGATCCTGATTTCGTTTCTCGCCACTGCTGCTATCGGCTGGCTCGTCGGACTGACAAATGCAGAGAGGGACGACCTGATGGGCGTCTTTCACCGACGGATATACCCGCGGTTGTCTCGAGTATGACCTTATCCCGTCCTCGGCGCAGGGTTTCCGATCCGTGCGAAGTTGCGCGCAAACTGAGGGCGAGCCGTTTCGGCAGCGGAGCGATCAAACCGCTCACGCTACCCTCCACACTCTCAGGAGGATGAGTTCGGGATGCCGTTCAGCGTCTCCCAGGAAGATCGACTTCTTCAGCCAGTCGTATTTTCCATCGGGAGGGTAAAAGCGTGGCGCGGTTCTGAAGTAGTACTGGCTAGGGGCAACCGGCTCGCCGGCGGCGATGCGATCCAACACATCCTGTGCGCCATTTCGTATTCCCGGGTTGCTCACCTCGATCCGGACCGCGTCCGTCGTCTCGATGACATAGTGTGAATCTACCAACGTAAGCCCGTCACGGTCGACAAACTGCCAGTCGGCTCCTCCGGGCAACACGCGACCGGAAAGCGCGGGCCCCCGAAAAGTCCCACCGGTGATGGGCACCGTGCGCCTAAGCCCAAAGGAACCCCACCCGAGTTGGAACACCGGTCCAACATTGACCCGCAGTTCGAGGGCGAACTCTAGGCGCGGAGATGTCCTTGCTTCAACCATGTGCCTCCAAAGACAGGTGCGGATTCCTAATTACTGTGGCCCGATAAAGGTCGTAAGGTGTGGTTTGCCTCGGAAGAAAACCACGAAAAGGCCCGATTTCTTAGGTCTCACTCATTGCGAAACTGCGAAAGCCCAACCTTCTCGCGGGCGACGTCAACCGTAAACTTTAGTTTGGACCGCTGTTCTTCCTCGAATGGTAAGTTGCCCTCTATCTTAAACAAATCGGAGACATGGCGAGGTTGAGTAGACGAGTCTAGTTGAAATAAGGATGCTTCGATCCGCAGAGAAGATTCGATCTTGAGCCTTAGTTTGTGTACAGCGCCGTGCCAGTCTGATTGACGTAAGACTGACGACGCGCCTCCGGGCTGGGCGAACCGACTCTGCCACCTATTCTGCCCGTGGTGGGGAATGCCATCTTTGCTGCAACGGGCAGAAACCCTACACGGCCGCCTCCGATACGTTGAGCCGGTTGCTGTAATGTTGGTTCATGAATAAATACTTCTCCTTTGCTGCGCTGATGGCCGTCACCACTGCCCTCGCGCAAGCACCCGATCCGATCAAGTTTGTTGATCCGATGATTGGCACCGGGGCAGAGGGACACACCTTTCCTGGAGCGACCACGCCCTTCGGTATGGTGCAACTCTCACCCGACACACAGATCCGGCCATTCAAGCAAAGCTACAAGTGGGCAGCGGGATACCGCTACGAAGACACGACCATCCTTGGTTTCTCGCATACGCATTTCTCGGGCGCGGGCCACAGTGATCTTGGCGATGTACTCCTTATGCCGATAGGCGGTGACCAGGTTCCGTTGGAACCCGGCGATCCGGAGAAGACCCAGCCTGGATATCGGTCGCATTTTTCGCATACCAAAGAAGTGGCGGAGCCGGGCTACTACAGCGTATTCCTTAATGACTCGGCGGTATTCGCGGAATTGACTGCCAGCGAGCGCGTTGGTGTGCATCGGTACACCTTTGCCCCAGGCGCAAAGCGCAACGTTTTACTCGACCTGCGCAGCAGCATTTATAACTATCCCGGCAAGGTGCTGTGGTCGCGTATCACTATCCATGCGGACGGCACCGTGACCGGAATGCGCGAGACCCGTGGATGGGCGCCCGGGCGCCAGCTGTTCTTTGCCATGCGATTCTCCGCCGTCCTGTCAGAGCATGCCCTCTATAACAAGGAAGAAGACCCGCCACCCTACCACGGGTTCAAAACGCCGGGAACATCGCCACAAGATACACAGAGCATGCAAGGAAGGGGACTGGAAGGGGTGTTCAGTTTTGCGCCGGCCTCCGCACCACTGGTGGTCAAGGTTGCGATTTCGCCGGTGAGTGAAGAAAACGCGATTGCCAACATGGAGGCCGAAGTGCCGGCATTCGACTTTGACGCAGTGCGCGCCAGGACAAAGCAGATGTGGCGCGAACAGCTCGCACGAGTTGAGTTCGACGCCTCGCCTGCCATGCAGAGAACGCTTTACACCGCGCTTTATCACGCTTTGATGGCTCCGAGCATCAGCATGGATGTGAACGGAGAGTATCGCGGACCCGACAACCAGGTTCATCGCGCCGAAGGCTTTCACTTTGTCTCCTCACTCTCCTTGTGGGATATCTATCGTGCGGAGCAACCGCTGATGACCCTCCTCGAGCCGCCGCAGCGCACCAACGATCTGGTTCAGTCACTGATAGCTTCCCAGCACGAGAGTCCATTTGGCATTCTGCCCGTGTGGCAATACCAGGGCCAGGAGACCTGGTGCATGATCGGCTACCATGCGGTTCCCATCATCGCCGATGCCTACATGAAGGGAATCCGCGGCTACGACAGCCAGGCGGCCCTGGCCGCCATGGTGGCGAGCGCGACCTACGCGCCGTATGGCAATCTTGGGTCCTATATGAAATTGGGGTACGTGCCTGTCGACCACGACGATGAAGCAGCGTCGAAAACGATGGAGTATGCCTACGACGACTGGACCATCGCGCGTATGTCGAAGGCCATGGGCAAGAACACTGAGGCCGCGCTGTTTGAGAAGCGCTCCGCATTCTGGCGCAATAACTTTAACAGGAGCGATGGCTTCGTCGAGCCTCGGCTGGAAGATGGAGCCTATCGCAAGCCTTTCGATCCGGCCAAGGCGGGCGCGGGCAGCGGGTTTACCGAAGGCAATGCATGGCAGTACTCCTGGTATCAACCACAGGATGAGCAAGGGTTAATCGATTTGATGGGCGGCCCCGGCAAGTTGATCGCCCGGCTCGATGAAATGTTCGATCAGAAGGTCGATCCGGCTACCTACGCGAACGTTGAGGATATCTCGGGAATGATCGGCCAGTACATTCACGGGAATGAACCCAGCCATCATCTTGCATACCTGTATAGTTACGCCGGCGAGCCATTAAAGACGCAGGCCCGGCTGAAGCAGATCGTGGATTCGCAATACAAACCGACACCCGACGGCCTGGTTGGGAATGACGACCTCGGTCAGATGTCCGCCTGGCTCATTTTCACTTCACTGGGTTTCTACCCGGTTGCCCCGGCCTCGAATCAGTACGTTCTGGGCCGCCCCTTCGTAGATCGCGCCGTTCTGCATCTGCCAAATGGCAAGGTGCTGACGATTAATAGCGTGAAGCTGAGCGACGATCATGGTTTCTTGAAAGACGTCTTGCTTAACGGCAAATCGCTCGATCGCACCTACGTTACCCATGACGAAATCATGGATGGCGGTGACCTCAGATTCATCTTCAGCAACGAAACGGACGCGGCTTGGTCCCGCCGCTCGCTTGGCTTGCCCTACTCTGATACGGCCCACCACCCATGAAACTCGAAACCTCTATTTGCTCGCTGCCGCAATGCGAGAGATGCAGGAGTCGTCTCTATGGAGAGCCTGCCCCGATAATAATGGCCTCCGCCGTGCTGGAGCCGCACATTCCCTGAATCTCTCCGGAGATACATGCCCCCGCGGAGTACTTGTAGCAGCCGGCCTTTTTCGCGGTCACGGAGACAGGACGCGCGGAGCCACCCATAATCGCATCGTCGGAGCCGAAGGCGGCCGGCGACCCAAAGTCGACGACGAAGCCTGTATTCTTCTGCGTACTCTTCCACACAATCTTTGTGCCGGTCTTGACGCAGAATGTGCTATTTGCCTTCGCGTCGGCGATGCTAGGCGTCGCTGAAGCGCCATAATCGCTGCGCTTTACGTCCACAATACAGGGATTGGAACTGGATCCACAGGTATTGCCGGCGTTACATATCGACTGTGGATTGGGCTCCGAACAAGCGTACTTGTCATTCTGCGCCAGCGCTGCAATGGAGCTCAAAAGCAGCAGAAGACAGGTCACGGGCCCGGTACGAATCAAGAAAGTCTGTTGTGTCTTCATGTAATACCTCGTTCCTTTCCAACCGTTCGTGCTGCAGTTAGTTCACGCCCGCCGTTTCCTCCCAGGCGATGAGGCCGGACCACGGCCACGGAGAACGCCGGTGCTCCTATCCTGGATCATTCCGTTCCAGGACGCCCGCAGTCGAACTCCTGCAAAGGCTTCTTGCACAGAACACTCCGATTTCTTTCCGTTGGGAACTGTCAGATGTGACAGGTTCAGCGACTCAGCATGTTCCCAATGTGGAACAGATGAATCTCAATGCCCGAGTTCCTGGATCGGTTCGTTAACCGTCCTCTCAAAAAGTTCTGGCGCCATATGGCGGGCGCGCCTAATGTTGAAAACGATCTGGTCTTTGTAACCAACGGTTCACTGGTGGAAAATTCCGTGTGGGGCGACCATCACACGTCTGCCAATCTTGACCCTATCGTCCATGACGGCGGTAGCTGGCATCTTCGTCAGTGTCCGCGATTCGGCATGGCTTCTCAGCTGGACTGTCAACCGTCAGCCACACTTCAAACAGCAGCCTCCCGGCCAGACCGTTGCGTGATTCTATGCTCTGGTTCGATCTTCGATGTCCGTGAGCTTATTAAGTCAACGGTATTCCTGCGAGACCGTGAGAAGTTGCCCGTGCCCTTCTTTGCCAAACGCTGGGTAGAGAAGACTATCATCGGGCGCTTGCTGGACGAATACGGACTTATCTGAAATATTCACGGGCTTATACGGAACTCAATGCGCAACGGTCCTGCGCGTCGAAGGGACATTCGTCGTACCGTACCGGGGCTGGGTGGTGGTTACTCGTCGGCCCTTTACGTGTCTCGAACGTCGCTTCGCTTTGGCGACATCCGCGATCTACGAATCTGTACGTTTCCAGTCGGATATTCTATGCGGTTTTCGGTTAACAGCAAGCCCACGTAACTGGGCGTGCATCCGGTCGAGTTACAGCTCAGAAATTTTTAGTAACTGCAGCGACTTGTTGACGTGGCCTGCTTCTTGACACGAACGCGGAAGCGGCCTTTGATAGTAGCCAGAGCCAGAGTTAGATTTTGCGAATCCTCTGCTGGCCGGATTGTGGGGTGAACAGATGCTCACCAAATTGACGATCAACAACGTGGCCGCGACGGTGGATGTGCCACCGGATATGCCGCTCCTGTGGGTACTGCGCGATGTATTGAACATCAAAGGCCCCAAGTTTGGCTGTGGCGTAGGGCTTTGCGGGGCCTGCACCGTAATCGTCGGTGGCGAGGCGGTGCGTTCCTGCCAGACGGCGGTGAGCAGTGTCAGTAGCCAACCGGTGACTACTATTGAAGGGCTTTCGCCGGATGGCCAGCACCCGGTACAGGTGGCTTGGGAAGCAATCGACGTGCCCCAGTGCGGTTACTGCCAGGCGGGCCAGATCATGTCGGCCGCCGCCCTGCTGCATCGTACCCCACACCCTAGCGATGCAGAAATCGATGCAGCGATGAGCGGAAACCTCTGTCGCTGTGGAACGTATACGCGTATTCGCCAGGCGATCCACCAGGCAGCACAAACAGGCACGGTAGCAAGCAAACAGTAAAGGACGGGCATACTTATGCGCATGCACAGGAGATCGTTTCTGCGGTTGACGGCCCTTGCGGGCGGCGGGCTTGCCCTGGGTCTTTATCGCTCTCCGCTGGCTATTGGTCAGGGTCCGGAGAAGCAGCCGGAACTGACACCGCAGGCCTTCATCCACATCACCCCGGATGGCGCGGTCACTATCCTGGCGCGCGCTTCGGAGTCAGGCCAGGGCATGCGGAACATGCTGCCCATGCTGATTGCCGAGGAACTGGATGTCGATTGGAAGGACGTCCAAGTCCAGCAGGCCGACCTGAACGAGAAGATATACGGGCGACAGTTTTCCGGAGGCTCCGCGAACACGCCGATGGGCTGGGAGCCGATGCGCCGCGTTGGCGCAGCCGGACGTCAGTTGATTGTCACCGCCGCTGCGCAGACCTGGGCCGTGCCCGCGGCGGAATGCACGACTCAATCCGGCCGCGTGAAGCACGCCGCCTCGGGCCGCTCCGCCGGCTACGGGGAGTTTGCCGCCAAGGCGGCCGCACTACCCGCCCCCGACCTGGCTAGCGTGAAACTCAAAGATCCCAAGGACTATTGCATCATCGGCCACTCGCAACAGGGCGTTGACACTCGTAAGATCGTGACCGGCAAGCCGCTCTTCGGCATCGATGTCCAGCTGCCTGGAATGTTGTACGCAAGCATAGAAAAGGCCCCCGTATTTGCCGGCAAGGTGAAGAGCGCGAATCTCGACGAGATCAAAGCGCTGCCCGGCGTACGCCATGTCCTGGTGATTGACGGCGGCATTACCCCTGCAGCTTTTACCCCATGGGAGCCGGGCATGGAACCCGGCATCGCCATCGTTGCCGACACCTGGTGGCAAGCACAGCAGGCGCGCAAGAAACTCAAGGTCGACTGGGACCTGGGCCCTGCAGTGACACAGAGCAGTCAAGGATTCACGACCAAGGCGGCTGAGTTGCTGAAGGCGCCGCCGCAGAATACGGTGCGCCGATACGGAGATACGGACACGGCGCTCAAGTCGTCGGCGAAAGTTGTCGAGGCGACTTACGAATTTCCCTTCATAGCCCATGTCACGCTTGAGCCCCAGGGCGCCACCGCGCACTGGAAAGACGGCAAGCTGGAGATGTGGTCGACCAGCACGCTGCCGGGTGACGGCCGCGCACTGGTGGCCAAGACACTGGGCATCCAGGAGAGCGACATAACAACCCACATGGTGCGCTCAGGGGGCAGCTTCGGCCGCAGGTTGCAGAACGACTATCTGGTGGAGGCCGCGTGGATCGCGAAACGCGTGGACGCGCCAGTTAAACTGCTGTGGTCGCGCGAAGATGACATTGCCCATGACCCCTTTCGTCCGGGTGGGACGTTTGGCTTGAAAGCAGGCCTTGACGCGCAAGGAAAGATGACTGCCTGGCGGCAGCATTTCATCACCTTTGGAGACGGCAAGCACGCAACCTCCGGCGGGGGCATCGGACAGGACGCCTATCCAGCCGGCTTCCCGCCGGCCTACGCGCTTTTCACATCCATGCAGCCCCTCATGTTGCGGACAGGAGCGATGCGCGCGCCCGGCGACAATGCCTATTGTTGGGCGACCCAGTCCTTCCTGGACGAAGTGGCTTGCGCTGCCGACCGTGATCCGCTCGACTTTCAGCTCGACCTGCTAAGTAGCAAGCAAATGCCCTGGTCTTCAGGGGATCATGACGCCGTGGGCGATCATGAACCGACGGGAGCGTCGGTTCTTATACCGGAACGATACAAAGGCGTATTGCAGTTAGTCGCAGAAAAGTCAGGCTGGGCCAACCGGCCGAAAACACCAGGACGCGGCATGGGAATTGCTGCATGGTTTTGCCACCTGGGTTACTTCGCCGAGGTGGCCGATGTTAGCGTCGATAAACAGAACCGGGTTACAGTCCATCACGTCTGGGCCGTTGGAGATGTGGGTAGCCAGATCATCAACCCCAACGCAGCTGAGAGCATGGCACAAGGCGGAATCATGGAAGGCATGGGACATCTGGCCCAGGAAATCACGCTGAAGGATGGCCAGGTACAACAGTCGAATTTTTATAACTTCCCACTTATGCGCATGAGGCAAGTGCCAAAAATCGAAGTTTACTGGCGCAAGACGGACTACGCACCGACCGGGCTAGGCGAGCCGACTCTGCCGCCAATTCTCCCCGCGGTTACTAATGCCATCTTTGCTGCTACGGGCAAGCGAATACGCACGTTGCCGCTTCAGCGTAGCGGGTTCAGCTGGGCCTAGGGAGTAAACCTCAGACCTTTACCTACCGCTGCTCAATGTTGCAGTGAACGTTCTATCCATCCCGGTTTCATCCGCTTTGAAATGCGTGAAAGGCGTGAACCTGTCCACGCCTTTCACGCCCCGGTTTTCTATCCGAGCAACGAATCTACGCCACTAGTTGGGTGCAATGCGAGCAGCGCTTCGCGGCCAACGGTATATCGCTAAGGCACTCCGGGCACAGCTTGGTTTTGGGCGCGGCAGCGGGCGCGGGGTGAAGCCTAGCCATTAGGGTGTTGACCGGTACCACAACCAGGAAGTAAAGGGTGGTTGCGATCAGGACAAATGCGATAAGGACGTTGAGAAATTCACCGTACTTGATGAGGCCGCCGTTGACATTGAACACCAGGAAGGAGAAATCCGGCTTGTGAACGATCGCCGCGATGAGGGGGTTGATGATATCAGTAACTAGCGCGTTCACAATTGCTGTAAATGCGGCGCCGATTACGACTGCGACCGCAAGATCGACGACGTTCCCGCGCAGGACAAAGTCACGAAATCCTTTAAACATAGGTTCTCCCGATCATGGAATTTACTCGGCCGGTTTGCCCGAAGATTCTACTTGAGCGTTAGCAGGCGGGCCATCCTATTGCGCTTTATCGCTTGTGCCGAATAAAAGTGAAGGCTTCCACTTTCGTCGCGAACTGATTCTGAACTTATCCGAGTTAGGCAAGGACCGCTAACAATCGCGTGTTTCTATTTCAGGCGATGACGATCGCGTATGAGGGAGATATGCGCAACTCCGACAGGCCACGGCGAGGTGAGGGAAGTACAGCACATGCAGAATGGCCCATTCTGAATAGAAGTCGCTGCAATCTTTCTCAGAAGATTTTAGAAAGCTCAGCGTCCTGCTTCCTACTTCGCCTTTTGCGAAGTAGCAGGAGGGTGTCATCTGCTGGGGAAGGATGCATCGGAGTGGGAGGACGGCCGCCTCGGAAACGATGCCCGATCCACAGCACCAGTGCGAGCACCACCACAAGCCTGAAAAGCAAGACAATGGTGTCGGTCTGGTCCATGCTTATGCGGGGACCTTTCTATGGCGGAGAGAGTGGGATTCGAACCCACGGTACCTTGCGGTACACACGCTTTCCAAGCGTGCGCCTTAAGCCACTCGGCCATCTCTCCCGGTCTATGAGCAGCGCCGCTGCTCAGCCGTGCCTCATTGACTTTACCATCTTGAATTTGCCCACCGCAAAGATCCAGGCCCCCGGCCGGACATTCTCCCCAAATCAGTTAAGGTGAGAAGGACCATGCTCTCCCGCGTTCCAGTCACCCAGGTGTCCCCCACGACGCGCTTCCGTAGCGAGCTGGCGGACCTGTTGAAGCTCGCCATCCCGGTCGTGCTTTCGGAACTGGGCTGGAGTGCCATGTCCATGGTGGATACCGTCATGGTGGGTCGCCTGAGCCCGGCGGCCATCGGCGCCGTAGGTATCAGCAGTGCGATCTTCTACGTTCCCGCGCTCTTCGGCATAGGCCTTCTGCTGGGGCTCGATACCCTGGTGTCGCAGGCCTTTGGCCGCGGCGATTTCGACGACTGCCACCGGGCGCTGGCACAGGGCGTGTACCTGGCCATCGGGTACGCGCCGATCGCCATGCTGGTCATCGGTTTCTCGCCTTATCTCTTTCCGCTGATCGGCATCACCGAAGCGGTGCGCGGTCCCGCCAGGGAATACCTCAGCCTGCTGAACTGGAGCACCTTTCCGCTGCTCTTATATGTCGCTTTCCGCCGCTACCTGCAGGGGGTGGGCAAAGTCCGTCCGGTGACGTTTGCTTTGATCTCTGCCAACCTGGTGAATTGGTTCGGCAACTGGGCGCTCATCTACGGCAAGTTGGGGCTGCCCGCAATGGGCGTGCGTGGATCCGCGCTTTCTACCTGCGTGGCCCGCATCTACATGGCCTCCGTGTTGATTTGGTGGGCCTGGAGGCACGAGCGGGAGCGTGGGCACCCCCTCTTTGCCCATTGGCCAGGTGTGCGCCCGGCCCTCTTCCTGCGGCTCCTGGGGCTGGGTTGGCCGGCTGCTTCGCAGTTGATCTTTGAAGTAGGCGCCTTCTCCGCCGCTACCTTGTTGGCGGGGCGCCTCTCGCCAGACATCCTGGCGGCGCACCAGATTGTCTTGAATTCCGCCAGCCTCACCTACATGGTGCCGCTCGGGGTCGCCTCAGCCGCAGCCATCGCCGTGGGCCACGCCGTGGGGGCAGGGAATCGTTCCCTCGCCCGGCGCAAAGGTTTCATGGCCATCGGCATCGGCACAGTCTTCATGGCGTGCGCGGCTACGGCCTTCCTGACCATCCCGCGCCAGTTGGTACACATCTACACCCACGACCCTCAGACCGTGGCCGTGGGCGTGCGCCTGCTTGGCGTCGCCGCCATTTTTCAAGTCTTCGATGGTATCCAAAGCATCAGTACCGGAGCTTTGCGCGGCTTGGGCAAAACGCGTGGTCCGATGGTGATCAATATGGTGGCGTATGGTGTGATCGGTTTACCCATCGGATATCTGCTGTGTTTCCACACGCGCTGGGGTATCTACGGGTTGTGGAGTGGCTTGACCCTGGCGCTCATCTTCGCCGCCGGAATGGTGGGGGCGCAGTGGCTCAAGGACTCCAAGGCGACTTTAGTCGGGCCGTCAAAGACAAAATAGCCCCTGATAGTGGCAGCGAGATGGGTCGGCAAAGCCTAGGCATCGTGTCCGATAACGTATATTCTGTTAACTAACGCCATTGCCCGCAACCCCCACCCCTTCAATCTGTTGGCGCTTCCATTCCCTTGTCACCAGGACCGGCCGTCCTGGGATATTCTCCGCCGTCCCGGGCGGGACTGATCGCGGTACTCTGATGTGCGATTGAACTACGAGACTTTTGAGTCACCTTCCGTTACATCTTGTAGCGGCCCAAGTCCTCGTCGTTGAGCCCCTCGAGCCAGCGCCGAAGCTCCTCGGGCGTTGTCTCCGCCATGCTGGGCGCGAGCTTGGCGATCCGGATTACTTCTTCGCTCACGTAGATTGGACAGTCGGACCTCAGAGCCAGGGCTAAAGCGTCCGACGGCCGCGCATCCAGGCTGACTACTTCGCCATCCTGTTCCATCCAAATCACTGCATAGAATGTGTCGTTCTTCAGTTCCGTGACCACAACCTTCTGCACCGCAGCATTCAAGCCGCGGATAAGGTTTTTGAGCAGGTCGTGCGTCATTGGCCGTGGCGTCGCTGACTTCTCGATCTCCAGCGCAATGGCGTTGGCCTCGTACATGCCAACCCAGATGGGCAGTACTGTATCGCTTTTGACGTCCTTAAGGATCACGATGGGCATGTTGCTGGCCGGATCCATCACCAGACCGCGGATTTTCATTTCCACATCCATGGTCAACTCCGTCGTCGGCTTTAGACGGCCTCGCCGACAAGGCTGTTGGGATAGCTCTGCGTAATCCGGACCGGAAGATAGCTGCCGGGCGCGGGACTGATGGGGTGCTGCGTCGTGAAATTGACAGTCTTGTTCTGCGAACTGCGGCCAATAACCTGGCCTCTTTGGCTGTTATATCCCTCAACGGCTGCTTCCATGATTTGCCCTATGTGACTGGCGTAACGTGACCTTTGGATCTCGCGCTGCCGTTCAAGCAGTACTTGCAGTCGCCGGCTCTTCTCCTCTTCTGGGATGCTGTCTGATAACGCGACGGCGGGGGTGTTGGGCCGGGGAGAAAATTTGAATGCAAATACCGCATCGAAGCCAACTTCTACCAACAAGTTCAAGGTCTGCTCGAAGTCTTCCTCGGTCTCTCCGGGAAAGCCGACAATGATGTCGGTAGTGATACTGATGGGACGGTGGGCGGACTGGATCCACGCAATGCGCTGGAGGTATTGTTCCCTGCTGTACTCCCGCTGCATGGCTGCCAGCACCCGCGTCGAACCGCTCTGCACCGGCAGATGCACGTGGTCGCAAAGCGAGGGCACTTCATCAATGGCTGCCACGATGTCGGGGGTAAAGTCACGCGGATGAGAAGTGGTGAAGCGCACCCGGCGAATGCCGGGAATCTGGCCCACGGCGGCCAGTAGTTCGGCGAAGGTCCGGGTGCCTTCGCGGTCATGATAGGAATTGACGTTTTGCCCCAGCAGTTGGATCTCGGTGTAGCCCGCTTCAGCCAGTCTGCGAGCCTCGGCAAGCACCGAAGTGGAGGTGCGGCTGCGCTCCTTGCCGCGCGTGTACGGAACCACGCAATAGGCGCAGAACTTGTCGCATCCTTCGATGATGGTGATGTAGCCGCGGTGAGGATTGGTGCGCGCCGTGAACTCGGTTTCGAAGGTTTCTTCGGTCTGGCGGTCATCCAGTCCGGTGATACGCGACTCCCCTGCTTCCAATCGAACCAGCATCTCCGGCAACTTCCGGTAGGATGCCGATCCCGAGACCATGGAGACATAAGGAGCGCGCTCGAAGATTTTCTCCCCTTCCTGCTGCGCCACACACCCCAGGACCACGAAGCGTTTGCCTTGGGCGTACAGCTTCTTGTAGTCGTTCAGGCGGTTGAATACCTTCTGTTCGGCCTTATCACGGATGGAGCAGGTGTTGTAGAGGATCAGGTCGGCGGCGATCTCGGTATCTACCTGTTGGTAGCCCTCATGGCGAAGCGTGCCGATGACCTTTTCCGAGTCGTGCACATTCATCTGGCAACCGAAAGTCTCGAGATAAAACGTTTTTTCAGGCGCCATATTGAGACCGAGTATACCGCAGTAAGAGATGGCCAGGCGTGTTCCTGGCGGGCACGGCGGACATGGTGAACACCAGCGCCGAGATACGAGTGCCGCCCCTGCGGCGCTCGTATCATCGGGATTGGCACCCAGCCCTGACGGGTTGGGCTCACGTTTAGGGGCCGGCCCTCCGGGTTTTAAGGAGAGGGAGAGATTTGCGCTTCTAATTTGGGTTCAGCGGGCACATAGGATACGCACGAGGACAGCTGGGCGCTTCAAAATCAAGGCCCGGAGGGCCGACTGCCAAACGTCAGCCCAGCCGTCAGGGCTGGGTATTAATTCCGACGATCCGAGCGCCGGAGGTGCGCCACTCAAACGCTCTTAGCCTGCTAAACTTGAGATTCGGAACAGGTAGCAGGCGCATGCACGGAAGCGACCGTGTGGGCTCCATGCTGGAGGCGGAAAGATGGCAGAAACAAACGGAAACTACCCCGGAACAGGATTGCGGCTGAAGCTGGGTCTCGCCGAGATGCTAAAAGGCGGCGTCATCATGGACGTGATGAGCACCGAGCAGGCCGTCATCGCCGAGCGGGCCGGTGCCACTGCGGTCATGGCATTGGAGCGGGTGCCCGCGATGATCCGCGCCCAGGGCGGCGTAGCGCGCATGGCGAAGCCCAGCCTGATCAAGCAGATTATCGGTGCGGTCTCCATCCCGGTCATGGCCAAGGCGCGCATCGGGCACTTCGCTGAAGCGCAGATCCTGCAGCACCTCGGAGTCGACTTCATCGACGAGAGCGAAGTCCTCACGCCCGCCGATGAGCTTCACCACATCGACAAGCATGCCTTCACCACTCCCTTCGTTTGCGGAGCGCGCGATCTGGGCGAAGCCCTGCGCCGCATCGCCGAAGGCGCAGCCATGATTCGCACCAAGGGCGAAGCCGGTACCGGTGACGTAGTGCATGCCGTGAAGCACATGCGGCAAATCGTAAAAGAGATGAAGGCCCTCACCGTGCTGCGCGACGAGGAGCTCTACGCCGCAGCCAAGGAGCATCGCGCTCCCTATGAATTGGTGCGCATGGTGGCCAAGACCGGCAAGCTGCCGGTGCCCAACTTCTCTGCCGGTGGCATTGCCACGCCGGCCGACGCGGCGCTGATGATGCAACTGGGCGCGGAGGCCGTCTTTGTCGGGTCGGGAATTTTCATGAAGGAAGGCGCGACCCCGCTGGACGTGGAACTGGATGAGAAAACCGGCGCCGTCCGCAATCCCAAGGAGCGCGAGGAAGCGGAATCGCGAGCCAAAGCCATCGTGATCGCGACCGCGCATTACAACGATCCCAAGATTCTGGCCGAAGTAAGCGAGCAGATGACGGGCTCCATGCACGGCCTGGCTGTGGGTGGGCTCCAGGAAGCTGATCTGCTGCAGACCCGCGGCTGGTAGGCATGGGGCAAGAACGTCCGCGTATTGGCGTGCTCGCCATCCAGGGAGACTTTGCCGCGCACGCCCAGGCGCTTGAAGACGCGGGCGCCGACGCGGTTGAGGTGCGAAAACCGGAGGAACTGGCCGGCCTCGATGGCCTGGTCCTTCCCGGGGGCGAATCCACTACATTCCTGAAGTTTCTCGAGCGCGACGGCTTGCTTGAGTCCCTGCAGCGCTTCCTGGCCGAAAAACCGGCCTTCGGCACCTGCGCCGGATGTATCTTGCTGGCCCGAAATGTCACCCACCCACCGCAGCAAAGCCTGGCGCTGATGGACATCAGCGTGGAGCGGAATGCCTATGGGCGGCAGATCGACAGCGCCATCCAAACAGGTCCTACCCAGCTGCCCGGCGGCCCGCTGGAGATGGTCTACATCCGCGCACCGCGCATTGCCAGCGTAGGCCCGGGTGTGGAAATCATGGCAGAGCGCGACGGATTTCCGGTGCTGGTCCGGCAAGGCAGGTTACTAGCGGCTACGTTCCACCCTGAACTTTCCGCCGATCGCCGCGTTCATCAGCTTTTCGTCGACATGGTGCGTGAGCAGCGCAGCCGCGCGCAATAGGGCTTTTTTCCACCGCCTTGCGCTACAAGAGTGCTTCTGCAGCATCCAATCCGTCAAAGGGTATGACTACGGAGTTCACCGCACCAAGCAGTTTTCAAAATGCAGTGGGAGCCGGAGGCCAAACAGGAGTAATCTTCGAATGTCGGAGTTGATCTATGCCTGCTACCTTCACTCGCACCCCTGTTGAGACAGAGCGCAAGGATCCCGGATTTGGCGGCAAACCGCCGGTTGCCCGCAGGCCCACAGGCGGGGGTGGAGACGGTGAGAACTGGGACAATCGGCCTCCTGGGCGGCGTGGACCCCGTGATCTTCTGAGCCGCTATCGCATGGTGTTGTTTTTTGCCCTGGCCAGCGACCTGATGTTCTTCGTTGCCTTAGTGAGTGCCTTTTTTGCCCGCCAAAGCAGCGGCCATTTCACCGTCAACAATAACTGGGTTCTGGACTGGCGTCCGATCGCACTGCCTCCCATCCTGTGGATCAACACCGCGCTGATTGTGCTCAGCAGCCTCACTATGGAGGTCGGCCGCAGGCATTTTTTCCGTGAGATTGACGTGATGGAAGAGTGGCTCGGACTCGGCCGCCCGACCATGCGCCGCGCCGCTCCCTGGCTTGCGGCAACCGCCCTTCTGGGCGGACTGTTTCTCGCCGGCCAATGGATTGCCTGGAAGCAGCTGGTCGAGCAGGGCGTTTTCTTCGCTTCCAACCCCAGCAGCCATTTTTTCTATTTGATTACCGGGACCCACGGACTTCACTTGCTGATCGGCGTGCTCGCTCTGGGGACCGCGATGTTGGCGCTCATCTTTCTGCGCCGTGTTGAGCTGCGCCAGGTGGTAGTGGACTGTACCGCCTGGTACTGGCACACCATGGGCGTCTTCTGGATCTTCCTTTTCGGCATGCTGGTCTTTTGCCAATAACGTGGCGGTGCAGACATCTGGCCTCAACTCAAATGGGCGGACTGGCAGAAGACTGCGGACACCCTGCATATGTGGACGCAGATCGTGGGCAAGACTCGGCTCGCGCTCAGCCCTCTGCAGGCACATTGGTGGAATGTTCCCCTCTACGTGAGCGCGCGCGGACTGAACACCTCCGCGATGCCATACGGATCAGAATTTCTTGAGGTTGCCTTCGACTTCGTCAGCCATGAGCTGAAATTCGTGATGAGCACCGGCGCGAGCTTGTCCACTCCTCTGCGCGCTCAGTCAGTGGCCGAGTTCTACCTTGAATACCAGCGTAGTCTCGCCGCCCTCGGTGTCAGCGTAGAGATCCATGCGGTGCCGGTAGAACTGCAGCATCCGATTCCCTTCGCTGAGGACTTTGAGCACGCCTCCTACGATCGGGAAGCTGCCCACCGCTTCTGGCGGGTGTTGATGCATGCGGACAAAATCTTTCAGCAGTTTTCCTCGCGCTTTGTGGGCAAGGTCAGCCCGGTGCATTTCTTCTGGGGAAGCTTCGATCTGGCGGTCACGCGCTTTTCCGGCAGACCCGCGCCACCCCGCGAGGGTGCCGACGCAATCACCCGCGAGGCCTATTCGCACGAAGTGATCAGCGCAGGCTTTTGGCCAGGCAACGGTGGCTTCGGCGACGCTGCCTTCTATTGTTATGCCGCGCCGGCACCCAAAGGTCTCGATGCCGCATCGATCAAGCCTGCCAAGGCCGGCTACAACAACGCGCTTGGTGAGTACATCTACCTTTATGAAGATCTGCGCCAGGAGCCTTCGCCGGACGACGCCCTGCTCGCTTTCCTCGAAAGCACCTACGAAGCGGGAGCCACACTCGCCAAGTGGGACCGCAGGGCGCTCGAGCGAGGCTAGAGCGGGAACCCGCGCTGAACGAAGAGCACGGCGTTAGGGCTGCGGAAAGGCTCATGCTTTGTGTCAGGGCACGACTTTAGTCGGGCCGTAAAAGGCTTAAAAAGGACTGGGCTTTAGCCCCTGCAATCAAATTTTCCCAGCTTGTTTAGGCGAGTTCCCTCAAAATCAGAAAGCCAGTCCACGTAAGCCACAGAGGCAATGGATAAGCTGCCAATCGTTCCACCGTGCCTGTACTCCATCCCAGCGCGGCCCAGGATGGGGTCTCGCGGAAGGCCAAAGCAATTGTCGCCAGCAGCCCAACGGATCCGAGAGCAAAGGTGATCCAGCTTCTAAAACGCGTCGGGAGTGCCTCGCAGACAGATCGGCGAATCATCACCAGGCCGAGCAGGATCATGGCGAGATTGCCTCCAACAAAATGGGCAACCGCACCCAGCAGGTGCAACCGGAAGTTAATGTCCTCTGGCGCCACGCCGACCTCCAGCACGCCCACGCCCGCAATCACCAATAGGGCCAGCGCGATCCGATAGACGAGTCTGGAGGGAAAAAACCCACGCACCAGGACAGTACCGAAGACGATCAGCAAGCCCTGCAGCATGAATGAGCCGTTCATCACCCAGTGCAGGGACGAACAGGCTGTGGAGCCATCACAGCGCGCTGCGCCCAGGTCGCTGATGTAATTGCGCGCCATGCTGTAGTGCCCCGTCCAACCGAATCGGGCAATCTGTTCGGCCACAAAAAACTGAAAGCAGCACAACCACAAACCAGCACCCAAGCGGCAGATCATGGCGCTCCTCCAGATCGCACGTCTCGTTTATTCTTGCACTATGGAATTCAGACGGCTTGGACATTCGGGATTGAAGGTGCCGGTGCTCTGCTTCGGCGCAGCGACTTTTGGTGGTGGAAGCGAGTTTTTCAAAGCATGGGGAGCGACGGATGTCGCCGAGGCAACGCGCCTGGTGGACATCTGTCTGGAAGCGGGCGTCAACCTCTTCGATACCGCGGATGTTTATTCGCAGGGTATGTCGGAAGAGATCCTGGGCCAGGCGATCGCCGGCCGGCGCGACAAGGTCTTGATATCGACCAAGGCCACTTTCCCCATGGGCGACGGACCCAACGATATCGGCTCCGGGCGCCTGCACCTGGTGCATGCCTGTGAGTCAAGCCTCAAGCGCCTGGGAACCGACTACATCGACATCTACCATCTGCATGGATTTGACGCGCTGACGCCGGTGGAGGAGACGCTCGATACCTTGAACACACTGGTGCGCAGCGGCAAGGTGCGCTACATTGCCTGTTCCAATTTCTCCGGCTGGCATCTGATGAAGTCGCTGGCGGTCTCGGACAGGTACGGATGGTCGCGTTACGTAGGTCATCAGGTCTACTACTCCATGATTGGCCGTGACTACGAGCAGGAATTGATGCCGTTGGGGATCGATCAGGGAGTGGGCGCGATCATATGGAGTCCCCTGGGCTGGGGACGCCTGACGGGAAAAATCCGCCGCGGACATCCCTTGCCGGCAGAGAGCCGCCTGCACAAAACCGCCGCCCAGGGTCCACAGGTTGACGATGAATATCTCTACAAGGTCGTTGACGCGTTGGATGAGGTAGCGAAAGAGACCGGCAAGCACGTCCCCCAGGTGGCGCTGAACTGGTTGCTGCAGCGCCCCACGGTATCCACGGTCATCATCGGCGCGCGCAATGAAACGCAGCTGCGTCAGAATCTGGCCGCGGCAGGATGGAACCTGACTCCCGCCCAAGTGGCCAAGCTCGATGCCGCCAGCAAGGTAAGCGCCCCTTACCCCTACTGGCACCAGCGGCAATTCGACGCCCTAAACCCACCACCCGTTCCTCAATAAGCAGCACCCCTCAACTTCGCTTGGGATGACAATTCCACTTGCGCAATAAAAATTGTCATCCCGACCGGAGCATACCCGAATTTCCGCCAGGAAATTCGGGATGCGTAGTGGAGGGACCTGGTGTGCGCCTTTCCCGAACGCAACTGCTTCTCTCGATCCACCCGAATTCGGCTCGCCGCTACTTCCCTACTTAGCATCCAGCGTGAAACTATCCTTCACTTCAACCGACTTCTGTGCCGCATCCGGGTCCACTACGCGGTACATCTTCACGTCAGCATGCTTTCCTTGCAGCGTGATCACGAGATAGTGAAAATTAGGATAAGTGCGGGCGTGATAGAGGTCCTGGTCGCCACGGATAAAAACGGGATAAGGTCGCGCGCCCCCACCGCCGGTAATCACGTGGGTGATGCCATTCGTTTCGAAGCGCTCGTAGTTATGAATATGGCCGTTGAAGACCACGAATTTGGCGTGAGAGGCGGCAGCCTGGGCTTCCAGATAGTGCCGCAGCGCGAGCGTGTCATGGTCGGGAATACCAAGCATGAACGCGGTTTGCAGATCCGAAACCAGTGGTATGTGAAACAGGAAGAAAACAAAGTCCACGGACGGAGGAAGATGGGCGAGCTGTGACTCCAACCATGTACGTTGTATCCAGCCGGCGCCAAGAAAGTTACTGCTGTCCAGCGTGATGAGATAGATATTTCCCATCTGCACCGAGTACCACCTGTGCTGGTCGATCAGCGGGTACGCCGCAAAGTAATTCCTCATGCCGCTGCGAGGATCGGGAAGCCCTTCATGGTTGCCGATGGTGGGATAGATGCGCAGGTGTTCCTGAGTCCACAGGGCCGTTTCCTGGAAATAGACTTTCCAGTCGTCAGCGTTGCTGCCGTGAAAGGGCATGTCGCCAGTGAGGAGCAGGATGTCGGGCTTCTCCTCGCCGACTTTTTGCGCCAGCCATTTGCGCACTCCTGGCTGGGTGTCAGACGTATTGGAAGGATCGGTAAAGCGCATATCGCCGTACACGACAATGCGCAGAGGTCGCCCCTGCGGCAAGTCAGAAACGGTAAACGTTGGGCCGCTGTCCTCGTCGCCGCCTTGCGTGTGTGGCGGCGAAGTCTGGGCCAACGCCATGCCGGCCATGCAGGCGGTCGCAAGCAAGAAGCTTGCTGCTTTGCGCAAGCGGCTCATCAGGCGCGGCCGCCGCCAACGAAATGAACAATCTCCAGGCGGTCCCCATCCTCCAGGCCGGTGTTGGCCCACTCTGATCGAGGAACGATATTGCCGTTATGCTCCACTGCCACCCGGTCGCCTTGGAGACCCAGGTCAGTGATCAGGTCCAGGAGATGGGCCGGGACCGTCAATTGCGGAAAGTCCCGCGATTGACCGTTGAGGACGAAATGCATACAGGGAGAGTATCACCGGCCCGACGTTAGGCTCTCAACCCATAATCCGCGAACCCAGCGCTTCATGCGGCCGAAAGCCGGCTCCACCTCGGTGCCGGAATAATAGATAACGCGGTTGAGCCCTTTCAGAATCTGGATGGCTGCAACGCGCGGATCGGCGTTCCCCAGCGGGCCTTTGTCTGCCAGATCATTGGCATACTCGTCGGCCAGGTATTCAATTG
Organism: uncultured Acidobacteriaceae bacterium; assembly: GCA_963824325.1. Lineage (GTDB taxonomy): Bacteria > Acidobacteriota > Terriglobia > Terriglobales > Acidobacteriaceae > PALSA-350. The sequence goes on along the minus strand of CAWGPA010000023.1, from coordinate 76,862 downwards.
CGTGGCCCAGGATTTCCAGCGCACGGCCACCTTCCGCGGAGAGCCGGCGGCGGACGAAAGACCGGGGTTGAGCGGACGAACCCGATGTGGCGAGCTGAGCTGGGCGCGGTCTCACCGGCCCAATCGGGCCGAAATAAGGATCGTAGTTTGCGGAGCGAGCCGAGTTCTCCGGGGATGGGGCGCGGCGAAACTTGAGCATACTTCCACCTCATGGCGGAGCTATCGGCCGAAAGGCGTGATTCCTGAGAGCGCCCAAATGAAAACTGAAACCAACGGTTGCACCCGAACTCCCTCTGGAGCGGTGAGCGACGACTCTTCCACCGCACGCAACCCTAGCTTGACTCTGGGAGGGCGAAAACTTACAGTCGAGACTGAGCGTAACCTCGGAGCGCGAGTTCAAATGCAGACGCACGATTACTATTGGAACTACCTCCCGCTGCTGCTCCAAATACTTGTCGCCGTGGGTTTTGGAGCGGGGATCGTCACCGCCTCCTGGTTCATCGGGAGGCACCGCAACACCGCCACCAAGCTGGCGACCTATGAGTGCGGCATCGAGGCGGAAGGCGATGCCCGCGGCCGCTTCTCCGTTCGCTTCTACATGGTCGCCATGCTCTTCATCCTCTTCGACGTAGAGGCGGTCTTCATGCTCCCCTGGGCCGTGGTCTATCGCGATCTACCCAAGTTGGTTGGCTCGCGCATGTTTGGCTTCTGGGAGATGGTGGTCTACATCGGGTTCGTGTTGGTTGGGCTCCTGTACGTACGGAATAAGGGAATCCTCGACTGGTCCTCCGACAAGGCGGATCTCTAATGGAAGCCGTCAACGAGAAAGACGCTGTCCTCCAGGCCCACGCGCAGAATCACGCCATCGCTGCTCTGGTAGCCGCCAAGCCCTCCTGCATTACCAACGCCCGCTTCGATCGCGGCGAGCTGAATCTCTGGATCGAGCGTGACGACATCCGTCCCGTGTGCCGCACGCTGCAGAAGGCGGGTTACAACTTCCTCGTCGACGTCACCTGCGTGGACTGGTACCCCAGCGAACCGCGCTTTCAAGTCACCTACCACATTCTTTCCCACAGCTTGAAGGAACGCCTCCGGCTCTGCGTCCTGGTCGATAGCCTCGATCCCGAAGTAGCCAGCATCACTCCGGAATGGCCGTCGGCCAATTTCTACGAGCGCGAGGTCTGGGACCTCTTCGGCGTGCGCTTCGGAGGACACCCCAACCTGCGCCGCATCATGCTGCCGGATCAGTGGGAAGGTCATCCCTTACGCAAGGATTACCCGGTGGAGGGCTACCGCTGATGGATGCCGCCGATTACGTCATTGCCCCGTTGATCGAACCACGCGTGGAAGAGGGCTCCAAGGACCGCACCATGGTCCTGAACATGGGGCCGCAGCATCCCTCGACCCACGGCGTGCTGCGCCTGGTGCTGGAGATCGACGGTGAAACCGTCCTCCGGCTGGTGCCCGACATCGGCTTCCTGCACACCGGGATCGAAAAAACCTGCGAGGCCAAGTTCTACCAGCAGGTGGTCCCGCTTACCGACCGCATCGACTATCTCAGCCCCATGTCCAACAATCTCTGTTACTGCCTGGCAGTCGAGAAGCTGCTGCAGTTGGAGATTCCGCCCCGGGCGCAGTTTCTGCGCGTGCTGCTCAACGAGCTCACGCGCATCCAGTCTCACCTGGTCTGGCTGGGCACCCACGCCATGGACATCGGCGCGCTGACGCTCTTTCTCTATACCTTCCGCGAGCGCGAAGAGATCCTCAAGGTTTTTGAGCATGTGAGCGGCCAGCGCATGATGGGGTCTTACTTTCGCGTGGGAGGTATCGCGCTGGAGCCGCCGGTCGATTTCTACCAGCGGGTGCAGGACCTGCTCAAGATGATGCCGGAGAAGATCGATGAGTATGAGAACCTGCTCAACGGCAATCCCATCTGGGTGCGCCGTCTGCAGGGCGTGGGCTACCTCAGCGCCGCCGACGCTGTCGCTCTGGGAGTGACCGGGCCGCCGTTGCGCGCCAGCGGTGTCGATTGGGACCTGCGCCGCGACATGCCCTACTCCGGCTACGAAAAGTTCCAATTCAAAGTCCCAACCTCTACTGTGGGCGACGTTTGGACGCGCTACACTCTGCGTGTCCAGGAAATGCGCGAGTCGGTCAAGATCTGCCAGCAGGCCCTCGACGGTATGCCACAAGGACCGATCAAGGCAGACGCCCCTAAGGTGGTGTTGCCTGACCGGGAAAAGATGAAGACCCAGATGGAGTCCCTCATCTACCACTTCAAGATCGTGACCGAAGGCTTTGCGGTGCCCGCCGGCCAGGTTTATCAAGCGATCGAATCGCCCCGCGGGGAAATGGGTTACTTCGTAGTCAGCGACGGCACGGCCAAGCCGTATCGCGTACACATGCGCAACCCCACCTTCGCTTCCCTGCAGGCTCTGGAAACCATGTGCGTGGGACGGTTGCTGGCCGATGTAGTTGCGGTGATCGGATCCATCGACATCGTGCTGGGAGAAATCGATCGGTGAGCGATCCTACGGATGTTCGCTCGCACGTTTGGGAGTCGCTGGTGAGCATGCTCCGCGTCTATGCGCATGCAGCCAGCCTTAACGGCCATCCATATATATTGACCAGTGGCTCGAACGAGGTAATCGTCAAGCACGAGGACTCCGCGCTTATCCTTCACTTTAGTCCGGACACTGGAGAGGGAAACTGGTGTGCAACCCATCCGGAACGGGAAGAGTGCGGAGCGTTTCGCATCGAAGAGGACGGTACGCTAACCTTCCCAGCGGGCCCGAAAGAAATTGACCAGGCAGCCATCGACTGGATCGGCTACCTGGGTCGAGGCAATGTGATCGCGGAGGAATCGATAAGTCCGATAGCTCCCACGATTCATCCATAAGGAAAGCAAGACCTCAGGGGCTAAAGCCCTATGTATTTTGGATCGTTTACGGCCCGACTAAAGTCGTGCCCTGACACAAAGCATGAGTTTTTTGCAAACTGTAAAGTCGCGGCCTGATTATTGAGTTTTCGCTAACGTAGGGTCGTGGCCTGATTACAAACATGAGTTTTTCGCAAGCTCTAAGGTCGTGGCCTGATATAAAGCATGAGGTTTTTCGCAGCCTGTTTCGCACCGGAAACCGGAGCGGGTACAACGACACCAAGTCCCGAAGGGACGGCTGAGAGTAGCCCAGGACGTAAGTCCTGGGTAGGTTCAACAACAACGACCAGTCCCGAAGGGACGACTGAGAATGACCCAGGATGTAGTCCTGGGTGCAGCTGATAAAAATATGAGCACACAGATAAACACCATCTTCAGTCCCGAACTGGCCGCGCGCTTTGACCGCATGGTGACGCTTTACCCTATGCGCCGATCGGCCTTGATCCCCATGCTGCTTTATGCCCAGGACGAGGTAGGCTATCTCTCCGAGGCGGTGATCAAAGAGGTCGCTGCCCGCATCGGTATTACCGAGTTGGACGTGCGCGACGTCATCACTTATTACTCCCTTATGCGCACCAAACCGGTGGGCAAGTATCATGTACAGGTATGCACCAACATCAGCTGCATGCTGCGCGGTGGCAACGAACTGTTCGCCCATTGCAAACAGCGCTTAGGCATTGGCAACAAGGAGACCACGCCCGATAAGGTTTTTTCCCTGGAAGAAGTGGAGTGCATCGGGGCCTGCAGTTGGGCTCCCGCCGTGCAGGTAAATTACGATTTTCACGAAAATTTGACCGCGGAATCGATGGACAAGATTCTCGAAGATTACCGCTCCAGGACCTAACGGAGAAAGCATGGCCTATCTCGTATCTCATCCAGATGAAGTGAAGGTGATCTCGTCCCGCTTCGGCAAGGGAGCGACCGACATCGACAAATACGTCGAGCTGGATGGTTACACCGCTGCACGCAAGGCCATCGAACTGGGTCCGGAAGGGATCATCGCCGAGATGAAGGCGTCGAACTTGCGCGGCCGCGGGGGCGCCGGCTTCCCTACCGGCATGAAGTGGTCCTTCGTTCCCAAGCAATCCGCCAAACCCAAATACGTCCTGGTCAACGGAGATGAAAGCGAGCCGGGCACCTGCAAAGACCGGCTGATCTTCGAACACGACCCCCACTCGGTGATCGAGGGTGTGATCATTGCCGGCCTGGCCATCGGCGCCAAGACGGGCTTCATCTACCTCCGAGGTGAGTATCGCTATCTGCTCAAGATCATGGAGAAGGCCATTGAAGACGCCTACGCCAAGGGCTTTCTAGGCAAGGGGATCTTTGGCAGCAACGTCGATTTCGACGTGATCTCCCATACCGGCGCAGGCGCCTACGAGGTAGGCGAAGAATCTGCCTTGATGGAATCGCTCGAAGGCAAGCGCGGCATTCCTCGCATTCGTCCTCCTTTTCCCGCGGTGGTAGGGCTCTACGGTGGACCAACCGTCATCAACAATGCTGAAACCTTGGCCAGCGTCCCCCACATCTTCCGCATCGGGGGAGCTGAGTATGCCAAGATCGGCACCGAGCGTAACGGCGGCACCCGCCTCTTCTGCCTCAGCGGAAACGTGGCCAAACCCGGCGTCTACGAATTGCCCATGGGCTACAACCTCAAGAAGATGATCTACGAGGTGGGCGGCGGTATCCCCAATGGCCGCTCGTTGAAAGCTGTCGTCCCCGGGGGATCCTCCTGCCCTTCCCTTCTGCCCAGCGAGATCGATATCGGCATGGACTTCGACCAGGTAAGCAAGGCCGGCAGCATGCTCGGTTCGGGCGGCGTGGTGGTTATCGACGACACCGTCTGCATGGTGGAGTTTGCCTTGCGCACGATGAAGTTCTATCAGCACGAGAGCTGCGGCTGGTGTATTCCCTGCCGTGAAGGCACCGACTGGCTGAAGAAGACGTTGACGCGCGTTCATGCCGGCGGCGGTGTGGCCAAAGATATCGACAACATCCGCTACCTGGCGCAGAACATGTTGGGCCGCACCTTCTGTCCGTTGGGTGACGCGGCGGCCATGCCCACCATCGCCTTCGTGAACAAGTTCCGCAAAGAGTTTGAAGACCACCTGGACGGCAAACCGTGCCCGTACGCCCATCAGCCGGAAGCGGCCCTAGCCGGCGTATGACGCCCGCCCATAATAAAGATAGGAACCCATGGCTGACGTAACCTTTACCATCGACGGCAAGAAGGTCACCGCACCCGCAGGCTCACTGTTGATTGAGGCTTGCCGTAGCGCGAGCATCGCAGTTCCCTCTTTCTGTTACTATCCCGGCCTTTCGCTGTGTGGCGCTTGCCGCATGTGCCTGGTGCGCCTGGAAAAGGTGCCCAAGCTGCAAACCGCCTGCACTACGCCAGTCGCCGAAGGCATGGTGGTCCACACCGATAACGAAGAGATCACCCAAGCGCGCAAAGCCACCATAGAGTTGCTGCTCGGTAATCATCCCCTCGATTGCCCGGTGTGCGATGCCGGCGGCGAGTGCGAATTGCAGGACATGACCTTCAAGTACGGGCCGCCGGAATCGCTCTACACCGAGGTCAAGCAGCACCGTGAAGAACAGCAGTGGTCTCCGGTGGTGTTTTTCGACCGCCCGCGCTGCATCCTTTGCTATCGCTGCGTGCGCACCTGCGGAGAGGGCATGGATGTCTGGGCACTGGGGGTGCAGAATCGCGGCGTCACCAGCGTCATCGCCCCCAACCAGGGCGATCACCTGGACTGCGAAGAATGCGGCATGTGCATTGACGTCTGCCCCGTGGGCGCCCTCACCTCGGGTGCCTATCGCTACAAAACCCGCCCCTGGGAGATGAACCACGTCTCCACCGTCTGCACCCACTGCGGCGATGGATGCAAGACCACGCTGGGGGTGCGCAGCGTCTCTAACGGCTCTGAGATCCTGCGCGGCGACAACCGCGACAAGAGCGGCATCAACGGCGAGTTCCTGTGCATCAAGGGGCGCTACGCTTTCGATTTCGCCAACCACACCGACCGGTTGACCAAGCCGCTGGTTCGCCAGGCAGACGGCAAATTCGCAGAAGTGAGCTGGGAGCAGGCCTTGGCGCATGCGGGCGCCAAGCTGCGCGAGATTCGCGAGAGCCACGGCGGCAGCGCGATTGGTGTCATCGGATCGAACCGCACCACCAACGAAGAGAACTACCTGCTGCAGAAGCTGGCCCGGACGGTGCTGGGAACCAACAACATCGATCATCACCGCACCGCCGACTACACCGCTTTTGCTCGCGCCATCTCAGGACAGAAGGACCGCGCGGCATCGTTGCGCGACTCTATGACTGCGCCGGCGATCCTGGTGCTGGGCAACGATCCTACCGAGCAGCATCCTCTCCTGGCCTGGAATCTGCGCACCAACCTGCGCCACAACAATGCCCGCATCTACCTCGTGAACCATGCCGGCATCAAGCTGGAGCGGCAGGCGCACGAATCGCTCGTCATTCCGCAGGATGGCTACGCCAGCGCCGTACGCTTTTTGGCTGGCGAGGAGGCGACCTTCCCGGGCGCCCAGTCTTTGGACGAGGCCAAGAAATTCCGTGACGCGCTGCGCGCCGAGCCCAACTTGTTGATCATCTTCGGATCCGAGTTCCGCGGCCGCGATATTGAAGCGTTGGTGAACTTTGGTCTAGGCTTGCCCAATGCTCGTTTTGCCTGCCTGGGCGACTATGTCAACTCGCGCGGCGCCGCGGACATGGGCTTGCTCCCCGGCCTGCTGCCCGGTTATGTGCCCGTGGACCAAGGTGGCCCTTTCGCTGAAGAGTATGGCGACACTCTGCCTGCCGCTCCAGGCATGGACCTGGTGGAGATGTTCGATGCCGCGGAACGCGGCGAGCTGGCTGCACTCTACGTCGTGGGCGCCAACCCGATTGCCCGCTACGGCATTGACCCCGCCGCGCTTAAAAACACCTTTGTTGTCGTGCAGGATATGTTTCTGACCGAGACGGCTCTGCTGGCGGACGTGGTGTTGCCCACCTCCAATCTCTATGAGAAGTCGGGAACGGTCACCAACACCTACGGCGACCAGCAGCTGGTCAAGAAGGCAGGCGATCGGGCCGGCGTGCGCAGCGACTTCGAGTTGATGGTGCGGCTCGCCGACACCATGGGCGCGGACCCCAAAAAGCTGGTTCCCTTCGGCCGCGGAGTCCGTGCTGATATGGGGCAGACCCGGGGCGCGCAGTCCGGCGAAGCAGACCGTCACAGCGTGTGGCTGGCGGCGCAAAACCTGGAGCCGAAGCTGAGCCCCTTCGACCCCTTCGCCATTCTTGACGAGATCCAGCGTCTGGTGCCCGGCTACCAGGTCTCGCGCCTGGAGCTATTGGCCGGCAACGACGTCCATGTGCAATCATCGCTGGTGCAAATCGAAGCCGGGCCTGAGCGCCACGCACTCATTCTGCCTGCCGAAGACACTCTGTTCACCTCCGGCACCTTAGGCCGTTACAGCCACGTCTTGCACGCAGTCATGGAATCGCACACCACCAAACCAACAGAAACAGCAGCGGACTAGGGTTAAGATAGTAAGGGTTTAGACCAAGGGCAGTCTTCAGGTGTGGCGTAAATTTTGGAATTGCTAAGCAGTTTTAACGAAGCACATCCTCACATCCGACTAACCAAGGTTGAAGTAAGGAGCAACCCTAATCCTCGTAGCGTAGTGGAGGGACCTGCGGTATCCCTTTCCTCCTCGCAACTGAGAACCTTCAATCCCACTAACCAAGGTTGAAGTAAGGAGCAACTCTAAACTTTGTCATCCCGAGCGTAGCCGAGGGACCTGCAGTGTGCCCTTCTCCCTAGCAACTTCTGAAGGGCAAGGGCTGGACGTTACGCTTTGTGTCAGGGCACGGCTTTTAGCCGGGCCTACCGAGCCGCAGCGATGAGGGCTTTAGCCCCTAATGCAAGAAGGCGAGTAAGAAAGAAGAAACTTGTGAGCTTCCTGATCTTTTTCCTTCTGAGTTGTTTGAAGATCGCCGTCGTGCTGGCGATCTTTCTCGGAGCGGTCGCCTACACCGTGCTGCTCGAGCGCAAATTGGTCGGACGCATTCAAAATCGCTGGGGTCCCAGCCGCGTTGGACCCTTCGGCATGATGCAGCCCATGGCGGACGGGCTCAAGCTCTTTCTTAAAGAAGACCTGCTCCCCACGAACGTGGATCGCCCGCTATACATTCTGGCGCCCATGATTGCCCTTGGCTGCGCGTTGATTTCGATTGCTGTCGTGCCCTTCGGACGGCGCATCACCTGGCACGGCGTCGATATGTTCCAGATCGCCGATGTGAATATCGGGCTACTGGTCATTCTCGGCGTTACCTCCGTCGGCGTTTACGGAATCGCCTTGGCCGGCTGGTCCTCCAACAACAAATACTCGCTCCTCGGAGCCCTGCGCGCCAGCGCCCAGGTGATTAGCTACGAGCTTGCCCTGGGGCTTTCCCTGGTAGGCGTGGTGCTGCGCGCCGGGTCGTTGAACCTGCGCACCATCGTGGATAGCCAGTCCGCCCATGGCCTCTGGTCGTGGAACGTTTTTGGCGGATACCAGTTCGTCGCGTTCTTCATCTATCTCATGGCGGCTTATGCCGAAACCAACCGTGCCCCCTTCGATCTACCCGAGGCGGAGACCGAGCTGACGGCCGGCTATCACACTGAATACAGTTCGATGAAATTTGCTATGTTCTTCATGGCTGAGTACGCCAACATGATCACCGTGAGCTGCGTAGCGACGCTGCTGTTCTTTGGCGGATGGACCAGTCCCTTCGGGTCGCTGATTCCCGAGTTCGGCGGAGTCTTTCTGCAGGCCCTCCTGCCCGTCCTCTGGTTCGTCTTCAAGGTCTTCTGTTTCCTTTTTCTCTATATCTGGGTACGCGGAACGCTACCCCGGTTCCGCTACGACCAACTGATGGGCTTCGGTTGGAGGTTCCTGATGCCCGTGGCCATCGCCAATATCCTCGCTACCAGCTTATGGCTTGCTCAGCGCGCGCCTTGAAGACGAGGTTTTCGCTGCCCTTGTTCTACAATCACCTTCGGGCCCGATCTAGGAGAAAAGCACTAGCATGTATCTGGTTCTCTTCATCTTTTTTGCCGGCCTCTGTGTAGCAGGAGCACTGAACCTCCTCTTCCAGCGCCACCCGATCAACAGCGCTCTCTCGCTGATTGTGGTGATGAGTTCGCTGGCCGTGCTCTACCTCCTGCTCGGTGCGGAGTTCCTGGCTGCCGCCCAGGTCATCGTCTATGCCGGCGCCATCATGGTTCTGTTTACCTTCGTCATCATGTTGCTCAATGCCGGAACGGAGGATCGTACCCATGGCAGCCGTGCCGCCTACATCGTAGGCGTCCCTGGGGTTGCGGTGCTGGTCTGCCTATTGGGATTCATCTTCCTTTCTCCACACACCCACCTGGCCAAGGCCCGGCTGGGAGACTACGTGGTCTCGACCAGCGACCTCAGCAAGGTTCTTTTCCGAGACCTGCTCCTACCCTTCGAAGTAACGTCGGTTCTGATTCTCATTGCCATCCTGGGCGCGGTTGCGCTGGCCAGCAAGGAGCACTGACATGACCATTCCTATTGCTTACTACCTGGTGCTTAGCGCCATCCTCTTTTCCATCGGGGTCGGCGCCTTCCTCATCAAGCGCAATATCATCACCATCTTCATGTCGATTGAGCTGATGCTGAACGCAGTGAATCTGACCTTTGTCGCCTTCGCCTATCAATGGCACCGGCTGCAAGGCCAGATATTTGTCTTCTTCGTGATGGTCGTCGCTGCCGCCGAGGCCGCGGTAGGCCTGGCCATCATCATCGCCATCTTCCGCTCGCGGAGTACGCTCGACGTCGATCAAATCAACCTGATGAAATTATGAACGGAAATCCATCCCTCCATCTGTGGTTGATCCCGCTGCTGCCATTCATCGGCTTTTTGCTGAATGGATTGCTGGGCCGTTATTTGGGCAAGGCTTTGGTCTCGACCATTGCCCTGCTCTTTACCGCTGCGCCGCTGGCCCTGGTCCTCGGCATCGCCTTCCGCTTCAGCAGTCTCACCCTCCCTCATGTCGAGCAGCTGGGTTTTCCCTGGATTGAGACCTCGGCCTTCCGCGCTGATTTTGCCTTCCTGCTCGACCCGTTGACGCTGGTCATGCTGTTGATCGTCACCGGCGTGGGTTTCCTCATTCACATCTACTCCGTCGGCTACATGGCGCATGAAGAGGGATACTGGCGCTTCTTCGCCTACCTAAATCTCTTCATGTTTTTCATGCTGACGCTAGTATTGGCGGAGAGCTTCCTGCTGATGTTCGTCGGCTGGGAGGGTGTAGGTCTCGCCTCCTACCTGCTGGTCGGCTTTTACTACCTTAAGGATTCCGCGGTGGACGCCGGCAAGAAGGCGTTCATCGTTAACCGCGTCGGCGATTTTGGCTTTCTCCTCGCCATGTTCCTGATGATCGCCCACTTTGGCTCCCTCAGCTTCAGTCGGGTCTTCCCCGCCATCGCGCAACACCCCGAGATGCAAGGCGGATTTCTCACCGCCATTGCGCTGCTGCTGGTGCTCGGGGCTACCGGCAAGTCCGCGCAGATTCCCCTTTACGTCTGGCTGCCGGACGCCATGGAAGGCCCCACTCCGGTTTCCGCCCTGATTCACGCCGCCACCATGGTGACCGCCGGCGTCTACATGATCGTGCGCTCCCATGTGCTCTTTGACCGCTCGCCCTTCGCCCTCGGCGTGGTCGCCGTGATTGGCGCCGCCACGGCCTTGTTCGCGGCCACCGTCGGCATGGTGCAGACGGATATCAAGCGCGTGCTGGCGTACTCGACCATCTCCCAGCTCGGCTACATGTTCCTCGCCTGCGGAGCCGCCGCCTACTCGGCCGCCATCTTCCACCTGGTCACGCATGCCTTCTTCAAGGGCCTGCTCTTCCTGGCCGCCGGCGCCGTCATTCACAGCTTGGGCGGCCAACAGGACATGCGCGCCATGGGCGGCCTGCGCAAATCTGTGCCCATAACCTTTTGGACCATGAGCGCCGGGGTCTTCGCTATCTCCGGCATCCCGCCATTCTCCGGCTTCTTCAGCAAAGACGCGATTCTCTACGCGGCCTTTCTCTCCCCTACTGCGGGGCCGATCCTCTGGTTCGTCGGCCTGGTGACCGTTCTGCTCACCGCCTTCTACATGTTCCGGCTGTGGTACCTCACCTTCTTCGGTGAGATCCGGACGAAGGATGCGCATCCCCATGAGAGTCCCTGGTCCATGCTGACTCCGCTGATCCTGCTGGCTGTGCTAGCGGTCGCCGGAGGTTGGATTGGCATTCCCAAGGCACTCGGCGGTGGTGACCAGTTCGCGCACTTCCTCGAGCCGGTGATGAACCCCGCGCCAAGCTACGAGCAGACCCGCATCGCCATGGACGAGCAGGGCGTCCAGCGCGCAGCCGCCACCTCCGCTCCGCAAGAGCCCCCGGGGCACCGCGAACCAGGAGCGCGTTTTTAGTTTCATTTCAGTGCTCATGGCCGGGATCGGCTGGTTCTTTGCCGATCTGCTTTACCGCCGCAAGCCGGGCTTGGCCGATCAACTGGTCGAACGAATCAGCGGCATTTACGGATTGCTCGTCCACAAGTACTGGATCGATCAGATCTACACCGCGGTCATCGTGGCTCCACTGCTCTTCGTTACCCGCTACTTGTTATGGGGCGTAGCCGATCGCGGCATCGTCGACGGTGGCGGCAGCCTGGCAGCAGGCGGTGCGCGTGGGATCGGGGCTCTGGTCCAGCGGGTGCAGTCCGGGAACATTCGTTCTTACGCCGGGTGGCTGGCAATTGGCGCCGCGGCTCTGCTTTTGATTACTTATTTCGGCTTTTCCATGCAGCTCTAGAAAACGAGAGCAAGGGACAATTTGTGCTGAACGATTCGATATTGACGCTTACGACCTTTGTCCCCGCTGCGGGAGCGGTGGTCGTGGCATTGCTTCCGCGGCAAGGCCGCATCATTCAATGGTTCACGCTGGCCGTGACGCTGGTCACCTTCGGCTTGACCCTTCATTTGCCTTTTCATTACGTCTATGGTCAATCGGGCTTTCAATTTGAAGTCGACCACGCCTGGATCGCCAGCCCTGCCATTCGTTATCACCTGGGTGTGGACGGCATCTCGCTATGGCTGGTGGTACTGACCGGCTTTCTCGCCCCGCTTGGTGTGCTGTCTTCCTGGAAGGCCATCAATCACCGCACCAAGGAGTTCTACTTTTTCTTCCTGCTGCAGCAGACGGCGATGATCGGCGTCTTCGTCTCCCTCGACATGTTCCTCTACTACGCCTTCTGGGAACTGACGCTGGTGCCCATGGCGATCATTATCTCCATGTTCGGCCGGGATCGCGGAACCGAGGCGGCCATCAAGTTCTTTATCTATACCTTTCTGCCCTCGGCTCTATTGCTGGTCGGGATTATCTGGCTGTATGCCAAGACCGGCACCTTTGACTTTGTGCGCCTGCAGTCGATCCTGGCCCAGGATACTGGGAACTTTCCACCCAAGGCGCTCTTCTGGGCCTCGCTGGCCTTTCTCCTCGCCTTCGCGGTCAAAGTCCCGGTCTTTCCTCTGCACGGCTGGCTGGGGGACGTCTTCAGCGAAGCCCCCGCGGCGATGGCCATGGTGGTGGCGGGCAAGCTCGGCCTCTATTCCATCCTGCGCTTCAATCTCGGCCTCTTCCCGGCCCAGGCCCGCCAGGTCGCGCCGTGGATGATTGCCTTGGCGGTGATAGGAGTCCTCTACGGCGCGCTGGTGGCATTGGTGCAGACCGATATGAAGAGGCTGGTCGCCTTCTCCACCGTCAGCTCGCTCAGCTTTTGCATACTGGGTATCTTTGGCTTTGCGGTCTCGGGCCTGGACGGCGCCGTCTACCAGACCATCAATGAGGGTATCTCTGTCGGCGCGTTGCTGATCCTGCTGGGCTTCATGTACGAACGTTATGGAACGTACGAGATTGCTCCTTACGGCGGTTTGGCCAAGCAGATGCCCTGGCTTGCCACCTTGTTTGTTTTCACCTCCCTCTCGCTGGTCGGCCTTCCGCTGCTGAACGGGTTTGTGGGTGAGTTTCTCATCCTCAGCGGTAGTTTCCCCGGCCATGTTGCCTGGGTCTCGGCGGCCACGGCGGGCGTCATTCTCAGCGCGTCTTATATGCTGTGGATGATCCAGCGCGTCTTCTACGGCGACGTATCAAAGATGGTTACCGAACTGAACGTAGTGGATATGGGCGGCCGCGAACACGTAGCTCTTTGGCCTATGGCTATCCTCATGTTGGTGATGGGCGTCGCTTCTCCTCTCTGGATCCGCGCCATTGATGGCTCAGTCGTGAAGCTGGCATCGCCGGCGCCCACCCTGGGCATTGCGGTGACACAGTGATGCAAGTACCTCAGGATGTGCCTCAGGCCTATCGCATTCTGCCCGAGCTATGGCTCACCGTAACCGGCGTGCTTATCATGCTGATCGAGCCCTTGATGCCGCCGGGCATGACCCGTAAGCCGATAGGCATAGTCGCGTTGGTCGGCGTCATTGGGGCATTGCTGGCCAGCATTTGGCAGTTGGGACTGCCGCCGGGAACGGCTTACTTCGGCACCGTGCAAACCGACGCCTTCAGCGTCTTCTTCCACGTCTTGATCTGCAGTATCGTCCTGATCGCCTTGCTGATCGCCTTTGACGTATTCGATGGCAGCAAGGAAAGGCCGGCTGAGTATTACTCCCTGGTCCTTTTTGGCGCCATGGGCATGTGCCTGATGTCGAGCGCCGTCGAGTTGCTGCTGGTCTTCGTCAGCCTGGAAATCTCTTCCATCGCCACCTACATCCTGGCCGCCATTCGCAAGAAAAGCGGCAAGAGCCCGGAAGCAGGGTTGAAATATTTTCTGCTCGGCTCCTTTGCCACCGCCTTCTTCCTCTACGGCATCGCCCTGACCTTTGGCGCGACAGGAACCACCAACATTGCCGAGATAGCCGCCGCCCTTCCCCAGAGCCCGACGCCGGGCTTCGCTACGTTGGCCGTGGCCATGGTCCTGATTGGCATTGGCTTCAAAGTCTCTGCCGCACCGTTTCAGGTCTGGACTCCCGATGTCTACGAAGGAGCTCCATCCCCGGTGGTTGCCTTAATGTCCACCGGCCCCAAGGTCGCCGCCTTCGCCGTGCTGTTGCGCATCCTTTACGGCGCTTATCCGGCACTCCACGCTCATTGGCTGTTGCTTATCTGGATCATGGCAGCCCTCTCCATGACCGTGGGCAACCTGGGCGCGCTACGTCAGCACAATGTAAAGCGCATGCTGGCCTATTCTTCGATTGCCCACGCGGGCTACACGCTAGTCGCTTTCACCGCTCTCTCCAGTGAGGGCATCGCTGCCGCGATGTTCTACACCGCAACCTATGCGGCGATGAACGTCGGCGCCTTCGCCATCGTCAGCCATGCCGGCGGCTTTGACGAGAGGTTGCTCTCGGTCGTGGACTACCGCGGGCTAGGCTACCGGTCGCCGCTGATGGGCGGCGCGCTGGCCTTCTTCCTGCTATCGCTGATCGGCATACCCTTCACCGGCGGCTTCTTCGGCAAGTTCTACGTCTTTACCGCGGCTCTGCACTCTGGTGAGGTATGGCTGGCGATTATCGGGTTGGTGAACAGCGGCATTGCCTGCTACTACTATCTACGCCTGCTCACTTCGATTTACGGCAAGCCCGCAGATGATGCGCCGGTGCAGTTAGTACCGCGAATGAAGAGTTCGCTTCTTGTTGCCCTGCTGCTTACGGTCTCCGCCACCCTCATCCTGGGCATCTTCCCCGGCAAGATTCTCTCCATGGCCCAAGCCGGAGCCGCCACCTTCGCCAACATCCCCGCAACCCCAACCACCCCAAACGCAATCTCGGCGATTAGCCAGCGCCAGTAGCGCAATCCGGCACGAGGCATGGGACGGGTGCCCCATGTTCGCCGAAGCGTACATGGGCCGAAGAAGATGGGCGAAGCCCCACCATTGCTTTTCCGCTAAGGAACGAGAAGGGCACCTCTCATTCCCTGGGGAACAATGAGTACCCCACACCCCAGATTTCCTGCGAAGCTTGGTGACGTTGGAGAACTTCAAACTCGTCATCCTGAGAGCCTGTGAGTTATTGATCTTTCGCGTGAAGTCCTCGACTTCAAACAAAATCGTCAAATCTCTCCTGAGAGCCTGTGACTTTATAGTTCTCGCGCGTGAAGTTCTCGACCTCAAACAAACTCGTCATCCTGAGAGCCTGTCACTTTATAGATCTTTCGCGTGAAACCCTCGACCTTAAACAAAATCGTCATCCTGAGAGCCTGTCACTTTATAGATCTTGCGCGTGAAGTCCTCGACTTCAAACAAAATCGTCATCCTGAGAGCCTGTCACTTTATAGATCTTTCGCGTGAAACCCTCGACCTTAAACAAAATCGTCATCCTGAGAGCTTGTGACTTTATAGTTCTTTAGCATGAAACCCTCGACCTCAAACAAAATCGTCATCCTGAGAGCCTGTGACTTTATAGATCTTTCGCGTGAAGTCCTCGACGTCAAACAAAATCGTCATCCTGAGAGCCTGTGACTTTATAGTTCTTTCGCATGAAACCCTCGACCTCAAACAAAATCGTCATCCTGAGAGCTTGTGACTTTATAGATCTTTCGCGTGAAGTCCTCGACATCAAACAAAATCGTCATCCTGAGAGCCTGTGACTTTATAGTTCTTTAGCATGAAACCCTCGACCTCAAACAAAATCGTCATCCTGAGAGCTTGTGACTTTATAGTTCTTTAGCGTGAAACCCTGGACCTCAAACAAAATCGTCATCCTGAGAGCCTGTGACGTTATAGTTCTTTAGCATGAAACCCCCGACCTCAAACAAAATCGTCATCCTGAGAGCCTGTGACTTTATAGATCTTTCGTGTGAAACCCTCGACCTCAAACAAAATCGTCATCCTGAGCGAAGCGCCTCACCGATTTATCGAGTGACACAGATCTTGGAGCGCGGAGTCGAAGGACCTCGGCGGTGCTTGTCTTACCCATGCTGCTCGGGGCTTTTTAACCACAGAAGCCCGAAACAGGGTCTACTGCGGTACGCACTTTCTAGTTTCGGTTTTCGTGCAGTGTAACCGTCTTCCGTCACCAAGTCTGTTCAAGACCGGACATAGCAAGGAGGCTAGCAAGTTCTTGGTTTTCGCCCCTCGGAAAAGACCTTGGCGTCCGCCCGGTGCGGCTTCGATTGTTGAAAAGCTCCGAGCAACAGTGGGTAAGTTAAGTACCGCCCAGGTCCTTCGACTCCGCGCTCCAAGGACAGTGTCACGCGATAAGTCCGTGAGGCGCTACGCTCAGGATGACGATTTTGTTTGAGGTCGAGGGTTTCACACGAAAGATCAAAGATCTATAAAGTCACAGGCTCTCAAGACGACGATTTTGTTTGATGTCGACGACTTCAAGCGAAAGATCTATACCCTTACAAGGGTGACGCTTTTGGGGGAGTTTCGAAAAAAAATCCTACGGTCGCTCAGGCCGCCAAGCTCCGCCCATAGACCTGTGCACCCTCAGACACGAATCGTCCATCCCCACGCATACGCGCTGGGTCTGCGAGCCTCGGACGATAAAGACTCCGGGACCTCAATCTCCAACCCACTACCAGAATCAAACTTCCATCGCAAAGCATCCGGATAGCCAAACATGGTTATCTTGCTGCCGGCCTGAGGCCGCACAGAGCGGAGCCGGAGAACCTTGCCCGGCCATTCCATTGCAAAGCAATTAATAGTGCGGTTGTCCTTAGTCCGGGTAAACCGGATCGTTTCCCCCTCGCGCCAAAGATCGCCCTCCCGTGACCGCGTGGCGTATATCCCCGAACCACAGGTTCGCAGCCAGACCCCGACCTGCTTTACCTGCTCGATAGCCGCCGGATGGAACCGGCCGGTAGCATCGGGACCGATACCCACCTGAAAACTCCCGCCCTTGGCCGCGGTGTCAATAATGTTATCCACAATCCATTTCGCGCCCTTATAGTGCGCGGGATCCGGGTCGTAAGAAAAGCCGCCGGCCAGCGGATAAATCACCATCCAGGGGATGCCCGTGTTCGACTTGTCCCCGGGAATAAATCCCTCCGGCGTATAGTAATCGCCGTAGTTCCCTATTCCGCGCGCGCGAATCATCACATTCGGCTGCAATTCGCGGATGCGGAACAGCGTCTCTCTTAGCTGCGGCCAAACCGTTGGCCCCAGCCATTGATCCAGCGAGAGCATCTGAATCTCGCCGTAGTTGCTCAACAGTTCTTCGATCTGCGCCCGGTGTCGCGCCATCATGCGGGCGACCTCGGCCGGTGTAGGATCGGGAGCCATCCAAATCAGCTTGCCCAAGCGCTTGCGGGAGTCCATCCATTCCGGGTCGAGAACCGCGGAGGAAGGAACCTGTGCTGGATGATCGGCATAAGGACGAAAATCCGCGTCGTACCAATCGGGGTGCGAAAAATACAAAGCGATGCGCAGACCTCGTTTTCGCCCGGCCGCGCACAGCTCCTTCACAACATCCCGGCGGAAAGGCGTCTCCATGATCGAATAAGCAAGATCGCTGTCCTCCATGACAGGCCCGCCGGCCGCGTCCCAGCGAATCCTCTTCCGGACGCGCGTGCGCGTGTCGAACATGGACAAACCTTCGTGATGCTTGGTGGTGAAGGCAAACATCCGCATGCCGTTGTCGGCGAAGAGAGACGTCCATGCATCCGCGTCAAAGCCGGTCGGGTTCCAGCTCTTGTACAGTTCGTTGTAATGGGCGCGTTCCGCGTAGCTCAGATCGAGAAAGGGCCAGGACTCATGAGCCAGACCGGCAACGGAGTAGAGGCCCCAGTGAATGCGCACCCCATACTTCATGTCAAGAAAGGCTTCGTACGCGGCCGGTGAGGCCCAGTGGTATCCCGGCTTGGGCACTTCTTCTATATAGGACCGAACCCGACGGTAGTGGGGATCACTCGGCGGTAGCCGATGAGGTAATTCCTCCATGGCAAGCAATTGTTGGGAAGGCACGATGCGCGACGCGAGTGCCATCGCTGCGCCAGAGAGAAAGGTTCGCCGTTGCAAAGCCGGCCTCCAAAGGAGCTAAAGGAGTTTCGCAATTACTGTGGACCGATAAAGATCGCGAGGTGTGGTTTTCCTTGGGAGAAAACCACGAACTGGCCTAACGCTTCGGTTTATACCAATTGCGAAACTGCCTAGCGCTGGCTCACCGCAAGCAAACTCTGCCAGCCAGCTTTGCTCATTCTAAGCCGTTGACCAGTCTTCAGCACTACCGACCCTTCGCTTTGCCCTTCGCGGAAGATCTCACTCACCTGCTCTACATTGACAATGACGGAGCGATGGATGCGGACAAATTTCCCCGGGTCCAGCGTACTGGATAGCTCCTTGATGGTCTCGCGCAGCATAAAAGACTTAGTGCCCACGTGCAGGCACGCGTAATAATCCGCCGCTTCAATCCAATCGATCTCGTTGACATGGACGAACGAATCCTTGGCGCCGTTATGAACCAGCAGGCGCTTGGGGAAATCCTGCCGTGGCACACCGCCATTCTCCAGGCTATTGAGCACCGACTTCATTTGCTCGTGAGTCATCAATGCTGCCTGGGAAGCAATTCGCTCCTTGACCCGAACCAGGGTTGCCTTCAGCCGCTCCGGTTCGACCGGCTTGGTCAGGTAGTCAAGCGCATGTACCTCAAAGGCCTGCACCGCGTATTCATTGTGTGCGGTCACAAATACCGTCACCGGCATGTGTGCTGGACCGATCTGCTCGATGACCTCAAACCCGTCTCTTCCCGGCATCTGTATATCGAGAAACAGCACATCAAAGCGGCTCTTCTTCAGCGCGGCAATCACTTCCCTTCCGTTCCGGCACTCCCCGGCCACCTCCACTTCTTCCTGCCCAGATAGCAAAAAACTCAGCCGCTCCCGCGCCAGGGGCTCGTCATCCGCAATGAGGGCTTTGATCTTCATGCAACCTGGCATTCATAGGGGATAGTAATGGCCACTTCAAAGCCGCCTGTACTGAGCGGCTGCGCCTCCATCTTGTATCCATCCTGATAAAAGTGGTCGAGGCGTTCCCGGGTGTTGCTCAGCCCTATGCCATGCCCATTCTGTTGCACGTGCATCATTCCAGACCCCGTGTCGCGTACCCGCAGATGAAGCTCATCCCCATCGCGTATGGCCGATGCCTCTACCAGCCCGTTATGCTCGCAACGTGCAATCCCGTGCCGAATCGCATTCTCCACAATCGGCTGCAGCAGAAAGCTGGGGACCAGGCCATCGACCGCGCTTGGGTCCACGTTCATTTCCACCCGCAGCCGGTCGGCAAAGCGGACCTGTTCGATGGCCAGGTAGTTGCCCACAAATTCCAACTCCTGCGACAAGGGAACTTTCTCCGGAGTTGTCCGGG
This sequence comes from uncultured Acidobacteriaceae bacterium, assembly GCA_963824325.1. Classification (GTDB taxonomy): domain Bacteria; phylum Acidobacteriota; class Terriglobia; order Terriglobales; family Acidobacteriaceae; genus PALSA-350. The sequence goes on along the minus strand of CAWGPA010000023.1, from coordinate 57,493 downwards.
CCAACGTAGTCTTTAGAAGTGCGTTCAGATGCCCAAGCATCTCGGCCGCAGCCTTTTGTCTTCCCAATTCCACCAGCGTCGTGATCGCATTCAGGGTATTGAAGAGGAAATGCGGTTCCATCTGCATCTGCAGCGCGCGCAGGTGTGCGACAGAGAGCTGCTTCTGCAACTCGAGCGATCGCATGGCCTCGCGCTGGGCTCGAATTTGCAGCTGGATCATGGCCGTGAGCCCAAAAACGAAGCCATACATCAGCAGCTCCATGCCAAAGCGGTTGATGCCGAACTCGCTGGTCCATACGGAGAGCGCGCTTGCTTTCGCCTGCCACCCCACTACGCTAAAGCCGACACTCCCAAGCAGGAGAAGATGCACCGCGCCCAACGCCGAGGCCGCGATCACATGAGTGAGGCCGGTCATAGGAGTCAAGCTCGACATGAGAGGTACGCGCCCACCTATCTTCCAAAGAGCGCTGGCCACGCAAGCCCACCATCCCCAAAGGGCCAACCCATAGAGTAGTGACGGAATATGGGTGATCGAAGAACACTCGCTTGCGGTGACCAGGGCAAGGGCGAGCGCGAGCGAAGATATGGCTACGTGCCCATTCCACCAAAGCTTTCGGCCTGTGGCCGCACGCGGGGAGGGGGCGCTCTCAACGGCAGGCAGAGCTGCCCAGGTTTCGATGTTGGCTGTTCGAGGGTTCATTGCAATCCTTTCTTCTTACGAAAAACATGGGCCCGCCGCGCGGCCCCGTCCATCATCGGAAAGCATTGGCATCTATCGTACATCCGCGGCACTGCCGCGACTCTAGATGGGCGAGCGCGCTGCTGGCTTCTTTCCTAAGCCCTGACGCTTGTTCTTTTGCTCCGGAGGCTTGCAGGACCTGCGCATACATAATCTCGGCTTTCACGTAGGCCACCGTATTCTTGCCGTCTGCCGCTTCGAGGATGGCCAGTGCATGCTGAGCGTCGGTAAGGGCGTGCCCATAGTCACGAGTGTTCGCAGTCGCTTGCGCACGCAAACCATATCCAAGCGCCAGCATGTAATAGTCGGGCCCATGAGCATGCGTCCAGCGATCGATCGCCCGCTGGCTGTCAGAGATCGCCTCCGCACTTTTATGCTCGTGCAGTGCCAGCGCTCCCTTCACGCTGTATAGACCCGCGATATCGTCATCTCTCAAGCCAGTTGTGCGTTGCGACGCCGCAAAGGCTCCGTCCAGATAGCGGCGCGCTGCCTTGAAATCCTTTTTCGCGAACATGAGTGTGGCTAGATCGGTGGAGGTGACGGTAACGCCTCCGAAATCACCGACTCCTTCGTAGATATGGGTCGATTTTTCGTAGAGCGCCATCGCGGAAGCCATCTGTCCCTGAGAGCCTTCCAATGCGGCCAAATTGGCAATAGCCGCCGCGTATTTGGTCTTCGCAGACGAGATCGGTCGTAGTTTCTCGATCGCAGTTTCGTAGCACGGCTTTGCCTTTTCCGGCATATTCAGGTCTTCGTAGGACGACCCCAGAACATTCCAGGCCAGGCCCAGGTCGCTTTCCGCCATACTGCCTGCCTGGGCTTGCACCATGGACTCGAGAATCGCAACCGCTGCCTTCGGTTCTCCCTGGTACCTCATCCCGTCGGCCGCCACAATCTGGTCGTAGGCAGATCCCTGCGCATACAACAGGACTTGAAAAAGAGTCGCCGCCAAGGCGGCCAGAAGCAAAATGGAAACTCTCATGCTTTCGAGCTTGGGCGCTTCCCTGCTCGCATTCCACGCCTATGCAGGGAGCCGTGGGATTTTTGCAGGGAATTCGTGCGGGAACCCGGTGCATCAGCGTCCAGCAGGCAGAGATTTTTCGGACGGGCCCGCTTCTCTTGTCCTATAGTTAACTCAATGAACCGAAGACACTTCGCCGGCCTCGTCGCCGGCACCGTACTGCACCATGGACTGCAACCGGCATCGGCTTTTGGCGCTACCCCGCCGGCTCCTATCAAGCCTTTCGCTCTGGGGTGGGTCATCACTCCCTTCGGCTCTCCGGAGGAGCATTTCCGGGCCGTGCACGAGATGGGCTTTTCCACCTGCTTCCTATCTCTCGATCAATACATCGGCGGCTTTACTCCGGCTTTGGCTGACCAGTTCCGCGATCTGCTGGCGAAGTACCAGCTGACGGCCACCGCCGTTGAGGTAGTAGGCCCTGGGCCCCTGGAATGGAACTTTACCCGTGGACCTTCCACCATCGGCCTGGTGCCTCCCAAAACCCGCGCCGCCCGCATCGATGCCTTGCGCCAGGCGTCCGATTTCGCCAAGCAGGTGGGCATTCTTCAGGTTCAAACGCATTGCGGCTTTATTCCCGAGGATCCGGCTGACCCACTCTATCCCGGAGCCGTCGAAGCCATCCGCACCGTCGCCAAGCACTGCCAGGGCAATGGTCAAGCCTTCCTGATGGAGACGGGTCAGGAGACGCCAATCACCATGTTGCGCGCCATCCGCGACGTCGCCATGCCCAACCTGGGGGTCGGCTTCGACATGGCTAACCTCGTCCTTTACGGCAAGTCCAATCCGGTGGATGCGGTCGACATCCTTGCTCCCCATATCCGCAATGTCCACGCCAAAGACGGACTCTGGCCAACCGACCCCAGCCAACTGGGCAAAGAAGTCTTGATGGGCAAAGGAGTGGTCGACTTCCACGCGGTCTTTACCAAACTCCATCGTCGTGGCTATACCGGCGTCCTCTCCATCGAGCGCGAAACCACGGGCGCGCAACAGGTTGCGGATGTGCGTCAGGAAAAGATTTTTCTCGAGCGTGTATTGCGGGAGGTAATGGCATGATGAATCGTCGTGAGTTTCTTAAAACCGGAAGTGCTTGTGGTCTCCTTCTTCTTAAGCCCAGCACTGCGTTTAGCTACCAGGCCAACTCCGCCGTACGGCTCGGCCTGATCGGCTGCGGCAATCGCGGCACGACCGTTTCCACTTCGTTCTCTAATAACACCACCGCCCAGGTGGTGGCGCTGGCTGACATCTTTCCCGACAAGTTGGCGCTCGGCCGCACCCATTTCGACAAGCTCAATGCCGGCCTGGGCCGCGCACCCATCGACAGCAAGCTGCTCTTTCACGGTCCGCACGCGTATGAACAGCTCTTCTCCTCAAAGGATGTCGACCTGGTTCAGATCTCCACGCCGCCGTTCTTCCACGTGCAGCACCTGGAGGCCGCGGTCGCTGCGGGCAAGCACGTCTACTGCGAGAAGCCTGTCGGCGTTGACGTTGTTCAGGCCAAGCAGGCGCTTGAGATCGCGAAACGCGTTCAGCCCACGCAAAGCGTCGATGTCGGCTTCCAGTGCCGTAGCGCGCCGCCCTTCGCTGCCATCTCGGAAAAGGTTAGGGCCGGCGCACTGGGAAAAATGGGCTCCGTCGCCGGTTATTACAATGCTCCAGCCGCGGAGGAAAAGGTTCACCCTGGCGCCTCGCCCGACGAGTACCGCCTGCGCAATTGGCTCTGGTATCGCGCGCTCTCTGGAGACATCCTGGTGGAGCAGAACATCCACATCATCGATCTCGCCAACTGGATGCTTGGTGCTCATCCGCTGAAGGCCGCGGCCACTGGAGGCCGCAATATCCTGACCCACGCCGGCGACTGCTGGGATAACTACCAGGTCGACTTTACTTACCCGGATGACGTTCACTTCGCTTTCGCATCCACCCAGTTTGGCAACCCGGGCTTCAACGCTGGGCTGAGCTTCTACGGAGGTAATGGATCAGCGACGGTTCCCTATTCCGGGGCGGTGGAGATTACCGGTGCGCAACCCTGGCTTTGGAAGGATTCGATGAACGCCACCGCGGCCCCGGCAAAATTTGCCGCAAACGGCAGCTTTGAAGACAACCTCGCCTTCGCCGATCGCGACAAGGAACGCACCTTCATCGAAAGCATCACCTCTGGCAAATGCCACAACCAGATAGCAGCCGGGGTGGAGACCGCCCTCAGCTGCATGCTCGGGCGCATGGCGGGCTACGAAAAACGCGAGGTAACCTGGGAAGAGCTGCTGGCCCACGGAGAAAGCTACAAGCTGGGCATGGACCTGAACCAATTCGCCTGAAGCGCGGCGCTGGGTGGATGGGGCTCAACAAAGGCTTTATTTGAACGAAGGCCATGGCTAAACAGCTTCGGGAAAAAGTCCGAACCGAGGACGAGAACAATACCTAAAGAGCTAAAGAGGCTGCGGAAAAACTCATGTTTTGTATCAGGGCACGACTTTAGTCGGGCCGTAAAGAATGGCCTGTTGAGGGCTTTAGCCCCTGGGCTCATCTTTGCGGTGGGGGTGGAAAAACACCGTGCACTGCTGAGAATATCCGCGCACCAAATGTTCAAGCGGGGTGAGCCGTAGCAACGGGGTAAAGCCCGTCAATGCCGATCGTTTACGGCACGATTTTAGTCGGGCCCTGATACAGGGCCGGTCAATGCGCCGACTCGGGCTCATCCGGCTTTGAATTGAAGTCAGGCATCATGCGCGATTCTCCGCGAAACATGTGATAGTCCTCATAGCTGATATCGTTCAACGAGGTCAGGAAAGGGCCGTACGTTCTGAAGCCTTCATCCCATTCCACCTTCGTAGTCACGGACCGCGTTCTCATCGTCGAGACGCTTCTCAACGGGCAAATGAAGGTCTTTCCTCCGATGTCCACCGGTCCGTAGGTGATCATGATGTTAGAACTGTCGGCGGGAGTGAAGCCTTGCATGTCGGCGTCCGCTTCGAGGCGAAGAATGGCTCCGCTCGCCGGATCGAGTGTGATCTCCCCATGATATCCAGCCAATGCCTGAAAGCCAGTGGTTCCGGCGCCACCGGGAAGACAGCAACCAAAAATGCGATAAAGAGATTTCTTCTGCGGAACCACATAGCGGAATACCGCGCGGGTGCCGTTTGGGCCGCGCTCCCAACGGCTCCAGGTCAAAGCGCTGGGCACAGCAACCGCGTCCCGGACAAAACCAAGAATGGGACCGAACGTTCCGTAGGTGATCAGGTACGGATCCTGCGCTCTCCGCTTCCTGCGCTCCGTCGACCCTGAATCTGCGACCTCGGAGCCGTTGCGATACAGTACTGTTTCCTTCAAACTTTGGGCAGCATGCAAAGGCCCATAGTCGACCCTCGAACTTGCCCCATGAAATTCCACAGTTTCTTCGTAATGGACCGTCGTTCGGGCAGCAAAAAAATTGGGCAACTTGGGCATGGTCTCCCTCAGATAATTGGCGGCCAAAGAAATCATTCGCAATTGTTCAGCCGCGTCCGGCGGCGCATCCGCAAGGATCTCTGCAGCCGGAGGAGGCATGAAGGCCGACGCATCGGCCAAAGCCTTCAACACCTGCTGGGTCTTCTTACCGTGCGTGGCCGTGATCCAGGAAGCAAGCCTTGTGTCGCTCACTCGTTCAGTTAGTTGCAGGGCTGAAAGTCGTTTTGCCACTTCCCCATCTCCCTGACTATGAACTGCGTCCAGCAATTGCTCCACCTGCTCAACCGTAACTCGCCTGGTTGAAGGTTCCGGTTGGTCGGAGTAATACGGTTGATCGTAATACCCGGTATTGGTGCGAGCCGTCAGGCCCGGCTTGCCGATCTGCACTTTCAATGCGTGATACTCGTCAGGATTATCCGCACGCGGAGGATCAAACGACAACGTGTAGAACACGCCTGCCTCCCTGATACAGCTATCCATCTCCCGGACCAGATCGTAACTCCGATCCAGCACACGGCCGCCGCTTTGCACAGCAAGCACCTTTCTGTACACATTCATATAGCTGGCTTTTTGCACCGATTCCACTCCCGGCAGGTAACGCACATAAACGTTGGAGTTCGGATCTGTTTCTTCAACCGAAAAGCTATAGAGAACAATGCGGGCTTCGCGCAGCAGAGTAGAAAACCAACCGATCGTATAGAAGGCTTGCTCCTTGCCTCCTGTCCCGTCAGCAAACGCTCCGCTTCCCATACCCCAACCGGGTCCCACCCAAAGCAGCAGCTTCCTGCCCGGCTTCCGTCTTTCGGCTGTGGCAATCTCTCCCAATGCCTTCATGCCGTCGAGGAAGGGGGGCCCAGAACGCGCTTGGCCTCGAATCAGGGTGAGCTGGTGGTTATGGGCTACCAGTGCGGCCAATGCATTCCCGTCGCTGGAGGTCTCGCCCACCTGCCATAGGCCAGTTTCGGCGAGCGTGAAGATGGAAACTGGCTGCGCCAGATGGCCGCCATTGTGGCGAAGGAACGCCTCCACCGAATTTCGCTCATTCGAAATCAGTCCATTTGGTATCCCGAGCGTATCGATAACCAGAATTACGTCAACCGCAGGTTCGGGCTTGACCACGATCCCGTCAAATGCCTGAAAGGAGAGAATCCTGCGCGGCTGGCCGTTGTCCAACAACGTAAAGTCCTTGGGCTGCAGTCCGGCTACGATCTTTCCGTCGGTATCGGTCGCTACCACATCAAGCTTGATCAGGCCCGCGCCTATGTCGGCATTGTCTGAGAAACCCTGTGCGGGCGCTTGGGCAGGAGCCGCATTCTCTTGCGGCTGCGCGACGGCTCCCGCCTGTGCATTGGCCGGGTGCGCACCAAGAAAAAGCACAGGATACAGAACAAATGCTAAGCCGAGCCGGTGCGACGTATACATGGCCTACACCTCGGATGAAACTGCCTCCGAGTTCCCTCGGGCAGTATACCCGCTGCCCGTCTTGCCCATGTAGTCAGGCATAATAGGAGCCGAGGCAGGAGCCATGGCTGGTATTGATTGGTCTGAATGCCCCGCCGTCGAGAGCATTCCCGGTAAGGTCAGTGGCGCATGGGTATTGAAAAGCACTCGAATGCCGGTTTCCGCGATTTTTGAGAACCTGGAAGCCGGAGCCAACATTGACGACATTATGGCGTGGTTTGATGGGCTAAACCGGGAACAGGTGAAAGCCGTTATCGAATTCGCCGCGCGCAGCCTCGACAAACCTCCCGTTTACGCTTCGTGAGATGCGCATCCTATTCGATCAGGCGACACCTTTACCTATGCGTCCGTATCTTGTAGGGCACTCGGTGCATACTGCCGCTGAACAAGGCTGGGCTACCCTCAGTAATGGCGATCTCCTAACGGCTGCTGGGGCAGTTGGGTTTCGATATTTTGCTGACCACGGACAAGAACATGTGCTACCAGCAGAATCTTGCCGTCAGGAAAATTGCAATCGTGGTGTTGGGCCAGCAGCAATGGCCGCAACTTCGCCTCTACGTTCAACGCGTCATAGAAGCTATCCAGGCAGCCAAGCCCGGCAGCTATGCCGAAGTGGAAATCCCGTCAGCGCGATAAGTGCGGTGCCTGCTAGTTCTGCACTCCTTTTACCAGGTCCCGCAGCGGTGGAAGCATAGTAAACCGCACCAGCCCGACCGGCTTTTCAGCCTGGTCGATGAGCGCGAGCTTGGTCTGTGTCCATCCCGCAGGAGCCGCTTCGTGCTTGTCAAGGTAGGCGAGCGCTTGCCGGCCCGTTGTTCCCAAATCCACGACCTGCTGCGCGCGGGGCGCTTCCTCCATCATGAGAGGAGACGCGACCATCAGCTTCTCTGCCTGAGGACCGGCCGCGATCCAGGCCGCGAAAATGGCGTCCAGCCTGTCTCGCGTCTCCGCGTCGCGGTGCGCTAGATAGTCCCGCACCAGCACCTGCATATCGTGCCGCGAAGGAGGGTCTGGAATTAAAGCGTCGACCAGGTGATCCATAGGTGTCAATTGCGTCGTGTGCTGCAATTCGCCCTGCACTTGCCATCGAACCGGTTCCAGAACGCTGGCCAAAGTACGCAATGGCCCAATGTCCGCCGTTCCCGCCAGCTGTCGCAGGCCAACGCCCTCTGCTGAAAGGTGCCTCAACCCCAGGGCCTCTAACCGCAACGACTCGACGCGCAGGCGGCGATACATATCGTCGAGGTTAGTCACGCTCTGCGGGGACCAGAGCCGCTCCGCTATGGCCGCCGTGCGTGGCCATAGTCGCGAGTCGATATTGCTGGGGACGTTGTGCTCCGCCCACAGGCATGCTTCACCGCCCAGAATAAGGGCCCGCTGCGCCGGCGTGAGGTCGCTGTTGGCAGGCACGGGGTCAACCAGGTAATGCTCATCGGTGAAATCAAGATAAAATCCTGCGGACAAAATCCCCTGGTACCCCTGCTTGGCGCTTGCCGCCAGTGAATCGAAGCCTTGCCACGACTGGATCACCACATCCTTCGGCAAGCCGGGCGCAAAAATTTCATCCCAGCCAACCATGTACTTGCCATGCTTCTTGAGAATCGGTAACAGCTGCTGATTAAAATAAGTCTGCAGCGCCGCCGTATCTTTCAGGTTGTGCGCCTTCATGAATTCCTGAATGCGCGGGTTGTGGCTCCACTGAACCCCGTTATTTTCATCGCCGCCGATGTGCATGTAGGGATCGGGGAAGATCCCGGCCATTTCACCAAGGAATCGGTCGATAAATTCATAGGTGCTGCGGCGGGTGGGATCCATGACCGGATCGAAAATCCCAAACTCGCGCTCGATAGTATAAGGTCCCGGTCCGCTAGCCAGTTCGGGATAGCCCACGAACCAGGATTGCGCATGACCGGGTATATCGAACTCCGGCACCACGCGGATGCCTCGGGCACGCGCGTAGACCACGATCTCCCGCGCATCCTCCTGGGTATAGAACAGCCCGTCCGAACCCATGCCAGTCAGCTTGGGGAATATTTTGCTCTCCATGCGGAACCCTTGATCGTCGGAGAGGTGCCAATGGAAGACATTCAACTTAACGGCGGCCATGCCGTCTAAAGTGCGCTTGATTACTTCGACCGGCTGGAAGTGGCGGCTGCAGTCGACCATCAGCCCACGCCACCGGAAACGAGGCGTGTCATGGATCGACATGCCTGGCAAAAAATAGCCAGAACCACTTACCTGTACCAGTTGCAGAAATGTCTCCAGCCCCCGCATTGCGCCTACATCGGTAGCCGCTTGCAGGTGCGCACCGCTCCCGGTTACATCGAGCGAATAGGTCTCATCCTCATCAAGGGACTGGACCCTCTCGCCTGGTCCATCGACGGTGACTGTCAATGTCCCCGCCGATCCTTTTGCCGGTGCGGTGGCTATCTGCAGTCCGGTTTGAGTCTGGAGCCTAAGCAAGGTGCGCGCGATCGCCTCATCCAGCCGCGCGTCGTGAAAGCGGTCGGTAACTGCCGTAAAAGCCGGTGTCAGTTGCAGTTCTCCGGCTTGCACTGAGAGATGCGCCGGTTGCGGCATCAGCGTATTGGTAAAGTTCGCCGGGGTCTGTGCCTGCACACTCACCGCAAAGATACCCAACACAAGAAAAGAAACAGTCCAATGACGCATCAAACTCCCTCCAGCGCTATTTCTGAATTACCTATCAAGCCCGAGGTAGCCCGGTTCCTATGGGGATGCAATATGGATCGACGAAGAGAGAAGAAGCCAACGGTCCGTCTCTCGTTCAAGCGGCCGATCCGATTTTAAGCCGAAGAATCCCTCATTGAGCAGCCCGCGCTCGATCTCCGTCACGTTTTTTTCCTGGTTGGCAAACCTGGCATCTAAGGCAGTCAATGCAGTACCAAAGAAGCCATATTTGGTCCTGCACGACCCCCTCCTAGGACCAGACTCATCCACGCTAGCTTTCTTCGATCGGCCGATTTGGAACGCACCCGATGAAGACAAACCAACTCAGCGGGTACCGCGATCAGTCCCCTTAGGGACGGCTGAGAGTCAGATTTGTCCAAATTAGCTTTTTTACTCTGTCCATCCACCACCACTCATGCCAAGGTGGGTCACCGCCCTCAACTTTGTCATCCCGACTGGAGCGGACCCGGATTTCCTATATCGCGGTGCCGTCCAAGGCGACGTTTGCGGCTTTCCCTTAGGAAAGCCGCACGAAAGTCGCCAACGCCACTAAGCTGGACGGGAAATCCGGGGAGCGTAAGGGAGGGACTTGCAGTATTTCCTTATTGCCGCAACCGTTTCGGATACGCTCTTCAGGAGGGTCACTATGCGTCAAATTTCGCTTCGAGAGTTTCGCACTCGTGGCCTGAAGGCCCTCGACGCGGTTCCCCAGGGAGAGACCGTATTGTTGTCTGGCCTGCAGAGATCAGCATACTTTCTGGTTCCAGTGTTCGGAGATGTCGCCACGGAAGACCGAGAATTGCGGAGACTGTTGGCGAAGGCCAGCCTGCGCGAGAGTTGGCTCCATGCCAGGGCGTCTGGCATGAACCAGGCGAGCGACCAGGAGATTACAGCAGAGATCAAGCAGGTCCGCAGAGCTCACAAACGCTGGAAGACAAAGTGACGCTCGCCGTCCCGGACACGAACGAATCAGATTTGTCCAAAGCGCCGCCCCCGCTTCCCCTCAATTCGATCGCTGTCCCTGGAACGATCCGGTGCCACCGCGATCATGGAAGGTTCCGTTGAACGTATTACCCTGAACCACGCCCTGAACGCGGGGTCCATCGACCCTCCCGCGAAACGTCAGCACGTTACGGGTCTTCGTTCGAACCACGAGGTGTTGTTCGTTGATTGTGCCTTCCACACCGCCCGACTGATTCGGCCCTTTGAAATGACCTTTGATCGTCGCCCCCTCCTGCTGAAGGTCCAGATACTTCGACGAGGTTGTTCCGTTCGGATCCTTGCAGTACAAGGTCCACTTGCCCGCAACATTCGCAGGCAGCTGTTGTGCCGGTGGCTGCTGCGCCAAGGCCGCACTCGCGACTATCAACCCAAAACAAAAGAAACAAAACGCAAAAGAATACCTCTTCACAGCGTTCTCCGATCCACTCACTCGTTTGAGAAAATCTACATCAGTCTTCAAAGACTTTCACATCTTCTGGAGATCAAGGTAAACTTTTGCATTCCTCAGGCAAGCTTTCCGCGACTCACAAAAGGACCATCTCGCGCCTATGCCAGACCGCTCCCTTACTCGCCGCTCTCTCCTCAAAAACCTTCTCTCCTCTGCTGCAGCTACCATCCCCGCACCCATCTTAAAAGCCTTTGCGCAAGCGCAATACGGAGGCTCCAACGGTCAGCAGCGCGGTGAAATGGGCCGCATCGCCGCGGCCTTCCGCCAGCAATTCTCAGTTCCCGCCACTTCTATCGCCATCTCCCGCAATGGCCAATTCGTCTACGACCAGTCCGTCGGCATGGGCGATCGCCAACACCTGGTGCAGGTCCAGCAATCCAGCCTCTTCCGCATCGCGTCCGTAACCAAACCCATCACCTCCGTCACCATCTTCTCTCTCATCGAACAAGGCAAGCTGCACCTTACAGACAAAGTCTTCGGTCCGTCCGGCATTCTCGGCACCAAATACGGCAAGCCTCCCTACAAGCAGTACGTCACTGACGTCACCGTCGACCATCTCCTGACCCACACTGCCGGTGGCTGGCCCAACGACGACACCGACCCCATGATGCACAACCTCTCCTGGGACCAGTCCAAACTCATCACCGAAACCCTCGCCAACCTGCCCCTCACCAACCCGCCCGGAACACACTGGGCCTACTCCAACTTTGGTTACTGCGTCCTTGGCCGCGTCATCGAGCAGGTCACGGGCCAGCCCTACGCCTCCTACGTGCAGTCCAACATCCTCGCGCCGTGCGGCATCTCGACCATGCAAATCGCCGCCAACAAAGAGAGCCAGCGTGCTCCCAACGAGGTGGTCTATTATGGCCAGTACAGCGAAGACCCTTACAAGCTCAACGTCACCCGCATGGACTCGCACGGCGGGTGGATCGCCTCCTCCACCCAGCTCGTCCAGTTCCTCAACCACGTCGCTGGGGCGCCCGGCATCCCCGCCCTGCTCAAGCCCGCGACCATCCAGGCGATGACCACACCCGCGCCTGCTTACCCACCAGGCCCGGCACGCTATGCGCGCGGCTGGATGGTCCGCGACAACGGAGCCGGAAACTGGTGGCACAACGGTAGCCTGCCCGGTACCACCACCATCATGGTCCGCACCGCAACGGGCATGTGCTGGGCTGCCCTCACCAATACGAGAACCCAACCCTCCAACGAAATCGACACCGCCCTCGATCAGATGATGTGGAACATGGTGCGGACTGTCCCAGCCTGGGGCGCCTGACGGCCGCCGGAAATCAGCGCTGGCTACCGCGTCCCCCTGCGAAGAAAGCGTCGAAAAAACTTTGACAAATCAAATGCAGCCGACCTATAGTCGTTTATCGATATAACGATCATCGAGGCAGTATGCCAAAACGAAAACTTGATCCGTTGCCCGCCGTCGCCTTCCAAATCATGCTTTCTCTCGCTGATGGCGACCTACACGGATACGCCATTATGCGGCAGGTCGAAGAGCAGACTGCCGGACGCCTGCGCCTTGGGCCTGGAACGTTGTACGCTTCAATCCAGGCGCTCCTTGAGGGAAAGCTGATCGAGGAGGTTTATCGGTCCGACGAACCGGAAGACCGGCAGGAACGTCGCCGCTACTACCGGCTGACCGCTGCCGGACGCAAGCTTGCGCGATCTGAGGCCGAGAAGATGGCCGACATTTTGCGTGTTGCTCGCGCCCGCAAAATCTTGAGGGGGGATTATGTCTGAAAAGATATACACTCGCCTGCTTCGCCTATATCCTTCGAGATTCCGCAAGGAATACGAGGGTGAGGCCCTGCAACTCATCCGTGACCGCCTTCGCGACGAGAGAGGTTTCCTCAAAAGAGCGCGTCTATGGTGGGACCTGGTAGCCGATGTTTTCGCTGGACTCCCGTCCGCGTACCGGAATTCCTACAGCATTACAGAAGCAGCGTCCCTTTCGCTCAATGCCGCGGGCATTCCTTCCTTCAAGAGCTTGGATGTGGAGCCCCTGGGCCGAACTTCGATTCTAGTCGGCGGCACGATATCACTCATCGTGCTCGCTGCCTTTGCATTGTTGCTAAGCCGCCCGGCTGCATATCAGCCACTCCCAGGTTCGAATAAGCGGCTATCTCCGATCGAAGCTGTCATGCAGCGCCTCAATCAACCTCCAGTGCCTGATTCGGCCACAACCAGTCTTCAGGACCCTGCCCCACCCGCATCCGCGCAAATGAGCGCACCGCAGGCACAATCGGCGACGCCAGGCGCGTCCACTCCCAACAATCCAGCATCCTCATCCGCGACGGCGCTTCCAAACGGCGATGGGAATCAAGTTGTTTCGACTCAAATGCAGAATCTGAATGCGCACACGGTTGTTCTTGAGAATGGGTCCAAAGCACCAGAGGCACCCTCGACAGCAAACGTGCAGAGTAACGATGCGCACAGCGTTGCGGAACACGGCCCCATCTCCCCGCTACAGCCGCAGCCGGGAAATGCTTCCCGCGCAATGACTCCAATACTTCCGGCGTTGGACATCGCTGACACCTGGCAAGGTACTCTCCATGCCGGCAAAGACCTTCGCACGGTGATCAAGATTGCCAAAGCGAACAGCGGTGGATACAAGGCGGCCCTCTACAGCATCGATCAGAGTGGCACCCCCTTTCCTGTAACGACCATTACGCTCGAAGGCAACACCGTGAAGTACAGCATTAAGGCCGTTGATCTCACGTACGAAGGCAAGCTGAGCGCGGACGGAAAGACGATTGTGGGTAGATCGATCCAGGGAGCAATCTCACTGCCCCTCACCTTTATGCGCTCCACGCCGCAGACGGCCTGGCAATCACCCCAGCCGTAGCGGTTCGAATGAAGCTAAACCAGGTCCCCGCTGGGGACCCGGTTTAGGCGTGCCTCACTTGCTAGCCGTTTGCGGCTTGAAACATCCATCGCACGCCAAATTTGTCATTCAGTGCTCCGTAGACACCGAAGAATATCTCTTTCAGCGGGTCGGTCACTTCGGCACCCTGGGAAAGTTTTTCGAACAGCTCTTTCAGCTCCGGCAACCTCCCTCCACTCAGGTAAAGACAAACCGTGTTGCCGGGAATTCGAGTTTGGTCGAGCCGTAGCCAGTCGGACGCAGAAATCTCCAGCTTCCCGCTCGTTAGTCGAGCGTTGATGGTCTTGTCGCGTTGGAACGCCGGCATCTGATCCTTCGCCGGAGAGTCCTTCACTTTCATGGCCGTCAAATCTCCGCCAAAGCACGATTGGTAGAACTGCATGGCCTGATAGCAATTGCCGTCGAATAAAAGGTAGGGGGTCAAACCTATCACTGCTTCTCGATTGAGATTCCGGGTTGTGGTGTCGGCTATCGAACGGGTTGGTAAAGTCGCAACCGCCAAAGTGGAAAGCGCGGATGCGGCAAACTGGCGGCGAGAGAAGTCGGCTCTGGGCATGGTCCTGCTCCTTGTCTCAAGTTGTTGGGCAGGCGCAATGTGCATCTGCCTGCGTGGAGTAGTCGGAGCTGTCGCCGCATTCTCTACATGGCCGCGCAAGAAAATATTCGGAACTTGCTGCGCGACCGAGCGGGTGGTTTCTTAGGGTAAAGCACCCTCCGGAATCGTCTCCTGCAGGCAGAGCCGCAGATAGCGCCCCAGGGCCCGATTGTCCAAACCATCCGGATCAAATAAATGACTCAACGCGAGTCCGTCCATCACACCGCAAATCGCCAGGCAGTCAGTGAGTTTTACGCTGGTCGTTCGCCCATCCAATTGCGGAATCAATCGGCTGATCTCCGGGATTGATGTGCGCAGACGCATGTCCCGTAGCAAGTCGGCCAGCCGCTTGCGCTTATGAGGGTGCCGTATCGCGTAAAGTTTGAATTCGACGTTCAACAGCATGCGCTCAAGATCTTTGCTCAATCGCACCAGGTACTGGGCCAGAGCTTCCATACGTTCCTTGAGCGTCGGCAAAGCAAGCAACAGCGGGCCGAGCTCGGTCAAATCGCGAGCCATATCCTCTTCAAAGATGGCCAGAAACACATCCTCTTTGTCTTTGAAGTTGTCGTAAAAGGCGCCACGCGTCTTCCGCGCACGCAAGGCAATGTCTTCGATGCGCGCATGTTCGAAACCGTCTCGCGCAAAAATATGCCTAGCGGAAAGAATAAGTTGACTGCGTGTGACAATGCCGCGACGCTGCCTCTGCATTCGCCCTACCTCACGTTTAGGCTGTCTTTTTGCATCCGCCATACGTCTCCCCGAGTCTGATCATAGAACATACATGCACGAATGTTTTGAAACGATACATCTCTCAAATGTCGAAAGGGTAACGCCCAATGACCCAGTGGCTTAGACTCGCGGCCGAAGCAACTGTTCGCCGCCGAGTGAATTGTATTCCCGCCACATGCCTGCTGGTACTGGCTGGCGCTGTCGTGGCTGGCTGTGGAAAAGGTCCCGCCCCCCAAGGGGCTCCGGGCGCCCTACCCGTCTCGGTCGTGCAGGTCGAGCCCTCCAACGTGCCCGTCTCCAATGAGTGGGTCGGCACGCTCGACGGCTATGTCAACGCGCAGATCCAGCCCCAGGCGAACGGCTATCTGATCAAACAGAATTACCGAGAAGGCGCCCAGGTGACCAAAGGCCAGATTCTGTTCGAGATCGACCCGCGCCCCTTCCAGGCCGCGCTCGATCAGGCCAAAGGCCAGCTGGCCCAGGCACGGGGGCAAGTGCTGCAGGCCCAGGCGCAGCTCGGCCTGGCCGAGATCAACGTCAAGCGGGATACCCCCCTAGCCCAAGCCCGTGCCATCTCCCAGAGCCAGCTCGACAACGATGTTCAACAGAAAGCGCAGACTGAGGCCTCTGTAGAATCCGCCAAGGCTTCTGTAGCCGCGGCTGAAGCGGCGGTGGAAAACGCTCAGCTGAATCTTGGCTTCACCCATGTGCGGTCGCTCATTACCGGCGTCGCAGGACAGGCCACCACGCAGGTCGGCAACCTGGTCAACACCCAGTCGGTGCTGACCGCTGTTTCCCAGCTCAACCCCATCAAAGTCTACTTTTCCATCAGCGACGCAGAATATTTGGCCCTGATCCAACGGGCTCGCGGCACCGGCGGCGACCTGCTTAAAAGTGAAACCGCCATCCCGCTCACGTTGAGTCTCGCCAACGGCGAGGTCTACCCCCTCAAGGGCCACATCGAGTTTGTCGATCGCCAGATGAACGCGCAGACCGGCGCCATCCGCATTGCTGCCACATTCCCTAATCCCGACAACGTTCTACGCCCCGGGCAGTACGGCCGTGTGCGAGGGGAGACGCAGCTCCGTCACAATGCCTTGCTCATCCCTCAGGTTGCAGTGCAGGAACTGCAAGGATTGCAACAGATTTACGTCGCGGGCACTGACAATAAGGCCCATCTCACCACCGTCCAACTCGGGCCACAAGTCGGCAGCAACTGGCTGGTGGAAGGAGGGGTTGCACCGGGCGCGCAAGTCATCGTCGACAACCTGCAAAAACTGCGCGAGGGCGCTCCCGTTACTCCACACCCGGCTCCGGCCACCGTCGCCTCGGCCCCCAACGCGGCAGGGAGATAACTGATGTCGAAGTTCTTTATTCGCCGCCCCATCGTTGCCATCGTTATCGCCATCGTGACCGTGATCCTCGGTACGGTGTCGCTGGTAAGCCTCCCTACCTCGCAATATCCTGACATCGTTCCGCCGGAGATTCTGGTCACCGCCACCTACCCCGGCGCGGACTCGAAGACCGTCTCGCAGGCGGTATCGACGCCCATCGAGCAGCAGATGAACGGCGTCGACAATATGATCTACATGGACTCGGTCAGCGCCAACAACGGCGTGGTCCAGCTCTTCGTAGACTTCGACGTCAAGACCGATCCCAACATCGACCAGGTTCTGGCCCAGCTGCGTGTCGATCAGGCACAGTCACAGTTGCCGGCACAGGTCACCACCGCCGGCCTCACCGTGCAGAAGGCGCTCACCTCACCGCTGATGCTGGTAGCCGTCAACTCGCCCGGCGGCAAACTGAGCCAGGAGTTCCTGACCAACTACGCCATCATCAACCTGCAAGACCAACTTGCCCGCGTCAAAGGTGTGTCGCGCGTGCAGGTGTTCGGCGGACAGTATGCCATGCGCGTTTGGGTGCAGCCCGACCAGATGGCCAAGTTGGGCATCACTGCGCCGGACGTCATCCAGGCTATCCAGACCCAGAACAACGTGAATCCCGGCCGGCCAGATTGGCGCTGAGCCAATCCCCCAGGGCCAGCAGTTTACTTACACCGTGCAGACGCAGGGCCGCCTGGTTAAGCCCGAAGAGTTTGGCGCCATCGTTGTCCGTGCCAACTCCGATGGCTCCATCGTGCGCCTCCGTGATATCGCCCGCGTCGAACTCGGCCAGCAAGCGTACGCCATCTCTGCCCGCTACAACCAGGCGCCCTCCGGCGTGATGGCCATCTATCAGCTACCCGGTTCCAATGCTGTGCAGACCGCCGCCGCCGTCAACGCCCGGATGAAGGAACTCTCGGCGACCTTTCCTGCCGGCATCACCTACGATGTACCGCTCGACACCACCAAGGCGGTCACCGCCGGTATCCACGAGATCGTGCTCACGCTGCTCGAAGCTCTCGGCCTGGTCGTCATTGTCGTCTTCATCTTCCTTCAAGGGTGGCGCGCCACGCTGATTCCATTGCTGGCCGTTCCCGTCTCGCTCGTCGGAACCTTCATTATCTTTCCGGCGCTGGGCTTTTCCATCAACACCCTTTCGCTCTTCGGCCTGGTGCTTGCCATCGGCCTGGTGGTCGATGACGCCATCATCGTGGTTGAAGCGGTGGAGCATCACATCGACGAAGGCATGGATCCCACCGCCGCGACCATCAAGGCCATGGAAGAAGTGGGCGGTCCGGTCGTTGCCATCGCCCTCATCCTCGCCGCCGTGTTCATCCCAACGGCATTCATTCCCGGTATCACCGGGCGCATGTACCAGCAGTTTGCCGTCACCATCGCCATCTCGGTGCTGATCTCAGCCTTCAACGCGTTGACCCTTTCGCCGGCGCTCGCTTCCCTGCTGCTCAAGCCCAAGGACGAAGAACGGAAGACCGGCCTTCTCGGCCGAGGCTTCAAGCTGTTCAACAAATTCTTCGGCCGCACCACCGACAGCTTTGTCCACACTTCGGATGTGCTCATCCACAAGTCCGCCATCGCCATGGTCGCTCTCGCCCTGGTCGCGGCGCTTGGTGTCTTCCTGGGCACGAGTCTTCCCGGCGGCTTTATCCCCACGGAAGACCAGGGTTACATGTTCCTCGCCCTGCAGTTGCCGGACGCCGCATCTGCCCAACGTACCGATCTTGCGGAGCAAAAGATCACCGACGCGTTGCTCAAAACGGATGGCGTACAGGGCGTCATCGCCGTCAACGATTTCTCCCTGCTCACCCAGGTGCAAAGCACCAACGCCGGCTTTTTCTTCGTCGCGCTCAAACCGTGGGATAAGCGCAAAACCAAACAGCAGCAAATTGAGTACATTCAGAGCCATCTGCAAAGGCAGCTGGCAGCCAATCCTGAGGGCATCGCGTTTGCATTTCCGCCGCCCTCGATCCCCGGTATCGGAACTTCCGGCGGCGTGACCATGATCCTCGAAGATCGTTCCGGCGGCGACGACCCGATGGTTCTTGCCAAAAACGTCTTTGCCTTCCTCGGTGCGGCCAGCAAGCGGCCTGAGATCGCGGCCGTCATCCCCTCCTATCAACCCGCGGTACCCCAGCTCTACGCCGATGTCGATAAGGCAAAGGCGCTGCAACAACAGGTACAGCTCTCCGATATCTACACCACCATGTCGACCTTCATGGGCGGCTACCTGGTGAACTACTTCAATCGCTTCGGCCGTCAGTGGCAAACCTACGTCGAAGCCGAAGGCACCTCCCGCCAGAACATCGCCAACATCAGTCAGTTTTATGTTCGCAGTGCGAACGGTGGCCAGGTTCCACTTTCCTCGCTGGTAAGTGTGTCGCAAATCACCGGCCCCGAATTCATCTACCGCTTCAACGAATACAACGCTGCGCAGTTGAACATCACGGGCAGTCCCGGTTACAGTTCCGGCCAGGTTCGTCACGCTCTGGAAGAGGTTTTCAAAGAGACTATGCCGCCTGGCGCAGGCTTCGACTATTCGGGTATGTCTTACCAGGAACAGCAGGCCGAGAAGGGTGTGCCATCGTGGGCGGTTTTTGGCCTGTCACTACTCTTCGTCTTCCTCATCCTGGCCGCTTTGTATGAAAGCTGGACGCTGCCCTTCAGCGTGCTGCTCAGCACCCCGGTCGCCATCCTCGGCGGATACCTGGCCCTGCACATTCGCTCGTTTGAGAATGACATCTTTGCCACCATCGGTCTGGTCATGTTGATCGGCCTCTCGGCCAAGAATGCCATCCTGATCGTCGAATTCGCCAAAACCAATTACGAGTCGGGTCAGAGTATTGCGGAAGCCGCGCTCGCCGCTGCCCGATTGCGCTTCCGCCCCATCGTAATGACAGCGCTCGCCTTCATCTTTGGCTGCCTCCCGCTGTGGGTCGCCTCCGGCGCCGGTGGCGCTTCCCGTCGCATCCTCGGCACGGTGGTCGTCGGCGGTATGTTCCTTTCAACCGCCATCGGTCTCATCTTTATTCCTGTGACTTTTTCCGTCGTCGAGTACTTATCGCATCGCTACGCGCGGGGCGGCAAAGGCACAACGATGGACTCGAAGGGTGATCTCGATCCCGTGGCCCTGGGCGCAGCCGCCGGCGGCCGTTCATCCCGCGGAGGTCAGGCATGAGCAACTCTCCGCTCTGGTTCAAGCGTGCGTACACCGTCATCTTCGCTGCCGTTTTGTTAGCCGCGGCCGCCGGGTGCACGGTTGGGCCGAAGTACAAGCAGCCCGCGTACCCCACTCCGCCCGCGTTCCGTGGCGCGGACGATGCCGCAGTCATCAGCGACGCCAAGGGGTCTCTTGGCGATGAGCAATGGGCCCAGGTGTTCCGCGAGCCAGAACTGCAGGACCTGATTCGTAAGGCGCTCGCCAACAATTACGATCTGCGCATCGCGGCTCAACGCATCCTCGAGCAACAGGCACAGGTACAGATAACCCGGTCGCAGCAGTTCCCTACCCTCAGCGTAGGCGGCACCGGCGCGGGCGTGGACATTCCCGGGATCAGCAGCTACACGGGCGGAGGAGCCAATTCGATCAGCAGCCCGATCGTCGTTGGATCCTTTAGTCTCTCCGCTGCGTGGAACCCGGACTTCTGGGGCCTTTATCGCAAGCAGACGGAAGCTGCCCGCGCTACGCTCCTGGCCCAAACCTGGGCCCAGCGCGCGGTGCGCCTGACCCTGGTGCAGGAAGTAGCGACAACCTACATTCAACTGCGTGCACTCGACCGTCAGGTGGAGGTCACCAGGCAAACCCTGAAGGCCAGGCAGGAGTCGGTCGAGCTGACGACGCGGCTGGAGAGTGGCGGGTCCGTCCCGCTCTCTGATCTCCGACAGGCCGAGCAGCTGCTTTACACTGCCTCCTCGGAACTGCCGCAGTTGGAGCAGCAGGTGCAGCAGCAGGAGAACGCGCTCCGGCTCTTGCTGGGAGAGAATCCGGGTCCGGTTGCCCACACAGATCCAAACGCGCTCACGCCCCCGCCGCAGGATTTACCCACCGGCATCCCATCGCAATTGTTGGAACGCCGGCCGGATATCCAGCAATCGGAGGCGCAGCTCAAGGCGGCTAACGCCAACATTGGTGTGGCGCGTGCGCAATTCTTTCCCCAGCTGTCGATCAGTGCTTCGGCCGGCGTAGGTGGAAGCAATTTCTCCAACATCTTCGACAGCAACGCTCGGACCATTTACGGAATCGGTTCGTTGGCGCAGCCGCTCTTTGAAGGCGGCAAGTTGCGCGGCCAACTAAATCAGGCCAAAGCTGCTGATCAGGAGATGGTAATTACTTACCAGAAAACCATCGCCGGCGCGTTTCGCGACGTATCCAACGCATTGATCGCGCTGAACAAACAGCGCGTGTACCGCGAACAACAGGAAAAGCTCGTGGCGGCAGCCCAGGATGCCACTCGTCTAGCCCGACTCCGCTACGAGGGTGGATCGACGGCGTACCTCGAGGTCCTCACCACCGACACCAACCTCTTCTCGGCACAGCTGAACCTGGCCACCGCGGAGCAAGGCGAAGCCCTCAGCCTGGTCCAGCTCTATAGTGCACTGGGAGGGGGCTGGCAGCAATAACCTAAACGCCGAGCCAAATAAACCACGAAACACGATTAGGCACCTATCTGTAGCCCATCGCGCTGATCGAACAACCATTGCACTGGCCCTGACGCATGGTGTTCAAGCGCTGCTTTGCATCCGCCTCCTGCTGCGCGGCCTCGGCCTTCGAACCCATTGCACGCAGCACGCGTGCGTGAATGATCTCCATGGCCGCGTAGAGAGGAGTGTTCCGGCCGACAGCCTGCTCGGTCAACGCAAGCGCTTCTGTAATATCATCCTCCGCATTCCTATAGTCACCGAGCTCGCGATAGACATCAGCTTGAAACGCAGACTCGACGCCAACGTAGTAACACTTTGGACCGCAGGCCTGCGTCTAAGGTGTTCCAGGCCATTCCGCGATTCGCATCGTCCAGCACCACAGGATCGCTACGCACAAGGGAATC
Organism: uncultured Acidobacteriaceae bacterium; assembly: GCA_963824325.1. Classification (GTDB taxonomy): domain Bacteria; phylum Acidobacteriota; class Terriglobia; order Terriglobales; family Acidobacteriaceae; genus PALSA-350. The sequence continues at coordinate 36,025 of CAWGPA010000023.1, read as the reverse complement.
CAGAAGCTGAATCTCTTGTGCAAATTTACCTTCATTGCCCAGCTTTAGCGCTTCCAGGAGTTGAGCTTCCTCCACGCTTCCGGCGAAGGCCTGAAGAGAAAGGAAAATAAGGAGTAGAAGGCTTGTCTAGCCGATATGGATACTAGCGGTCCAAGGGGCAGGAAACAACTTCACTGCGGCGAGTTGAAGAAGCATCGCAAGTTCTCCTTCGCATGCGAGCTGCGCTGCCAGTTCCCGCTGAAGGCATTGAGGGCAAACTCTTTTAGCCCACTTTCTTCGCAAGCCGAAGCAAGCAGTCCCCCTATGTAGTACACTAGATACTAAAAGGGTGGCAAGTTATTTATTGGGGAGAATGCTCCTGATTGTGTTAGGCACGAAGCATGGTGGGAGCTTGGCCCGTTTGATTCAGTTCTGATCCCACGTGATTACTCATTGCTTCCCCTCGCAACTCGGCGCCATGCACCGGTTCCGAGCTTCCCCGTGGCAAGCAGCCTGTCAGGAGCTTGAAACGTGTAGGTCCCGCCATCGGTGTACCCATTGTTTAGCGCGCGTATGGACCATTTGCCGCTGCTGGCTGCGATGGTCCCGGACTGAGAAGCCGCTCCATCGCCTGCTTCGCTGTGAAATTCGTAGGTACCGTTCGCGGCAATTCTCCACACCCATACACCGGGATTTCTCAGCAACTCCCAGGTGCCAACCGCATGCGGATCGACCGTGGCACTCGTGACCCCCGACGGCAGCGGCAGCGGCGACGACCATCTGGCGTCATCAGCCGCGCAGGGCGTGACGATCACCGTGCAGCTCTTCCCGCCGGTCGATTTGCATTGCGCCATCGCCCTCACCGCCGCCGCCGCGCGGTTCGAACCATCCGACCAGCCATAACGTCCTCCTGCATAGCTGATGGCCAGTGCCTGGCACTCATTTCTCACCCATTGCAGAACCTTGCAATCCAGCGCGCCCTGGCGCCGGCAATTTGCCAGCGCTGTCTGCTGTGCTCCAGCGACGGAATTCTCTCCATGCGACGCACCCGCACGCAGCGTCGTAGGTGAAATCGCCAGAGCGGCCCAATGGAGAATAATCATCTGCTGCGGAGCAGGATTGGGCTTACCCAAATTGGCGCATCCCACATACCCAAGTGCGTCGACGCACGCCTGGGAATTGGCGTCCTGCGCCTGCGCTGAGCCGGCAGACAGAATCAAAATAATGATCAGACTCACGCCCAAACCCCGAGATGGGAACAGATCGTTCACTTCCCTCTTGGCCATACTCCTCCCCTGCCTCCGCTGCCCAATGTGTGGCACCCCGCAAGATATATTGCTACAAGCCTTCCATAATACCGGTGTCGAGGTAAGCTGATTTCCTCACGAATTAGTTAAAGTTAGTAATTGAGTATTGCAATCAGAAACGAAGTGTGGCATTCTCACAGAGTTCTTAAGGCCCAGAGGCAACACGATGAAACACCTCATCCAATTCGAAGCGCAGGTCATGCTGGTCACTCGGCCCGACTATCTACGCGCGAAGAATGGCTTCTGGACTCCAGGCGCATCCCTTCGATTCGTCTAGTCTTCCCGGTCACTGGGCTGCCGGGATACGACGCACATTACTCGCACAACTAAATTTCCAACATCCAGTGGCGAAGTCTGTCGATTGCATCGACTGTTAATCGGAAAGTGTCGCAGACGCTTTTCCCCGGATGCCGAAATGCGTGGTCAGTGGCGAAGTACGCGGATACATCTGGCAACTCTGCAAAGGGTGGGGTTCGACTCCCCTCTACGCCGCGTGCACTCATTCCCTGACCGAAAGCTTGATTCACCGGTGGCGAAGAAGAGAGTTACTTCCTTGACATAGAAAGCGGGGCCGGAAGACCCCGCCGGAGCGGCGGTCTTACGGGACGGGGGCGTAGTCCCGAAGCATCAGGTACCGCAAGGCACGCGCTCTGAACTCTCTTCGCTGATTCCCCGGTGATGCATACTCCGTGCTTTGTCTTTTTGTTCGTGTTTATCTCCGGTTAACTCCGGATAGAAATTCGCCGGTGGCGTAGACAACGGATACTTCTCAGTCGGGAGAGCGCCGCTTCGCAAGAGCGGAGGTCGCGGGTTCGATTCCCGCCGTGGACGCAAGTTCATGTAGCTCATCTGTAGTCGCTTGTTCCCCGGCGGAATGTTTTTAAAGAAAGGAGGCAGTCCATGGCAAAGTTGAACATCTTGAAATTGAGTCACCTCGCGCCCCTTAGGACGCACGAAGGCGGCCCGGCAAAGGCACTTACGCCGGAGCATGCTTTGCGGCGTTCCGTACTCGCCTGCATGCTCTGGGAGGACGAGTTCTACGAAGACGGGGTGCAAATCGCAGGTCGTATTCGTGAGCTCGTCCCGAAAGTCGACGCAACCAGGGTCGCCGCGCTGGCGATCGAAGCGCGCGAGGCCATGAAGCTTCGTCACGTACCGTTGCTTGTGGTGCGCGAGATGGCGCGTCATGCGACCCATCGCAGCCTGGTCGCGCAGACTCTTGCGCGGGTGATTCAGCGTGCGGACGAGCTGTCGGAGTTCATGGCGATCTACTGGGCGGACGGTCGGGCTCCGCTGTCGGGTCAGGTAAAGAAAGGTCTGGCAGCAGCGTTCACCAAGTTCGACGAGTATGCATTGGCTAAGTACGACCGTGCGGGCGAAGTCCGTCTGCGCGACGTACTCTTCCTGTGCCACGCCAAGCCGAACGACGCAGATCAGGCGGGGTTGTGGAGGCGTCTGATTGAAGGCACTCTCTTCATTCCAGACACCTGGGAAGTGGCTCTGTCTGGGGGCGGAGACAAGCGTGCGCATTGGGAGCGGCTGCTCGCGGAGCGCAAGCTGGGTGCACTCGCGCTACTGCGCAACCTTCGCAACATGAAGGATGCCGGTGTGAGTGAGGAGTCTGTCATCCACGCCCTCTCTGCCATGAAGACCGAGCGTGTTCTGCCCTTCCGTTTCCTAGCCGCGGCTCGCTATGCGCCGCAATGGGAGGAGGCGTTGGAGCAGGTCATGTACAGGTCCATCGCCGGACGCGATAAGCTTGCCGGCCGGACTGTGCTGCTGGTCGATACTTCCGGCAGCATGGATGCTCCCCTGGCTCGTCGTTCGGAGATGCTGCGCATGGATGCGGCCTGCGGATTGGCTGTGTTGCTTCGCGAGGTCTGCGACGCAATCGAGGTCTACAGCTTCTCCGACAAGCTGGCGCGGGTACCGTCCCGTCGCGGCTTTGCATTGCGCGATGCGATTGTATCCAGTCAGCCACACGCTGGAACGCAGCTTGGCCATGCGCTAAGCCGCCTGCGCGAGCGGTATGACCGCATCATCGTTATCACCGATGAGCAGTCGCACGACCGTGTCCCTGACCCCCACGGACGCGGCTACGTAGTCAACGTAGCCAGCGCACGGAACGGCGTGGGCTACGGCGCCTGGACGCACATCGATGGCTGGAGCGAGGCAGTCGTCGATTACATCCGCAGTCTCGAAGTTGAGGCGGACGCGGCTAACTGAGCTGTGCGCCGGAGGTACTTTTCTCCGGCGCATAGCGAAAGACCAACGTGACACTCGCGCAAAATATGGTATGAAACCGTGACTGACACTTTTGAGAAAAAGAGATCATAAGGAGTGAAGCCCAATCCAGCGCAGTTTCGATTCGCATTGATATCTGTTTCCCAAAGTGTCGGTCCGTCCACGAGCCGAGCAGTCTACAGTGCCCAGGGTTGATTGCATTAAGGGCGCGTTACCCTCTGGTGTATACCCGACTGGGGATGGTCTGGGCCCCATCCAACCTCTGTTCCACCTTTAGGAGTGATAAAGCAATTGCCAACCGTCACATCGCCGTCACTGTCACTCACCAGGGTCAGGATGACCGAGCCCGGCACGGAAGTCATGGTTACGTTATCGGTGCGGAATGGAGACTGTTCCCGAAATTGAATTCTGACTTCGCCATCATCGCTTGCATAGCGTACTGTCTCCCCCACCGCCATTGTATGCACTCGGGCAGGCGCCACGGCATGACCGTCCTTCAAGGTTAACTTGATTTCGTGATCTGGCTTGATTGCCTTGGTCGTTGGCTTGTGTGTTGCTATTGGCATGGTCGTTTACCTTCTTTCTTCAATTTGAGGTACTACTTGTTTAAAGCGGATATCCTGGCGCAGATCCGCCAAGTCCGGTTGACGATTTAGTTCCTTTAGCAGCTCCGGAGTGGCCAGGCCGAGGGCTTTGATCGCCTGCTCCCTTTCCCCCAGCGTTTCGTAGGTCAACACCGCATTTAGGACCACCTGGTTATCACCGGGAGACAATTCCAGCGCCTGGCTGATCTCGTCCTGTCCTCTTTTGGCGTCTCCAAGCCGGGCAGCAAAGTAGGCAACATAGGAGCGCGTAACACCAAGACGCGGATCTCCCCGCAACTCCATGAGCGACAGATTTAATCCTTGGCGGTACGCCAGTTTTGCAGCGGCGAAATGGCCCAACCGGCGATTGCAATCCGCTAAGTTGACCCAATCGACATAATCGCCCGGATCCATCGTCACCGCTCGTGCGAAGTACTTGACTGCGTCTGCATCGCGTCCCTGGTATGCCCTGATGGCCCCGAGGATGTTCAATGCACGCGCTGTTTCGCGCAGCTTCAGCGACGTAAGCAGAGCTTGTTCCGCATCCTGATTCCGTCCAAGATCGAGCAATGCCGCACCAAGATCGGTGTAGGCATCAAACAGTCCAGGAGCGCGCTCGATCGTCTTTTGGAACTGCTCCGCGGCCTCGAGATACCGGCCACGGTAGTAGTAGAACGCCCCCAGCTTGTGATACGGCTTATAGTAATCAGGTTCCAGCTCGATGGCCTTGCGGTAGCCTGCAATCGCCTTATCAGACATATCGAGACTGTTATAGACACTGGCGCTGCGCAAGAAAGCGTCTGCGCTGCGGGGCTCCAGATCCTCTACCCGGCGGAAGTCTTCCAATGCCTTTTCATACTGGCCTGTCGCCTGGTGCAGCAGGCCGGCGGCCAGCAGCACGCTCACCGAATCCGGGTTGAGGCTTTCCGCGGCGTTCAGGAACCGCTGGGCATCCTCGATGTTCCCATGTCCCGCGGTTGCCTGGAATTTCTGGATCTCCGCTTCCGTCAAACCCGCAAGCGGCAACGGCGAGCGTGGATTCAGTCGGGCTGCCTGCTCAAATTGCGGTATCGCTTCATCAAAGCTTTGATCGTCTTTGCGCAGAAGATACAGTCCCCGGTCATAGAACACTGTGGCCTCTGGAGAGAGAGTCTCCGCGGCCGCACCGCCGTGCAAACGCAACGCGACCGAAACTTCTCCAACCAGCGCCTCCGGCATACTGCCTACCGTGGCCGGCGAATACCGGCCGGAGAGTTGCCGCACTGGAACATGTGTACTCAGATCGATTACCGAAGACTGGAGTGTCAGCTCGTTGCCTTCGCGATGCACGTTTGTCTGCAAAGCATGGGTCGCATGCAGAATCTGGCTTGCCTGTTCCGGGGTTCTAACATTGTTGCTTGCTGCTTCTGAGGGAGAGATGACAGCCACTGCTCGCTTATCGCTCCGCAAATGCCCAATGCGATCCGATACATCCTGCAGTACTCCACCAGCCAACGCCGCCGTGTCGGCTGGTCCTTCTGTGGGAAGGACCGCCAGGCGTACATTCGGCGGAGGCCAGATAAAATCACGCAGCCACCCTCGCACCTGTGGTATTGCCAGGCATGCTGAGACCGCCAATAGCAGCGCCAGCAGTGGGGCCTTACGCATTGGTTTTTGTTTGAGTCCCGAAAAGACCAGGGCGGCATCGACCGGACGGGCCTCTGGCGCCGGCCTGAGACACTCCAGGATCACTCGATCCCATTGCGGCCCGAGGCCTTTGGCCAACGTACTAGGAAGCGACGGACGGCTCTTTACACGATCTACGTCATCCTCAAACGGCGGTCGCCCGGCTACCATCTCGTACAAAACCACACCGAGAGCGTAGATGTCCGATGCCTTTGACGCCTTCTCGCCTCGCCACAGCTCCGGCGCCATGTACCGCGGAGTTCCACCCATTTCGCCGGATTGCGTCATATCAGAGGCCAATCCGAAATCGGTGATCACCGCGCGCACACCACCCGCGCCCGAGCACAAAATGACGTTGGCACTCTTGAGGTCTCGATGAAGAACATCGCTCCGATGTGCTTCCGCTAACCCAGCGCACAATTGACAAGCGATCTCGAGAGCTTCCTGGTTGGGAAGCTTGCCTTGCGCGGCCAAACGTTTTGCTAAGGTCTCGCCCTCGAGAAACTCCATGGTGAGAAAGTCAATCTCGCCGTGACTGGTCTGCGCTGTGTGAATTTCGTTCACCAGGCAGACGTGTGGATGACGGACTTTCAGCGCATTTGCAAGCTCAGGCGTTAGGAAACGATGAAATCCAGGCTTGGCAGATTTGATGGCGATCCGCTGACCCCGCTTTCGATCGAAGGCCTCGTAGACCACACCCATGCCCCCCTCGCCGATCTCCCGAACTATTTCAAACCGTTCGGAGATGATCTGCGCAGGTGCAAATGGACGCGGGAACTCTTTGCTGACCATCGCGGGTAGCAGCAGGAAACTGCCCATACGCTCCTCCCACTTCACCGCTGCAGCCGTTTCCTGGTAAAGCTCTTGATCGTCGTTACAAACAAAGCGCAGGTAGGATTCGCGTTTTGCCGGCGGTTGCCGCAGGGCCTTTGATACGATGGCCGCCACACGCTCGTCGTTCTCGGCGCTGTTTACCATGCTTCTCTCTCTAATGGTTGACCACGCTATCGGATCCTTTCGAACAACCAAACTCTCGCCGATGCCCACTCGCGTTCCACTGAGCGGGGTCCGATCTCCAGGATCGCGGCTATCTCCTCGACCGACAATCCAGCAAAATAACGCAGCTCTACAATTTTCGCCTGCCTCGGATTCACTTTTTCCAGTTCGCTCAGCGCATCATCCAAAGCAATCATTTCGCTCGACCGTTCTTTGCTGATCGCTATTCCCTCTTCCAGCTCGACTCGCTGAAGGTTGCCCCCTCTCATTGCCGCCTTGTGCGCTCGAGCATGATCGATTAATACGTGACGCATGACGTTCGCGGCCACACCAATAAAATGAGCTCGGTTCTGCCAGTTGATGGTATCCCCGGTCAACCGCAGGTATGTCTCATTGATAAGGGCGGTAGGCTGTAACGTGTGGCCCGCCCGTTCTCGACGCATGTAAGACTCCGCTACGCGGTGCAACTCCTTGTAGACAAGGGGCAGAAGCTTCTCACTCGCGCCGGCGTCACCGCCTTGCATTGCCTTCAGTAGAAGTGTCACTTCGCCGTTATCTGCGCACATGGTGTGTCCACCCACGCTATAAGTGAGAATCATACGAGTAAATTGTGCAAGGTTGGCGGGAATTATCGATCATCTCCGCATTAACCAGTGAAGGCGATCCGAAAAAGGCGCCCGAAGAAACGGAGATGAAGGAAATGAAACCCATGTTCGCAACCGCACTATTAACCGCTCTCACCCTGATGGCTCCCACGGGAGCCTCCGCACAAAACCGGCTACAAGCCACGATTCCATTCGACTTTACCGTTGGCCAGCGCCTACTTCCTGCTGGCACATACATGATTACTCATCTCGGGCCCCGCACAATTTCCGTTCGTGGCTGGAAGGGGACGGAACTGCTCACCGCGAATACCGTAATCCGATCGATCGAGGAGGTCAGCAAGAACCCTGACAAGCTGATCTTCCATAAGTATGGCGATCAATACTTTCTCAGCGAAATTCGCGGCGACTTGGGGGAATCCGCGGGTACCCTCGATCCTTCCAAGCTCGAGCTGCGCTTCCAGCAACAGCAGGCAATGGTAGCCAGCCAGAACAACATAACGATTGCCCTAAAGTAGTTTCTGACCAACATCGTCGAGGCCCTAGGAACCAGGTGGCTTGGCTTCAGACGATCGGCGATGAGATACAGGGGGGAGAATGCGATGCAAATCTGCTGGCAGTTCTCCCCTGCCCGAGGCTAGTCCCTTTCTAAGTGTGTTTCTAGTGCCTTCAAGGGATGGTAATTGTCCAGGGCCCTACTTAGTGTCGGTCTGCCTGCTCTCAAGCTTGCTTGGCAGTCGCGGCAAGGAGGGTAAGTATGGCCAGGAAGCCAAGACAAAAGGGTTTACGGACATCCCGTTTTTCGACGGCCTTGGTTTTTCATGTTGTCGTAGTATTCCTCGTGAGCCTTGGCGCCTGTTCCTTCCTCGAGATCCACCGCGCTAACGCCGCGGTTGTTGGGGACGCGGCTTCGGCGAAAGCGTCGCCCGGGAAAATCGCGTGGCATAGCTGCGAGGGAAATCCTGCAAACGTTGACTGTGCGCAGGTGCAAGTCCCGTTGGATTGGAATCATCCGAACGGGCCGGAGATCACGTTGGCCGTAGCACGTCATCACGCCAGCAAGCCGAACCAACGCATCGGTTCTCTGTTTGTCAACTATGGGGGGCCGGGTGTGCCGGGGGTTCCAGCCGTGCTGGCAGCTGGGGCGAATCTGGACAAGATGGGTGGGGGACGGTTCGATGTGGTTGGCTGGGACCCGCGCGGTACAGGCGACAGCACGCATATCACTTGCTTTGAAAACGAAAAGAGCATGGAGCAATTCTGGGGTGACGATTGGACCGTCCCGTCGACGCCGGCAAGCGAGTTGCGGTATGTGCCCAAGACGTTCGCCTACGTGCAACGGTGTACCGCCAGAACCGGCTCCTCCTTGCTCGAGCACACCTCTACTGCGGACACAGTCCGCGATCTCGATTATCTGCGCCAGCTGGTCGGCGATGCTCAGATAACCTATCGCGGCCTTTCCTATGGCACCTTCCTCGGTCAGACCTACATCAACATGTTTCCCAGGCATGTGCGGGCGGTCATCCTCGATGCCAACATCGATCCCGTCCCTTACACCACCTCGGTGGAAGCGGCCCTGTTCAACAACGGGGGCGACACCGACCTGGTTTTCGAGCAGTTCCTCTCGTTGTGTGAACAGGCGGGGCGAGCAAATTGCAAACTTGCCGGGGATGGTGACTTGGCCGCGCGCATGCGAGCCCTTCTGGCACGCCTCCGTAAGGGGCCGATACCGGCTCCACGCGGGCCTGCGCCGTACGAGTTGCACTACGGCGACCTGCTGGTGGATATCTGGTTGATGCTCGGTTCGCCAACACAATGGCCCGAGCTGGCAGACGAGCTCAACCAGGCGACTCACGGCGATGGCTCCGCCCTGGCAAACTCCTTTCACGAAGGGCGGATCGTCGCACAAAATTCCCTCGTCTCGGCGGTGGCCCTGCAGTGTAACGACAAGCCTCTTGTGCCCTTCGGCACAGTCCTGACCTATCCCAGGGTTATGCAGCATCTCACTGAGACCAATTTTCTCGGGCGTGTCGAAGGTTGGTGGCTCTGGGCGCCCTGCGCTTCCTGGCAGGTTCCCAGCGCGCAACGCTACAGCGGCCCGTGGACTGCCACCACCGGGAACCCGATCCTGATCATCGGCAACAAATATGATCCCAGGACGAAGTACGCTAATTCTGTTCAGGCATCACGCCGGCTCGGCAACGCTGTATTGCTTACGCTCCAGGGATACGGGCACACCAGCGATTCCGACCCCAGTTCCTGTCTCGACGACGCTGTCACACAATATCTGCTTACCACCACAACTCCGCCAGCGGGGACCGTCTGCCAGCCGAACCGCGCTCCGTTCGACCCTGACTTCGGAAAACCCCTTTTCCGGGAGCAGCCTATCGATTGACCGCACGTCTCCCGCTCGCTTGCAAACAGTTAGCCCACTTGGGCGAATGGCACATACCTTACCGCAGTGAAGTGATCGAAAGTCGCCACTCACCTCTTCCGAAACCATCTGCGGTTGTTCCCAGGCCGCAAATTACAGTTTGATTTCCCCGCCCTAGGAGATACCTCTTCTACGGCAATTTGCGCGCCACTTACAACTCACTGAAAAGTAAATAGATAATCGCATCGGTGCAGTTGCGAATTTGGCGAATGCGGCGAATATGGTGCAGGCTAGGAGCGATTGTGGCCACTGCTCCAATGGACCAGCTGCGTTTTTCTTATATCGCCGTCTCCTTCGAAATTGGCGCACCGATGCCGACTGAGATAACGGCTACCGCGCTAAAGTAATCGAGGGACTACGCGCACCGTCGATAGGAGCCTCCCATGAATTCATTAACACTAAAGATCTTGCTGGTCGTATATATCCTCTACGCCCTGCTGAAATTCTTCGAGTTCTTCTTTAGGGATGAAGAAACGAAGAGGAAAGGCCTCGATACCGTCTATGTAAAGGGCGGCGGCGCACTGGTCAGGATCTTTGACAACGGGATGCTGGCCTTCACGCTCGTTCTTCTAGGGTTGCTGTTCTGGGGCGGCGTGGAGTACGTGAGTTTCACGACTGGCTTGCTGGTCGGCATGACCATCATTCAGGTCTACTTCCATCGCTTTTCCCAGCCCCTGTCGCCGGAAAAGTCGCCCGCGCCACCCATTACGGCGCTCAAGATGCTCTCCTATTCCGTTCAGGCCAATCCCGGACTAGCTTGGCGGGAGCTCGTTCTAATGACCATCCTCTTTCTCTGGGCTCTCTATATGCTGGCAACGCGAGGGTTTGGGCTCCGGTTCTAATCAACCCACACTCGTCCAAACTAGTTTTTTTCGATCGGCCGATTTGTACTGCACTCGCTGAAAACGAATCGGCTGTCAGCGGTTATCGGGCCGATTCAGCTGGCAGCCGGGAGGCTACTGAATTCTCCCGCGTTTGCTCGGAAGAAGTCCTCCAGAGTCTGCGCACGACCCCCCGTGACCCTGCGGATTGTATCGGTCACGCTGCGAACCTGTTTATCGGTCCGTCTCTCAGAGGATCGAAAGTATCGCCAAAGATGCGATAGATGATCCAGCGCGTGAGGATTAATTCGGCCTCTCATGCCTTCGGCCCATTGCTCATCTGTGATGTCGACATACCGTATTGGACGTTCAAGCACAGCGCTCAGTGTGTTGACGATCTCCTTAACTGTTGGCGTTGCAGCGATCAGATCGTACGCATTCTCGGAAGGCCTCTCCGTATTAGCCAGTAGCGCAGCCGCTACCTGAGATACGTCCTCTGCGCCCACAAGCGGGATGTTGGCGCTCCCGTCGCCCCATGGCAGTAACACCGTGCTCTGTTCAGAAACACTCTTTCTTACCAGGGCCCGCACATTTTCGTAGTACGGCGGGGCGTGCAGATGTACCGCCCCCACTTCTGCCCAATCGAAGATGTGTTCGGCTAGTCCATGTTGCATATTGCGAAAGCTCGGCGCTTTGCGCGCCCCCTGAGATTGCGAATTGTTTACCACCAGCTCGGTCTCCACTTCGCGGGCGGCCATAGCAAAGATCGTTGTAGCCTCAAGCAGCCCATCCGTCACGGGATAAGTAAAGTAAGCGCGTTTTATCCCTTCGAGAGCAGCGCGGACGGAGGCCAGGTCCAACAGATCGCCTTGCACCACCTCTGCTCCGAGTTCCCGGAGAGCATCGGATCTTGCATCCACCTTATGGACGAAGGCGCGAACCGGAATACCCTTCTCCAGCAGAAGGGACGTTATGCGGCGTCCAGTAGAACCTTGTGCTCCGCCGGCAGCGCCGGTCACGAGGATAGGCTGAGACATGGTTGTTCTCCTTTTGTTTCTTCTTCCTGACGCAATGCGGTTCGAAACAATCTCGGCATCCGATGAAGCTGGTGGATCACGACTGCAATGCAACCGCATCGCCTGCGAGAACCCGAGCCGCCTTAGGCTGAGGACGCAACAGCCAATAGAAAGCAAGGCAGTGCGTGATCATCAGCACGGGCACATAGATAATCGGGATCGCGTACGCCGCCCCCAGTTGCCCTGCGACTTCAGGAAGACCAAGTTGGACGGCGTGGTAGTAGTCGAGGATGATGTCGACCGCCCCCACAACATTGAAAGCCACGACGAAGAACCAAAAGAGCGGACGCACCCTTACCGTGAGAAGAGCGAGGATGGCCAGGATCCCGGCCGCAAAGTCGCCGTAAGCGGCAAACATGGCGAAGCCAGTGGGCAGGTTGGGGCCGACGACCCCTGGAAGGATAAAGACCAGCCCGAAGAACCGGAAACTGTGTATGGTGGCGATGACGCGCTGTGCGTCCATCGCTTCCATCGACTTAAGCCTGGGCAGGGCGTACACGCCGAAGCAAAGCAGGCACGCGGCATAACCTAAAACAAGATGTGTGAGAAAAACAACTTGCGGCGGCATTTGGTCCTCCAATACCCATAGGATTACACGCATAATCCTATGGATTCAGAATTTCTTTGCCTACCGAGCCGTCCGAATCGCCGAATGATCACGGTCTACCGGAACCAGTCCCGAAGGGACTGAGCGAGAGTCAGACTTGTCCAAATTAGCTTTTCTACTCTGTCCATCCAACTCCAACCATGCCTAGGTGCGCCACCACCCCCAACTTTGTCATCCCGACCGGAGCGGACCCGGATTTCCTGAACAGGAAATCCGGGGTAGCGTAGGGGAGGGACCTGCAGTTTCACTCGGACTGCACGCAAATGCGGACAGCGATCGCCAAAAACCAACCCGCTCTTTGCGAGACTCACGCGCTTCCATACCATCAACCGATAACCTGCACTACAAGCCCGATTTATTTGCTAATTTGGACTGAGAGTAGCTCAGGACGTCAGAGTCTGCATGAGAGCTACACCATCCAAATCAAGTCCCGTCAGAGCCAGCCCTCAACTTGTCGAAGGGGACGGCCGAAAGTCAGACTTGTCCAAATTAGCCTTTTTTCGACTCTGTCCATCCACCACCACTCATGCCAAGGTTGGCCACCGCCCTCAACTTTGTCATCCCGACCGGAGAGAACCCGGATTTCCTGAACAGGAAATCCGGGGTAGCGCAGGGGAGGGACCTGCAGTTTCACTCGGACCGCACGCAAATGCCGTCAGCGATCGTCAAAACCCAACCCAATTTTTTCTGAGACTCATGCACTTCTATACAATCAACGGATTACCTGCACAACAAGCCCGATTCATTTGCTAATTTAGACAGCTCTGGCCGAAGTTCAGGTGAAACCCAGCCCTAACTAGTCATGAGTGAACCGCCCGTCAACGCCGACACTCTGAACAAGCCGCTTTCACTCAGTGAGCCTGTCTTGCACCGTGAGATGATTGCCGGCATCTTATAATGTGCTATGCGTTACCAGCCCGAGCACAAAGTAGAAACCCATCGGAAGATCGTGCAAGACGCCTCGCGGCGCGTTCGTGCCGAAGGGATCACTGGCGCCGCAGTTTCAGCGGTGATGCGTGACGCCGGCCTGACCCACGGAGGCTTTTACAAGCATTTCGCAAGCAAGGACGAATTGCTCATTGAGTCGCTGCGCGAGGCGTTCCAGGAAACAGCCGACCGCCTTGCTCACGCTGCGGAGCAGTCCAAACCCGAAACGGCGTGGAAGGCGATCGTGAAGGCCTACCTGACCCCGGACGTCTGCGATCATTCCCAGTACGGATGTCCGTTGACGGCTCTTGCGCCGGAGTTGGCACGGGCCGATAAAGGGATAAAGGCTCAGGTCTTTGAGGAACTGAAGAAATACAAAAGTCGCATGCTTCCCTTTATGCCTGGTCAGCGAACGGCCGACAAAGACCGCGCTTTCTTCTGCATCTTTTCAACGATGATTGGGGCAGTTGAAATCGCTCGAATGCTGCCCGAACCCGCGATGCGAGAGAAAGTGTTGGCGAATGCGAGAGAGTTTCTCTTGCGCAGCTTTTGACTCCTGCAGATTTTAGCGGACTGGCCTTCGTCGCCGCGTCACGAAATCACTTGAACCCACTGGCTCCGCCATGCCGGCGCCTCGAAGGGATCCGCAAAATACTGTGTCTCGTGCACCACCTTACCGTTGCGGAACTCCATAATGCTCACTGTAAAAGCTGGCCGCCCCTGGTAGGTGATTGTGTACTCCGTGATCCAGAGATCATCTTTTCCCAGAATTCGCTTGACCTTGAACCCTGACGGCTTGCCGGGATGATGACTGCGCAAGGCCTGCAAATTGCTTCGCCCCAGGATGCGCTCGCCTGACTGGGGATAATCACAGATGGCATTGTCATCGTAAATATCATGTTCCGCATTTGCATCGCCGGCCGCTGATGCTTGCCAATGCGCGTTCAGGGCTTCTCGTATTTGTTCGTCTTGCATGGTTCGCTCCAAGGTGTTGTCTGGCGTTTATGTTGATCGAACTCGTGGAATGAAACCCGGGACGCCGGTATTCACGACTTCATTAAGCCTCTGTCTTGTCTCAATGCGATGGATCTCGTCCATTGCGTCTTCTGGCAGGGCGGAGATGTTGAAGTTCTCTCTGGCCCGCTCCGCACTCCTGGGCGTGGTGAGTAAAGCCGTACCCCGTTGCACCGCCCAGGCCAGCAGCACCTGGGCCGGGGTCTTTCCTACGCGCGCAGCAATTGCCAAAACCACTGGATCTTCCAGCGGCCCCGGTCTCGCTCCATGACCGAGAGGCGCGAACGCTAAAAACACAATGTCCTTCTCCTTGCAGAATTCCAGAAGCTCCGTTTGCGGATGGTGCGGATGTGCCTCGACCTGGATCACCGCCGGCTTGATTCTCGCCGCTTCGTAGATGGGCAAGAGTCCGTCCAGGGTAATGTCAGACAACCCGATGGCCCGGCATCTGCCGCGGTCCACAAGCCCTTCCATTGCTCTCCAGGTATCGAGTAAAGTCACATCGCGGTCGTAAATGACATTGCCGTTCTGATCCCGGGGATCCTGCTCGTCTCCCGGTTGAAAAGCAAATGGAGTGTGAATGAGATAGAGATCCAGATAGTCCAGCCGGAGTCTATCCAGACTTCCTCCGAAAGCCGGTTCGACGCGCTCCGGGCGATGATTGGAGTTCCACAACTTTGTGGTAACAAAGATGTCCTCACGCGCAATCCCTCCAGCGCCAAGTCCTGCCTGCAAGGCCTCGCCCACTTCACGCTCGTTTCGGTACCGTTCCGCACAGTCGAAGTGACGAAACCCAGCTTCCAACGCGCTCCTGGTAGCACTGATCGTCGCGGCGGCATCGGGAATTAGGGTGCCAAACCCCAGCGCTGGCATACTGCCGGCTCCGTGGTTGAGCGGCATTCTCGTAATCCGAAGATCAGACGTTTCGGTCAATGATGGCGCCTCGGCAGCATCGAGCTCTTTGTAAATAAAAAACAACGCTCCCCGGGATCTCCCAGCCGCTTAAAAGAGCACCGACGGTAGCCATGCTCCGGACGGATCGCTGTAAAGTCCGATGCTCATTAATGTCAACGGTTGCACAACGCGCAGGCCGTTCGTCAGGCACCAGCGCAGCAGAACGTGGTTTCTTGAAGGGACAAGAATTCCCGCTCCCGCAAAGGATTCTGCCGAAGCAATAAGCGATTGCAAATCCACATTCGTCTCCGCCGTGGAATGGCCAAAGAATGCCAGGTGCGTCGTGTATCCGGTGATTCGTCCCCCGCGCTCCACCACACGCGCGGTTCCCTGCTCGATAGCTTGAGCCAGGTCGACGCCTCGGTCGTATCCGTGAACCCGCCGTGACAGACGATTGCAGGCGTCCAGGTCGTCGGGTTTAGCGTTTCGCACCGTGCATCCAGGCAGGCTCCTCTCGCGTGTCCGCCCCTGCATGCAAGACAGTGGCTCCCGGACCTCAAAGCCAAGTGAGGCGTAGAGGGCAAATGAACGATTGTGAAAGCCCGCCTGGGTTAACCGAATTCCGGCGGCCCCGCGCTCGTTCGCACGATCGATCACCGCCTGCATGAGCTTACGGCCGACCCCAAGGTTTTGCGCGCTGGGATCAATAGTAATGGGGCCAACACCTCGAATGATGGAGCGCTCATCAAGCAGATTGCTGCCCACAATCCGACCGCCGCTTTCTGCCACCACAGCATAGACCCCGGGGTGCGAAAACATCCTGGAAAGTAGGCCGGTCGTAGCTTCGGGCCCGGGAAAATCGCAAGGAAAACCGTGTGCCGTGCTGATCGCAGCAAATGCTTCGTAGCAGATTCGCCCGCACGCAGGGGCATCCTCAGGTACGGCAGTTCGGACCACGATTTCGGGCTGGGTTTCCCGCGGCATTTGACTAACCCCCTTGGGCCGTGCAGAGAGTTTATCAGCCACATAACGCCATGGCAGCCAACGGCGGTACCCACCTCGGTATGGGTAGCCCACAAAAGCGAAAGGGCGAGTTCTCTTGCGAGACCTCGCCCTCCCTATTCCGACATTCAGAGATCCGGTTCGGGTTCCGGATCACAACGCTTGTTACCCCGGATTCATTCGGTACCCACGAGCCGAAGCCCGCGTTTCCCTCACTCTTCCACGATCACACTCGCTGCAAGAACTTTCCTACCGCCGTCCCTTTTCCAGTTGCCTGGACCGAGTCTCGTTGCCGATCCTCGAAGACGACTGCTAGTCCGCTCTCTCCTCTGGAAGATCTCTCTTCCGCTGAAAGCAATATTACTCTCCAGCAACAAAAATGCTAGGGGTTCTCATAATTTTCTGTTGTGGAAATGGCCTGCAGTAAGTGGAAAAACCTAAGTCGTCTTCGACACTACTAATGCGGTTTGTTACTTCGAGAAACCAGCCGATTCGCCTGAGCTATGTGCCGCGATCTATGCGCGTGCGGTTCTGTTACGTTCTGCCTCCACCGTTCCCTACTGAGCCGGGGCCGTCTTCAATGCGGTCTTGACGATCCCCATCTTGTGTTGTTTCCCCTCTGCGTCCATGACATACAGATCATTCTTCTCCACCGCGAACTTCACGGGTGCTCCGACCGTCGTAAGCGTCGGCTTGGACCAGGGAAAGAACAGATGCTCCCGGGCGACGTAGATCGTTTGTCCGCTGCTAATCGTGAATACCTGGTACGTGTCGTAGTTATCCGTTTTAGTGGTGGTTGAGTTGCCATTGTTCCCGTTGCCGCTGCTGGTTTTGTTACTGGTCGTGCCCTCAAGCACTTTCTGTTGCTCAGTCTCCAGCAGCGTGCCGGTCTGCCAATTGCGGTCTTGTGCCCTGACCAACACCGCAAGGGTGAGCACCAGGCATAGAATCAATAATTTTATTAACTTCACAGAAACCCTCCGTGTCATGGGCGCGCACGATATCTGGCGAGGCAAGGGACCTGTCCACTCCGTCGCATACAAAAGCGAAAGGGCGAGTTCTCTTGCGAGACCTCGCCCTCTCTATCCGACTTTTCAGAGATCCGGTTCGGGTTCCAGATCACAACGCTTGTTACCCCGGAATCATTCGGCACCCACGAGCCGAAGCCCGCGTTTTCCTCACTCTTCTACGATCACACTCGCTGCAAGAACTTTCCCACCGCCGCCTATTTCCAGTTGCCTGGACCGAGTCTCGTTGCCGATCCTCGAAGACGAACGCTAGCCCGTTCTCTCCTCTGGAAGATCGCTCTTCCGCTGAAAGCAATACTACTCTCCAGCAACAAAAATGCTAGTGGCTCGCGTGATTTTCTGTTGTGGAAATGGCCTGCGGTAAGTGGAAATCAGCGGCGCATTAACCGCGTCGCTTTCATATCGTCTTATCGCGTGTCCGGTAATCACATCCTGGGATGCCGCAGCTACGAAGCGGTTTGCCAGGCGCCCACCGATACGGATCGATACTCCTTTCCTCCCCGAACCGCGGCATATAACTAAGATCCTGCTGAATTCCCTTCGCACACGTCATCAACTTACAGGCAATCTGCGGTATCTTCTGCATGGTCATGCGGGCCGACGGTCCGGAGATGCTTAGTGCCGCGATCGCCTCCCCTCGTGCATTCAGGATGGCCACTCCGGCGCAGCGAACCCCCTCTTCCCGCTCTTCATCGTCTACCGCATATCCGCGGCGTCTCGTCCGCTCAAGTTCCCCCAACAGCGCTTCACGGCTAGTGATGGTCCGCCTGGTGAACCGTCGCGTGTCCAACTGCGGCAGCATTTCCTCCACCCGGGCGCGCGGCATCGTCGCCAGAATCGCCTTGCCTACAGCGGTGCAGTGGATGGGGCTGCTCGCACCCACCCGCGAGATCATCCGGATGCGCTGCTCCGGCTCCTGTTTGTCGATGTAAATCATGTGCATCTTCTCCAGGATGCACAGATGGGCTGTATCTGCGACTTCCGATACCAATGTCTTGAGATGGGGGTGGGCCCGCTCTCGCAGGTCGTATTGCTCGATGGCGCGGCTGCCAAGGTTACATAGCCGTAAGCCGAGACGGAATTTCCCGTCTTTCGCGCGCTCCACCATACGGTGCCGTTGCAGAACGTTCAAAAGCCGGTGTGCCGTGCTCTTGTGTAATTGGAGAGCTTCGGCCACTTCGGCCATCGCCAATGAAGTGCCGCTGGAGGCCAGAAGATCAAGCACCGCAAAGGCGCGGTCTAGCGTTTGTAGTTTGTAAATTCCGTTGCTCGCACCTGTGTCATTAGGAGGAAGCCGACCTGTCCCGGCGTGCCGTGGAGGCCCTGCCCTGAGCGAAGTCGACCGGGGATCTACTGTTCCACTTTCGGTCCCAAGCAAATGTACTGTTGGCCGATCGTCTTCGAGATCCCAATCAATCCCGGAGGGACGGCTGAAAGTAGCCCAGGACGTCAGTCCTGGGTCAACATTCCCACCGAGACTAGTCCCGAAGGGACGGCTGAGAATGCCCCACGACGCCAGTCCTGGGTGTAGTTTGGCCGCACACGACTGCCGGGCGTAGCCAACGACGAACAACAGGGACATCCCCAGATACGTGGTGAAGATAAGTCATCGGGATAAGTGATAAAGCGGCGTCCGGGTACGCGTACAACTGCGCAAAAGCGAAAGGGCGAGTTCTCTTGCGAGACCTCGCCCTCCCTATTCCGACTTTCAGAGATCCGGTTCGGGTTCCAGATCACAACGCTTGTTACCCCGGAATCATTCGGCTCCCACGAGCGACAGCCCGCGTTTTAACCTCACTCTTCTATGATCCCACTCGCTGTAAGAGCTTTCCCGCCGCCGTCTGTTTCCAGTTTCCTGGACCGAGTCTCGTTGCCGATCCTCGAAGCCGACTGTTAGTCCGCTCTCTCCTCTGGAAGATCACTCTTCCGCTGAAAGCAATATTACTCCCCAGCAACAGAAATGCTAGCGCTCCTGGCAATTTTGTGTTGTGGAAATGACGTTACGAAAAGTGGAAATTCGATGTGTAATTCGGACCGCTTTCAATGTTACTTATAACCTCGCATGACGCGTAGGCAGTGGGCCCCTGCCATATCTAAATTTGATAAGATGCTGCCCTCAACGAATCCTTCCGCCACTACTTCGCCAGCGCTTCGCGATTATCCTTCGCCCAGGCGCTATCTCGCGGCACTGCCTTCAGTGGCGGCCCACCTTGTGTTCCGCAGGCGCATGGCCCTTCGGTCTTAGCTTCCGTCATGCAAGAGCAGGACTTCGTCTTCAGGCAAGCGCAGACGTAAACGACATCCTTCTTGTTCTGTGACGGAGTCTGAGAGTCGCCGGGCGAAGGGACACAGGCCAACGACACTAACGATACGAAAAGAGCTGCAGTAAGTATGGTTTGCTTTCTCATAACTTGTCCTTTGCCACCCCTACGCTTGCCTGAGCTTAATCGTGAGGCCGGCCTGGCGACAATATCCACATAGAGCGAGCGTTGTATAGCCACTCTGCCTGCGTCCACTTCGCCCTGAGCCTTCGCTAGCTCTGCTTTCGCGTGAAGTCACACAGCATATCGGAATGGATATTCAAGCCAATATTCGTCATGTTGTAAAAATGTTCGCTGGCCACGAGCCAGACGATCTCGCAGATCGAGCGTTCGGAGTAAAAACCCGACATGCGTGCAAACGTCTTCGGATTCACTTTCTTATCTCTTGTCAGCTCCGTCACATAGTCCAATACTGATCGTTCCGCCTCCGTGAAGAGAGAACTTGTGCTGTATTGATCCAGCGCGTCGAATTTGGCCTCGTTCATCGACTCTTTGATTGCGAACGACCTGCCAATATCCATGCAGAAGAGACAAACATTCAGACGCGCCACCTGTTCGCGAATCAGAAACACCGTCTCTCGAGGGAGCTGCAACTTCTTATCCAGCTGAGCGATCTTCCCGGCAAACATACCGAATGCCGCCGGCAGCCGAACGGAATGCACCTTTAACGGCGTAAGCACTCTGCCGAATTTCCGGCGGCTAAGGGAATAAACCAACTTCATCAACAGCCCTTCGGGTTGTTCGACGGGCGCAAGAAATGTTTCCGCTGAGTCGGGAACAATGGTCGCTGCATGACTCGTTTGTGTTTGCATGATCGCTTTCTCCCAGTACTTCCAGATAGAAGACCGCTCGCGACCAGGATCTGTGACAAAACTCCCTAACGAAAATTATCTAAATCTGATCCCCAGGCAAATCAGGCACATGGGCGATCTTCTCGGGGTTGGTCACCGAATAAATCGTCTGGATGTGGCCCTCGCCGGCCACCAGGGTGAGCACGGAGAACGGCTTTCCGTCGAGATAACTGACGATCCCCGGTTCCCCGTTTACCTGAGCAAGGCGAACGACCAGATTCTTCGGCACCAGCTTTTGCAGAGTGCCCAGCGCCCCGCGGGCCACATTCTTCGCGCCGCGAATCAGATTGGGTGCGCCCACCGCCTTCCCGCCGCCATCCGAGTGAAGCACCACGTCATCGGCCAGCAACGCGACCAATCCCTCAAGGTCGCCGCTTTTCGTCGCCTGCAGAAAGCCTTCCAGCAACTCGCTCTTCTGCCGCTGAGAAGCCTTGAAGCGCGGACGCATCGTGGCGACATGCTGCCTGGCGCGATGCAGAATTTGCCGGCAATTCGCCTCGCTCTCGCCTAGCACCGTGGCCAGCTCAGGGTACTCGTACTCGAACACTTCGCGCAGCACAAACACCGCCCGTTCCACGGGTGTCAGGCGTTCCAGCATGAGAAGAAAAGCCATCGAGAGCGATTCATCCAAACGGACGTTATCCAGCGGATCGCTCCCCGGAGCGGTGACGACCGGTTCGGGCAGCCACTGACCCACGTACTGCTCCCGTTGCGCCCGTGCCGATTGCAGATGGTTGATGCACAAGCGGCTGATGATGGTAATCAGGAATGCGCGCGGGGATCGAATCTCTTGTTCGGGTGCCTGCTGCCAGCGGATAAACGTCTCTTGCAGCATATCCTCGGCGTCCGCCACGCTCCCCAACATGCGGTAGGCGACGGAGAAGAGCAGGCTGCGATATTGATCGAAGATTGCCAACCGGATTGGAACTTCCGGCTCGGAAGGCAGTACCCCGGCCATCGCTTGGCCATGATTTCGATTCGGCAAAATCCCCCCCACTCCACATAGGATAGCCATCCGCGCACTCTTGGGTAAAGAGCCCAGCGGCGTCCTTGAAGGCTTCGGCTTCCCAAATAAAGAAATTCAGGTTAACCTAATCACCAGTATGCAGACCCCGCAGCGCCAGTCCTTTTTCTTTACCTACCGCTACTGGTATCCAGTAGCGGCTCTGGCGGCGTCTGCGCATCTACGACTCTGATTCTTTGATCTAAAGAGCGCATTCACCATCAAGGGCCGCGACCAAGTCGCGGCCCTTTTGCATTTCTAACCACAGAGAGGACTCTCAATATGAACAGCCTTACCGTAGAAGCAGATACAAGCCTTAAGGGAATGACGACCACCGGCAACCGAAGATCGGTCGTTCGCGTAGGGATGGTGGAAATCGGAGCCGGCCAACCCGTCATCATGGCCGGACCCTGCTCCGTAGAATCCTATGAGCAAACCCTGGCCACCGCGGTAGCGGTCAAGTCCGCCGGCGCCGTAATCTTGCGTGGCGGGGCCTATAAGCCGCGAACCTCTCCCTACGATTTCCAAGGACTGGGCGTAGAAGGCCTCCAGATTATGGCCAAGGTACGCGAAGAAACAGGTTTGCCCATCGTCTCGGAGATCCTGAGCACCGACGACATCCATGTGGTCGCCGAGCATGTAGATATGCTGCAGGTGGGCGCGCGCAATATGCAAAATTTCGCTCTGCTTCGGCGTCTTGGACAGTTACGAAAACCCATCCTGCTCAAGCGCAACCCCGCAGCTACAGTAAAGGAGTGGTTACTGGCGGCCGAATATCTGCTGGCCGGGGGCAATAGCCAGGTAGTGCTCTGCGAGCGGGGTATCCGATCCTATGATCCGGAGTTACGCAACACGCTCGACTTAGCCGGAATGGCGCTCGCACGGCAACTCAGCCATCTGCCGGTGATCGCCGATCCCTCACATGCGACGGGCAGACGCGATCTGATTCCAGTGATGTCCCGAGCCGCGCTGGCGGCAGGCGCCGATGGCCTGATCATCGAAGTGCATCCCGATCCCGCCAATGCCTTATCCGATGGAAAGCAGTCCCTGGATTTCCCTGAATTCCGCACCATGATGGATATGCTGCGGAGTGCAAATCATGCTTGATAAACCGTCTTACCCCCGACCACCGTGCGGACGATCTGGATGTCCTTGATCTTTGCCTGGTCGACGGTGTGGAAGTCATCGGCCAGCACGACAAAGTCCGCGAGTTTGCCCGCGCTGATCGATCCTTTGATCGTCTCCTCGCGCGCGTTATAGGCGCCGTTGAGCGTGTTGACCCGCAGCGCCTCATCGATGCTGATCTTCTGGTTCGCTCCCCAGGTCTCACCGTTCCAGCCGGTGCGCGTGACCATGCCTTGCATGGCCATCAGCGGTGAGAACGGACCCGGGCTGAAGTCCGAACCGGCGGCCGGTGTGATCCCGGCATCGATCAAACTCCGGAACGCCGTCATGTGCTGCATCACTTCGTCTCCGTAGAAGTGAAACTTGTCGGCATTGTAATAAGCATAGGTGCTGAACTCCGCGGGGACCACATCCATGGCTTTCATTCGCACCACCAGGCTGTCATTCACCAGGCTGCAGTGCGTAATCTTCGGCCGCACCCCGGCACGCGGATAAAGCTTGAGCGCCCGCTCGTACGCCGTCAGCACGCGGTCGATAGCAACATCCCCATTGGCATGACAGTTGAGACGGATATTGGCGCGGTGCACCCGCTCTGCCCAGACGTTCAAGTCCTCCTGCGTCTGCGTGAGGTTGCCATGGTAAGGCGGAGTGATGTCCTTATAGGGTGTACTGATAGCCATGGTGCGTTCAGAAAACGAACCGTCCACCGTGTGCTCGGCAGTAGCCCCGAAGCTGATGTACTCGTCACCGAAGCCGGTTTCGATGCCGTTGCTGATCATGGC
The DNA here is from genome assembly GCA_963824325.1 of uncultured Acidobacteriaceae bacterium. Lineage (GTDB taxonomy): Bacteria > Acidobacteriota > Terriglobia > Terriglobales > Acidobacteriaceae > PALSA-350. The sequence goes on along the minus strand of CAWGPA010000023.1, from coordinate 12,763 downwards.
CTCAAGCAACTCGTCGTAGGCCTCATAACTAACACGGTGCAGCAGCCCGCCGCGGATGCGCTGCTCCTGCATCGCCGGCAGCACGCCCTCCTCGTCGTGATGGACGGTGGTCAGCCCGTACTCGACGAACTTCTGCGACATGAACCCAACGCCGTCGAAGACGCGCTTCTGTTTCACTTCCGCAGAGTACGTCACACGTTGCCCTGCTTTATCGATAGTGGGCATCGCAAGGTCGGTCACACGGCCGTTGAGCTCGCCCTGGGCATTTCTGTCGTAGGTTCCCCCGTAAGGGTTGGGCGTGGCCTTGGTGATGCCCGCCATCTGGAAGGCCTTGCTGTTGTAGAAGCCAGTGTGCCCGCCGCGATGATGCACGCACACCGGGTGTTCGGTCGAGACCCGGTCGAGATCCTGTGCATTCAGTGGGCGCTTGTCTTTGATCTTGGTGTCATCGTGGAAAAAGCCCTCCACCCAGTAGCCTGGCGGCGTAGTCTGTGCCCGCACGCGCAGCTTTTCGACAATGCTGTCAATGGTGACGAACTCCACCTGGTACGGATTTCCGACTAGCACGTCGTAAAGCAAGCCCTCGCCGCCGCCGTGGTTGTGGGCGTCGATGAAGCCGGGAACCACGGTCATTTGCTTAGCGTCGTAGGTCTGTGTCTTCTTGCCGACGAGGCCTTTAATGTCGGCGGTGCTGCCAACCGCGAGAAAGCGCCCGCCCTTAACGGCAAAGGCCTCAGCTTGGGGCATGCGCGCGTCGACGGTGTACACCTTGGCGTTGAAGACCACAAGATCGGCATCGTTGAGGCCTGCATTCTGTGCGACGGCGGAGAGCCAGGAGCGGCCAGCCATGCCGGCGACACCCAGACCCATAAGGTTCAAAAAATCCCGACGGTCAATCATCCTCGCACTACTCTAATGCAAGCCGGCCACCGTGGCGTCCGCCATCTTCACGGCGTGCGCAACATCTGCCCGCTGCGTGTGCGCCCCGGCATCGGTCTGCTTGGCTGCGGCGCTGTAGAACCCGCGCGCTTCCTCCGGCCGCTTGGCCTGCTCCGCTGCTTCGCCGGCGCTGAGCAATCCATTTAAGCGATTAGGGCTCAGCTTCAACGCCACGCGATACTCCGTCAGCGCTTCCGTTGGTTTGTCTTCCAGCAGCAATAGATCGCCCAACATCTCACGCGCGGGAATGTCGACCTCTCCCTGCCCTAGCTTGTCCTGCTGGTCGGCGGCCTTGCGCATAACCGCCGCTGCCGCATCGGGATGACCCTCCGCGAAATCCTGCCAGCCCAGAATCTCGTTCCGCTTTATTTCGAGCGCGCTCACAGCGTCTTCCATCGAAGCCTTCTTCACTGCTTCCAGGTTTGCATCAAATCCCTTCAGGGCCGCTCCGGCCAGCTTCGCGTCACGCAAATGACCGGCGGCAATTCCCCGCCCCCAATACGTATTGAACGTGGCCGTATCCTTCGATCCCGGCGCCGGTTCCTGCACGGAAAGCGCTTTCCACTCATGCATCTCCGCGGCATAGATCGCTCTCACCTCATTGTCGAACCAGGGCCCGGCACCTTTCATATCGTCCATCCCTGGCATCGCGTTCATGTGTTCGCCGACGGCACGCATGTTATCCGTAAGGACCTTTGCCTTTTCATCCTGACCCACCTGCAGATAGGCATAGATCAGGAACTCCTCCGCATGCATCTGGTGCGCGCTGCCGGGCTCGCCGGCCGCTTCCGCCTTCTCTGATGCGGCCACCGAAGCCAGGTTCGAATCGATATCCTCTTGCCACATGCCGAGCCGGGCGAAAATATGTGCCGGCATGTGCAGCGCGTGGGGAGAGGAAGGCGCAATCTTGGCATACTCCTGCGCTGCCCCCAGGCCGTCGGCCGCGAGTGCCGGCGTGTCGCAGGTGTGGATGATGTAGTGCGCCAGGCCAGGATGCTCCGGATGCGCCGCGAACAGCGGCACCAGGATAGCCAGCGCCTGGTGTTCATGGGTCAGCGAAGTATCGTCCGGCGCCTCCGAAGCCAGCATCGACAGCGCGTCAAAGGCCGCTCCCTCGACATCCTCTGGAAACTCGCGATGCAGCGCATTCATCTTCGCTTCATACGCATCGGCACGCTTCTGAAACGGAATATCCGCGGGATCAAAAAACGCACTCATAGCACCGATGTATGCCTGCTCACGCGGCGTGATCTTCGCCGGCGGAGCAGCCAGCGCGCGCGCCTTGGCCATCTCATCCGCGCCCAGCTTGAGCGCCGCCGCATCGGGACGCCCCCACAGCTCCTGGAACTGCGTCATGGCAATACCCCAGTGCGCCATCGCGCACGCAGGATCATCTTTGGCGATAGTCTCGAACTGCATCTGCGCCACGGTGTATCCAAACGAGTGCAGCAGCGCAACGCCACGTTCCATCGGCGCCTGCGATCGCGCAGCACACGAGGTGGGAAAGGACACGTGCCCCAACTGCTCCGGCGTATCGTCGTGGTGGTGATGCTCCATATCGGGCATCGGCGAAGCAGACTGGGCATACGTGCAGCTTGTTAACAGCGCGCAGCAGACAATCAAAAGCGGGATCGTTCGCATAATCTTCCAGCCTAATCCCAACCTCGCACGGCGAGCAAGACGATAGACTCTAGATTCGCCCCAACCTAAGTTCGCCTCGGTGGTCTTTATCAAACGATCCTTGAAGCACGCACTGGTCTCGTTGTCTGTCTGTGGAGCTCTCTCGACTCCAAGCCTGGTTGCGCAAACCGAGCTCCCCGAATGGTGCCGCACGCTTCCACGGGCGGAATATAAGACCCTCCAGCGTGTGCCCATCGCCGACGCCTGGTTCGAGGTCTACAAAGTCGCACCCGCGGTCTTCGCTATCTACGAACCACACCAGGCGGAAGAAACCATCGGCTACCTGATCGTCGGTCAACAGCGTGCCCTGCTCTTCGATACCGGTATGGGCATCGGTGACGTCAAAAGCGTCACGGCACAACTGACACCCTTGCCCATCGTGGTGCTCAACTCTCATACCCATAACGATCACGTGGGCGACAACTGGCAGTTCGACACCGTTTACGGCATGGACACGGATTTCACTCGCAAAAGCGCGCAAGGCTCGCGTGCAGGCGCCCAAGAAGAGATCGCCCCCGGCCAAATCTGCGGCACACTCCCCAAAGGATTCGATCGGACCAGCTATGCAACCCGTCCCTGGAAGATCACCAAGTTCATGCACGATGGAGACCACATCGACCTGGGAGGCCGGTCACTGACCATCCTCGCCACGCCAGGCCACACTCCGGACGCCATCTGCCTCTTCGATGCAGCCAACGGCTTGCTCTTTACCGGAGATACCTACTATCCCGGAACCATCTGGATCTATCGTCCGGAGACGAATCTTGCGGCCTATGACGCCTCCGTCCGGCGGCTTGCCGCATTGGCGCCGCAGGTGCGGATGGTTCTCGGCGCCCATAACCTTCCCGTCGCGTCGCCGTCCGTCCTTCCGCAGCTGGTAACCGCCTTTGAGGCTGCCCGTGACCACAAAGTCCCCGCCACTCCGTCTGGAACCGGCAAGGTCACTTATAAGGTGGGTGATATCTCTTTCCTGATGCGTGACCCAATGCTGAAGCCCTGAGAGCTCACCTCTCGAGCTCCGCCACCCATTTGCCGTCGGGAGAGAATTGCCCATTCCTCGTGGCCGCGGAACCCTTCAGCAGCGCACTGGTCTTCAGCTCCGGCCCTTCCGCAACCCACACTATCCCCGCAGGTCCGCGCCAAAGATTTGCAGGAAACATACCTCCCAATGTCTAAAACGCCCGCTCTGGAACGTCATGGTAGTAACGGAGGTATTTTGTGGGACTAGTTACTCAACAGAGCGATCGGCGGCCGCGCCACGGCTGCGCTCATCTCTCCCAGCACCTCGTCGCGAAGAGTTACCGGCGCGACCACGTGAGCGCGCGAGCCAAAACCGAGAATGACAAAGCGCGCCTCCTCCTGGCTCCCGAACAACACATGAAGAACCATCCACTGATCCGGGATAGCCGGAGTGCATCGCACCTCCGGCGCATGAGAGACGCGGCACCAACGGCGCAGCGAGACCGCTGCATCGGGAGCAAGCGCAACCGTAGCCCGAAACTGCTCCCGCTTCTGCTGCAATTGCGCCGTCGCCGTTTTCCAATGGGCTGCCAGGTCGAAGTTAGCCGGCCGCTCGAAAGTCACGGCGAGGACCACAGCATCCTGCATGCGAGAGATGCGGTACGTCCGCATGCCCGCCGGCGCACGCGCCACCAGGTACCAGATTCCCTGCTTGGCCACGATGCCGAATGGATCCACGGTGCGCACCCCGCTCTCGCCATCGGCCCGCGAGTAGAGGAAGGTGAGCTTGCAATCGCGAGCGATGGCGTCCTGAACAATAGGCAGCAGCCCCAGATCGTCGGAAGTGGGATGCCATCCGACCGGATCGATGTGCAGCCGTGCGCGAATGGAAGCGGCCTGGGTTTGCATTCGCTGCGGCATCGCCGCCAGCAGCTTGCCAAAGGCGCGCTCCGACGCCGCGGCCAGCGCGGGATGTCCCAACGCACTGGGCTGCGACATAAGCAGCGCGCTCAGCTCGGCATCGTCGAGGCCCGGAACCTTGGTGCGCCACCCGGGCGCAAGCTCCCACCCGCCCTGCGCCCCGCGCAGTGCAACCACGGGAACCCCGGCAGCGCTCAGCGCCTCCATATCGCGATGCGCCGTACGCTGTGAAGTTTCCAGGCGTTCAGCCAGTTCGCGCGTCGAGAGACGCCCGTGCGCCTGCAGCAGCAACAAGGCGGAGAGCAACCGGTCCGACTTCATATTTTTAGTTTATTCAGCATATATGACAGCCTATGTCATATATGGCAATTTACGTTGATGTTGAGGAGAAAACCGATGGGATTGAAGGAGTTTTTCCTATGGCAGTTGGAGCACGAGGTAGAAACCTCGCGCAAGGTGATTGAGCGTGTCCCTGAGGGGCAGAACAGCTGGAAGCCGCACCAGCGGTCAATGGAACTGGGCTATCTCGCCGCCCTGGTAGCATCCATGCCGGGATGGGTCGAGTTCATGGTCAACCGTCGTGAGCTGAATCTCTCCGACCCCGAAAACGAAGTCATGCGCACCAAGCCCGTAAAGACGCGTGCGGAGTTGTGCCACATGCTGTCCATGGGGCTGGCCAAGTCGCGAAAGGCGCTGGAAGACACAACCGAAGACCACCTATTAGGGATGTGGCGCTTTCGTATGGACGGCAAGGTAGTGAGCGAAGGGCCACGCTACGCCATGATCGCCGACGGAGCGATCACCCACCTGGCGCATCATCGAGGGCAGTTGACCGTTTACCTGCGCCTGCTGGAGAAGACGGTACCTGCAATCTATGGTCCATCGGCGGATGAGAAGTACTAACTAAATAGGTGGAGGGATTTTCGCTTACCCTCCACCACCCTCAAATTTGTCATCCCGAGCGTAGCCGAGGGACCTGCTGTGCGCCCTTCCCCCCTAACAACTCCTTGCAGCTCTGTCCATCCACCTCCGCCCATGCCACGGCGCGCCACCATAGCCCCAGCCAACCCCTCCCACCCCAGCAAAAACCATTGTCCACCCATTGTTCGATGGGTGTATTGTTTGTCTGTTGGAAACTGGGGTTAGCTCCCAGTACCAGACCAAGGGGGAGGCGCGAAGCAATGGGGGCAACTGCACGAAACTGGGCTAAATGGTATTGGGGGCTAATCCCGCTCTCTGCATTAGCACTAATCATCGGCTCGATACTCCACGCTGGCCGAGCTGTCCAAGCGAATCAAGCCCCGCCCCCCATAGTTAAGGAGATCAAGCTAGGCACGGCGCGCCCCGGCACTCTCTACTCCTTTACCCTGGCGGTGAAAGACCCCGCGCAAGTACAAGGCAGCGACGCCGTCCTGGCCACAGTAAAAGACGCCCAGGGCGTAATCGACTCCAAGTGGCTCCACACCGCCGACCTTGATTTCTACCTGACCCTCCGCCCCCGCGCCGCCGGCCCCGTAACCGTAAGCCTCTCCTCCACCACACCGGCGCCGGAGATGACCACATCCCTGCGCAAGATCCTCGAAGCACCCGTACTGAAGACCGAAGACGGCCTAACCCCGGGACTCATCGCCGCCGCCCCCAACGGCACCTGGCAAACCGCCCAGCCCTTCGAGTTCGGCCAGACCATCTACGGCAGTGACGACGAGCGCCCCTACGCCCCCTCCCGCAGCGAAGACGGCTACGCCGCCATGCTCAAAGGCTTCCAATGGTTCAAATTCACCTTTAAGGAAGCAAAGCCGCGCCTGGTCTACTTCACCCTCAACGTCACCGATCGCGATGTCCCCCTCGACGTGGATATCTTCCAGTTAGGCAAAGACGACGTAGTCCCCTTCAACACCGGTGAGTTCGTCTACCAGGTGGAAGCCACCCAGAATTATCCCGGCCTCTACAAGTTCCGCACCCGCATCCTGGAGCCTGGCCAGGAATACTACGTCCGCGTAGCCGGCAACCACCCCGCCTATCAACTCCACACCTCCGACTTCCCAATCCCGCCCTACTCCGATCCGCACCTGGCCGTGCGCGCGGGCATGGACTTCCTGGTAAACATGGGCGACTCCTGGCTATCGAACACTCCACGCCGCGGATCCGTTTCCCTGCGCACCACCATGCAGCATTCTGAGACCCAGCTCTGCATCGCCTGCCACCCGGCCCAGTTCACCACCCGCGGCTATCTCACCGCCGTGAAAAACGGCTACGCCCCCCGGCAGCGCGCCCAGCTTGAATTCCTGATGGACCGCCTTTACAACAACACGCGTCCTTTATATGGAGAGCCCAACACCAACTGGGTACGCGTCATCTACACCGCCCGCACCGTAGCCAGCCGCCTGCCGCTCATCACCAACCAATTCGAGCAGAACGTAACCCACGATCCGCCGCGAGAAAAATTCGACAAGCCCTACGCCGAGTACCTCAAGATCCACTACAAAGGCCTCAAGACCATGCCCGGCGACGAAGCCGACGGCTGCGAACCCGACGTGAGCCCCTTCGAGATCGCCACCCAAAGCTGGCAGACCTTTGACATGATCTACAAGCAGACCAAGGACCCGCAGTGGCTATCCGAGCGCAACCACGTGGAGACCCTGGCCCTTGGCTATGAGCCCAAGAACATGATCGACCTCAACTGGAAGATCATCCTGCTCTCCACCATCGACCGCGCCAAATACCAAACGCAAATCGACCCGCTCATCACCCAGCTCTACGAATACGAAACCCCGCAAGGCGGCTGGCCATACCCCTTCGACAAGAAAGCCAAGACCGCGGACTTCATCTCCTATAACGCTGTGCTTGCCGTAGCCATGGCTGGCCGCCGCCCCGAGACCGACGAACACCTGGCCATCGCCGTAAAAGCCATGATGGCGGCCCAACGGCAGGAAGGCAGCTGGGAAGGCGACCCCGTCTACCAGGGCTTCAACACGCCCTTCCGCGCCACGCAATTTGCCGTGATGGCCCTCTCCACCCTCTACCCGGGAACCACCGAAGCCAAGAACTGGGACGCCGGCTTCCCCACCCCGCCCACCAAGCTGGCTAAGAACAACCTGCCCCTACTCCTCACCCAACTCGATCAATTCTGGGACCTGGCGCCAGAGCCCGTCCTCAAGCAAATCCGCGAGGTCCTCATCAAGAGCGATCAGCCCCTGGCCCGCGAAGCCGCGGCCCGCGCGCTGGGCCACATGGCTGATCCCGGCTCGCTGCCCGTCCTGATGCAAGCCCTGGGCGACCCCACGAAAATGACGCAATCCAGCGCCGCCTACGCCGTGCGCATGATCCTCTCCCGCCGCCAGGACGCAGCCCCCGCCGGCCGCACTCTCCTGGTAGCCGCGCTGGGCTCGCCCAACGCCCGCGTCCGCTGGGGAGCCGCCCGCGTCTTCAACCAGCACTTCCGCGACCTCACCGGAGACAAGGAGCTGCTAGCCGCGCTGGAGAAGGATGTAAACGACCCCGTACCCTTCGTCCGTTTCGAAGCCGCTTCCGGCCTATGGCGCTGGTACTACTGGCAAGTCGATCAGCCGGAGATGCGCAACAGCACCCTGGAAACTCTGGCCACGCGCATGAATGTAGAGACCGACGCCATGGTCCGCCGCGGCCTCGAGGAGAGCATCTACGACCTGCTCGACGAGAACACCGGCTACCTGACCGCCTGGGTACGCGCCAGCGCTGAAGATGCGGACAAGAACGCCATCGGCGCCGGCTACGAAGCCGTCGTGCATGACCAGGCGCAAGTCCTGGCAAAAGTCCTGCGCACCGCCACGCCTTTAGGCCGCGAAGGCATCCTCAACGCGCTATGGGATTTTCACGTCCGCCACTACGCATTGCCCACCCTCAAGGAGAACACCGTGTCGATTGGTTTACCGGCGGTGCTCACCAAGTACGTCAGCGGAGTACCCGACCTGCATCGCCCCGGCTACGAATATCCGCCCTATCGCGAGGCCGTCGACTTCAAATACGACGTGCACAACGGCTTCTTCCAGACCCGCGTAGGCAACGACAGCGACCTCATCCATTTCTTTAAGTCTTCCGGCCCAGAGCTGCAAGAGGCTCTACTTGCCTGCCTCAAAGACGCCAACGACACCATGAAGATCGAGGTCCTGAAGGCGGGCAGCACCCTCAGCGGAGCCGGCGACGAACGCTTCACCCTGGCCGCGCTCTCCCTCTCCGAAGATCCGAACCTGGAGGTGCGGCAAACGGTCCGCTACGTCTATGAGGATGGCCAACGCGGCGTCCTCAACCTGGACGCGCCCGAATCCCACACCCCGGTCCCTCCGGACCCGCATCTGGTAAGCAAAGTAGTCGAGATCCTCAAGAACGGCAATCCCGATAGCCAGGCGGTCGTACTGCCCTTGCTGGCCGCGCTCCCCAGCGATTCTCCCTGGGCCCAGAATCCCGAGGTGTTAGGTGGCCTGCGTGCCCTGCTCGAAGAACAACCGCGCCCCGCAAACTACGCGCAGGTCCTGAACGCAGCATCATCGTTCAAGGCCCTGATGCGCGAGACCGATCTGCAACAGCAAGTGTTAGCCGGCCTGAATGATCCCAACCCCGAGGTGCAGCGCGCCGCCGTCCGTGTGTCGTTGGAGCACTTCCTGGGTGACCCCTCCATGGAGCCGATGGTAAAGACGGCCTTCGCCCATCTAAACCCCTCCGGCATGGGAGTCTTCCTGGAAGAAGTAGGCGACCCGAAATTCATGAACCGGCACGCCGGCGTATCGGGCGGAGCCATCTCGCAAGATCAGGGCTACTTCCTGAACAAGAACCTGGTAGCCATCAAGCGTCCCACTGACCTGCTCGACAACCCCCTGGTACTGAGCACGGTCCTGGCCAGCCTGCAAAACCCTGACAACAACGTGCGCGCCGCGGGCCTGGACACGCTACGCAAAGTAAAAGGCGTAGAGCAGCGGCCGGAGTTCCACGCCGCCATGGAGCAACTGCAGAACGACGCCAATCCGCGCCTGAAGTTGATCGCGGTAAGCGTCCTGCAAGGCAACAAGCTAAGCGAGGCCCTCAAAGACGTGCAGCCCGGCTCGGTGCTCGACTTCAACTACTTCGTAGCCAAGATCGAACCCATCCTGGCGACCCAGGGCCCGGACGGCAAAGCCTGCGTCTTCTGCCATGCCAGCCACGTGATCTTTAAGCTGCGGCCGCCCAACGATCAAGGCGTCTACTCCGACCAGGACAGCGAAGACAACTACAAGTACGCAATGCACGTAGTTGACATCAACGATCCAACCAAGAGCCTGATGCTAATCAAACCAACCAGGCCAACCGACAGCGCCGGCAACGTCGGCGACTACCTGGCCACGCACAACGGCGGCCAGCGCTGGCACGGCAACGAAGACAGCTGGCAATATCGAACGATACTGGAATGGATTCGCGGCGGACGGTTAGAGACAGCAGCAGTAACAAAATAGGCAGATGGGTCTTAGCGTCGACCTACAACCGATGGGCAACCTATGCGCCCTGGTTGTGGCTGCTGCTCACCATATACTTTGTATTCTGTTTAAGGTTTGCGGGCCGACGCGAATTGGGGGCATGGGGTCGCCCTTTTTGCTAGCTTCCTGCAGCCCGCCGTTGCTTGGCACCATGATGTCGTACATGATCCCACCGGTGGGTGTCGTCTCATGTTCATCCACTCCACAGGCATGAATAAATTCGTGGACGATCATAACTTCCTTCTGTCCCTTAGCGGGATTGTGAAGCAGGCCGGGAAGGAAGATCACAGCAAAGAAATTCGTCTCCGGCACTCCATCGGCGAGCGTGATGGTTTGTCCATGGAATTGGTTCAATTTAAAACTGGAATCTGTGTTGATCGTGTTTCCGTCACGCGTGTAACTTTTGTGCGCGGTGGCTAGAATCACAACAACATTCGCAGACTTTTCATCTTTTGCGGCGACAAGTCCTACCTTGAACGGAAGATGGTTGAAAGTGGTGATCGCCGCGTTGATCGAATTTGCCCATGCGCCCCCTTTGTTAAACACGGTCAGCTGGCCCGTTTCTCGTATTCGTTTTAGCCAGGGAGTCGGCATCCTAATCCTCCGTCGCACTATCCAGCGGCTCCCATTCTACATCCCGCCTGTCCCGGCCTGCCGTGGAACCGGAGCGTAACTGGATTTCCTGCTACGCGGCACTCACCAACAACCACGTGTGCGGCTTTCAGCGAGGAAAGCCGCATGAAGCTTACCAACGCCACTAACCTCAACAGGAAATCGGGGTAGCGCAGTGGAGAGCCTGTCCTGAGCGAAGTCGAACGGGGACCTGCTGTGCGCTGCTACCTAAAACAACGCTGGCCTTGTGTCAGGGCCCAGCTTTAGCTGGGCCGTCCAAGGTGCAGCGATGAGGGCGAAGCGCAGTGAAGGAAGCTCGCTGTTTCTTTCTGTCCATCCGATCGGACAGCTGCTAACAAAAGTCACCGCCCTAAACTTTGTCATCCCGACCGGAGCGAAGCGTAGTGGAGAGCCTGCCCTGAGCGAAGTCGAACGGGGACCTGCTGTGCGCCTCTCCCCCAAACAACTACCTACACACTCTACCTTCCGAGACTGTGATCCGGCCTGCCGCGGGAGAGCCTGTGTCTTTATAGATCTTTCGCGTGAAACCCTCGACTTTAAACAAAATCGTCATCCTGAGAGCCTGTGACTTTATAGATCTTTCGTGTGAAACCCTCGACCTTAAACAAAATCGTCATCCTGAGCGAAGCGCCTCACAAATTGGTCAAGTGACAGTGCACTCGATGCGCGGAGCCGAAGAGCCTGTCCTGAGCGCGGCCGAAGGAACCCCGGCGATGCTTATCTTACCAACGCTGTTCGGAGCTTTCCGACCACCGAGGCCAACTCGATTCCAATAGCCTGCCCGGAGCGAAGTCGAACGGGGGCACACTAAGCCTCAACCCAAAACAAAGCCGGCTTTGTATCAGGGCCCGGCTTTAGCCGGGCCGTCCAAGGCGCAGCGATGAGGGCTAAGCGCAGTGAAGGAGGCTCGCTGTTTCTTTCTGTCCATCCAATCGGACAGCTGCTAACAAAAGTCACCGCCCTAAACTTTGTCATCCCGAGCGTAGCCGAGGGACCTGCTGTGCGCCTCTCCCCCAAACAACTACCTACGCAACTCTACCTTCCAAGCCCATAATCCCGCCTCGTGAAGCGTGCCGTGGAAGTGCAGTGGAGAGCCTGCCCGGAGCGAAGTCGAACGGGGGCGCACTAAGCCTCAACCCCAAACAAAGCTAGCTTTGTATCAGGGACCAGCTTTAGCCGGGCCGTCCAAGGTGCAGCGATGAGGGAGAAGCGCAGTGAAGAAGGCTCGCTGTTTCTTTCTGTCCATCCAATCGGACAGCTGCTAACAAAAGTCACCGCCCTAAACTTTGTCATCCCGAGCGTAGCCGAGGGACCTGCTGTGCGCCTCTCCCCCAAACAACTACCTACGCAACTCTACCTTCCGAGGCCATCATCCCGCCTCGTGAAGCGTGCCGTGGAAGTGCAGTGGAGAGCCTGCCCGGAGCGAAGTCGAACGGGGGCACACTAAGCCTCGACCCCAAAACAAACCTAGCTTTGTGTCAGGGCACGGCTTCAGCCGGGCCGTCCAAGGTGCAGCGATGAGGGAGAAGCGCAGTGAAGAAGGCTCGCTGTTTCTTTCTGTCCATCCAATCGGACAGCTGCTAACAAAAGTCACCGCCCTAAACTTTGTCATCCCGAGCGTAGCCGAGGGACCTGCTGTGCGCCTCTCCCCCAAACAACTACCTACGCAACTCTACCTTCCGAGGCTGTCATCCCGCCTCGTGAAGCGTGCCGTGGAAGTGCAGTGGAGAGCCTGCCCGGAGCGAAGTCGAACGGGGGCACACTAAGCCTCGACCCCAAAACAAACCTAGCTTTGTATCAGGGCACGGCTTCAGCCGGGCCGTCCAAGGTGCAGCGATGAGGGAGAAGCGCAGTGAAGAAGGCTCGCTGTTTCTTTCTGTCCATCCAATCGGACAGCTGCTAACAAAAGTCACCGCCCTAAACTTTGTCATCCCGAGCGTAGCCGAGGGACCTGCTGTGCGCCTCTCCCCCAAACAACTACCTACGCAACTCTACCTTCCAAGCCCATAATCCCGCCTCGTGAAGCGTGCCGTGGAAGTGCAGTGGAGAGCCTGCCCGGAGCGAAGTCGAACGGGGGCACACTAAGCCTCGACCCCAAACAAACCTAGCTTTGTATCAGGGCCCGGCTTTAGCCGGGCCGTCCAAGG
>CAWGPA010000022.1:0-45373 GCA_963824325.1 uncultured Acidobacteriaceae bacterium | reverse complement strand
AGATGTGGGATACCACCGATGTTGACCGCCAAGTGCATCGGATGTAGCAAGAGTCAAGGGGAAAGAGCAGTGGATCCCACATCTCGCGAAAAACAAGCGAGATGTGGGGCACCCGTCCGTCGTTTGCAAACCAGAGGTGCTCCGTCGCCCGCGCTAGACAGTCAACTCCAATGGAGGAAATATGCTTCGCAGATTCTTAATCATCGTTGCTGTAATCGTGGCCGGATGCAGAACAAGCATCGCTGCCAACGCGGATGAAGGCTCCGACCTGCTCCGAGTGCGGGAGGCAGTCTGGCGATCCTGGTTCGCTAACGATGCCAAGACCCTTAGAGAACTGGTGCCACCGGAGACCATCGTTATCAGTGCCGGCGAAAAACAGTGGAAACACCAGGCCGCCGTGCTCCAATCCGCTGCCGAATTTCACGCCCAGGGAGGCAAGCTGATCCGGCTCGAGTTCCCGCGCACAGAGATTCAGCAATTTGGCGAAGTGGCCATTCTCTACAGCGAATACCAGCTTGAAACGGAGATGCACGGCAAACATTCCATCAGTTCCGGCCGGGCGACCGAAATCTTCGTGCGCCACGATGGCCACTGGACGAATCCCGGTTGGCACACCGATGCGGAGAAGTGAGCCGTACTCCAATACCCGGTCAATCGCCTCGACCAGCGAAGCAAAGTCATACGAACCATCGTGCCTTTGCCCATTGATGAAAAAGGTCGGGGTTCCGTTGACGCCGCTGCGCACTCCTCCGCTGAAATCGGCTCGCACACGGGGCTGAAACTCCTTCGTCTCCAGGGCCTCCTGCAACTGAGCGGGAGCAAGATGCAGCTCCTGAGCCAGCTCGACCAGGAGCTCGTCGTCCAGGCGATCCTGATTCTCATAAAGCAGATCATGCATCTCCCAGAACTTTTCGTGAGCGCCGGCAAATTCCGCGGTCTCGGCCGCCGGCTCCGCATATGGATGCATCTGGGTCAAAGGAAAGTTGCGAAAAACAAACGACAGGCGCTTGCCAAAATGCTTCTGCACACGTTTGACGATCGGATAGGCTTGCCCGCATGAAGGGCACTGGTAGTCCCCATACTCTACCAGGGTGCACGGCGCATCCTTATCTCCCTGTCGATGGTCCTTGGCGCTGACCGCCACTGCGAGCTTCGTCATTTTCGAACTCCTATTTTTCCAGTGCTTCCAATGCCTGCAATATTCCTTCTGCACCAGGATTGACCTGGATCGGCGAGCAGTAGCTCCAGGTAATCACCCCGTTCTTGTCGATGACGAAGAGTGCCCGTTCGCAGAATCCCTCCTTCTCACGATAGGCCCCGTAGGCGCGGGCGACCGCACCCTTAGGTTCGAAGTCGGCGGCCAGCGGGAAATGGAGATGGTGATCCTTGGCATACGCGGCGTGGCACCAGGCCCCATCGACGGAAATGCCAATCAGTTCCGCCCCGAATTGCTGAAACTCCGGCAACACCTCGTTGTAGAGCGCCATTTGATCGCCGCAAACTGGGCTCCAGTCGGCAGGATAGAAGGCGAGGATCACCGGCTTTCCGCGCAGTTCGCTGAGCGTAAGCTTCTGATCGGGTTTAACGCTAAGGCTGAAATCCGGAGCCTTGGTTCCGGCATTCAAAATTGTGGACATGAGAAATCCTCCCTTGTGGGATGCGCGAACCAGAAATAAGCCTCTCCTGTTTCCATCAAAAAAAGAAGAAGCCTCAAGCGTTGAGACCGAAACGAGCCAACATTTCGCGTCGTCCAAGACTCGTGACGGCAAGGGCCCTGCAATCGAGATCCTGGGTCACCCACTTTTTCCTCAATGCCAGTGTCAACAGGGCCGCGCCCAGTGCCCCGCCGACATGAGGGCGCCTCTCGCTCCAGTCAAGGCATGCGCAGGCAAAGCGCCGTCGCAGCCTTCGCGTAGCTTCGAGATCGATGCCCAGACCCTGAATCGCCTTGGTTCCCGCCGGCGTAAGCTCGTATGCATGGTCGCTGGCCGCAGCAGAGGATGACAGCCAGCCCAGCACCTTGAAGCGATCGTGCAGCGCCACGGCTATGCTCCCCGCCATGTGGTCGTAGCAGGTCCGCGCAGCACATAGCCGGCTGGGGGTCGTGGGCACAAACTTGTCCCGAGCCGCGCCGGCGAGGACGCTCAAGCCCTCGAGCAAGTGGGCGACATCGGGGCCTTGCAGGCTGTAGTAGCGATGCTTTCCCTGCACCAGGACTTCGACCAGGTCCGCCGCCTTCAGGCGGTTAAGGTGCGCGCTGGCCGTGGAAGGACTCACTTCGGCCACCACTGCGAGCTCAGTGCTGGTTCGTGCCCGCCCATCCATCAGGCTGTAGAGGATGCGCGCTCGCGCCGGCTCGCCGATCGCTGCCGCAATGCCTGAAGCTACCTCGTGATGCTTAGCATTCATAGTTCGCCCACGAACGAAGTGTGGATGTCGAGTAGCCAGCATACTACCAGCTATGCAGTCAGCAAAGCCCAGGCAATTGAACCGCCGCCAAGCGATCATGGGGCTCGCGGGGACGGGTGCGGCATTCACCCTTTCTTGTGATGCGCTGCTGACATACGCGACCACGAGGAAATCCATGGCTATTACCTGCGTCATCCGCTACCAGATCGATCCCTTCCAGCAAGAAGGATTTAAGCAGTACGCCGAGAATTGGGGCCGCATCATTCCCCGGTGTGGCGGCCACCTTGTCGGCTACTTCCTTCCCTATGAAGGCACGAATGACGTGGCTTGGGGCCTGATTGCCTTCGACAGCCTGGCTTCCTATGAGACCTACCGGGCCCGGTTGAGGTCAGACCCGGAAGCGCGCGATAATTTTTCCATGGCGCAGAGTAAGCGGCTCATCCTCCGCGAAGAGAGAAACTTCGTGGAGGTGGTTGATGGCACCTTTGGCCTTTCCTCAAAACTCCCAGGATCAGCGTAACCATCCAATGACCACACAGACTGAAAAAGGACAAGCCTTCCGCGCCCTCCACCAGCGCGACCACGCATTTATCATCCCTAACCCGTGGGACATCGGCACTGCTCGGATGCTGGCCCATCTGGGCTTTGAAGCTTTGGCCAGCACCAGCGGCGGTTATGCCAACTCCGTGGGCGTGCTCGACGGTGCAGTAGGCCGTGAGGCGATGATCGCGCACGTCTCGGCGCTCGCCTCTGCCACGGATCTGCCGGTCAGCGCCGATCTTGAGAACGGTTATGCAGACGCGCCTGAGAAGGTTGCGGAAACCATCCGCCTCGCCGCAGCCGCGGGAGTGGTGGGAGGTTCAATCGAAGATGCTACCGGCCGCAAGGAACACCCGATCTATGACCATGCGCTGGCCGCCGAGCGAGTACGCGCGGCGGCCGAGAGTGCTCATGCCCTGGGTTTTCCCTTCACCCTAACCGCGCGTGCCGAGAATTACATCAACGGCCGCCCTGATTTAAGCGACACCATCCAGCGCCTCCAGGCCTATCAGGAAGCAGGCGCCGATGTTCTCTACGCTCCAGGCCTTACCAGCAAAGACGACATTGCCACCTTGGTCCGTTCCGTGGATCGGCCGGTGAACGTCCTCATGGGTCTTCCCGGCGCTTCGATGAACCTGGCGGCGCTCTCCGCAATTGGAGTCAGGCGCGTCAGCGTTGGCAGCGCTCTGGCGCGTGCTGCCCTTGGCGCCTTTCTGCGCGCCGCGAGGGAAATGCAGCAGGACGGAACCTTTACCTTCGCCGAACAGGCCGCCAGCAGCCGAGAGATTTCCAACCTGTTGACCCCGTTACGGGAGTGAATAAGCAAAGTCGTACGAGTGTTTGCCGTCCGCGATGATGATAGTCATCGTACCCGCGAGCCCCACCAAGTCGCCCGTGCCCGAATCCGGCACCACAGTAACGTTCAGTTGCGGGGTGCCTCGCACCATGATTCCCAAGTGGTGCAGGATGAAACTGCCGCGCCGCCCGTTGAGTGTTCCGGTCACGCGCTCAATAGCGACGTAAGCCCCTGAGCCTTGCACTGCCGTCATACCGGTGAGCATCTGCCCATGGCTGGTGGCTTCCAGGTCGCCCTGGAATTGCTTCTCGATCAGCATGCGGCCGAGGGTTGAACCTTCGCTTTTGTCCTCTGGTAGCTGCGGGGTCAGCTTCACCTCAAACGTCCCCTGGGCATGTACTGTCATCGCTAAGCCTTTCTCCACTGCTGATGATCGATCTGCCCGATAATACTAGAGCAAGAGAAAGGAACATCATGACGTCTGAGCAAGCGTTGGTCACGGCCGCAGTGAATTCGTGGAAATTGAACATCGACAGAGCAGACCGGCTCTTTTCCCCGCTAACGGAAGAACAGCTTCTCAAGGAAGTAGCCCCAGGGAAGAACCGGCTGGTCTATCTTTGGGGACACCTGACGGCCGTTCATGATCGTATGCTGCCGCTGTTGGTATTAGGCCCACGCCTCCATCCGGAATACGATGCCCCCTTCCTTACGAATCCCGATAAGTCGACACCCACACTACCGGCGGCCGGTGAGATAAAGAAGGCCTGGGACGAAATCAACGGCACATTGCTCACAGGCTTTGAAAGCCTTTCAGCGGCAGACTGGCTGCAAAAGCACGCTTCCGTTTCGGACGAAGACTTCGCCAAAGATCCGCAGCGCAATCGCTTTTCCGTCTTGCTAAGCCGGACAACTCACATTTCTTTCCATCTGGGGCAGACCGCCTTGATCCCAAAGTGAATTGGTTAGGTCCCGACTTTAGTGTCCGCGTGTGAGCCGGGAAAGAAACAGCAGGTCCCTCCACTACGCTTCGCTCCGGTCGGGATGACAATTCTTCGGGACATTGACAACGATTCGTCTGACCAATTTTGAGGCCATTTCCCTCAAAAGAATTGTCATCCCGACCGGAGCGAAGCGTAGTGGAGGGACCTGCTGTTTCTTTCCCAGTTCACACCCGAACTCTTCTAGACCGGCCCAACAGCGACTTTCAATCACAGCCCGCCAGTTTTCTCCGCCCCTCCTGCCTGTGCAGCAGGCTGCAATTTCAACGTCGCCATCAGTTCCTGAAAACGCGTATCGCTGCGGCATCCATCGAAGAGAGGATCGATACCCAGAATATCCACCCCCTTATCGCGGTTCGCATACGCCTTGTTCAGCCACCGCATTGCCGCGTCTGGCTGCCGAAGTGCGCAATAGATGGCCGCGACATCTACGCCGGAGACGTAGTCATGCGGCCCCGCCGTCTCCAAGTGCTTGGCAATTTCCACCGCCGGCCCTGACGCGCCCGCAAGAGCGAGGGCGTGGGCCTGCAGAGCCTCCACGTTCGTACCGCCGCCAAACAGCGTCAGCGCGCTCTTGAACTCATGCAACGCCCGCTCATATTGTCCTTGCTGTTCGTAGATCTTCCCACTGACCAGGTGGGCCTCGGCAAAATCAGGATTGCGTGACAGAACTTCATCGATGCGCCTTCTAGCCTCGTCAGGCTTGCGCGCCCAATAGGCAGTTTCCGCGGCATCGGTGCTGATAATCAGTGATAACGGATCCAGGGCGCGAGCTCGCTGGATTTCAGCCTCGGCCTCCTGCATCCTTCCCAAGCGCGAAAGGTGCAGGCTATACCAGTGGCGCGCAGTTGGGTAAGAAGGATTCAATTTGAGGGCCTGCCGGTACTCTGCCTCGGCCGCAGGCCAATCCCAGTCCCGGTCTGTTCTCACCGCGCCTAAAACCGTGTGCGCCTCGGCCAAGCCTCCCCCGAGCCGCAATGCATGCTGTGCAGCTTCCTCTGCACTTCCCAGCGCGCTCGAAGGACCCCTACCCCCATAGCTACTGAGCAGTACGTACGCATCTCCCAAGGCGGCGTAGGCTTCCGCAAAGTCCGGGTCGGCATTGATCGCCTTCTGGTAGTACTCGATCGATTTTTCCATGCTGTCGAGCGTGCGCTTGTTCCACAGGAAGCGTCCACGCAAATAAGCGTCACGCGCCGTGACATTGACCGGACGCAGCCTGGAAGTGGTTACGTCGCTACCTAAAGCCAGAGCGACTTCGCGCACGATGTCACCGGTCACGTGCTCTTGCATGCTCAGCAGGTCGCTCCCACTCTCTTCATAGACCTGCGCCCAGAGGTGGCGATCGTTTCTGGCGTCAATCAGATTTGCAGTGATGCGCACCTGCTTGCCAGTGTGTAGGAATGACCCCTCCAGCACCGCGTCTACGTTCAGAGCGTGGGCAAGCTCCCACATCGGTACCTGCTTCCCTTTGTAATGCATCATGGAGCTACGGGAGATGACACGGAGAGGTGTGCTGCTGGCCAGGTCGGTAATCAGCTGGTCGGTCATCCCGTCCACGATGTAATCCTGATCCGAGTTCTGCGCCAGGTTGACGAAGGGTAACACCGCAATGGAATGGAATCCGCTCGCCACATTTGCCGGCCGCTGCACGGGCGGAAAATGATGCAACCAGACCTCGGCTGCCGTAAGCAACGCTGCAACCAAAACCAAGCCGATGAGAAGAGCCAATAGCCGCCTTCGCCCAGCCGGCGCCGGCTCCCGCTGCTGCCTTATGTTCCCAATTAGAGGCGGCGAAGACTCTGAAGGTAGTACCGGAGGGATGCTTGCCTCCGGCAGCTTCCGCTCCAGGCCGGAATTGGAACCGTTGCGCCCAGCAGGTAGCGAGTGATCTTCTTTTCGTTCCCGCACGACCGCAGCCGGAACGACGGCAACCTTGGCGATGAAGCGATAACCCTGGCCGACCACGGTTTGAATAAAGCGCGGTTCCCGGGGATCATCACGCAAAATGAAGCGCAATTTGTTTACTGCTGTGTTAACACTGTGCTCCGTATCCTGGAGAGCATGCTCGCCCCAAAGCCGGCGGTTGATCGCATCACGGCGGACAAGCTTTCCTTCGCTTTGGAGCAGCAGGATGAGCAGCTCCATGGGTATTCTCTCGAGCTTGACCGTGCGGCCAGACCGGCGTAGTTCGTAACGCTCGACGTCTAAATCAAATTCCCCAAAGCGGAGTGGTTCGGGCACGGACTAACTCACTTGCTCGCATTCGATCTACCCTCTGGCCCATTCCAATCAGGCAAGGCAAATCTCTGGTCTTGATCGGTGTCGCTAAGTCTACCCCGCACAGCACTCAATCTGCAACAACCGATCCGACGCATCTTCCACATGCACAGAGGTTTGCGGGGTTACACAATCTTTAGATTGAGGGACAAAGGTTTTAGAAGATCTCTATTGACTGCCTCCTTCGGTGAAACGATGATTCGCCACGATCACCGCGCCGAAATCTCCCCTCTTCGTAGCGGTCTTCAGTGGGCACTTCCAAGAAATCTTCGCGGTTACGCCCAAACGTCGGCCCCACAACGAACGTTTCTCGAGCCACCCATTCGTCTTAGGATCCGCCCCCTGTTTGGCGGAAGGAGCAATCGTTTATGGAAAAACGAAGAATTATCTCTGAACTCCGAATCCGCACTTACAGCCCTCTCCCAGGGTTGGTTTGGTTGGCCGCCGGCGCAGTGCTGATTTCTGCAGCCCAGGCGCAGGGCCCTCTCGGGGCCAAGATCAACGTAACCCCGCTAGCCAGTTACTCCGGCAGTAACCCCTTGCCAAAGCCAGAGAAGATTCTGGTCTATGACTTTGCCATCAATCCTGACGATGTCCAGGTGGACAAGACGCAGTCACTTCGTCCCCGCCATTTGATCACTGGAGACCAGAAGCCGGACTCCGTCGCCGCCAGCGCCAGCAAGAAGTACTCTGAGGAACTGGTGAAGGCCCTGGAGAAGACCGGTATTCGCGTGGAACATGTCGCGGCAGGCACACCGCCCTCTGACAACGCGATGGTGATTCAAGGCTCGTTCACTTCCCTGAAACAGGGCAATAAGGCGGAGCGCGACACCATCGGCATGGGAGCTGGTAGTGCCGATGTGCAAACCAAAGTCGATGTCCACGTTAAGACGCCTTCCGAATCGGTTCTGTTCTCCCAGTTTCAGACCGATACCAAACCGGCCGAGAATGTTGGCTCAGCGGTGCCCGTTGCCGCCGGCCTGAACCCTGCGGCGGCGGCAGCCAAGTCCACCGTAGGCGACCGCAAGAAGACCGCGAACGCGTACGCCACAAAAACGGCGGATGCCGCAGCGAAGGAGATCATAAAATCCATGGCTGCACAGGGTTGGATCAAGACCAACGACAAGGGCGAAGTCGTCGAGGCTTCAGCCAAATAGAAAATTACGTGGCGTGAAGCCGTTATTCAGCCAAATGACAAGTCCCGGCGATCGAAAAGGGTCGCCCTGAATTCTTCAGGAGGAAGCAGGAAATATGAAAAGGAATCTATGTGCTCTTTCGCTCTCACTTGTTCTTGCGGCGCAGCTGCCCACAGCCTTTGCTTTTGCCCAGGCAACCGCCTCTAATCCCGCTACGGACAAATTCCATCAGGACATTAAGGCTGCAGTCTTGAACGGCAGCATAACCATTCCGCAGCTCAAGGAATTACAGACCAACGCCGAGGCCCTCAAGGCTTACAAGGCGGCACAAACACCCGGCGCTCCGGTCGATTACATCACGCCCTGGCAAGCTGTTTCTAATATGAAGGCCATTATGGCCACCGTGAAGCAGCCAGATCGTGAGACCTTGGAACAGGATCTCCAGGTAATGATGGCTAGCAAACAGCCGACGACCGCCTCCACCGAAGCCCCGAATCCTGGGGCGAAACTCGGCAAAGATGTATTTACCGCCATCATGCATGGTCAGCCGACCGAACCCCAGGTGAAGTCATTGCAGGATAGTATGAATTCGCTGCAGAACATCAAGACCGGTGGCGGCGGGAAGCTGCAGCAGCTCATGGCGCTTAAGCAAGCAAAGTCTGAAATTGAGCAAACCATGGACGCGGGACAGTTTCGACCACAAGATCGGCAAGCGGTACTGAATGACCTTAACAGCCTCGGGCCACAAGGTGGTGGCGGCGGCGGCCTCAGGGGAGGCCGTTCCTAGAAGAGAAATCCTGGATCCGTGGCCGATTGCGATTCGACGAGGATGCGAGTGAAGTACACCAAGCAGCTGGGCTGGGCGATTGCCGGGGCCGCGCTGATGGCCGGGGCATTATTGCGGGGGGAACAAACCTCAGCGGATGCCCCGGTCCTCTCGCTTTCCCGGGCAGTCGAGATTGCGCTCGAAAATAACCGGCCGGTGAATATTGCCAAACTCGACATAACCAAATCGAATTGGGAGGTCGCGCAGACCAAAACGAAGCGCTTTCCCTCAATTACCACTTACCTCTTCGCCTCGGGAAATATCACCTCACCCACATTCAACTTTCCCGCCGGGAGCTTCGGCCCCGGATTGCCCACAAGCTTCGCCCTATCCCACGGCATTACCGGCAATGCATCGGTGCAGGTAGCGCAACCCCTCTCGCAGCTGTACCAGATCAATCTTGCGGTCCGGATGCAGCAGCTATCCGCCGACCTCTCCAGCGAGCAATACAAAGGTAAGAGGCAAGCGCTGGCTGCGAATGTGAAGCAGGCCTATTACGCGGCGCTGCAGACGGAAAGCGCCCTGGACGCTGAACAGGCACTGGTCAAGCAATATGAGGAGACGGACAGGGTCGCAACCGATTATCTTTCCCAGGAAGCAGTCCTCAAGTCTGACAGTCTGCAGGCAAAAGCCCAGCTGGCCAAGGCGCGATATCAAATCGTCCAGTTGCACGATACGCTCGAGACCCAGAAAGAGCAAATAAACGAACTGATGGGGCGCGATCTCGATATCCCTTTTCGTACCGAGGCTGTGCCTCCGATTACCCCCGCGGAGATGGACATGAAGTTAGCCCGGCAAACGGCGCTGGCGCAGCGACCCGAGGTTAAGGAAGCCGCCATCGATGTGAGCCGCGCCGACTATGACCGCAAGCTGGCCAAGGCTAAGTACATTCCCGACGTGGGCGCAGCCCTCCACTACCTCGAGCCCATCAACACCGAGATTCTGCCGCAGAATATTCTCTCCGCCGGGCTGGAATTGAAATGGGATCCCTTCGATTGGGGAGGGCGCAGAGACGAAGTGCGGCAAAAAGATGTGAGCGTGCAGCAAAGCCACTATCAATTGCAGGAGACGCAGGCCCAGGTGTTGCTCGATGTCGACAACACCTTCCGCAAGCTGGAGGAGAGCCGTTCCATGCTCGAAGTAGCCCAGGCCGGCCGCGACGCAGCCGATGAGAAGCTGCGCGAAGTGAGCGATCAGTTCAAACATTCCGCCGTACTGCTGCGCGATGTACTGCAACAGCAAGCCTCGGTCGCCAACGCCGACCACGAGTATGAACAGAGCCTCCTTTCCTTCTGGAACGCAAAGGCTGCCTTTGAAAAGGCTCTTGGGGAAGAGTGAACCGATGAATCCCACAGCCATTAAAATCTGTCTCACTGCGCTCGGCACCGCTCTCACGCTGGGCGGCACCGCCTGCAAACAGCAGAACTCCGCCGAAACCCTTCCGCTACCCGTACACACGGCAATGGTGCAAACCATAGCCGTGGGCAATGGGGCTAAGTACTCAGCCAGCATTGTTCCTTATGCCCAGGTTGATCTTGCTTTCCAGTCCGGCGGATACGTCGACAGTATCCGCCAGGTCAAGAGTCCGAGCGGAGGCATGCGCAACATCGATCAGGGAGACTGGGTACCAAAAGGAACTGTGCTTGCCGTCGTGCGGCAACAGGATTACAAGGACAAACTGGAACAAGCCAATGCCCAGCTCGCGCGCTCCCAGGCAGAATACGAGAAGGCAAAGCTTACCTTCGATCGAACGTCTGCCCTTTATGCGTCGCACAGCGCAACCAAGCCAGACTACGACTCTGCCACAGCGCAGCTGGCCAGCACCACGGCCTCTGTTTCCGGCGCCAAGGCACAAGTTAGCGAGGCCAACGTCGCGCTCGCTTATTGCGAGTTGCGGGCGCCGTTTAGTGGCTGGGTGGTCAAACGCAGTATCGATCTCGGCAGCCTGGTCGGGCCGGCAACCAACGGCTTTACCCTGGCAGACACGGAATCGGTAAAAGCCGTCTTCGGTGTGCCCGATACCTCCATCAGCCGCGTGCAGCTGGGCCAGCATCTTGCCATCTCCACGGATGCGCTGCCGCAGCAATTCGCTGGACGCGTAAGTGCCATCTCTCCCGCCGCCGATCCCAAGAGCCGGGTTTTCTCTGTGGAAGTGACCATTCCCAATCCAAAGAATCAGTTGAAATCGGGAATGATTGCTTCGCTCGCGCTGAACGGTGCGCAGTTACCCCAGTCCGTACTGGCCGTTCCCCTGTCCGCGGTCATACGGGATCCGGGTCGCGCAGACAACTTCGCAGTCATGGTTACAGAAGGCAGCGGAGATTTTGAGACAGCGCGATTGCGTCCAGTTGAACTGGGCGATACCTACGGGAACATGATTACCACAAAAGGCGGACTTACCTTTGGGGAACGAGTCATCACCACAGGCGTCAGCCTGATCAAGAGCGGCGATAAGGTTCGCGTCATTCCCTGAGTGCATAACTGCAATGAGCCAATACGATGAGCCATAAATCCGAAGCCGAATACATTGAAAAAACGCACAACACAGCGCGTTTCTTCACCGAGCATCGCCAGGTCTCGATGGTCCTGCTCATCGCGGTCTGCATGTGGGGCTGGTATGGCTACATGCACATGCCCAAGCGCAAAGACCCCAGCATCCCAGTGCGGGTGGCGGTCGCCTCCACCGCTTGGCCGGGGGCAACCGCGCAGGAGGTAGAGCAGTTGGTAAGCCGCCCGGTGGAGCAGACGATGGCGCAAAACGCGTTCATCAAACCTCCGTTGGCCTCCGACTTTGGTATCCGCTCCATCAGCTTTCCCGGGCTTTCTTTGGTCTACGTTCAACTCGACGACACGGTCACCGATACCAAGAAGCAGTTCTCCGATATCAACCTGAAACTAAATGCGCTCAATAGCAGGTTGCCCCAGGGTGCGGGTCCGGTCCAGTTTAATAGTGATTTTGGCGATACCGCGGCGTTGATGCTCACCATCGCCAGCCCTCGAGCAAGCGACGTGGACATTGCTCTGCGCGCCCGGTCCATCCGTACCGCCATTGAAGCAACGCGCGCTGCGGAACCGGCGCGGTCTCCGCAGCCGCGGGTCAGCATTGTTTACGCCTTTCCGCTATCCGTCTCTCCGGATCTGGTGCGCGACGCCTTTGTTTCTGTCTTGCAGGCGGGAGGGCAAAACAAGTATGTCTCCGACCCACACTTCTTTTCCGGTAGCGGCTTCATCGGGGCCGACGTGAGCTCACCGCTAAGCGATGATGAGCTGCGGGCTTTGGGTGATCGCCTGGTGATGGAGAGGTTGCATCAATCAGAGATCCACCCGGACAGTTGGCCCGCGGCATTTATCCGTAATCCAGCAGATACCGAAGCTCGCCTGGCCTCGGTCGCGGGGGATAAGTACTCCTATCGGGAGTTGGACGACTTCACCGACCTGATTGGAAGAACCCTGCAGGGCGCCGCGGCAGTAGCCAAGATTGAACGCAAAGGCGTGCTGCCGGAACAGATCTACCTGGATTACTCGCAGCAGCGGCTGGCTGAATATGGCATGACGCCTTCCAACCTGAAAGACATTCTAGGCGCCCGCAATAGCACCCTGCCCGGCGGCCAGCTGGAAGTCGGCCCGCAAAACATTCTCATTGACCCATCCGGCAAATTCACCAATCCGCAGCAGATCGGCGATGTCATCATCGGCTCTTCGTCATCGGCGGCGCAGAGCCCCGTCTATCTGCGCGACCTGGTAGACATTTCCCGCGGCTACCAAAGCCCGGCCAAATATTTGAATTACCTCACCTGGGCAGACAAAGAGGGGCACTGGCGCCGCAGCCGCGCCGTAACGGTTGCAGTACAGATGAAGGATGGCGAGCAGATTGACGCCTTCGGCAGAAACGTCGATGCCAAGCTTGCGGCAGTTAAGCAGTATCTTCCTGAGGACCTGATCATCGCCCGCACCTCCGACCAGCCCTTGCAGGTGGAAGAAAACCTCAGCCTGTTCATGGATGCGCTCTACGAGGCGATCGTGCTGGTGGTGCTGGTGTCGTGGCTCGGCTTTTGGGAGTGGCGCTCCGCTGTCCTGATGGCCCTCGCCATCCCCATCACACTGGCGATGACCTTTGGTGGAATGTATTTGCTCGGCATCGATATCCAACAGGTTTCCGTCGCCACCCTGATCATTGCCCTCGGTTTGCTGGTGGACGACCCGGTGATCGCCGGCGACTCCATCAAGCGCGCGCTGGCCGAGGGCCACCCCAACATCGTTGCTGCATGGTTAGGCCCCACCAAGCTGGCAACCGCGATCATGTATGCCACGGTTACCAATATCGTCGCGTATCTGCCGTTCCTATTGGTGACCGGCAGCACGGGAGAGTTTCTCCACAGCTTGCCCATCGTGATGACGGTGTCGCTGGTGGCCTCTCGCCTGGTTTCGATGACCTTTCTTCCCCTACTCGGCTACTACCTTCTGCGGCCGGAAAAGAAGGTGGAGAAAACGCTCGAGGAGCGGCGCAACAGCGGCTTCTTCGGCATGTATGCGACAGCGGCAGCAAATATTCCATCGAACACCGTTGGAAGTTCTTTATCGCTTCCCTCGCCTTCCTGGCTTTGGGAGTGTTCATCTTCTCCCGCTTGAGCTCGGCGTTCTTTCCCGAGGACGTCCAATATTGGTCCTATATCGATGTGTGGCTGCCCAACGACGCCACCCTGGAAGCCACCAACCAGACCGCCCGCCAGGTGGAGCAAATTGTGCGCGAACAGGCGGAACGGTTTTCTAAAGAGCACCCGGGGGATGGACATCAGGGGGGCGTGTTGCGTTACGTCACCTCCTTTATAGGCGGAGGCGGCCCGCGTTTCTGGTTCTCCGCCTCTCCGCAGTTGCAACAATTGAATTACGCGCAGGTGTTGATCGAGGTCGATGATAAGGAGATCACTCCGCAGTTCATTAAGGAACTGCAGCCGGTGCTGACTGCATCGATCCCCGGCGCGCGCATGGATGCTCGCCAGCTGCTCACCAATCCCCTCGACTATCCCATCGAGATTCGCATCTCCAGCACGGCCGACGTGAACGCCAAAGACGAGGCAGCGGATATTCGCGGCCTGCGCAGCATCGCCGCCAAAGTAGAAGATATCTTCCGCTCCATTCCCATCGCCGAGCGCACGCGCAATGAGTGGGGAGACGAGAATACCCAGATCGCCTTAACCGTCGATCCCGATCGCGCCAACCTGGCCGGCATCACGAATATGGATGTCGCCAACTCCTCCACGGCAGGCATGAGTGGAAGCACAGTCAGCTCTTTGCAGGAAGGCCAAAAGCAGATCCCGATTGTCGCCCGGCTGCGCATGGATGAACGGTCGCAGCTCTCCGACATCCAGAACCTGTATGTCTACGGCTCGCAGGACAATAACAAGATTCCCCTGGTGCAGATTTCCAATATCGATCACGACCTCGTCACCGGCCGCATTGTGCGCCTGGAACAATTCCGCACCATCAATGTGCGTACCTTCCCGGTTGCCGGGCGCTTGAGCTCCGAGGTTCTCAAGCAGGCGATGCCGCGCCTGCAGCAGCTGAAGGCCGAGCTTCCCCCGGGCTACGAGATGAAGATCGGCGGCGAGTATGACAAGACCAAGAGCGGCTTCAAAAACCTGGCCATGGTGATGCTGATCTCGACCGCCGCCATTTACCTGGCCCTGCTCTTTCAATTCAAAAATGCCATCAAGCCGCTGCTTGTTCTGGCGGCCGCGCCCTACGGCATGATGGGTGCCTTTGCCGCGTTGTGGATCATGGGCGAGCCCTTCGGGTTCATGGCCTTTTTAGGGGTGGCCAGTCTGATTGGCGTGATCGTAAGCCATTCCATTGTTCTCTTCGACTTTATTGAAGAGCGGCATATTGCCGGAGATGACTTCGAGTTGGCCCTGATCGATGCCGGCATCCTGCGCCTGCGTCCTGTCCTCATCACTGTCTTTGCCACTGTCCTGGCCCTATTGCCGCTCGCATTGCACGGCGGCCCGTTGTGGAAGCCGCTCTGTTACGCACAAATCGGCGGCCTGCTGGTAGCGACCGTTGTGACCAAGTTGCAAGTGCCCGTGATGTATGCCATCTTTGTCCTCGATTTCAAAATCCTGAAGTGGGAGAGCCCTGAGGCTGAGCATGCTGCTGCAGTGAACCCTCCAGGGCTCCCAAAACCCACTTTTACCTAGAGAATTGCATGCCCATCGGAAAATATTTTGCGCTCGCATCCATAGGCGCTGTCTTACTGCAACCGGTTTACGGGCAAACGGACCCCGGTGCAACGAGTGCTGGTGTAACCGAGTCCTGGGTCGACGAACGCTAGTGCCCCGTCACAGATCCTCCAGCAATACGACCAGGCGATTGATCAGGTTGCCGAGCGCGCCATGCAGTCGGTGGTGGAGATCGAGGTTACCGGCTACGCCGCCCCCGAGAGCGACAAAAGCATGGGGTTGGACCAGGGGCAGCAGCAACAGTCCGGGCAAACCCTGGAACGGCAGCGCTCCATCGGCTCAGGGGTGATTGTCGACCCCGATGGATACATCATCACCAACAATCACGTGGTTTCCGGCGCGTTGCGTATCCGGGTGATCATTGCGCCCACCACGGTAGAGCTGATGATGGGAAACACGAATCTTCACAACCCGCAGCGCGTGTATGAAGCGAAGCTGATTGGGGCCACACGGTATGCGGATCTGGCGCTGATCAAGATTGAAGAGAAGGGTCTCCCCTATATCCCCTTGCCTGAGCAATTCCGCTTCCGCTTAGGGCAAACGGTGGTTGCGATCGGCGCGCCCGAAGGCCTGGACCATACGGTCACCAAGGGGATCATCAGCGCGGTTGGCAGGCAGCCCGAGGTGGACCGGCCCATGGTCTATGTGCAAACCGACGCCCCCATCAATCCCGGCAACAGCGGCGGCCCGTTAATCGATCGGAATGGCAACCTGGTGGGAATCAACACCTATATTGTTACGTCTGGCGGAGGCAACGAAGGTCTTGGTTTCGCTATTCCCGAACCGATCGTGCGCTTTGTTTACAACGAGCTCAAAGAGCATGGCATCGTTTCCAGCGTGACCATCGGCGCCCACCCGCAGACCATCACGCCTGCCCTGGCTGCTGGTCTCAAGCTCCCACAGGATTGGGGCGTCATCCTATCCGATGTCGACGCGGGTGGTCCGGCCGCGGCAGCGGGCTTGCGACAGAAAGATGTGGTCACCGCGATTGATGGCGGAAGGATCGACTCGCTGCCCAAGTACACCGCTTTTCTTTATGTGCATAAGCGCAACACGCCCCTGAAAATGCAGGTACTGCGCGACGGGAAACCCCTCACAGTCTCGATTACCCCGGTGGACGGTCCTCCTGCGGTGGAAAACCTATCCGACCTGATTGATCCCAGGAAGGATCTGATTGCCTCTCTGGGAGTTTTCGTGATTGACCTCAAAGCCTCCTCGAAAACCTCCTCGCTGGGAGCCATGCTTGGACTCCGTTCCCAGAGCGGAGTCCTGGTGGCTGGTCTGCTCGGAGGGGAGCCTGCTACGGCTGCGGACCTTGCCGTCGGTGACGTGGTGCGTGCTATCAACGGGAAGCCCTTGAACGATACGCAGCAGTTGCGGCAGACGCTCGGCAGCTTGAAAACCGGTGATGCTGTAGTGCTTGAAGTGGAAAGGCAGGGGGTCCTGCAGTATGTAGCGTTCGAGATCGAAAGATGAGCGGGATAACTCCAACGGGAAAATGGCGCATCTATCCCTGCAGGAGATACAACGATGCCCAACCAAGCCACTCCGAACCTGGGAAAGACTGAAAAACCGTCCACTCTGGATGTCCACGACTCAAAGACCGGCGAAGATAAAGAATTGGATCGCGTAGCCGAAAGGGCTGCCGAGAAAGCCGGAAAGACAGAAAAAAGCTACGACAGCGACCACGGCATTTTCACAAAATAGCTGTCGGAAACCTCGCTACATGCGGCACGGCAAAACAACGCCGCGGAACCACTACGCACGGCCGTGCCGCAGTCAAGACGATACCGGTCAATGAGAGTACGGCCTTGGCAGCCCGTGGAAAGCCCTGTTTTGTAGCAGGGCACGACTTTATAGCTTGCACAGAAACACGCTGGACGAAGGGTACGGGTTTGGCCGCGCCATATTGAGCCGCGCCATATTGACCGCACATCTGCAGAGTCTGCAGCCGGTTTAGCCAGACCGCAATAAGACACCCCCACTGTTGCTTTGTATCAGGGCCACCACTTTACAGCTGTTGCTTTCCTCCCCGATGCGGGAGGGTTTGAGTACAGACTGAGTGTCTGCGTGACCTGCCGTTCCAGAACTCAGTCCCGCAGGGACGGCTGAGAGTCAGAGCTGTCCAAATTAGCGGAGCAACGGCCTTCTGGACCTCGTATTTTGCTGAGTAGGTTGAAGCGGCCGTGGGCAACCGAGATCGAGTTGGTTGCTGTAGCGGCAACTCTGTCCATCCACCTCCACCCATGCCAAGGTGAGCCGCCGCCTTCAATGGGTGGAGGTGGATGGACAAAGTCCAAAAAGCCAATTTGGACAAGACTGGCTGAAGGTAGCCCAGGATGCAATCCTGGGCTACAGCATTCTCCGGTGGGTCAAGAATTGTAGTTCTCACGCGGGCTCTTCGACCCCTGGGCTCTTTGCCTGCCTGGCCGCCGCAGACTCGGCAGACGCCTTCACCTGGCATCCCCGCGGTCGAAGATCTACGGCACCCGATCTCCGGCGATAGCTGCCCTGTGGAAAAGGCCAAAGACGACTACTTGCTGACGAATCCCACAACGAGAAACGCGAAAGCAATTGTGAGGAGTACAACACGCCAGCGGTGAAGAAGATCCCATCTACGCCGGTACCTCTTCCAATCGGGAGGCGGAGTGGACTTAATACGGTTGTTGATCGGCACGAGGGCGATGACCGAATACAAACTCGCCAACATCCACAAAACGGCCGATGTAGCGATCCAGATCGGTAAGTGGCCAGATTCGTGCCATTGGATTACAACCTCCGCTAAAGCCAGCAAAAATACAAGAATGTACCAATACGGCATGAATCTCCCCAGCACACGAGCGAGGGCGCTTGCGGCTGGCAGATGAACATCATCTGGAAGTTTATCGAGCGTTGGATGAACAAACGCGGCGATGGCCAGTTCACATCCAACCATCAATCCAGCGACGATAATTGCAACGACATTTAGGACTTCGATCATGAATTCCTCCGTCAACGATACCTTGGAATGAGTTACCTCATTTAAGAGGGAGGCATTTCTCTCAAATGGCATGGATCAACAAGAGGCCGACGACAAGCATGACCGCGCAGGTTACGCCATGAATTGAGAACGCTTTCGACCTCGAACCGCCCGACCCCAGAACGATTGACATGTCGCCAAAAGGGACGATGGCTTCAACGAGTAGAGCTATGCCTACCGACCGCGTGTCCGTGGTCAGCATCATTGTCAGCACGACCAATCCGGAGACGACGTCCCGAATTCCTTTAAGGCGTAGCCAGGCACGAGTGTCCGCATCGGATGCAGGCGGCTTAAGACCAAATGATCCTGTCATTCGTTCAGGAGATATGAGGTAGAAACAACCGATGCCAATGATCGCCACAGCCATGAGAGCAGCCAGGGAAAGCGGGATAGCGTTATACATAAAATGTTTCATCGTTATAAAATCTAGCAATGCTATATTTGATGCAAAGCATTTGTGACGTGATGCAGAACATTCGTGGAAAGCTTTACCCTCCACCGAACGTGGTCCGAGCGGCGCTATAATTCCTATCAATGGTAACGGGGCTGGCAGCTAACCGAATTGCGGAACGAAAACTGCGTGACAAGCAGGCCCGCCGGGCACAGATTATCAGTGCCGCACGACGAATCGCGGAGCTTGAAGGGTGGTCCAACGTAACCGTTCGGCGGCTATCCGACGAAATTTCATACAGCCAACCCGTCTTGTACGCTCATTTTGGAAGCCGCGAAGGAATTCTCGCCGCGGTTGCTATCGAGGGGTTCCAGGAGATGGGCCTGGCTTTGGAGAAGGCACGAAAACGGGGTAAGCCTGGAAATACGGTCGAATCGGTCGCGGCCGCATATCTGGAATTCGCCGCGTCTTCGCCAGCACTGTATGAAGTGATGTTTTCGCTCAACCTGAGCGTACCATTCGGTGACGCGACGACTCCTCCGGAGCTGCGGTTCGCGTTTTCCCAACTGCTGGAGTTGTTTCAGGGGCGGAGTTCGAAGTCAGAGGTTATATCGGAACTGTTTTGGGCGAGCCTCCATGGTATCGCCGAGCTCACGAGAACCAAGCGATTTCCGCGCAGCCGTCAGAAAGAGCGCGTGGGGGCGCTCGTCGGGCTCTTCACTTTCCCAAGATAAAACGGTACAGGTGGTGAAAGCGCGATGACTGTAATAGGCGCGCTCTCGTTTCTCGTGAGCTAGGCCAGATGAGTCTTCAAGTCCGCTGCTCAGTTGCTAGTCGGGTGCCGGACTGAAAAAGATCTCTCGCACCTCGACCTGCCCCCGAATGGCGGCGACGCCTTTGCGCGCCCATGCCACGGCCTCGTCCATGTCAGCGCATTCCAATATCCAAAAACCGCCGATATGTTCCTTGGTCTCAAGGTACGGACCGTCGGTGATGAGCACTCCGCCATCGCGTCTGCGCTCGCAGTGACTTCGCGGACCCAAGGCCGCAAGCGAATTTCCTGACGCCGGCAGCAATCATCTCTTTGTTGAGCGCGTGGATCTCGCGGCCCGTCGCTTCATCCACTTGGGACGGGTCGAAGTCGTCGGGGAGGTAACCAGCAACCAAATATTGCGGCATTGTCTTCTCCTGAAATGGTTTAAGCAGGCTAGTTGCCCTGCCTTCACTATAACGACGAACGGCGGCACTGGAATTCGACAAGTCGTCCAGAAAATTTTCGCTTCGTCTTTATATCGAGGAGTGCACTCCTTGTCTCTGCAGCCAGTGAAGATGATCGGTCCCGCGGAATACAAAGTCGGACTCAACCATCCCTACGATCTTCCTGGCTTCCGATGGTTGACGGGAGGGTATGAACGAGCATTCCTGCCCGATCACATGCCCCAGCACGCCGGCGATCCCGGCAAGCTGCAGGCGTACGCCTTCGGTTATGGATACATCAACGCGCTGTTAAATGCGGCAAACTCAGAGGTCTCGTAGCCAGGGTCTCCTCCAGGTAATTGCCCCAGACGAAGAACAGGTCACCGCTCAGACCGGTGGAGAGGCACACAGACCTTACTCCTGTTGGTATTGACTGCGCCGTACCCTCCATGCAACTGTTGGAGAGTTCATCCGAGACAACCGAGTGCGGATCGCTGACCTTATCCTACCTGTATTTGCGGTGATGTTAAGTGGCTGGATCGTCGGCTACACCGGCTACCTGTCGCGCGCGTTGTCTGACGCATTGATTCACTTCGCCTATAACATCGCAATGCCGGCATTGCTGATCGTCACCATTGCCCAAGAGCCAAGCCATTCGCTGATCAATTGGCGCTTTCTTGTTGCTTTTGGTGGTGGCTCCCTTCTTTGCTTCCTCCTCGTATTCGGCATCATGAGCATTCATGGTTCCCGAAGTCTCGCAAGCCGAACCATGCATGGCATGGCGGCATCGATGACCAATACTGGCTTCGTGGCTTTGCCCGTCCTGCAGGCGATCTATGGACCACGCGCCGTGTTGCCGGCGGCAATCGCCACGGTATTCGTGGCCGTTGTGATGTTTCCAGTAGCCGTGATCCTGCTCGAACTTGGTCAGCGGGATGCGCATGGCTCGCGAACGCCCCCAATGGTCACAGCTAAGCATGTCGTGCTTAACCCGATGGTGCTATCAACCCTGATCGGCATGCTTTGGTCGGTCCTCGGTCTCCGCATGCCCGGGCCAGTTAGCGCTTATTTTGGCATCCTGGCAGACGCGCTCACGCCTTGTGCTCTGTTCGCCATCGGACTGGGGCTGTCGATCGATGGATTGCGCGCCAACATTGGGCGAGCCTCGCTGCTCACGGCCGTCAAGCTCGTCATCATGCCTCTGATCGTATACGGACTGAGTGTGTCCTTGGGGCTCGACCCCCTGTACACCATCGCGGCCGTAATCTGCGCCGCGGTGCCCACGGCCAAGACAGCCTACATTCTTGCGGGGGAGTATCGCTGCGAGGAAATGTTGGTGGCGTCCACTGTCTCCCTGACCACTCTAGCGTCCATATTCTCGCTCGTGATCTGGCTTTACGGGCTCTCCGGGCTGGCAACACGCATCGCTGCCAGATAAGGGCAGGAAGCGGTCGCCAACAAATGGGCCCTGTCCCCCGGCACAGCGCAACTCTCAAACTCACGGATTGCGACTGAGTCATTCAGTGCCAACATCTCATCCCCATCGCCTATGATTGCCGGAGATATTTACATCAGGAAAGAGCCCAGCCGGATCGGTCTTGCCGTCGTATGAACTGTGCAGCTTCAGGGCAATTTTTGGCAACCATCTTCGCTCCGTCCCACTCAATCTTCTGACCCGCGCGCAATGACACGCAGCCCAGCAGCATGATCTCTGTGAGGCGCGCAGCGATATCAAAACGCGAATAGCATATCTCCGGCTTGTTTTCCTTAACGGCAACAAGCCATTCCTGTGCGTGGGTAAAAACACTACTTCCGCCTGTTTTACCGTAATGATTGCGCGGAATGCGCTCAGGGTATTGCGCCATTGCCGGGTGTTCGGTGTAGTTGAGGAATTTTTGATCGCCCTTTAGCTTCACGAAGAAATTCGTTCCATAATCGTCGGGTGAAAAGACCGTGCCTCCGTCGCCAACCAGAAGACAACCGCTATCTGGAACACTGCCGCGCAGCGCGACGATGTCGGCAGTCAATCCGACCGGTGGCTTGTTACTCAAGTCATGGCCTCCGCGGGCTGTGGGGTCGGGCTGGCCGCCGTCATACCACCACAGTGTGACCGCATCGTGCTCGATCTTTCTGGAATGATGGAAAAGATGCGGATGTTCAGCAGGAATATGCGCCTTACGCTTGGGAAAGTCGAAGCGAATTTTGGAGCCGACGGGATACGATTCCTTGTTCATCCGGCCGAAAGGCATCGCTTCAACCACCGTCGGGTCCTGGAGATCTAAAGCGCGAAACGGCATGTTGACCGTGTGGCATGCCATGTCGCCCAGCGCGCCGCAGCCGAAATCCTGCCAGCCGCGCCAGCTGAACGGCTCGTAAATTCCATATTGATCATATGGTTTACGACTGGCCTTATACGGCCGCATCGGAGCCGGTCCAATCCAAACATCCCAATCTAATGTTGCAGGAACCGGATCTTCCCCGAGTGGACGATCCATTCCCTGTGGCCAGACTGGGCGGTTCGTCCAGACGTGAACTTCATGCACTTGTCCGATGAGTCCGTCTTGAATTGTCTCGACGGCACGGCGCAAACCGTCCGCGGAGCTGCCCTGATTGCCCATCTGCGTAACGAGCTTTCTCTCCTTGGCCATTCTCCGCAAATAGCGCGCTTCATAGATCGTTTGCGTGAGCGGTTTCTGACAAAAAACAGCCTTGTTCCTCTGCATCGCCGCGGACGCCACGATCGCATGTATATGATCCGGAGTTGAAACCGTCACCGCATCGATCTGGTTGCCCATCTGATCCAGCATCTGGCGGAAATCTTTGTAAAACTTTGCGCTGGGATATTTCTTCGTTTGAATCTCATAAGCCTCTGAACCAGAATCCACGTCGCACAAGGCGACAACGTTCTCGTCGGCGCAGGCATCGGTGTCGCTCCGGCCCTTCCCGCCGATTCCGACGCAGGCGATGTTCAACTTGCTGTTGAGATTCTGTCCACGCAATAGTGCTGGCACGCCAAACATAAGCGCGCTGGCGGCCAGAGAACTCGTTTTGATGAATTCACGGCGGTCGATAGGCGAGAGCGAGGTGGCTTCAGGAGATTTCAGTGCGAGCATTTTGGGGATTTTCGACACACGCAACAGAATACACTCGCTGATTCCCAAATGAGCGTATTCCTGTTGTGGAGCTTTTTTCTAGGCCTTTCAATTTTTCCAATCGAAGAAAGATGAAGGCCACTGACGGAGCCTGGCAGACAAACTCGACGCCGCTGAACAGGCATCTCCTCTTGCGTTCCCATACGTGTCCTTATATAGTTCTCCTATTGCTAAGCAATAGGAGAAGCACCCGTGGGCGAAAAGACCGATGTTTGGCAGGGCACGCTGGCGCTGATGGTCTTGCGCACGCTGGAAACGCTGGGCCCGCTGCATGGTTACGGGCTGGCGCGCCGGATCGAGCAGACCAGCGGCGATCTGTTGCAATTGAACTACGGTACCCTCTATCCGGCCTTGCTCAAGCTCGAGCAGGAGGGCTTCATCCGCTCTCGCTGGGGCTTCTCTGAAAATAACCGCAAGGCGAAGTATTACGAACTCACCAAAGCGGGTCACCGCCAGTTGAAGAAGGCCGCCGCGGAATGGGAGCAGACGACCGCGATCCTGGCGCGCTTTCTCGCTCCAACGGGAGAAGCATAAGGAGGAGCGTTGCACACACTACGAGCATTGGGTCTTCGTCTTCTAGGCTTCTTTCGGGCGCGCCGGCCAGAAGACGACTTCGCCGCTGAACTCGAATCTCATGTGGCGCTGCATACCGACGACGGCATCCGCGCGGGATTATCGCCAGAGGAAGCCCGCCGCCAGGCCCTCATCCGGCTGGGCGGCGCAGAGCAAACCCGCCAGGCTCATCGCGAACGCCGTACCCTTCCCTGGCTCGATTCCCTTCTCCAGGACACTCGCTATGGCTTGCGCACCCTGCGTCGCAGCCCCGGCTTTACCATCACCGCCGTACTCACGCTCGCTCTCGGCATCGGCGCATGCACCGCTATCTTCAGCCTGGTGAATGCGGTGCTGATTCGCTCGCTGCCCTACGGAGATCCAGACCGGCTGGTCTATCTATTCACGCCCAATCCCCACATCCCCGCCCCGCCCGACGTCATGTCCCCAAGCTATGCGGATTTTTTTGACATAAAACGACAAAGCCAGTCCTTCACCAACATGAGCGTCTTTCAACAGGCCGCCTATAATCTCTCCTCGCAGGGATCGGTGGAGCGGGTTGGCGCGGCGCGTGTCGACGAGAACTTCTTTAACACGCTGCAATCGGCGCCGGAATTTGGCCGCGCGATTAGCGCGGATGACAACCAACCGGGCCACGATAAGGTGGTCGTGATCAGCTATGCGCTTTGGCAATCCATGTTTGCCGCCAGCGCGGACGTCCTGGCGCGGTCGCTGCCCCTGGATGGCGTGAGTTACAGGATCGTTGGCGTCATGCCGCCGGCGTTCGAATACCCGCGCAGCTCCGACCTACCCTACGGAAACGTGGAGAAAGCGACACACATCTGGATTCCGCTTGCCCTTACCTCGAAACAGAAAGCGGAGCGCGAACCGGGAGACGATCAGGCGATCGCGCGCTTGCGCCCAGGGGTTTCGATAAGCCATGCCCAATCGGAGATGAGCACAATCATGGTCCGCTTGGACAAGCTTCACAGCGTCGCGATGTTTCCGGAGAGAGGTTGGGGTGCATTAATAAAAAGGTTTATGGACTACGCTGTCGGGCAGGTCGGCCGCCTACTCTGGCTGCTGCTTGGTGCGGTGTCGATCGTACTGCTGATCGCCTGCGGAAATGCGGCCAACCTACTGCTGGCAAGGGCCTCGAACCGAATGCGGGAGCTCGGCGTACGCGTCGCCCTGGGTGCGGGTCGCAGACGCATCATTCGCCAGCTCCTGACCGAATCGCTCCTGATCGGCGTGGCCGCGGGGGTCATCGGTGTTGGGCTCGCTGGTATCTTCTTGCGCTTCCTGCCGCTCCTCGATCCCGGCAACATTCCCCGCCTCAATCAGGCATCGCTCGATATTCGGGTGATGCTGTTCACGGTCATTGTCTCTCTGCTTACCAGCGTGTTGACCGGCATTCTGCCCGCATTGACTGTATCCCGAGTCAGTCCTGGTGTGGTCCTCGCAGCCGGCAGCAGCGGCAACGTGGCCGGGGTGCATGGCCGCTCGCAAAGCATCCTGATCGTAGTGGAGGCGGCGCTGGTCGTGGTGTTACTGGCCTGCGCTGGTCTGCTCATTCGCAGTTACATCAACGTCGAATCGGTCGATACGGGATTCTCGCCTTCCACCGTCACCGTGAATATCGGGTTGGATCCGAGGTATAGCCAACCCCAACAGCGTAGCGCATTTTTCAAGGAATTTATTGGCAAGGTCGCTGCACTTCCGGGTGTCAGCGCGGCAGGAGCAGTCAGTTACCTGCCGCTTAGCAACTCGGAAAGCATCGGCTATTTCTCGGTGGACGGCTTCGCAAACAGCAAAGACCAAATGGCCGAAGGGCGCGGGGTCACACCACAGTACTTTCGAGCAATGAGCATTCCACTGATCGCGGGACGCTACTTCACCGAGGATGACGACTCCAAAGCAGAAAAGCCGATCATCATCAACCAACGGTTTGCCCAGTTATATTTTGCCAATCGCAACCCTCTTGGAGGGCGGGTCAGACAGGAGGATAACCAATGGCGCACCATTGTCGGCGTCGTTGCCGACGTGCGCCATTCCAGCCTCGAAGAAACCCCGCAGCCACAGATGTATAGTCCGAATTACGATTTGAATGGCGCTTACATCGCTGTCCGCTCTCTGCTCCCACGCTCGACCGTTGCTTCCGAGCTTCGATCAACGTTAAAGTCTCTGGATCCCGGCCTGCCCTTTGGCGACGTTCGGACCATGGGTGACCTGGTATCCGAAGCAACCGCGCGCCGCCGCTTTCAAACCTCCTTGCTCACCGTCTTTGCAGCCATCGCTCTATTTCTAGCGTTGGTCGGCCTCTACGGTCTCATGGCCTATGCCGTGAGCCGGCGTACCCGTGAACTGGGAATTCGTATGGCCCTCGGCGCCCAGAGGACGGACGTAATGCTGCTTGTCTTGAAGCGCGCAGCTCTCCTGTTAGGGCTCGGCCTGGTCTCTGGACTTGCCTCCTCATGGATCGCGACGCGGGCCATCAAAGCCTTTCTTTTTGGTGTTGGCGAACACGATCCAGCCACGATTCTGCTGGTCTGTATCCTGCTTGCTGTATGCGGCCTCGCCGCCGCGCTGATCCCGGCCCGCCGCGCCGCCTCCATCGATCCCATGCAGGCTCTACGAACGGAGTAGCAGGTGCTTCAGTGCTGTCCAAATCAGGGGCCAAATCGGCTTTGTGTACGGATAGTCCGTCAGTGATAGGTAAGAGACCCCGATCCTTTCAGCCACTGGCCGATTCCCTCATGGGATCGCCCCTCTACCCTTGTCATCCCGCCTGCCCCGGCGTGCCGTGGGAGCGCAGCCGAGGGACCTGCTGTGCGCCCTTCCTGAACGCAACTGCCCAGGGAGCGCGATTGAGCCCGAGCGACCCTGCGACGATGCTGATTGCGGCTATGCTACTAATCGGGTATTGGCGGGGTGGCAGGCTATCTGCAGCTCGACGTGCGATGCAAATCGATCCCATGATTGCATTGCGGCATGAATAGACAAGATGAATCAGAAGAAGCTTCTCCCTTTTGAGGAGTTGAGGACTATGGCGAACGATGGATCCAGGATGCAGCAGAGTGTTGTTCCAATGATGCACGTGCCGGATGTGCGAGTGACGGTCGAGTGGTATGAGTCCGTGATAGGCTTCACGCGCGCACGTGTGCATGAGGACTGCGGCGAGATGCTGTGGGCTCTTCTGCGCTATGGCAATGCAGAAGTGATGCTCAATGTGGGCGGGAAGGCGAGCGATGCGTGGCGGCGCGAGGTCGATTTGTATGTATATGCCGCTGATGGAGTGGACGGGCTGTATCGAAGGTTGAAAGGTAGGGTCGATGTTGTGGAAGAGCCGCACGATACAGAGTACGGAATGAGGGAGTTGATTGTGCGGGATTTGAACCGGTTTTGGATTACGTTCGCGGAGGCGGTGGCTTCGACTTAGACCCACGGTTTGATTGAAACAATGGTGTCGGATCCTGTGCCCTTAGAAAAGCATTCAGTTCACCCAGGACTGACGTCCTGGACTGACGTCCTGGGTAGTCAAGAAACACGACCAGTCCCGCAGGGACGGCTGAAAGTCAGAGCTGTCCAAATTAGCGGAGCAACGGCCTTCTGGACCTCGTATTTTGCTGAATAGGTTGAAGCAACCGAGATCGAGCTGGTTGCCGTTGTGGCAACTCTGTCCATCCACCTCCACCCATGCCAAGGTGAGCCGCCGCCCTCAAATTTGTCATCCCGACTGGAGCGGATCTGGATTTCCTGGACAGGAAATCCAGGGTAGCGCAAGGGAGGGACCTGCAGTTTGCGTTGATGGACAAGCGGAACCCGGAGGCGATTCGCCCACGCACATTGGCTTGTGCCGAAAGTGAAACTGCAGAGCCTGCCCTGAGCGAAGTCGAACGGGTCCCTCCCCTGCGCTAACGCTCCGGTCGGGATGACAAATTTGAGGGCGGCGGCTCACCTCGGCATGGGTGGAGGTGGATGGACAAAGTCGAAAAAGCTAATTTGGACAAGACTGGCTGAGAATGTCCCAGGACGGACCCGGATTTCCTGTGCAGTTTGGTGGAAACCAAGGAGCCTCGTGCGGCTTTCCGTAAAGAAAGCCGCATACGCAGACCTGTCTAGAGTAGCGTGCAGGAAATTCCGGGTTAGTCCTGGGTGAAACCTTGACCGCATTGAATGCCGAGGCGATCATCAAAAGCCAACCTGATTCTCTTTGAAACTCGCGCGCTTCACGCCTTCGACGGGTTACCTGCACACCGGTCCCGATTCGCTCGCTAATTTGGACAGCCCTGACTCTCAGCCAGTCCCTTCGGGACTGGTTCCGATACATCCTGATAGCTGACACATTTTCGGCGAGCGCTGTACTTCAGCACGCTGACTTAATGGTCAGCGAAGCCTCGTCCCAAACTACAGGGCTCTTTCGAAAATACGATTCATTGGCAAGGTGGCAGCCAAGCGCCGCATGGTGTCCGAAGACAACGTCCTGAACGACAGGCTGACGAGTCCGCACTGACTGGAAAAACTTCCACAGATGCGGCCGCAGGTCGTCGTAGTCATCTCCTTCGTAGCTCAGGGTTTCAAGCGTCGGCTCTTTGCCCGGGG
The DNA here is from genome assembly GCA_963824325.1 of uncultured Acidobacteriaceae bacterium. Taxonomy (GTDB): domain Bacteria; phylum Acidobacteriota; class Terriglobia; order Terriglobales; family Acidobacteriaceae; genus PALSA-350. The sequence continues at coordinate 17,239 of CAWGPA010000022.1, read as the reverse complement.
GAGGGTCATGTTCCTCGTGCCACTGCTTGACGTAGGCACTTCTAAGGCTGTTGGGGTATGAGCTTGTGTAATAGCTCGGGGACTCGTCTACGCCTGTCTGCGGGATATGGGTAACACTGGTCCCACGGAGTTCGATAATCCCCTTCGAGCCCATGAAGCGCGTAACCTCATTCGACTCTGTGCCTAGCGATAGCCGCATATACACAGGAACGTTGTCGTACTCAAAGAGAACGGCCTGGACATCGGGCATATCCCGTCCGTCTTTCCAGCGGTAAATGCCGCCAAAGGTCGACACCTTCTTGGGAACTTCGTTGATGCCCAGCACAAACTGCATGCCGCTGATCAGGTGGACGAGCAGGTCTCCGGCAACCCCGGTGCCATACTCTCGCCAACAACGCCAACGCGCAAACACCTTAGGATCGAGAGGCCGTTTCGGCGTGTCTAAAAGCCATGTGTCCCAATCCAGGTTCGCGAGGGATAAATCCGGGGGAGGGGGATATTCCCAGGCGCCGTTGGGACTGTTTCTGCCCATGGTGGCTTCGACCAGGCTCAATTCACCGATCGCACCCTGCTGGTAAAGCTCCTTGGCCTTGGCACACAGGACGGAACTGGTCCGCTGCGCACCTACTTGTACGATGCGATTTGTCTTTTGTGCAGCCGCGACCATGGCCACGCCATCGGCCGGACTGTGCGACATGGGTTTCTCGCAGTAGACGTCTTTGCCCGCAGCCAGAGCGTCGACCACCACCTGCTTATGCCAAAAATCAGGAACCGCCACGATAATGGCATCGATCCCCTTATCGTCCAGCAACTCCTTGTAACGCCGCGTTGTCTTGATCGGTTTTCCGACAATTTCCGTGGCCAACTCATGACGGCCGTCATAGAGATCAGCCGCGGCTACACATTCGACGCCTTGCAGTTTAACTGCCGTGGTGAGCAGCCCGGAACCCTCCATCCCGACGCCCACAATCCCAAAACGAACTCGGTCGCTCGGAGCAGTCGTTTGCCCCTCAGCCGCCGAAAGGTTGGAACCCAGAAACATGGAACTGCCTGCCAGAGAAGCTCCTGCAACACCGGCAGTCGTCTGCAGAAACTCGCGGCGCGAGAGGTAGGGCTTAGCCATCGGTTCGATTCTCCTGCTCGGCACATTGTATCTTCTGCGTGCAATTGCACGCCAAGCTTCCCCTAAAAGATGAATCGAAAGGCGAATTGCATTTCCCGCTCCGAAGATTCCGTGGCCGTAGAGAGACCAAAGTTATTCGAGCCAAGTGTGCTCCCACCAGGGTTACTGATGCTCCCGCTGGGCGTGGCAATCGTGGGGTGATTGAAGATGTTGAAGAATTCCGCGCGGAATTCCGTGTTGAGCCATTCTTTGATTTGCGTCTGCTTGATCACTGAGAAGTCAAAGTTCCACCAGGCGGGACCGGTATTGGTGTTACGACCTAAACTTCCCGGCGCTGTCTGCACAGTGCCAAGTCCGTTCACCGTGCTGGTCGTGGTCGGAATACCGAAGTAGTTTTCGGTGTTCTCGATCACGTCATCGGAAAAGAATTGCTTCCTGTGCTCCGGATCTCTGAGGGGTTTCTGGATGAAGAAGGGTCGCGCGCCGACGCCGTTGAAAGTGTCATACCCGTACTGGTATGTGCCATAGGGCCCAACCACCGTGAACGGGAATCCCGACTGAGCGCTGTAGATCCCCAACGCCTGCCAGCCGTTGCTGATCACTCCGGGCACAGCGCCCCAGCGGCTGGGAACATGATAGGCGAAGTTGGCTGCAAAACGCTGCGAGACGTTATAGGTCGCACGTGCATACTCACAGCGAAGGCACGTCGGATCGTTCTGCGTGACTCCACCGCTGGCGCCCGGCGCGGCTCCGCTCCATATCGCATCGGCATCCGTAAGATCTTTGCCCCAGGTGTAGTTAATCTGAAAGGTGGCGCCATGCGCGGGAGAAATCTTTCTCACCTGCACTTGCAGGGCATCGTAGCGCGAGATGGCATTGTTGTAGAACAGCTCAACCTCGCCCAAACCAGGGGTTATGTTGGTAAAGGGCGTGTTCGCGGGCTGCCCGCTGGTATATGCGTTTGGATAGCTGCTTTCGTTGACGCTGTAGCCGTTGTTGAGCAGATAAGTCATCTGCAGCGCCATGTCACCCGGTAACTGTTGCTCGACCGTGAGATTGCCGGTAAGGGTGTAGCCGTTCTTCAACTTGTCCGAGGCCCAATCACCGATGATGTCGCCGACCTGTGCCGAAATCGGCCCCAGGTTCACCGGCGTGTTGCGCGGAATATCCTTGGGACCACCGGCCGGCGGTATCACAGCGCCCGAAGTGCTGGTGAGAGCAGGCAAGGTTACAGGCAGAGGGGTGAGCGAGTATGGCGGGTTGGTAAGCGCACTATAACTGGCGAGAGGAAAGTTTACCGCCGACTGATCGGGTTCGACCAGGGGGATTGCGTTGGTGAAGATAGAGATGCCGCCGCGAACCACGGTCTTCGGTAGCGCCCTATAGGCGAAGCCAAGGCGGGGAGCAAAACTTGTTTTGTCTGGTTGGTAGAGCGGTTTGGGGTTGAGCAGAAACTGACCGTAGGTAGAGCCGGTGTCGGACACCTGGCCCAGCCGGTTCTGCACCTCATAAGGTACCGAGTTGTATTCGTATCGCAGACCGAGATTGAGTGTAAGTTTTGGATTCACCTTGATATCGTCCTGGAAGTAAGGCGCGATGTGCCACACGCGCAGACCCCACCAGACGCCGCCCCCACCGACAGGACCGTACCCGGGCATGGTAGTAGCACGTTTGTAGTTTTCCGGATCCCCAGCCATCACGCTGACCAGCCCACTCGGGCTGCCGCTACCGGCCAGGATCGTCGGGCCGCCATTGGTTGACGGGATGTTCACGGTCAGCGGCGTGCCAGAGTTAAAAGTGTACTGCCCGTTCGGCCCGGCACTGGTTACCCCAAATCCGTTGTCCTGACCATAGCGATAGTCATTGCCTATGGTGAACATATGCCGGCCGCGGGTCCAATCGACCTTATCCGTCGTGATGTAGTAGGTCTCGACATACTTGGTAATGAAAGTGTCGGGCCCATAGTTGGCCAGCGATCCATCCGCGGTGGAGGTTTGCGTATATTCCTGCGACGGCGGGAGATTCCCTTCGACCTGCCGGTTGACGGTGAAGATCAAATTGTTGATCAGGTCAGGCGTGAAGATGTGCGTCTCGCTGATGGCAAAGTTGCGCGGATTGTTAAAGAGCTCCGGAGACCACGATGCATTCTCGGCGGCCGCGACAGGATCCGTTTCCAACTGGCTATTGTTGATTACCGAGGCGCGGCCAAAAATGCTGTCTTTCTCTGAAATTTTGTGATCGATACGCACGGAGTACTGATTATCGGTGGTTGGCTCTTTCAAGATGACGTTGAAGGTATTCGGTCCGTAGATGCCGCTAGGCTGATTGGGCTGCGGATACCCTGCCAAGATCTGCTGCGACACTGAGTTGAGTGGGACCTGATACTGGTAGTTGTTAATCGTCACTAACCCTGTTCGCTGCGCCGCGGTGGGCACCAACATCAGCGTCGGTGTACCGGTCAACTGGCGGAAGCCTGCGTATTCGCCGAAGAAGAACGTCCTATCGCGGATGATCGGTCCACCGATGGTGGCCCCGAATTCGTTCCTCTGCAGAGGCGAGACGCCGCTCGAAGAGAAATAGTTGGCGGCGTCAAAATAACTATTGCGAATGAATTCAAACGCGCTTCCGTGAAAGCGGTTGGTGCCCGACTTGCTCACGATCTGGGTGACCGTGCCACCCCCTTGTCCAAACTCAGCCGAGTAATTCGCCTGCTGCACTTTGAATTCGGCGATCGCATCGAGATTAAAGTTCCAGAATTGTACCGTACCCATTTCGGCATCCGTCGCATCGGAACCATCCAGGGTGGCAACTTCTGTTTCACCGCGATTGCCGTTGCTGATCCATTGCGGTGCAAGCCAGCCCATGCTTCCTTGATCCTGGGCCATACCCGGCTGCAACATCACCAGGTTCTGAATGCTACGTCCGTTCAACGGAAGGTCTTCCACTTGCTGCTGTGAGATCAAACCGGCCAACGAGCCATTGGTGGTGTTGATCAGTGGCGAGGCTGCGGTAACCCCGACCGTCTGCACCACTCCAGCCGCCGACAAGGTAAAGTCCAGGTTACGCGTTTGACTCACATCCAACGTAATACCGGTAATCGTCTGCGACGAAAAACCGCCAGCGTCCACCTTGACCGTATACGTGCCTACGTCCAAGTGAGGAATGGCAAAGGTACCTCCGCCGCCAGTCACGGTGGACTGCGCAACTTGCGTGGCATCACGGATAGCCGTGACCTTTGCTTGTGGAATCACCGCCCCGCTCGAGTCCGTGACTGTGCCCACAATGGTGCCGACCGCTTGGCTCCAAAGCGGAGCTGGAACCAGACTCATGAATAGCAGCAAGCAACAGCATCCAACCCACCTGACAACTGTGTGGCCTCGCATGACTCACTCCTCATTCGGGAACGGCAACCCGATCACGAGCCGATCCCCGTGGCGCTCCGATAAAGGTTTTGAGAATCTCTAGTATTTGGCGATAAACTTTGGCCCACTGCTGCGACAAGCCGTTCTACCGAGGAAGGTAAACGAACAAAGCAAAGGCGACAAAAGCCCTATAAGGAAACCGGTTACCGACAACCGATTGAGAGAATTCTCAACTTGACTTATAGCCGTGTCAACATCTTTTTAAGCGCTCACAGTGCAGTCAAAAGCCGCAAGATATCTCTTGGACAGAATCGACTATCTATTAGCCATAATCACAATTTCACAAACGACTTGGTGCGGTACATCCAGTACAACACCAGCCAGATGACGGTGAACGCAGCAGTCGCTTCAAGAAGGCTGCCATAGTGTCCAACCCTTGGGACGAGGTGCCCCACGAAGATGTTTCCGATCTTCCGGAAGTCGAACAGCATCGTTGCCATATAGACCGCCAGGGCGTTTACGCCAATGACCACAAAGCCGAAGGCCCATTTCCGATAACCGCCAACATCGATGATTAGATAGAACACTGCCAGTAGAAGACAGCTTATCCCGCCGGCAACCAATACAAACGAGCCGGTCCAAAGCAATTTAATGATTGGGAACCAGAGGCTCCAGATCAGCCCCAGGATCACCAGGCCTGCGCCGCCTGCGGACAGGAACAGGCACTTATCCTTTGCGGAACGGGCGGAGCGAAGTAAGTTGCCGGCCAGCGCACCAATCAAGACTGAGCTAGCAAAGCCCAGGTAACTCAGAAACCAGGTGTTCTCTCCGTATGCGAACCTTCCCAGGACAAGGTGGTCAACATACGTTGCCGCGTTCCCGGTAGGAGTCAACACGCCCCTCCCCACGCCCGGGACTGGGATGGTGATGAGCAATATCCAATAAAGAATCAGAAATACCGCGGTCGCAATCGCTTGGCCCTTCGGTCCAAAACGCAGCATCACCACCGTTGCGATGAGATAACCGGCAGCTATCCCATGCAGCACGCTATAACAAGGATGAAGCGTGGCCAAATCGAATTGCAGCAGATTGCCCTGAGCCATCATTCCCAGCACGAATAAAATCAGGGCACGCTTCAGGGCGTGAAGGTACAAGACTCTGTGAGTGGCCCCGTTCAACTGTCGCTTGGCCAGAGAGAATGAGAGCGATACTCCCACCATAAACATAAAGAGCGGCCAGATCACGTCGTAAAAATGCAGTCCCTGCCAGCGGACATGCTCTAGTTGCCCGACAGCTATCTCTGATAGCTTGCCGGGAAAGACCTGGGCCAGGCCCTTGATAATCTCCTGGCCACCAATGATCCAAAACATGTCGAATCCGCGCAGGGCGTCCAGTGACAACAGTCGTCCGTATGCCGGCTGGCGCAACTCAGCAACCGACTCGTCCAGTTGAATCGTTTTTGTGATCACGCCTCTACCTCACGTAGCCGTCTACTAAAAAACTTCCGATGCTACATCATTCTGACTCGTCTTCGCCGATATGTGGCAAGTTCTTCGACCGAGCCAGCATCGGTCTCCTGGCTAACGCTTGGATTTCCGGGCCGACGCCAGCGATGCGAGCTTCCCTTTTTCAAGCCGCAACTTCCGCTTTGGCGCCGGAGCAGTAGATTTGCGGATCACCAGCTCGGTTTCCAACGAATACTCCGATCCTCTCTGTCGCTTGAGCTTTAGCATTCGTTGCAACGCCTCGAAGGCGGTTACTCCGAGGCTCTCCCGAGGAACACGAATGGTCGTCAACGGTGGGCGCGCCAGACATGCAAACGATATGTCATCGATGCCGACAATCGAAACATCCTCTGGAATGTTGACGCCGGCCTCTTCAAGCGCAGTCATGGCACCCAGAGCAATGAGATCGCTCCCACAAAAAATCACTGTCGGAATCGAAGCAGCGGAGAGAATCTCACGCACAGCCGAAGCTCCCGCATCCACACGATAGTCGCTGTTAGTCGTGAGCAGCGGGTCCATCCCCCTTCGAGTCAGCCCGGCGATGAGAGCTTCCCGGATGTGTACCGCGGTTCTGTTAGTCGCCGGGCCGCTGATGACGGCCGCGCGCCGATGACCCAGAGCTGCAACATGTTCGATTGCCTGAAGAATACCCCGCTCATAGTCAATCGAGACATTGCTGATCAGCCTGCCGGCGCGTCCCAGATTCTGGAATACGACCCCAATGCCCGCTTCGGTCAGAGCCGCAGCCATGTGGTTCTCGATGGAAGATGTCATGATGGCAACACCGCGGACGTCACTTTCAACGAGCTTCCGAATCACCGATTGGGTGCGGGTTTCGATGTATTCGGTATTGAATAGAAGGACGTCAAAGCCAAGGTCCCAAGCCGCGCCCTGGAACCCCCTGATGACTTCTGCAAAAAAGGGATTGGCAATCTCGGAAATAACCAGCCCAAACAGGTCGCTCTCGCCAGTCGACAGCCTACGGGCATGGACGTTCTTGTAGTACTTGAGTTCGTGCACTACCTGCAGAACACGCTTCTCTGTTGCCGCGGAGCGGTAATGCGTCTGGTTCAGAACGCGAGATACGGTTGCCGGCGAAACCCCGGCTCGCTTCGCCACATCTCGCATTGTGTAAGCCATGACTGCTCCCTTAACCAATCTTTCGGAGCTGTTCCAAAGAGCTAATGCAGGCTGAAGCATGCGGCCTGAACTGCGTTCTTGACAAGAATTCTTTTTACTATGGTAGAGTCATAATCGCTTAAGGTAACCGATTTCCTAAAAGTCGGAAAACTGGAGAATTCATGCTCCTTCCTGAGGATGTGTCACTGAATTCAGCTGGAGACTCGTCTCCCGGCAGTATCTCCAGACGCAGCTTTCTTAAGACAACCGCTGGCGCACCAATGCTTGCCGTTCCCGCCTGGGCCCGAGTATTGGGAGCGAATGATCGTGTCAATGTAGACATGATCGGGATAGGCGCCCGCGGAAGAGACCTCCTCAGCCTGGTGCTTCAGCAACGGCAAATGAAGGCCGACGTGGAGGTGGTGGCACTTTGTGACGTTTACCAAAAACGGCTGAACATTGCCGCGCGCAAAGTGCCCGGCGCCAAGCCTTACACGCCAGGCCCCCGCAACAACGCAGCTCGTTCGTGCAAAGTGGCAAGCTGAGGTGAAGCAGAGGAGATGACAATGTGGCGACCTGCTGTAACGAGGATGCTCTTACCACAGCTGATTGTTGCAATTGGGATGAGTACCGTCGTATCTAATATCCGCGCTCAGGATGTGAGCGGACCATTCTCTGGGCGCTGGGACCTTACGCTAAAAGGAACGGCAACGAATTTGCCCTCCTGGATCGAGGTCTCTGACGACCATGGCCAGCTCAAGGTAGTCCTGGTGGGCCCAACCGACCACGCTACGCCACTCAAGCAAGCCGCCATTAAGAATGGTGAACTCGAATTCGTTTCGCCCAAGGACGAGTCAGGTTTTGATGCCGATACGACGTACAAGGCCAAGTTGGCTGCAGGGCGAATGGTGGGGACGGTTACGAATGCCCATCACACCTGGCAACTGCTTGGGCGGCGCGCCCCGGCGCTGAGCGAGACAAAGAATCCTCAATGGGGCAAACCTGTTAATTTATTCAACGGCAAAGATCTTGCGGGATGGAGGTTAAGCGATCCCAGCAAGAAGAGTTGGGAGGTCGTAGACGGGACTCTAGTCAGCAATGGTCATGGATCAGAGCTGATCAGTATTCCGAAGTTCTTCGATTTCAAGTTACACCTGGAATTCAACGCTGGACACAATGCGAACAGCGGCGCTTTCTTGCGGGGGCGCTATGAGGTTCAAATAGAAACCGACTCGGCAGCAGAGCCGCCAAGCCATCACACAGGCGGAGTCTACGGATTCCTGGACCCAATCCCCGAACAACAGCGTAAGGCCGATCAATGGCAGACCTTCGATATAACCCTGGTAGGACGCACGGTCACCGTCGTTCAGAATGGCCTGACGGTTATCGATCATAAAGAAATTAGTGGGATCACAGGGGGAGCTCTGGACAGTAACGAGGGATTGCCTGGCCCCATCTACCTGCAGGGCACCGAAAAAGGACGCGTCGCTTTCCGCAACATCGTGATCACCCCCGCACAGAAGTAGTAAGAAGCGCGGTGGAGTTTAGCTGGAATGTGCGCCCTACTGGTCATCCCAAGGGCTTGTGATTCTTTCAGCCACCAGCCAATTACTCCTGGAAGCACCACCCCATCCTTGTCATCCCGCCTGCCCCGGCGTGCCGTGGGAGCGAACTCCGGATTTCCTGCTACGCTGCTCTAATCAACGGCCACGTATGCGGCTTTCAGTAAGGAAAGCGGCATGAGATCTATCGACACCCCGAAGCCTGACAGGAAATCCGGAGGAAGCCGAGGGACCTGCTGTGTGCCTTTCCTGAACGCAACTGCGCAAGTGAGTCACCTGCACACCAACCCGACTTGTTCGCTAATTTGGACAGCTCTGATTTCTCAGCCATCGCCGCGTGACTGATCGAGACCTGCTCTGATAGCTGACTTGTTTTCAGCGAGCGCCATCCAAACCATGTTCCTCCTCCGACTCTGCTAGAGTGCATTGCTATGGGAAATTACGCCCGTTTCGCCATCACGCGCTCTGGCCGAATCTCAATATTCATCCTGCTGCTGTGCGCCACACCCCAGCTACTGGACGCACAAGCGCCCGCCGTGCCGGACTGGGCGCAGCCGGGCTCCTCTACACATGTCCAGATCCCACCACCGCCAGATTTTCATCGGCCGAGCACGAATTTTGAAACGCCGATCGGCATCTTTCAGGGCCAATCGGATATCGGCAGCGCGGTTGTGCCGGGGAGCGCTAGTTATGATCCGGCGACCAGGCAGTACACCATCAACTCTGCTGGTTACAACATCTGGTACTCGCGCGATGAGTTTCGTTTTTTGTGGAAGCGAATGTCCGGCGATGTTTCGCTCGCGGCCGACGTCACCTTCCCTGACCCGAAGGGCTATGGCGATCGCAAAGTAGTCCTGGTGATTCGCCAGAATCTCGAAGACGACTCCAAAGAAGCCATGATCGGCGAGCACGGGGTGGGTATGATCCATCTGGCGTGGCGTCCGGACAAGGGGGCGCTCATCAAGGACATGCAGTATCGCTTCGGCGGAACACTCGCCGGGGTCAAAGCGAAGCGCATCGGAATCGAAAAGCATGGTGATGCCATCGCGATTTTCGTCAGCCTGCAGGGCGAACCCATGCACCAGCTTGGCCCACCTATCAATTTGCACTTTGACCAGCCATTTTATGTAGGCGTGGGCTTCTGCTCGCATCTACCCGCCACAACGGATACCGCCGTGCTCTCCGACGTCATTCTTGACCACACCGCGGGCAAAGTGCGCTAAAGTGTTTCAGCTTCTGCGTAATCCTCTATACGGACTTCCTGATTTCCCTGATCGGTTTGTGTTGCTGTGGCTACAATACCGATGCGAACAGAAAGTACTTGGCCTTCACTAACCCCACCACACCTCGCCCGGCGCAAGATGGGCGCGCACGTAGTCAGGATTCGGCTCCACTCCCAGGCCGGGCTTATCCGGCACTTGAATTCTGCCGTCTTTGACCAGTGGTCCATCATGCAAAACAAATTGTTCCCAGGTGAGCGAGGGATCGCCCTGGTAGAACCCCCAGGGGAGTTCATGGGTCTTGGAAGCCTGCGGCCCGAGCGGAGGGCTAAGCGCCAATTCGTGCATTTTGAAATCACGGATGGCGGCTGCGCAATGCGCCGACGCAATCGCGCCCAGGGGACCAATCGCGTTATGCGCGGACACGGGAATATTGAAGATGTCCGCCAGATCCGCAATCTTTTTCGATTCCAGCAGCCCCCCGGATTTAGGTATATCGATCTGCACAATCTTGCAGCCCTGGTGGACGATGAACGGCATAAAGCCACGTCGCGTGTACAGGTTCTCGCCGGTAAGGACGGGTACTGGAGATTCTTCCGTCAGCTTGACCCAGGACTCGGAGAAGTCAGGATCCATCGGATCCTCAAGCCACATAGGCTGAATGGGAGCAACGGCGCGCGCCAGGTTCAGCGCATCCGACATGTCCAGTTCCCAATGACAGTGGATAGCGATTTCGTAGCGGTCGCCAAGCGCCTCGCGCACGTTGGCAAAGCCTTTGGCATTGATTTCTAAATCATGCAGGCTCAGCTGCCGGCTGTTAAAGCGGGCGTCTGCCGGGATAAGGCCGTAGGGATCGCCGGCGCGCCGGATATCGGTCTTTACCGCTTCAAATCCATAGCGGTGTTCCTTGACCATCGCCGCCCACTCACGGCAGGAAGCAGGGTCAAGAAAATCCGCCGGGCTGGTCGTAAGGTAGGCCCGCACGCCGCTGCGGTATTGGCCACCCAATAGCTTGCAGACAGGCACTCCGAGAAGTTTTCCGGCAAGATCCCAAAGTGCAATTTCCACTCCGCTGATCGCGGTAATGGTTACGCCGCCAATCGCGCCCGCACCCCCCGTACGCAGGATCATCTGGGTGTATAGCGGGTCGATGTCCAATGGATCCTGACCGATGACGGTATCTCGCAGATACCCCAGCATCACATCTTTGATGCCGAAGCCCCAATAGGCCTCGCCGTATCCACTAACGCCCGCATCGGTATCGATGCGGACCAGGGTATTGCCTCCAGGCTTGCCAACGACCATCACTTTCAAATCGGTGATCTTCACCTTCTTACGCAACGGAGCCGCCAGCACTGTGTAGTGTCCCAAGACAGCGGAGGCAGGAACCAGAGCCGCCAGCCCTTGCAGCAGATCTCTTCTTTTCATCGTCACCTCTGAAGGCAGGTTGGTGTCACAATCCGTCACGCCACGCCAGCGGATCCGTTCATTACGGAACTATGAAAATGGAATGGCATTCGACCCATTTATAGTCTCAATTGATGAAGTTGTGGGACAACGAATCGTCTTCTTCGCGACGAGTTCGTTAGGGAACTAACAACGCTGAGAAATTGGGGAACCCCATGGAACATGATCTGCAGGACACACTGTCACTTCTCACCCGCACCCCGGGCGCCCTCAACGCGCTTTTGCGTGAACTGCCGGAAATATGGACGTCGCGCAATGAAGGCGAAAACACCTGGAGCGCGTTCGATGTCGTGGGCCATCTGATTCATGCCGAACGCACGGACTGGATGCCACGGGTCAGAATGGTGCTGCAGTTTGGAGAGGCCCAGACGTTTCCGCCTTTTGATCGTTGGGGAATGGCTCGAGAGACCCAGGGTAAGTCCCTGGGGCAGTTGCTGGATGAATTTGCTCATTTGCGATCAGAGAACCTGGAGCAACTGCGGGCCTTGGATCTGCAGCCCGCGGACCTTCAACGGCGTGGCCAACATCCTGCCTTTGGAGTAGTTACTCTGTCCCAGCTGCTGGCCACCTGGGTAACGCACGACCTGACGCATTTGCATCAAATCTCCAGGGTCATGGCTCACCAGTACCGTGAAATTGTGGGCCCCTGGAGCGCATACCTCGGCGTGCTGCAGTGCGCCGGCCACAGCTCTTGATCGTCAACACATCTGGCAATCTAAACCGTGGGAACCAGGATCTCGGTGATCAATTCCGCTTCCGGTGTAGTTCTCGGATCGTTGCGATAGTTCTCGATGAAGTAGTCATCCCTTACCGGAAGCTTGGTCTCGGAAATAATCTGCATCACCCGGCCGCTGGCCGGGCCCAGGTCAGAGTAAGGACCAGTCAACACAAAGCGGCTGTACTTGCCCCCGCTGAATTGGGTATAACCGAGGCCTTCGGGCAACACTGCAGGATGGGCGGCGACGGAGACTCCAGCCCGGTATATCATCGGCCCCACTTTGTAGAGGCTCATGTATCCAGTGATCTCATTGTGCTCCGCAATTTCGGCAATGAACGCATGTAGGCTCTTCCAGGCCTGGGGAGCATTGGTTTGGAACGGTCCTACTCTCTCGACGAACACATAGTGTGTTTCCGGCCAGGTTACGACTTGAGGCTCTTCCGTCAGGTTCATGGCTTCTCCCTCGGCGTTTCATCCTTGGGCATCCAGAATACGCGCTTTTTCGTCACTGAGAGCATGCACGGGATAGATGCGGACGAACTTCACGCGGCACCCCCATATTCGCGGCAAAATCCAAGGCGTGCGACCAGTTCAGTTCACGTCAACTGAATGCTGCGCAGAGAGTGATTTCGAATTTTCGCGATGAAGGCGTTGTAGTTCGAATTAATATCGCTGGTTACCTTGGTGCTGCTTTGATATTTCGCATTCACCTATTAGACACAGTGTCGGTGCTTAACAAGGAAAAGAAGAGTCCTAAATCCCCGGGAAGCATTGCGTGCTGCGAAGGCGCTGATCGAGGTGCAGTAGAATGCGCGACCTACTTGTCATCCCGAGGGCCCATGATTCTTTCAGCCACTAGCCAATTCATCCGGAAGCACCACCCCACCCTTGTCATCCCGAGCGAAGCCGAATTTCCTGCCACGCTGATGCGATACACAGCCACGTGTGCGGTTTTCCGTAGGAGAAAACCGCATGAAGCTCGCCAACGCCACCGAGGTCCACAGGAAATTCGGCAAGCCGAATTTCCTGCCACGCTGATGCGATACACAGCCACGTGTGCGGTTTTCCGTAGGAGAAAACCGCATGAAGCTCGCCAACGCCACCGAGATCCACAGGAAATTCGGCAAGCCGAGGGACCTGCTGTGCGCCCTTCCCCAACGCAACTGCGCACGTGAGTCACCTGCACACCAAGCCTGTGCTCTGGTGCCCCCTGAGCACGTCGTCGTGACCGTCGAGAGCTGGTTTTTCCAGACCGGTCGGACTGCGACCCCCACGGAACACACCTCTAACGATGCTGAACCGATTGTTTGGTCGATCCTGTCGAAGTTGCCTTGCGCAGTTTCTGCCGCGAAGGACTGGTTGATTCGCGGATGATCAGTTCCGGTTCCACTGCTACCTGGGCCGGAGCTTTGGTCTCCGAAGGGCGCAGTTGCTGCAGCAGTAATTCGACGGCCAGTTCGCCCATCTGATGGAGGGGTTGGCGAATGGTCGTCAGACTCGGTGTCTGGAACGCTGCTTCTTTGATGTCGTCGAAGCCCACTACCGACACATCGTCAGGGACCCTTAGCCCGGAATCATGGAGTGCGCGAATACAACCGATGGCCGCCACGTCATTGAACGAGAGAACCGCGGTAAAGCTGCGATGGTGAGCCAGTAGTTGCTGAACGACGGGATAGCCGAGCTCTGGCGACGTCAAGTCCTTTTCCAGCTGGATGGTCAATTCTGGCCGGATAGAGATACCAAGATCCTGCGCCACCTGAACGATACCTTGCCACCTGGCGTCGGAATCGGAGCTGTAAGGCTGCCCGCGCATGAAGGCGATCGTGCGGTGGCCAAGGTTGTACAGATGACAAAGCGATAATTCCGCAGCACGGCGATGATCGAGCACGACGTTCGTAACTCCGCTCATGCGCTTGTGGCCCGCAATCGCAACCACCGGCAGCGGAATCTTGTGGACTAAATTCGTGTCGATCGCTATCAGACCCTCCGCACCCCGGCTGATCAGCATGCGTGGGTATTGCTCGATCAGGTCAGGCCGGTGCCGGTGGTGGGCGATGAAGTAGAAATACTTTTCATCGAGAAGCCTGTCCCCAATGCCGGTCATTACCTCTGCGTGATAGCCGTCGGCCAGAACTGGTACCAGGATACCGATGGTCATGGTGCGGCGATTTCTCAAGGATCGTGCAAGGAAACTCGGCTCGTAGTTGAATTTGAGCGCTGCCTTGCGGATTCGCTCCCGCGTAGCTTCGGGAATGGAGCGTCCTGGAACATCGTTCAGAACGACCGATATGGTCGTCGGATCAAGATTGAGATAAGCCGCAAGGGTCTTGAGACTGACGGGTCTGGCAGACTGGCTATCGTCCCGCGTGCGCTTTCCCATCGCTGGCGTAACCTCATTGGTGCAAGTGCTGGTTAGGCTTTAAAAATATCAGCCGCGGCCCTTCTAAACAATAGTTTGTCTGGATACTTTGCCGGCACCCGCCTGCACCGGCGGCGGGTCAGTTGCCGCCAGGGCCTCGCGGCTGCCCCGCTGCACCGTTGCGCGCGGGAAGAGCCCCTTCGCCTTCTTTCAGAAGGTAGAAGTGGTCTGCACCTATATTGGTCAACGTTTCCACCTTGCCTGAGGGCCAAAAGATCTCAAGTTTATCCACCTTTTCGTGTTGAGCCAGGCCAAAGTGGATCCTCAGATCGCTCTGGGAAAGATAGCTTCCCCCGCTCTGCACCTGGTCTACCTGCACAAGATCCCCTGCCGTTGCGCGTAACCGCGCATTGAGCGCGAGCCGGTTCCCTTTCGCCCCCTCCAGTGCAAAGTTGACCCAATGGTTGCGTGGTCCTCCCTGCGTCTGCAAGATCATTGGTTCGCCTTCCAGGTTCTCAATCACGATCTCCAGGCGCCCATCATTGAACAGGTCGCCCACCGCGAGCCCCCGGCTTACCTGCGGTATCTGAATCGCTGCACCGGCAAGCTTGCTTATGTCGCGAAATGTCCCGTCGTGCTGGTTGAGGTAGAGGAGCTTCGGCTCGCGAAAGGTGGTGCCGATGTCCTTCGTATCCACCTGCGGATAGACGTGCCCGTTGACCATGATCAGATCAGGCCAGCCATCGTTATCCAGATCGAAGAAAGCATCTCCCCATCCCACATACGACGTTGTAGCGCGGGCAATACCGGCAGTGTAGGAGACATCCGTGAAGTTGAGGCCGCCGTTGTTACGGTATAGCGCCGCATATTCCTCGCTGAAGTGAGTGATGGCGAGCGAGAATAGGCTCTTGTGCTCATAGTCACCCAGAGCCACGCCCATGTTGGCCTGTTCGCTGCCGTCAAGGTTAACGGCGACTCCAGCATCGAGCGCGACGTCGGTAAAGTGGCCGTTACCGTCGTTCCGATAGAGGTAGTTGGGCTCTCCATCATTAGCGACAAACAGATCCAACCGGCCGTCATTGTTGAAATCGCACCAAATCGCCGTCAGCCCAAAAAACTTCTGGGCATCGTCCACCCCAGCCGCTTTCGAAACCTCGGTAAACGTTCCATTGCCGTTGTTGTGATAGAGCGCGTCAGGAGATCCCTTTAGTCCTCGGGGGCCGCACTGCACGGATATGCCGTGGTACTGACACGTCGGCTTGGAGCCGAATTCCGGCAGATCCTTAAGGTCCAAATCCACGTAATGTGCAACAAAGAGGTCGGGCCAGCCATCGCCGTCGTAGTCACCAAAAGCCGCCCCCGTCGCCCAACCGGAATCCTTGCCCAGCCCTGCCGCCGCGGTCACGTTGCTGAAGGTGCCATCGTGGTTGTTGTGGTAAAGGACGATCCCCCCAAAACAAGTGACCAACAGATCAGGCCAGCCGTCATTATCAAAGTCTCCAATGGACGCCCCCATGGCCCAGCAGGGATAGCCGACACCGGCCTTTTCCGTGACATCCGTAAACGTGCCGTCGTGGTTGTTATGGAAAAGCGCACTGCGCGCTTTGCGGCCGGCCAACGCCATGTCGATGCCCGGCGCATTGGTGAAATAAATGTCCGGCCAGCCGTCACGATCGTAGTCGATCAGCGCCACTCCCCCGCTCATCGACTCCACAATGTATTTTTTCGCAGGAGAAGAAAGATGATCGAATTGGATCTTCGTGGAATGGGTGATGTCGACCAGCTCGGGAATTTGCGGGTTGGGCGACGGCGCCTGTTAACGGGTTGGGGGGCAGGATGCTGGGCTCGACTGGCGTAAGGTGGGCAAACGATTACGAGCGAGAGGCACAGAAGAGCCAGGTTTCGTAACAGGCTGGCTCTTCGCATCCATATCTCCCTTGGGCTGGTGTTGAGGGTTGTTACTTGGTCTCCTCCTCGGTGGGCAGCCCAGCCGGATGGAGCTGCATTTCTTTGAAGACCGCCTCCAGCTTTTCCTTCATCACTTGTATCTCTTGTACTCCTCGACCTCATGTTGTGAGTCGGTGGTATAGTCCCATCTCACGATAGATGGTGCTTAGGCGAAAGTGGGCAGCGGCGTTGGTGGGCTCAAGCTGCACCGCTCGCTCGAGAATCGGCAATGCCTTCACCTGCTCGTTCATCGCAATCAAGGTTTTGGCCAACCCGAAGTTGGCCTCCGCATCTTGCGGCTGCAAACGGAGAGCGGTGTTGTAGTACTGCAGGGCTTGAGCAGAATCTCCTTTGCGGCTGACAATGTCCCCCAGCCTGGTTTCGGCCTTCTCGTCCTGGGCGTTCTCCGCGACCGCTGCCTTATACTCCGATTCCGCTTCCGCCTTGGTCTTTGCATCCTGAGAGAGGTTCAGCAGCTCTCCCAATTCGAAGTGGATGCCTGGCAGTTTAGGGTCGATTGCGAGGGCTTTCTGGAATTGCACGCGAGCACCGTCGTTATTGCCTTGCCTTGCCTCTTCGTGGGCCATCACCTGATGCATCTGCGCCGACTCCGGAGCGGCCAGCGCCAGGCTCAGCATGGCTTCTCCGGACAGATCGGAATACACGCGGTAGGCGGCGTAGAGCACGGCGGGATTGGCCGGGTCGGCCTGGCGCATGGCATTTACCACCGCACTGGCCTTATCCAGTTCCTGGCTAGCGGTATACAGCTCAACCAGTTCCATGCCAATTTGCACCTTTAATTTTGGTTCGTCCACGGCGGTAAAGGAGCCTTCCAGGTGGGTGCGAGCGTTTGCACT
>CAWGPA010000021.1:0-121789 GCA_963824325.1 uncultured Acidobacteriaceae bacterium | reverse complement strand
CGCTTCTCTGTTGCCGCGGAGCGGTAATGCGTCTGGTTCAGAACGCGAGATACGGTTGCCGGCGAAACCGCGGCTCGCTTCGCCACATCTCGCATTGTGTAAGCCATGACTGCTCCCTTAACCAATCTTTCGGAGCTGTTCCAAAGAGCTAATGCAGGCTGAAGCATGCGGCCTGAACTGCGTTCTTAACAAGAATTCTTTTTACTATGGTAGAGTCATAATCGCTTAAGGTAACCGATTTCCTAAAAGTCGGAAACCTGGAGAATTCATGCTCCTTCCTGAGGATGTGTCACTGAATTCAGCTGGAGACTCGTCTCCCGGCAGTATCTCCAGACGCAGCTTTCTTAAGACAACCGCTGGCGCACCAATGCTTGCCGTTCCCGCCTGGGCCCGAGTATTGGGAGCGAATGATCGTGTCAATGTAGGCATGATCGGGATAGGCGCCCGCGGAAGAGACCTCCTCAGCCTGGTGCTTCAGCAACGGCAAATGAAGGCCGACGTGGAGGTGGTGGCACTTTGTGACGTTTACCAAAAACGGCTGAACATTGCCGCGCGCAAAGTGCCCGGCGCCAGGCCTTACACGCCAGGCCCCCGCAACAACGCAGCTCGTTCGTGCAAAGTGGCAAGCTGAGGTGAAGCAGAGGAGATGACAATGTGGCGACCTGCTGTAACGAGGATGCTCTTACCACAGCTGATTGTTGCAATTGGGATGAGTACCGTCGTATCTAATATCCGCGCTCAGGATGTGAGCGGACCATTCTCTGGGCGCTGGGACCTTACGCTAAAAGGAACGGCAACGAATTTGCCCTCCTGGATCGAGGTCTCTGACGACCATGGCCAGCTCAAGGTAGTCCTGGTGGGCCCAACCGACCACGCTACGCCACTCAAGCAAGCCGCCATTAAGAATGGTGAACTCGAATTCGTTTCGCCCAAGGACGAGTCAGGTTTTGATGCCGATACGACGTACAAGGCCAAGTTGGCTGCAGGGCGAATGGTGGGGACGGTTACGAATGCCCATCACACCTGGCAACTGCTTGGGCGGCGCGCCCCGGGGCTGAGCGAGACAAAGAATCCTCAATGGGGCAAACCTGTTAATTTATTCAACGGCAAAGATCTTGCGGGATGGAGGTTAAGCGATCCCAGCAAGAAGAGTTGGGAGGTCGTAGACGGGACTCTAGTCAGCAATGGTCATGGATCAGAGCTGATCAGTATTCCGAAGTTCTTCGATTTCAAGTTACACCTGGAATTCAACGCTGGACACAATGCGAACAGCGGCGCTTTCTTGCGGGGGCGCTATGAGGTTCAAATAGAAACCGACTCGGCAGCAGAGCCGCCAAGCCATCACACAGGCGGAGTCTACGGATTCCTGGACCCAATCCCCGAACAACAGCGTAAGGCCGATCAATGGCAGACCTTCGATATAACCCTGGTAGGACGCACGGTCACCGTCGTTCAGAATGGCCTGACGGTTATCGATCATAAAGAAATTAGTGGGATCACAGGGGGAGCTCTGGACAGTAACGAGGGATTGCCTGGCCCCATCTACCTGCAGGGCACCGAAAAAGGACGCGTCGCTTTCCGCAACATCGTGATCACCCCCGCACAGAAGTAGTAAGAAGCGCGGTGGAGTTTAGCTGGAATGTGCGCCCTACTGGTCATCCCAAGGGCTTGTGATTCTTTCAGCCACCAGCCAATTACTCCTGGAAGCACCACCCCATCCTTGTCATCCCGCCTGCCCCGGCGTGCCGTGGGAGCGAACTCCGGATTTCCTGCTACGCTGCTCTAATCAACGGCCACGTATGCGGCTTTCAGTAAGGAAAGCGGCATGAGATCTATCGACACCCCGAAGCCTGACAGGAAATCCGGAGGAAGCCGAGGGACCTGCTGTGTGCCTTTCCTGAACGCAACTGCGCAAGTGAGTCACCTGCACACCAACCCGACTTGTTCGCTAATTTGGACAGCTCTGATTTCTCAGTCATCACCGCGTGACTGATCGAGACCTGCTCTGATAGCTGACTTGTTTTTCAGCGAGCGCCATCCAAAACATGTTCCTCCTCCGACTCTGCTAGAGTGCATTGCTATGGGAAATTACACCCGTTTCGCCATCACGCGCTCTGGCCGAATCTCAATGTTCATCCTGCTGCTGTGCGCCACACCCCAGCTACTGGACGCACAAGCGCCCGCCGTGCCGGACTGGGCGCAGCCGGGCTCCTCTACACATGTCCAGATCCCACCACCGCCAGATTTTCATCGGCCGAGCACGAATTTTGAAACGCCGATCGGCATCTTTCAGGGCCAATCGGATATCGGCAGCGCGGTTGTGCCGGGGAGCGCTAGTTATGATCCGGCGACCAGGCAGTACACCATCAACTCTGCTGGTTACAACATCTGGTACTCGCGCGATGAGTTTCGTTTTTTGTGGAAGCGAATGTCCGGCGATGTTTCGCTCACGGCCAACGTCACCTTCCCTGACCCGAAGGGCTATGGCGATCGCAAAGTAGTCCTGGTGATTCGCCAGAATCTCGAAGACGACTCCAAAGAAGCCATGATCGGCGAGCACGGGGTGGGTATGATCCATCTGGCGTGGCGTCCGGACAAGGGGGCGCTCATCAAGGACATGCAGTATCGCTTCGGCGGAACACTCGCCGGGGTCAAAGCGAAGCGCATCGGAATCGAAAAGCATGGTGATGCCATCGCGATTTTCGTCAGCCTGCAGGGCGAACCCATGCACCAGCTTGGCCCACCTATCAATTTGCACTTTGACCAGCCATTTTATGTAGGCGTGGGCTTCTGCTCGCATCTACCCGCCACAACGGATACCGCCGTGCTCTCCGACGTCATTCTTGACCACTCCGCGGGCAAAGTGCGCTAAAGTGTTTCAGCTTCTGCGTAATCCTCTATACGGACTTCCTGATTTCCCTGATCGGTTTTGTGTTGCTGTGGCTCCAATACCGATGCGAACAGAAAGTACTTGGCCTTAACTAACCCCACCACACCTCGCCCGGCGCAAGATGGGCGCGCACGTAGTCAGGATTCGGCTCCACTCCCAGGCCGGGCTTATCCGGCACTTGAATTCTGCCGTCTTTGACCAGTGGTCCATCATGCAAAACAAATTGTTCCCAGGTGAGCGAGGGGTCGCCCTGGTAGAACCCCCAGGGGAGTTCATGGGTCTTGGAAGCCTGCGGCCCGAGCGGAGGGCTAAGCGCCAATTCGTGCATTTTGAAATCACGGATGGCGGCTGCGCAATGCGCCGACGCAATCGCGCCCAGGGGACCAATCGCGTTATGCGCGGACACGGGAATATTGAAGATGTCCGCCAGATCCGCAATCTTTTTCGATTCCAGCAGCCCCCCGGATTTAGGTATATCGATCTGCACAATCTTGCAGCCCTGGTGGACGATGAACGGCATAAAGCCGCGTCGCGTGTACAGGTTCTCGCCGGTAAGGATGGGTACTGGAGATTCTTCCGTCAGCTTGACCCAGGACTCGGAGAAGTCAGGATCCATCGGATCCTCAAGCCACATAGGCTGAATGGGAGCAACGGCGCGCGCCAGGTTCAGCGCATCCGACATGTCCAGTTCCCAATGACAGTGGATAGCGATTTCGTAGCGGTCGCCAAGCGCCTCGCGCACGTTGGCAAAGCCTTTGGCATTGATTTCTAAATCATGCAGGCTCAGCTGCCGGCTGTTAAAGCGGGCGTCTGCCGGGATAAGGCCGTAGGGATCGCCGGCGCGCCGGATATCGGTCTTGACCGCTTCAAATCCATAGCGGTGTTCCTTGACCATCGCCGCCCACTCACGGCAGGAAGCGGGGTCAAGAAAATCCGCCGGACTGGTCGTAAGGTAGGCCCGCACGCCGCTGCGGTATTGGCCGCCTAATAGCTTGCAGACAGGCACTCCGAGAAGTTTTCCGGCAAGATCCCAAAGTGCAATTTCCACTCCGCTGATCGCGGTAATGGTTACGCCGCCAATCGCGCCCGCACCCCCCGTACGCAGGATCATCTGGGTGTATAGCGGGTCGATGTCCAATGGATCCTGACCGATGACGGTATCTCGCAGATACCCCAGCATCACATCTTTGATGCCGAATCCCCAATAGGCCTCGCCGTATCCACTAACGCCCGCATCGGTATCGATGCGGACCAGGGTATTGCCTCCAGGCTTGCCAACGACCATCACTTTCAAATCGGTGATCTTCACCTTCTTACGCAACGGAGCCGCCAGCGCTGTGTAGTGTCCCAACACGGAGGAGGCAGGAACCAGAGCCGCCAGCCCTTGCAGCAGATCTCTTCTCTTCATCGTCACCCCTGAAGGCAAGTTAGTGTCGCAATCCATCACGCCACGCCAGCGGATCCGTTCATTACGGAACTATGAAAATGGAATGGCATTCGACCCATTTATAGTCTCAATTGATGAAGTTGTGGGACAACGAATCGTCTTCTTCGCGACGAGTTCGTTAGGGAACTAACAACGCTGAGAAATTGGGGAACCCCATGGAACATGATTTGCAGGACACACTCTCACTTCTCACCCGCACCCCGGGCGCCCTCAACGCGCTTTTGCGTGAACTACCGGAAATATGGACGTCGCGCAATGAAGGCGAAAACACCTGGAGCGCGTTCGATGTCGTGGGCCATCTGATTCATGCCGAACGCACGGACTGGATGCCACGGGTCAGAATGGTGCTGCAGTTTGGAGAGGCCCAGACGTTTCCGCCTTTTGATCGTTGGGGAATGGCTCGAGAGACCCAGGGTAAGTCCCTGGGGCAGTTGCTGGATGAATTTGCTCATTTGCGATCAGAGAACCTGGAGCAACTGCGGGCCTTGGATCTGCAGCCCGCGGACCTTCAACGGCGTGGCCAACATCCTGCCTTTGGAGTAGTTACTCTGTCCCAGCTGCTGGCCACCTGGGTAACGCACGACCTGACGCATTTGCATCAAATCTCCAGGGTCATGGCTCACCAGTACCGTGAAACTGTGGGCCCCTGGAGCGCATACCTCGGCGTGCTGCAGTGCGCCGGCCACAGCTCTTGATCGTCAACACATCTGGCAATCTAAACCGTGGGAACCAGGATCTCGGTGATCAATTCCGCTTCCGGTGTAGTTCTCGGATCGTTGCGATAGTTCTCGATGAAGTAGTCATCCCTTACCGGAAGCTTGGTCTCGGAAATAATCTGCATCACCCGGCCGCTGGCCGGGCCCAGGTCAGAGTAAGGACCAGTCAACACAAAGCGGCTGTACTTGCCCCCGCTGAATTGGGTATAACCGAGGCCTTCGGGCAACACTGCAGGATGGGCGGCGACGGAGACTCCAGCCCGGTATATCATCGGCCCCACTTTGTAGAGGCTCATGTATCCAGTGATCTCATTGTGCTCCGCAATTTCGGCAATGAACGCATGTAGGCTCTTCCAGGCCTGGGGAGCATTGGTTTGGAACGGTCCTACTCTCTCGACGAACACATAGTGTGTTTCCGGCCAGGTTACGACTTGAGGCTCTTCCGTCAGGTTCATGGCTTCTCCCTCGGCGTTTCATCCTTGGGCATCCAGAATACGCGCTTTTTCGTCACTGAGAGCATGCACGGGATAGATGCGGACGAACTTCACGCGGCACCCCCATATTCGCGGCAAAATCCAAGGCGTGCGACCAGGTTCAGTTCACGTCAACTGAATGCTGCGCAGAGAGTGATTTCGAATTTTCGCGATGAAGGCGTTGTAGTTCGAATCAATATTGCTGGTTACCTTGGTGCTGCTTTGATATTTCGCATTCACCTATTAGACACAGTGTCGGTGCTTAACAAGGAAAAGAAGAGTCCTAAATCCCCGGGAAGCATTGCGTGCTGCGAAGGCGCTGATCGAGGTGCAGTAGAATGCGCGACCTACTTGTCATCCCGAGGGCCCATGATTCTTTCAGCCACTAGCCAATTCATCCGGAAGCACCACCCCACCCTTGTCATCCCGAGCGAAGCCGAATTTCCTGCCACGCTGCTGCGATACACAGCCACGTGTGCGGTTTTCCGTAGGAGAAAACCGCATGAAGCTCGCCAACGCCACCCAGGTCCACAGGAAATTCGGCAAGCCGAATTTCCTGCCACGCTGATGCGATACACAGCCACGTGTGCGGTTTTCCGTAGGAGAAAACCGCATGAAGCTCGCCAACGCCACCGAGATCCACAGGAAATTCGGCAAGCCGAGGGACCTGCTGTGCGCCCTTCCCCAACGCAACTGCGCACGTGAGTCACCTGCACACCAAGCCTGTGCTCTGGTGCCCCCTGAGCACGTCGTCGTGACCGTCGAGAGCTGGTTTGTGCAGACCGGTCGGACTGCGTCCCCCACGGAACACACCTCTAACGATGCTGAACCGGTTGTTTGGTCGATCCTGTCGAAGGTGCCTTGCGCAGTTTCTGCCGCGAAGGACTGGTTGATTCGCGGATGATCAGTTCCGGTTCCACTGCTACCTGGGCCGGAGCTTTGGTCTCCGATGGGCGCAGTTGCTGCAGCAGTAATTCGACGGCCAGTTCGCCCATCTGATGGAGGGGTTGGCGAATGGTCGTCAGACTCGGTGTCTGGAACGCTGCTTCTTTGATGTCGTCGAAGCCCACTACCGACACATCGTCAGGGACCCTTAGCCCGGAATCATGGAGTGCGCGAATACAACCGATGGCCGCCACGTCATTGAACGAGAGAACCGCGGTAAAGCTGCGATGGTGAGCCAGTAGTTGCTGAACGACCGGATAGCCGAGCTCTGGCGACGTCAAGTCCTTTTCCAGCTGGATGGTCAATTCTGGCCGGATAGAGATACCAAGATCCTGCGCCACCTGAACGATACCTTGCCACCTGGCGTCGGAATCGGAGCTGTAAGGCTGCCCCCGCATGAAGGCGATCGTGCGGTGGCCAAGGTTGTACAGATGACAAAGCGATAATTCCGCAGCACGGCGATGATCGAGCACGACGTTCGTAACTCCGCTCATGCGCTTGTGGCCGGCAATCGCAACCACCGGCAGCGGAATCTTGTGGACTAAATTCGTGTCGATCGCTATCAGACCCTCCGCACCCCGGCTGATCAGCATGCGCGGGTATTGCTCGATCAGGTCAGGCCGGTGCCGGTGGTGGGCGATGAAGTAGAAATACTTTTCATCGAGAAGCCTGTCCCCAATGCCGGTCATTACCTCTGCGTGATAGCCGTCGGCCAGAACTGGAACCAGGATACCGATGGTCATGGTGCGGCGATTTCTCAAGGATCGTGCAAGGAAACTCGGCTCGTAGTTGAATTTGAGCGCTGCCTTGCGGATTCGCTCCCGCGTAGCTTCGGGAATGGAGCGTCCTGGAACATCGTTCAGAACGACCGATATGGTCGTCGGATCAAGATTGAGATAAGCCGCAAGGGTCTTGAGACTGACGGGTCTGGCAGACTGGCTATCGTCCCGCGTGCGCTTTCCCATCGCTGGCGTAACCTCATTCGTGCAAGTGCTGGTTAGGCTATAAAAATATCAGCCGCGGCCCTTCTAAACAATAGTTTGTCTGGATACTTTGCCGGCACCTGCCTGCACCGGCGGCGGGTCAGTTGCCGCCAGGGCCTCGCGGCTGCCCCGCTGCACCGTTGCGCGCGGGAAGAGCCCCTTCGCCTTCTTTCAGAAGGTAGAAGTGGTCTGCACCTATATTGGTCAACGTTTCCACCTTGCCTGAGGGCCAAAAGATCTCAAGTTTATCCACCTTTTCGTGTTGAGCCAGGCCAAAGTGGATCCTCAGATCGCTCTGGGAAAGATAGCTTCCCCCGCTCTGCACCTGGTCTACCTGCACAAGATCCCCTGCCGTTGCGCGTAACCGCGCATTGAGCGCGAGCCGGTTCCCTTTCGCCCCCTCCAGTGCAAAGTTGACCCAATGGTTCCGTGGTCCTCCCTGCGCCTGCAAGATCATTGGTTCGCCTTCCAGGTTCTCAATCACGATCTCCAGGCGCCCATCATTGAACAGGTCGCCCACCGCGAGCCCCCGGCTTACCTGCGGTATCTGAATCGCTGCACCGGCAAGCTTGCTTATGTCGCGAAATGTCCCGTCGTGCTGGTTGAGGTAGAGGAGCTTCGGCTCGCGAAAGGTGGTGCCGATGTCCTTCGTATCCACCTGCGGATAGACGTGCCCGTTGACCATGATCAGATCAGGCCAGCCATCGTTATCCAGATCGAAGAAAGCATCTCCCCATCCCACATACGACGTTGTAGCGCGGGCAATACCGGCAGTGTAGGAGACATCCGTGAAGTTGAGGCCGCCGTTGTTACGGTATAGCGCCGCATATTCCTCGCTGAAGTGAGTGATGGCGAGCGAGAATAGGCTCTTGTGCTCATAGTCACCCAGAGCCACGCCCATGTTGGCCTGTTCGCTGCCGTCAAGGTTAACGGCGACTCCAGCATCGAGCGCGACGTCGGTAAAGTGGCCGTTACCGTCGTTCCGATAGAGGTAGTTGGGCTCTCCATCATTAGCGACAAACAGATCCAACCGGCCGTCATTGTTGAAATCGCACCAAATCGCCGTCAGCCCAAAAAACTTCTGGGCATCGTCCACCCCAGCCGCTTTCGAAACCTCGGTAAACGTTCCATTGCCGTTGTTGTGATAGAGCGCGTCAGGAGATCCCTTTAGTCCTCGGGGGCCGCACTGCACGGATATGCCGTGGTACTGACACGTCGGCTTGGAGCCGAATTCCGGCAGATCCTTAAGGTCCAAATCCACGTAATGTGCCACAAAGAGGTCGGGCCAGCCATCGCCGTCGTAGTCACCAAAAGCCGCCCCCGTCGCCCAACCGGAATCCTTGCCCAGCCCTGCCGCCGCGGTCACGTTGCTGAAGGTGCCATCGTGGTTGTTGTGGTAAAGGACGATCCCCCCAAAACAAGTGACCAACAGATCAGGCCAGCCGTCATTATCAAAGTCTCCAATGGACGCCCCCATGGCCCAGCAGGGATAGCCGACACCGGCCTTTTCCGTGACATCCGTAAACGTGCCGTCGTGGTTGTTATGGAAAAGCGCACTGCGCGCTTTGTGGCCGGCCAACGCCATGTCGATGCCCGGCGCATTGGTGAAATAAATGTCCGGCCAGCCGTCACGATCGTAGTCGATCAGCGCCACTCCCCCGCTCATCGACTCCACAATGTATTTTTTCGCAGGAGAAGAAAGATGATCGAATTGGATCTTCGTGGAACGGGTGA
Organism: uncultured Acidobacteriaceae bacterium; assembly: GCA_963824325.1. Taxonomy (GTDB): domain Bacteria; phylum Acidobacteriota; class Terriglobia; order Terriglobales; family Acidobacteriaceae; genus PALSA-350. Next base: position 112,601 of record CAWGPA010000021.1, on the reverse strand, counting down.
TGTCGACCAGTTGGGGAATTTGCGGGTTGGGCGACGGCGCCTGCTTAACGGGTTGGGGGGCAGGATGCTGGGCTCGACTGGCGTAAGGTGGGCAAACGATTACGAGCGAGAGGCACAGAAGAGCCAGGTTTCGTAACAGGCTGGCTCTTCGCATCCATATCTCCCTTGGGCTGGTGTTGAGGGTTGTTACTTGGTCTCCTCCTCGGTGGGCAGCCCAGCCGGATGGAGCTGCATTTCTTTGAAGACCGCCTCCAGCTTTTCCTTCATCAGCTTGTATCTCTTGTACTCCTCGACCTCATGTTGTGAGTCGGTGGTACGTCCCATCTCACGATAGATGGTGCTTAGGCGAAAGTGGGCAGCGGCGTTGGTGGGCTCAAGCTGCACCGCTCGCTCGAGAATCGGCAATGCCTTCGCCTGCTCGTTCATCGCAATCAAGGTTTTGGCCAACCCGAAGTTGGCCTCCGCATCTTGCGGCTGCAAACGGAGAGCGGTGTTGTAGTACTGCAGGGCTTGAGCAGAATCTCCTTTGCGGCTGGCAATGTCCCCCAGCCTGGTTTCGGCCTTCTCGTCCTGGGCGTTCTCCGCGACCGCTGCCTTATACTCCGATTCCGCTTCCGCCTTGGTCTTTGCATCCTGAGAGAGGTTCAGCAGCTCTCCCAATTCGAAGTGGATGCCTGGCAGTTTAGGGTCGATTGCGAGGGCTTTCTGGAATTGCACGCGAGCACCGTCGTTATTGCCTTGCCTTGCCTCTTCGTGGGCCATCACCTGATGCATCTGCGCCGACTCCGGAGCGGCCAGCGCCAGGCTCAGCATGGCTTCTCCGGACAGATCGGAATACACGCGGTAGGCGGCGTAGAGCACGGCGGGATTGGCCGGGTCGGCCTGGCGCATGGCATTTACCACCGCACTGGCCTTATCCAGTTCCTGGCTAGCGGTATACAGCTCAACCAGTTCCATGCCAATTTGCACCTTTAATTTTGGTTCGTCCACGGCGGTAAAGGAGCCTTCCAGGTGGGTGCGAGCGTTTGCACTGTCGCCGGTGCGCTTCTCCGCCATACCCAGCAGGGCTTGAATTTTCGTCAGATTCGGCTGCATCTCGAGGGCGGCGCGCAGATGGGGCTCAGCCTTGGCATAGTCACCCTGAAAGAAGAGCAGAACCCCCAGGTTGCCTTGTGCATCCAAGTTTCGCGGTTCGAGAGAGACTAGCGCCTGGAGTTCCGGGATGGCGAGGTCGGGCCGCCGCTGGTTCAGGTATTGCTGGGCCAGCCGGGAATGCGCTGCTATCTGGTCCTGATTGTTAGCCGGAGCCTGGGACAGGAGGGGGAGGGAGGGGAGGAACGCCAGCAACATGGCACAGAGTTTTTTTTTACGCACATCGCCTTCGAATGATACAGCGCCATCCCATGGGAGAGGAAGGCGTCACCCCAGATTCGGCCTTGGCTTGCTGCATAGCCGGACCCCCTCACGAACGCGTGGCTGAACCCCCAAGTGGCATCTCCGAGGACAAAGAATTGGTTTTTCCCCATAAGACACACGGTTGTCCTGTAAGCTACAGACTTTTAACGGGTGGAAGATAATCCTTGACAACTTTAGGCGGCGTCCTGTTATATTGCTCGCGCGCGGCCAGATGACAATCAGACAACCGTTTGTCTTATTGGATTATCGCGTGAAAGACGATAGACAGGAATCAAGACAATATATAGCGTCGCAGTTTTTTGGAGGCAGGTATGAAACCAGGACGATTGGCCTTATTGGTCGGAGTTCTTCTCACAGGATCATTCGCAGCAGCCCTCGGGCAAGCGGTAAACCAAGGCGACATCAGCGGTACTGTTACCGACAGTACAGGCGCTGCGGTGCCCGGTGCGACAGTGACGGTACTGAACATTGATACCGGGGTTGCTAAGGACTACACCACAAACGATTCCGGCGTATACGACACGTCTTCCGTGGTTGCCGGCAACTATAAGCTTACGTTTACGAGACAAGGCTTTACCACGCTAGTTCGGCCATCAATCACGGTGCCCGTCGGACCCACAACAGTCAATGCCCAATTGACAGTGGGAACCGTAAGCACGCAGGTGGTTGTCAATACCGATGTTCCCCTATTGAACACAGAGAGCGGAACCATATCGACCACCCTCAACGCAACGACCCTGGCCCAGCTGCCACAGGTAAGCTCAATAGGGCAGGATTGGTCAAGCTTCAATATTCTGCAGGCAGGGGCTGCGGGTGCGCCGGGCGGAAACCAGGGAGTCGTGGGTGCCGGTACCTCCAATGGCACTATGCTGTCGGTGAACGGCAACTTGCCCTTCAGCACGGTACTCGCGGACGGAGCGGAAACCACTCTGCCGGCCAGTGCCAACTCCGATATCACGGTCCAGGAGGACATTGAGGAGGTTCAGACCAGCAGCTCAGCCTTCAATGCGCAGTACGGCGTGGGCGGCATTCTCTACAACCAGATCAGCAAGGGCGGCTCCGATCGCTTTCATGGTTCGGCATATGAGTATTTCCAAAACACAGCACTGAACGCGAACAATTACACCTTCGGTGCGAATACGCCGACGCCGGTCATACACTTCCACGAGTTTGGCGGTACAGTCGGCGGCCCAATCATCAAGAACAAGTTCTTCTTCTTCTTCAACTACGATCACATCATCGATAACGGCGGCACCGCAGCCAGCTTCTACACCGTCCCGACGGCTGCCGAACTGGCCGGCAATTTTGCCGGACTGCCTCCTATCTATGACCCTGCGACCACGACCGTGATCCAGCAGACAGGCACCTACACCTACCCTGGAGCGAGCAGCCCGACCACATGCCCGTGCATCAGCCGCACGGCTTTCCCGGGGAACGTGATTCCCGCTGACCGCTTCGATGCCGTCTCCAAGGCTGCACAGGCTTTTTTCCCTGCTCCCAACACAGCCGGGACCGTCTCCAACGGCCAGGCGCAAAACAACTACACCTATACAGCTCCGAATATCAATCCATTCACCAAGTTTTTCGGGCGCATCGACTACAACGTTACCCCTACGAACAAGATCAACGGCTCGGTGACTGAAGGCAATAATCCCGGCAAAAATTTCGGCTGGGGAGACTGCCCTATCGGCTGCCAGAGCGGTGATGTGAGCCGGATCAACAGTCAGGTGACGGACGTCTGGAGCATATCCTCGCACGTGACCAACGAGGCTAGGTTGGGCTATACCAACCAGCTTAACTTTTTTGTGCCTTATACGCTCGACAAGGGATACCCGGCGAAGCTCGGATGGCAGTATGCCGAGTCGGATAACTTCCCCATCATCCAAATCACAAATTTCAACAACTTCAATGGCAATACCCTGCTTTCCTCGCAAATCAATGCGGTCTACAAAGAGCATGCGTACGATCCATCCGATGTAGTTACCATGATCGTTGGGAAACACGTTCTGCATTTCGGAGGCGAGTTCCTGATTTTCCAGAACAACTCCACGGCTTGGGGCAACATCAATGCCGGGCAGTTGAGCTTCACCGGGCAATATACATCGCAATATGTCGGCAGCACGACAACTGGAACGCCCTACGCCGACTTCCTTCTTGGGCAGGTGCAGCAATGGCAGGCAAATGAAACACCGGAGTATGGCGGCCGCGAGAAGCTTCCGCAGATATTCGTTCAGGATGATTACAAGATCAGACCCAACCTGACGCTGAATCTCGGTCTGCGCTACCAGATCCAGACCGGATGGAGCGAGGTCAAGGGCAACGAGGCCTCATTCGATCCGACAGTGCAAAACCCGGTATCGAATAGCCTGGGCGCCATCTGGTTCGGATCTACCCACGCAAATGGCCGCACCCATCTGCAAAAACCCGTGTACAACACTTTTCTTCCCCGGGTTGGATTTTCCTACCTGCTCAATCCCAGAACCACGATAGGTGGCGGCTTTGGCCTCTATGCGTATAACTGGAGTAATGACATATACGGCGGCGGAATGGGTCAGGCTTTCGGATCAAAGGGCAACGTTACCGATCTGACAAACGGCATAACTCCCGTGGTTGCGTTTTCCGGATCGGGGTCGAACCTTGCGTTCGTATCCAACTCGACCGCTCCCGGCGCATACAACGGACAGAGCTTCAACTACAACGCGTACCACGAACCTGTCGGCGGCTCCTATCAATGGAACCTCCAGGTACAACGCGAACTGAGCACCAACATTGTGGCCTCTCTCAAGTACGTGGCAACCCATGGTCATAACCTCCCCTTCCCGGTTGACGTCAACCAGGTGCCGGAGAATTTGCTGTCCGCCAACGACCAGGGATCGCGGCCTTTTCCGCAATTTGGCTCGCTCAACACCTCCGGCACGCCCGCCAATGAGAATGCAGTCTCAAACTACAACTCGCTGCAGGCTGTCGTCGAAAAGCGCATGAGCCACGGTCTCAATCTTGAGTTCAGCTACGTCTGGTCCCACTTCCTGGATGATTTGGACGTTGCCGGTTGGGGAAGCCATGGAGGCGCCCAGTACGTTCAGAACTCTTATGTTCCTTCCGCGAGCTACGGGAACTCCAACTTCGATCTTAGGAACGCATTCAGGGGTTACGCGATCTACGAGTTGCCGTTCGGGAGAAACAGGCAGTTCCTGAACAACAACACCCTGCTCGATGCAGTCGTCGGCGGTTGGCAGCTTGCCACCACGATCATCGTTCAGAGCGGCCAGCCCTATAGCGCCATCATGTCGAGCGGCACCAACTCGTACTCGCTAGGTGGTACTAATTTTCAATGGTTTCCCAATGTTATCGGAAACCCTAAACTGCAAAACCGCGGTCCGAACCAGTGGTTCAATGAGGCTGCCTTTGCCGCACCAACCCCTGGAACCTTCGGCGACGAGCGCCGGAATCAGCTGACCGGGCCTGCATTCGAGCGGGTCAATCTTGGACTCGGCAAAACCTTCCACTTCACCGAGGGGATCAATTTAGAGGTCCGCGCCGATGCGAACAATGCGTTCAATCATCCAGCCTTCGATTTGCCGAATCAAAACCTCACGGTATGTCCAACATCCGGCACGTTGTCTGCTGGGTGCAGTGGATACGGTGCGATTGCGACAGGTACGTCGACGATCACAAGCCTGACTGATCCTGGCCGCACGGTCCAGCTCAGCGCACACGTAACGTTTTAAAACACACCCTCCCTCTCAGGAGATCCTCCGGGGTACCAGGAATTCTGGTACCCCGTATTTTTTTGTTATTTCAGGCCTTGGCCGCAATTCAATTTGTGATGATTGTTCTCGACGGGCTGGCTGCTCTAAGCGCGCTTGGCTCTGTGCGAGTTGGAGTGGCCGTTTCCAGAAAGCCTTTTCCGCGCGGGCCCGGTGGATTCGCGGACGATCAATTCTGGCGCCACTGCTATCTGCTCACAGTCCCGGGTGCTGGAAGGACGGAGCTGTTGCAGCAGGGTCTGCACCGCCAATGCTCCCATCTGGTGGAGGGGCTGGCGAATCGTGGTGAGGCTCGGTGTCTGGAAGGCTGCCTCTTTAATATCGTCGAACCCCACCACAGATACATCCTGCGGTACGCGTAAGCCCACATCGTGGAGCGCACGAATGCAGCCGATCGCGGCGATATCGTTGAAGGAGAGAAACGCGGTAAAGTCTGCGATGATGAGTGAGTAGCTGCTTGACTACGGGATAACCAAGCTCCGGAGAAGTCAGGTCTTTCTTGAGTTGAATGGTTAATTCCGGGCGGATTACCAGGCCGAGATCCTGCGCTACCTGGACGATGCCTTGCCATCTTGCGTCGGAATCGGAACTATAGGGTTGCCCGCGCATGAAGGCAATGGTGCGGTGGCCCAGATCGTAGAGATGACGCAGCGATAGCTCCGCCGCCCGATGATTGTCGAGCACTACATTGGTGACCCCGCTCATGCGCCGGTGGCCGGCGATGGCAACGACCGGCAGAGGCAGAGTATCTACCAGGTTGGTGTCGATGGTAATTAAACCTTCGGCGCCGCGGCTGATAAGCATGCGAGGATATTGCTCGATCAGATCGGCTCGGTGCCGGTGATGGGCGATGAAGTAGAAGTATTTTTCTTCGAGGAGGCTATCTCCTATGCCGGTCATCACTTCCGCGTGATAGCCGTCGGCCAGCACCGGAACCAGAATGCCGATCGTCATGGTGCGGCGATTCCTCAAGGACCGGGCCAGAAAACTAGGTTGGTAGTTGAATTTAAGCGCCGCCTTGCGGATTCGCTCCCGGGTGGCTTCGGGAATGGAGCGTCCGGGGACCTCGTTCAGGACGACCGACACCGTCGTCGGGTCGAGCTTAAGGTAAGCCGCGAGCGTCTTGAGACTGACGGGTCCGGAAGGCGGATCTGACGTGCGCTTGCCCATCGGCTAGCTCTGACCTCATCGATTTCGAATCTTTATTGATACGAATCTTATCGCTGAGATCCCTTCTAGACAAGGGTTTGTCTACAGGCTTTGCAAGATAGCCGAAATGGCGGGTAACTAGAGGGTGCGTTTAAACAGGGGGGTCGCAATCAACAGGGTAAGGATCCCAAAGCCGGACAGGAAGAGCAGGTCCATGCGGATCGCTGCTAAGCCGCCATCTTTGAGAAGAATGGACTTGAAACCGTGTACAGCGTAGGTAAACGGATCGAGGTGGGCGATTACTTGCAGCCACTTGGGCAGCCCTGAAACGGGAGAGATCGCTCCGCTGGGAAAGAAGAGGAGCGTGTTCAGTACGCCAAACATCATGCGCGGTACCAGGGGATCCTCGACCCGCACCATCATCAGAAACATCATGCCGTTGAACGCCATGGAGGTTGCGATGATGAGCAACAAGAGCAGCAAAGCGGATTCCGGGTTAAAGATGACGCCCAGTCCGGCCAGCAGAGAGCCAATGACGGTAATGCAGATGCCCGACAACACCGCCTTGATGGTGCCTGCGAGGTTCAGTCCCATCACCAGTTCGAGACTGGTGATGGGGGTTACCAGGTAGCCTTCATGCACGCCCCGTGCTTTGTCGTCGATATACAGCATGCCGCCGCCGATCATCACGGCCACATACATGGCGAGTGCTACAGAGCCGGCGAGCAGATATTTCATGTACTCAACATAGGGATAGAGTTCGACGATCTGGAGCGCGATCTGCTGCACCACCTTCTGTTGAATGACGGGAGCATTCAAGGCGTCGACCAGCGATTGCATCTCTGCTTCCAGGCTGGCGCTCATGGTCTGGTCGCTGTTGTCGACCACCAGGCCGATGGCTGGAGAATCGCCCGCCAGTACACGCCGCGAATATTGCGCCGGGATAATCACTGCTCCGTCGATCTTGCCTGTGCGCACGTCTTCCCTGGCCGTTTTTTCATCGTTATAGGCCACGGTGGTGAAGGTACGGATATTGACGGCGATGGAATTGAAGGCCTCTTCGATCTTGAGCGCCTGCGAGCCCCGATCGTAATCGACCACGCCCATCCGGGCGCCGCGAATCTTGCCCCCAAAGGCGTTACCGAGAATGACCAACTGCACCAGCGGAAGCGCCATCGACATGATCATCAACGTCGGTGAGCGGAAGAACTTCCGCATCTCTCGTTCCACAATTGCCATCATTCGTTTCATGGTTGCGCCCCTGGGCGCGGCGGCATAACGAAGCCCAGCGCCTTAACCTGTTCGTCACGAAGCGCCCGCCCCGTGTAGTGAACGAAGACATCGTCGAGCGTGGTGTTCTGTACCGTCAATGCCTTGATGCTTTCGCCATATTTGTTCACCATCTCCACTAACTGGGTGGTGGTGAGCGAGCCGTTGGAGGTGAGCAGCCTGTACATACCTGCGCTCTTGGATTCGACAGCGGTCACACCTGCCAACTGCTCCAGCCGCTCAGACCATTGCGGAGATTCGTGGGTAAAATGCACTTCCACCACGTTGTCCCCGGGAACGCTCTCTTTCAACGCCATAGGGGTATCGAGCGCTACCAGCTTTCCGTGATCGACAATGGCAATGCGGTCGCACAGGCGATCCGCTTCGTCCATATAGTGCGTAGTAATCAGCATGGTGAGATTGCGAGTGTTCTTGAGATGGTTGAGCATCTCCCACACGGCCACGCGGGAGACCGGATCGAGCCCGGTAGTCGGTTCGTCGAGAAAGAAGATGCGCGGATTGTGGACCAGCCCGCGGGCAATCTCAAGCCGACGCCGCATTCCGCCGGAAAGCGTCTTGGTCTGCGCATTCCGCCACTTGAGCAGATCGACGGCTTGCAGCAGATCGTTGATATTGCGCTCGCGCTCCTCCTTGGGAACCTCATAGAGCTTGGCATAGATGGAGAGATTTTCTTCGACCGTGAGATCGATGTCGCTGGTCAGCGCCTGGGGAATGACGCCGATGGCGCGCCTGACCGCATCGGGCTCGCGCGAGACGTCATGGCCGGCGATGATCGCCTTCCCGCCGGTGACCGGCAGCAGCGTGGTCATCATGCGGATGAGCGTGCTTTTGCCGGCGCCGTTCGGCCCCAGCAGGCCGAAGATCTCCCCTTCGGCGACCTCGAAGGTGATGCCGGCGACGGCCTCGAAATCGCCGTAGCGCTTGACGATGTTGTCGACAACGATCGCCGGCTGCGGCTTGCCGGCACTCATCGCGTCACCAGCTTGTCCTTCGGGATATAGACTTCAGCCAGCATTCCAGGCACGTAGCGCATGCCGGGGTTGTCAATCAGGAGCTTCAAGGCGGATCGTCTTGATGTCCCGTTTACGGCGGCTCACGTCGCGTTGCGTGGCAAAGTCCGCTTCTGCGGATTTGGCGATCACCTTGCCTTGAATCGTGGCCCCGCTCGGCATCACGATGCGCAGGCTATCCCCCAGCTGCACGGAGTCTGCCTCGGTCTCGGGAAGGGGCGCATAGACCCACGTCTGCGTCAAATCCGTGATGGTTACAATCGGCGTTCCAGCCGCGACCACCTCGCCTTGCCGCGCCGCTCTCACGTTGACCTTGCCGGAGATAGGCGATAGCACGTGCGCATAATCCAGTTGAACCTGCGCCTGATCCAGCAGGGCTCGCGCATTCTCCATATCACCGCGCGTCGCCGACACCGTCTTGGCGGCCGCCTGGGCTTGAATGGTATTCGCTACCGCGACTTTCAGCGATGCTTGCGCAGCCGCGACATTCGCCTTGGCGGAGTCGACCGCTGCCTGCGCGGCGTGCAGCGCCGTGGCCGCTTCATCGCGCGACTGGTAGCTCATGATGCCTTGCGCCGCCAACGCGACCGTACGCGACGTATCGGCATTCTGATGCTCGTACTGCGCCTGGGCCTGCACCAGGGCGGCCTGCGCGCTGCGCAGTTGCGCTTCGGCATTCGTTACCTGGCTTGAAGTGCCCCCTTGTGTCTGACGCTCGGTGTCGCTCGCTCCCTGCAGCTTGAATCGTTGACTGGCCGCGGTCGCCTCGGCAGCCTGCCGGGCCGCCTCCAGATCGTCACTTTGAATGTTGGCGATCAGCTGCCCGGCGCGCACGTCGTCGCCTTCGTCGACGGTAAGGGTTTGGATCCTGCCCGGGATACGCGAGCTGACGATCACTTCATTGGCATCTACCGTGCCGATCAGCTGCAGATCGTCCGACCGTTGGGCGGTGAAGAAATACCAGCAGAGCGCGATGACCAGCAGAATTCCGAGCAGGATAAAGACCCGGTTACGTGCATTCATAAACACTTTCTCCAAACTCGAGCGTTCCTGACTTTAGGCATGGGCATATCCGCAAGAACCCGCTTGGCCAGATTCGCTCCGTGAACGCGGTCAACAAAAAGTGCGTTGCCGAGAAATTGCACTGCGGCCTTGCGGCGCGACTCGATCGCAGCTGTTTTCCAGCGGGTCGAACGACAGCGTGAGACGCACCATGGGCGCGCTCAGAAAATAAAAAACGTTTGCGCCCAGCGCGGAATAGACCACCTGCAGCCAATCCACCGGGCACAGCTCCCCCGTCTCGATGCCCTCGTGGACAACCTGCTGCAACTTTTCCATGAAGGGTTTAAAGACATGTTTCGCCAGGAGTGGCACTGATCCGCTCTGACCGCGCCGCAAGCGGACCATCTCCTGCTGCATCAGGCTTTGGAAATCGCGCTGGGTGAGAATCCGGTCGAAGTGGTTCAGCGCTGTTCTTAGCAGGCGGTCGCCCGCGCTGCGTGCGGGGTCAAGAACGGAGAGAGCACGCTCCACCACCGCAGCCGAAGCCTCTTCGAGCGCTGCCGCGTAGAGGCCGTTCTTGCTCTTGAAGTAGTAGTAGAGGAGAGCCTTGTTGACCTTGGCTGATTCTGCGATGGCATCGGTGCGCGCGCCCGCCAGGCCGTGCTCACTGAACTCGCGAATGGCCGCGCGAAGGATGGTTTTTCGCGTGCGGTCGGCGCGATTCGGGTTGGAAGCTTTGCTTTCCATTGATTAACCAGTTAGTTAAAGTATAGCAGCCGAACGACTGCAATTGCTTGGGGGCAGACAGCGTTGCAGAGATTGCGTATCATGCCCAGTTGAATCCGGTCCCCGCGCTAACCATCGCCCGCGCCGGGCCGTCCTACGCTTATTGCTTCGTTGTTTGGAGGAATCTCTGCCCCCTTCTGATCAAGCGGTTCCCACGCCGATTCCGCCTCCCTGGCTTGTTGGCATGTCCATCTTTCCCTTCGGACTGGTGGTCGGTTTCACCATTACCGCGCTGCCTTTTCTGCTGACAAATCTGGGCATCCCGCTGTATCAGGTCGCCGGCATCAGCGCGACTGTGATGTCGCCCACCTTCTGGGGATTTCTGCTGCAGCCGATTATGGATACAGGGCTCACCCGCCGCGCCTATAGCTGGCTGACTGCGACCGGTTCGGCAATTTGCCTGGCGGCCGGGCTTCTATTGATCTCCTCCGCGCACCTGGGAGCGGCAACGGCCCTCCTTATGTTCGCGGAGTTGGGCATGGTGTTATTTTCGGGCGCCGTGAGCGGCTGGACTGCGCAGTTCACACCCGATCATTTGCGGGGCTCGGTAAGCGGGTGGACGAATGTTGCGAATCTCGGAGGCGGTGCGCTAGGTTCGTTGGCCGTCATGTCCCTGGTCCCGCACGTGGCCACGTACTGGATCGGCCTTGGTCTCGGCGCATTCATTTTGCTCGGTACGTTACCCACCGCTTTCTTTCCCCCACCAAGAAAATCCTCTTTCTCCTTCCGGCAGATCTTCACCGATGCGCTGAAGGCTACATGGCATGCTTCTAAAACAAAGGAGTGTCTGACCGGCTTTGCCCTTTTTCTGGCGCCGGCCGGCGCGGTCGCGGCCATTAACTTGTTTTCGGGCATGGGCAAAGACTTCCATACCAGCGAACAGACGGTCATCTGGATAACCGGCGCAGGGTGTGCCATCAGCACATCATTGGGCGCGCTCGCCGGCGGATACGCCGCGGACCGCATTTCTCGCGGATATCTTTATCTTTCGGCGGGACTAGCCACCAGCTTATTTGCGCTCGCCCTGGCATTCGCCCCGCACACAGCCACATCGTTCATCATTGGGGTCTTGATCTACAACGGCATCGCCGGGGTTGTCTATGCGGCATTCAATGCGCTTGGCTATCAGTTGGTCGGACAAAAGAGCCCCGTTGCCAGCACTCAACTGGGACTGTTCTCCGCTGCATCGAACGGGGCCATCGTGTACATGACTTGGTTCGATGGCCAAGGCTACAAGCATTTTGGTGTTCGCGGATTACTGTTGACCGATGGACTCGCCGCTGCAATCTCGGCAATCCTGCTGCTGTTGTTGCTGGGAAAGCTGCTGAGGAAAAAGCAGCCAGATGCTGTTGACCTCCCTGCTATGGCAGATGCCGGGTAAGAGCGGACTTAGAGCTGTCGCAGTGACGCAGTCCAATCAGACTTGCCCAAATTGGCATTTTTGATCGGCCGATTTCGACACCACTCGCTGAACACAAGTTACCTATCAAGAACAGATCGCGATCAGTCCGGTTAAGGGAAGGCTGAGAGTCAGACTCGTCCAAATTAGCTTTTTTCGACTCTGTCCATCCGCCTCCACTCATGCCAAGGTGGGCCACCGCCCTCAACTTTGTCATCCCGACTGGAGCGGACCCGGATTTCCTATATCGCGGCACCGTCCAAAGCGACGTATGCGGCTTTCCCTCAGGAAAGCCGCACGAAATTCGCCAACGTCACTAAGCTGGACAGGAAATCCGGGGAAGCGCAAGGGAGGGACCTGCAGTTTCACTTGGACCGCACGTGAATGCCGACGGCGATCATCAAGAGTCGACCAAAAGTAACCTCCGAAACGATAACCGGCGACTCAAGAAAAGAGTCTAGGCGGCTACGTCCGCTTCTGGGACGCTGTATCCTATGACCAGACGATTTCGGCACAACGGGCGGCTCTCGCGTACCTCCCGCTGGTCGGCAGTTGCCGGTAATTTAGGCCTAAGCGCGAGCGAAGGACAGTTTTACCGCTGTCCGGTGTCACACCCGATCCCTGTCACAAAATAAGCAATCCAAGCATCCCGCCACCGCGGGATTTTTTATGCGTCCCACCCGCGCTTCCCCGAGCATTAGAAAACCTCTGCCCATAACTTCTTCAAATCAGGAGCCACCTATGCCAAATAAAGTAAGCGACCCCATCACCCATCAGGAAATGGCCTTCGCCCACCTGGTCCTCTCTGGCGCCATGACCGACCGTCAAGCCGCCGAAGCCGTCGGCCTCAACCCCGACTTCGCCGCCCACACCAAATCCAACCCCCGCGTCCGCGACTACATGCTCCAGCATCGCGCCGCCGTCCAGCAACAGCCCGTCCAGCAAGAGGCCGACCTGTCCCCGTCCCGGCACGCCGCGGAGCGTCCCGTGGACGGACCCCACCGCCTGAATCTCGACCGCGAACGAGTACTGGACCGCCTCTGGGAAATCGCCGACCTCAGCCCCGAGATAACCCGAGGCAGCGTTACCGGACAAGTCAAGGCCCTTTCCATAATCATCGCCATGCAAAACTTCATCCCCGACCGTCGCGCCGTCGCCGCGGAGAAGAAATCCCCCACTGCGACCAACCCACCGCAAATCTATCAGTCCGCATGGCTACGCCGGCAGAAGGAAGCAGCCATCAACCCGCAGCCAAGCCACTCCCCTGCCGAGGAAGAAGATTCGTCTGCCTGTCCCGGCATGCCGCGGAGCATACCCGAGCCCGAACCCGGCCCCGGCTCGGCGGAAGAGGCGCCTTCGGACCCTGGCCCCAGCCAGTCCACCTTCGCCAACAGCTTTAGCCCCTCAGAATCCCCCGAACCTTACGTCCCACTGTATCCCCCCGTCACCGGCACACGAGTGGGTTTCTCAATAAGAAAGAACCCCTTTGCCCGCCCCCGCTGAGCCGCCAAATCCGCAAAAGGACCCAAAAATATCAAATTTTAAAAATATCCGCCAGTTTCGCCCCCATCGCGCACGTCATCCTGACCAACTAACCAATGCGGGAAGCAAGCTAATTGGGATAAGTCCGGAGCAGGACTATCGACGTTGCTTTTTCTTAGCGGTGCTGGCGATCGATTTTCGCCGGGACTTCGGTACTTTACCGATGCGAGGATCCCGGGCGACGATCAGCTCACACGCGCGCAGCGCCGCTTGCTCGAAATCCGCAGCGTCCGCGGGAATTACCTGCCAACCGGTAATTCCCCTCCCAAATAACTGAATGGATCGCATACTTGGGAACTCACGTGCCAGGCTCTCGTGGTGTTCCTCCGTGGTGGCGAGCCACACACCGTTGTCTGCCGCAGGCTCGCGCCGCTCGCGCAGGATGAGCACAATCTTGTCTCCCAGGTAAATGGCCAGGCAGCCGAACATGGTGCGGGTTTCGGTTGGGAGGTCAGCGAGGGCATCCAGCACAAACTCATAAGGAACGGCCTTGCGCTGTTTTACCGGGAAAATCCTGTCGTCCGGGGGCAGAAAGGCGTGATTAGGACGAGGTTTTCGCATGGCACCCATTCTCAGGTGGATCCTTCAAACACGCAACATGGATTCACGCTCGTCTCGATGCGCATATACTCCTTGCACATATAGCCACACCGCATATAGTATCGCGCCATGGTCGATGAACGCGTCACGTCTCTTCTTCCGCTGCAACCAACAACCTTTCATATCCTTCTGTCGCTGACCGATGAAGACAGGCATGGCTACGCGATCATTCTTGAAGTATCCCGGCGCACCCAGGGAGAACTGAAGCTGAGCGCGGGCACACTCTACCGCTCTATTCAGAGGATGCTTGAATCCGGCCTGATTATTGAACCCCGGAACAGACCTGCGCCCGAGGTGGACGATGAACGCCGCAGATACTACCGCATAACTCCGTTGGGAAAAGCGGTAGCGGTAGCGGAAGCGGGACGCCTGCGCGACTTACTCAAGATGGCGCGCTTGTGCGGAGTCGCACCCAGGACAACCTAATGATTTTCTATCGACTGCTTCTCCATCTTTATCCTTCCTCGTTCCGGGCAGAATATGGCGATGAGATGAGCTCTATCTTCGCCCTGGAGCTCGACCGTAGCCGCGGAATGGCGGCGCGATGTGGGCTCTGGCTCTCTGCAATTGCCGAGATCGTCTTCAACGCGGCCATGGTGCATTGGGAAATCACCCGGCGGGATCTTTTCCATTCCGCGCGCTCACTGCTTGGTTCTCCTGGCTTCACCCTGACGGCGGTTCTACTGGTCACCATCGGCATCGGCGCCAATGTTGCCGTCTTCACTCTGGCGAATTTTGTGTTGGTAAGGCCGCTGCCCTTTCCTGAGCCGGAACGGCTAATGAAAGTTTGGGAAAGGCACGCGGGCTACTCCAGGATGGAACTTTCTCCAGCCAACTATCGCGATGTGATTGCCGCCAGCACTTCGTTCACCGCTCTGGCAGCTTACAACGGCAACGCGATGAGCCTGGTAGGTCAGGGCGAGCCGCAAAGAATCGAAGGCACCTCGGTGACTGGGAATCTCTTTTCCACCTTGGGCAGGCCGGCGCTGATTGGCCGCTACTTCAACGAGAAGGACGATCAGGCCGGAGCGCCCGGCACAGTGGTATTGAGTTATGCGCTTTGGCAAACAGCCTTCGGAGGCGATCCAAACATAGTCGGGAAGCCGGTTTCGCTCGACAATCAACCCTACACGGTCATCGGGGTAATGCCACACGATTTCCGTTTCCCCGCGCGCGGGACACAATTCTGGACGACCTTTCGATTCAAGGAAGCGAACTACCAGGACCGCAATGACAACCTTTTAGAGGGAATCGGCCGCCTCAAGCCGGGTGTATCGCTCGCCCAGGCGCAAGGCGAACTGTCGCTGATCGCCGCCCGGCTGCGCCGGCAATATCCAAAAGAGAACGAAGATGTCGACGTGTCCGTCATTGCCTTGCGCGATGAACTCACCACTGAATCTCGGCTCTTGCTCAAGGGCCTGTGTGGAGCGGCACTGTGTGTGCTGGTCATCGCCTGCGCCAACCTGGCAAATCTTCTGCTGGCGCGCTCGCTGGCCCGGCAACGAGAACTCTCGATTCGCTTGTCGTTGGGCGCCAGCCGCCGTAATCTTTTACGCCAGCTTCTTACCGAGAGCCTTCTTCTCGGGCTTGCAGGAGGCGCCAGCGCAACCGCCGTCGCCATAGCGGCCTTGCCCCTCCTCTCGCGATTGGTCCCCAGCGCACTTCCTGTTCAACAGGTGCCTACAGTAGACGCCCAGACGTTATGCTTTGCTCTGGGTCTAACCCTGATTACCGTAATTGCCTTCGGCGTCTCTCCCGCACTGCAGGCCTGCAGGGATGCGGGCTTGAGTGGGCTTCGCGTAGGCGTGCGCACCGGAGGAACGGGCAATCACCAGGCGCGATCTGCGTTGGTGATTGCTGAACTCGGAGCGTCCGTCGTGCTCCTGGTCTTGTCCGGATTGTTGATTCGCGCTTTGTGGAAGGTGCAATCCGTAGACCCTGGCTTCAAAACCAGCGGCATTTTGTCGCTGCGTACCGAGTTGCCATTCCCCAAGTACAACAAGACCAGCACGCGCGAACAGTTTTACGGCAAAGTGCTGATCGGATGTTCGCAGCGCTGCCTGGGGTGACCGACGCCGCATACATAACGAATCTTCCCATGACGTGGGGCGGCGGCATTTGGCCTGTCCTGGTGGACGGGCGCAGCCAGATTCGCACCGAAGGCAATTCGGCCAGCATGCGCTTTGTAACCCCTGGATTATTTTCCACCCTGGGTATTCCTATTAAGTCCGGACGCGCCGTCAGCGAATCCGACACGGTGGATCGGCCTTGGGTTGCCGTGGTGAGTGAATCCTTCGTGCGGCGATACTGGCCGAATGAACAGCCGATCGGACGGCATTTTAATTTTGCTTGGCACGATCACGAGGTGATCGGGGTGGTTGGGGACATCCGGGCACGGGGCCTGGAGAGGACCAGCGAACCCCAGGTGTATCTCAGCTCCAAACAGGATGTCGACGATGGGTTCACGTATTACGCGCCCAAAGATCTGGTGATTCAATCGACGCAGCCGCCAGAGCGTCTGCTGCCGGCGATCCGCGAGATCATTCACAAGGCTGATCCCGAGCAGCCGATCTCGAACATACGAACCATGGACGAGGTCCTCGCCGGAGAAACTGAATCGCGAACCATCCAGATGCGCGTACTGGTCGTCTTTACCGGGGTGGCGATTGTGCTGGCCGGCTTGGGCCTATACGGGCTGCTCGCATTCATGGTCTCGATGCGGCAGCTGGAGTTTGGCATCCGGCTGGCCTTAGGCGCCGGCCCGGTCGACCTCTTCAAGATGGTATTGCTGGAGGGGTTCAAACTGGCAGTGGCTGGCTTGCTGCCAGGGCTTGTACTTGCCTACATCGCAGCCAGGCTCCTGGAGAGCCTGCTTGCGGGCGTGCAGCCAGCGGACGCGCTTACATTCTCAACCGCAGCAGCACTGTGTCTCATCACTACGCTGTTGGGAACCTTGTTCCCTGCGCTTCGTGCTGTTCGGGCGGATGCTACTGCGGTGATGAGGGCAGAGTAGCGATTCAACCGGTACCCGAGCGGGTATCCGCGGCTTGAAAATCCTTAATTGTTGGCAGGGTTCTGATCAACGGCCCCGACTTTTTCTGCGCCAGTCTGATCTCATAAAGGCTTTGTAGATTAAGCCAGAACTCAGCGCTGGTACCGAAAAAGTGTGCCAGCCGTAGCGCCGTATCGCCGGTGATAGACCGTTGGCCGTTCAAGATCTGCGTCACGCGATTGGTCGGTACGCTTATCTGCCGCGAAAACTCAGCCGCGCTCATGCCCATCTCTTTCAGTTCTACCGCCAGGTGCTCGCCCGGATGTATTGCTTTCATCGTTTCCCCTCTCAGTGGTAATCCACAATTTCCACGTTGTACGGGCCCGTTGCACCTTCCGGCCACTCAAAGCAAAGTCGCCATTGATCGTTGATCCGGATGCTGTATTGTCCCTTCCGGTCACCCTTCAACCGTTCAAAGCGATTGCCCGGCAATGCTGAAAGTCATTCAACGCAGTCGCAGCCTCCATCCGATCCAGCTTTAGCCGGGCTGTTCGCTCAAAAGCGGAAAAGGCCCTCACTCTCTTCCCGGCCGCGAAGTCGCTCGTTCGCTTGTCCCGGTAGCTGAGGATCATAAGAAAACATAGCATTATTTACGCTGTACGTCATGCGTAACTATTTCATGACTTCGACACCTCGCGAACGGCGATGCCACTGAAGGCGAAACAGCTGGCGATCTTGACGCGCGTAACACCGAGCGAGACGGGCCCGTGATCGTTGGGGGCCACGGTTTACCTGCCAGTCGGGGTGGCCTAGAATGAAGCTATGGTGAAATTAACGTTCCAGGGCCGCCGATGACCTTTCCTGAGCATGAACTCCATTTCTTCCAAAAGTTTGGACTGACCGGGCGCCTGATCGAACGCTGCCTGGGCGAGGCGCTCTCAGCCGGCGGTGATTTTGCCGATCTCTATTTTGAATCCGTGGCCTCTACCGCGATCTCGGTGGATGAGTCGCTGGTCAAATCCGCCAGCCAGGGTGTCAGCGCAGGCTGTGGTATTCGCGTCGTCTCCGGAGATCGCACCGGCTACGCCTACACCGATGACCTCTCCGCCGAGCGGCTGATGCGCGCCGCGCGCACGGCGGCCCTGATCGCCGATGGCCCTTCCAAGCAGAGTGTTGCCGGGTTTCGCGAGACGCCAAAGGCAAGCCTCTACCCTATCTCGGCCGCCGACGCCGATCCTGGTATCGCCCCCAAGCTGCAACTCGTTATGCGCGCCGACCGCGCGGCCCGCGCCTATGACCCGCGCATCGTGCAGGTGCGCGCCGGCTACAACGACGAACTGCGGCACATTCTCATCGCCGCCTCCGACGGCACCTTCGCCAGCGACACCCAACCGCTTGCCCGCTTCAACTGCTACGTCATCGCGAAAGATGGATCGAAAAACTCCCGCGGCGGATCTGGAGGTGGCGGGAGAGTGGAACTGACCTTCTTCGAAGGCGATAAGTCCCCTGAGCACTTCGCCACGGAAGCGGCCCGGCAAGCCATCCTGCAACTCAATGCCGTTGCTGCTCCAGCGGGCGACATGGAAGTGGTTCTGGGACCCGGCTGGCCCGGTGTTCTATTACACGAAGCCGTAGGTCACGGGCTGGAAGCAGATTTCAACCGCAAGAAGACTTCAGCCTTTGCCGGGCTGATCGGGCAACAGGTCGCCAGTTCCAAGGTGACCGTGGTCGACAACGGCACGATGCCGTCGCGCCGCGGGTCCTTGAATGTTGATGATGAGGGCTCGCCGACCCAGGAAACCGTGCTCATCGAAAACGGCATCCTCAAGGGCTACCTCAGCGACAAGCTTTCTGCGCGACTCATGGGCATGGCCGACACCGGCAACGGACGCCGCGAAAGCTACCAGCACATTCCGATGCCGCGCATGACCAATACCTATATGCTCTCCGGCGAAGATAGCCCGGAGGACATCCTCCGCAGCGTCAAGCGAGGCCTCTACGCGGTGAACTTCGGCGGCGGCCAGGTGGATATCACCAGCGGCAAGTTTGTCTTCTCCGCCTCGGAAGCCTATCTGATCGAGGATGGCAAGATCACCGCTCCGGTGCGCGACGCCACGCTGATCGGCAACGGCCCGGAAGCGCTCAAATATGTATCCATGGTAGGTAACGATCTCGCCCTGGACGAAGGCATCGGGACCTGCGGCAAAGACGGCCAGAGCGTTCCCGTCGGCGTAGGTATGCCAACCATCAAACTGGATCGCATGACCGTGGGCGGCACAGGCCGATAATGTCAACAACCATCCCAGCGACAGAAAGCAAAACGGAGCTGCAGCAGCTTGCGGCCAATGTGGTCGACCGCGCGCTGCGTGCCGGAGCCACCGAAGCCGAAGTAGTGATCCGTGAAGGTGACGAATTCTCCACCCTGGTTCGTCTGGGGCAAGTGGAAACGTTAAAGGAGTCCGGTGCACGGGGCATCGGACTGCGCGTCTTTATGGGCCCCAGCGGGGCTTATCGCACGGCGAACACCTCCACCAGCGACTTCTCCGAAGCGGGATTGGCCCACATGGTCTCCGGCGCCATCGATCTGGCCAAGGTCACTTCTGAGGATCCATTCGCCGGTCTACCGGAGGCGAGCGCGATGGGCCTGCTGCCGGGAGATCTCGAACTTTACTACGAAGACGTTTATGGGCTGCCGGCGGCCCAGCGCATTGAGTACGCACGGCGTGCCGAGGCCGCCGCGCTCTCCGCCGATCCCCGCTTGCAAAAGAGTGACGGCGGCAGCTTTGACGCAGCGACGGGACACAAGGTGATGGCCAATTCGCGCGGCTTTGTGGGTGAGTACCGCCGCTCCTATTGCTCGCTTTCCGCTATGCCGATCGCACAGACGGAGAAGGGTGGCATGCAGCGGGACTATTGGTACTCCAGCGCGCGTACGCTTGCCCGGCTCGATTCTCCTGAAAGTATTGGCGCCGAAGCCGCGCGCCGCACGCTACGTCGCCTGGATGCACGGCGTGTCCCCACCCAGTCCGTGCCCATTGTCTTTGCCCCGGAGATTGCGCGTTCGCTGATCGGTAACATCTTCGAAGCCGCCAATGGAGACAGCATTTATCGCGGCGCGTCGTTCTGGGCCAACCAACTGGGACAGCAAGTGGCCAGCTCAAACGTAACCGTTATTGATGACGGCACTATGCCCGGCCTCTTTGGAACCTCGCCGTTCGATGGAGAAGGCCTGCCCACTCGGCGAACCGTCATCGTCGAAAATGGCATCCTGAAGAACTACCTTCTGAACACCTACACTGCGCGCAAACTGAATATGCAGAGCACCGCGAATGCCTCGCGCGGACTTGCCGGCACTCCCGGCATCGGCGCCGGCAACCTCTTTCTGCAGAAGGGCACGATTGCCCCGCAACAACTGCTGGCCGACATCAAGGTGGGCTTCTATGTCACGGAGCTGATGGGATTCGGCGTCAACATGGTGACCGGCGATTACTCCCGTGGCGCTGCTGGTCTCTGGATTGAAAACGGGGAGCTGACCTTCGCCGTGGAGGAGATCACTATCGCCGGCAACCTGAAGGAGATGCTTAACAACATCACCGCCATCGCCGACGACCTGGAATTTCGCGGCTCGGTTGCCTCACCCACCCTGCGCATCGACGGAATGACCATCGCCGGGGAATAATCATTGCGTCGGTGAGTGAGTCTTCCGGGGGCCTATGAGAGCCGGTCTAGCCAACTCCATCCGCTTCGATCCGGCTGATCCTCGCGGCAGCCTGGGCGGTCTTCCTGAGGCTCCGGCGGTTTTTGCTTTGTGTGCGGCCGATCCCGCGGCCGAGCCTTACCTGAGCAAAACCCCCAACCTGCGCCGCCGTCTCATGCGCTTTTTGCGCGGACCGCAAACCGCCGAGGGGCAAGCTGAACCGCCCCGCACCAAGCGCCTGCAACTGGCCCACCTGGTCGACCAGATTGAATACACCGTCACCGGCTCCGAATTCGAATCGTCTTTATGCCTCTATCAGGCCTCCCTGCGCGCCTTTGGTGACCGGGCGAAAAAGCGCCTTCGTCTTCGCCCTCCCGTCTTTTTGCGGATGTCGGTCGACAACGCCTATCCGCGGGTCTACGTGACGGCCAAGATCAGCAAGACTGCGGCCAACGCTCTTTTCGGTCCGTTCCCTTCGCGCGCCGCAGCCGAGCGGTACGCCGATGAGATGCTGAACCTGTTTCTGTTGCGCCGCTGCACCGAAGACCTGAACCCCGATCCTGCCTTTCCCGGCTGTGTGTATTCCGAGATGAAGATGTGCCTTGCCCCTTGCTACAAAGGCTGCTCCGACGAGCGGTACGGGCAGGAGTCGGCGGATGTGTTTGCTTTTCTCTCCACCCGCGGGGCCTCCATGCTCGCCAAGCTGGAGGGCGAGCGCAATGTCGCCTCGGAGGCCATGGAGTTTGAACGGGCTGCCACCATCCATCAGCGGATGCAGAAGGTGCAGGCTGTAGCCCACCTGGCCAGCGAGGCAGTTCGTCCCCTGGCACAGCTCTCGGGCATCCTGGTGCAGCCGTCGGCCGAGCTTGACCAGGTCGCGCTTTTCGCCCTGCGCCGCGGAGTGTGGAGTGGGCCGGCGCTCTACTCCATCGTTGGCATGCGGCTGGCGAATGAGCGCTCGGGGTCCAGTTCCCTGTTTGCTCACCCCTTCGCCCTGGAGCCCGTCCCCTTGGAAGGCACGCCTGTGTTAGCCGCGAAAGATCTGCTGGAGGCGCGGCTCGAGGAGGCGTTGTCGACGCTTGCTCAGTCCGCCCCGAAATCAGTGTCTTCGCAGACCTTATCGGACCACGTGGCGTTGTTCACGCAATGGTTTTACCGGCCTTCTGCCCGGTCTACAGGGGAGATGATCTTTGCTGGACTCGATGGAGAGATGGCTCGCAAGCCACTGCTGCGCGCCATCTCCCGGGTCGCGGCTAAGGCTAACAGTGCGAACCCGGAAGAGCTGGCCAAGCCGCCCATCCAATGGCACGCTTAGGCGCTGCTAAACCATTTCCTATAAAGGGCATTACTGGCGCTGCTTGAGAATGTGCTGGATATCCCTCTTTCCGTGCATAACAGCGACGATCTGCAGTGGGGCCTCCTCTGGCCGATACACGATGAGGTAGTTGGGATACCGGCTCAGCGTCCAGAAACGAAGCGGACGGGCTGTAAGGTCAGGACGGGAATGGCCGCGCACGGGAGCTTCAGCAAGGAAGGCGCAAGCATCGAAGATGGCTTGCTCCACGCGATCTGCGGCATCCTGGTTGTGTACCGCGATGTAAGCCCAGATGCCAAAATATCGGCTTTGACGCGAGGCGTGAGAACATGACTGCTCATCGTTTATGCAAACGCCAACCGTCCTTCATCTCCTGAATTTCCCGACGAGCCTGTGCGCCGTCGATCAATTCGCCCCGCTCGGCTTGTAGATAGCCTTCCTCGATGTGAGCCGATAAGGCTTGGCGTTCCTCATCTGTCCAGCTTTCTTCGGCGTCTTGAGCTTCAAGGGCGCGACGGAGAACATCTTCGGCATCCATATAAGCGCCACTGGAAAGGCGTTTCTTGATGAGCGTTTCAAGGTCGGGGGGAACTTTTAATTGCATGGCGGCTCTCCGTCGAGCGGGCGTCATCCGTGGCTTTAGCCTAGGGGAAACCCACGCCATGGGCAAGTCTGCTCCTCTGCTATGGCTTTCGCGTCCGGTAGCAGTCAGGTCGCTTGGTGACAGGCCGGCCGTGACCGTAGGATCGGGGTCGTACCCGGCTTTCCAGTTCACAGACTCCTGCTACACTGGGGGCATCTTGAGGGGTAATCATGGTTGAATTAGTGCCATCCATCCTCTCTGCCGATTTCTCGAAGCTGGCCTCGGAGATTCAGGCCGCCGAGCGCGGTGGTGGCTCTGTTATCCATATCGACATCATGGACGGCCACTTTGTCCCCAACCTCACCATGGGGCCTCCGGTAGTCAAGTCTCTGCGTAAGGTCACCAACCTGCCGCTCGACTGCCACCTGATGATCGAAAATCCCGACCAGTTCATCGCCGACTTCGCAGAGGCCGGCGCCAATTGGATCACCGTACACTACGAGGCCTGCCGTCACCTTCACCGCTCCCTCGAGTTGATCGCGCAGCACGAGATGGAACCCTCCGTGGCGATCAATCCTGCGACCCGGGTCGATCTTCTGGTAGAAATCCTGCCCATGGTTCACCACGTGCTGGTGATGACGGTAAATCCGGGCTTTGGCGGCCAGAAATTCATTCACTTCTCCCTGGATAAGATCAGGCGCCTGGTCGAACTGCGGGCCGAACTTGACCTCAAGTTCAGAATCGAAGTCGATGGGGGCATTGCTCACGAAACCATCGCGTCCGTGGTCGAAGCAGGTGCCGACCTGCTGGTGGCCGGAAGCGCCGTTTTTGACTCCGGACACCCCGAAAAAGAGGCGCGGATCCTGCTAAACCTGGCGTTGGAGGCCGAACAGCGCCGCCAAGGCCAAAATTTCCATTCCGCACGGGCTGCCGCCATTTAACATATAGGTAATACGGACCGCGGTGGCAGGGCACCACTGCTGGGTCAAGACGTGGCTCCCTATCCGAGCATCTGCCCACGAGGTGCTATGCAGCGTTTCCTATTCCGGTTCTTCACCCTGTGTCTGCTCTGCGCGCTCCCCGCGCCCGCTCAGTTCGGCATCTTCAAACCTTCCAAACCAGCGACTAAGCCGTCGCCCGACGATCCCCTCGCCGGCCGCGCTTCAAAGCAGCCGGATAAGGAACTCTTCGACAAAGCCTTGGTGGCCATGAAGAAGGGCAAGTTTGATGTCGCCCGCCTGGACCTGCAGACGCTGTTGAATACTTACCCGGAATCCGAGTACCAGATGCGCGCCAAGCTGTTGGTCGGCGATAGCTGGTTCAAGGAAGGGGGCACCGCCGCGCTGACCCAGGCGGAAGCTGAATATAAGGACTTCATCACCTTCTTTCCCAACCAGCCCGAAGCCGCCGAGGCCCAGATGAAGGTCGCCGACATCTACTACATGCAGATGGAGAAGCCCGACCGCGACCCCAAGAATGCTGAGCAAGCCGAGCAGGAATACCGCACCATGATCCAGCAATTCCCCGATTCGACCTTTGTCCCCAGGGCAAAGCAGCGGCTGCGGGAAGTGCAGGAGGTGCTGGCCGAGCGGCAGTACCAGATCGGGAGCTTCTACTCCTCTCACGAGAACTGGGCAGCCACCATCGCCCGCCTGCAGACCATTACCGACACCTACCCGCTCTATAGCCATAGCGACCTGGCGCTGATCGGCCTGGGAGACGCCTATGCGGCCGAAGCCCGCTATGTTCAGAGCCTCGCCCAAATCAATCCCAAGGCCAAGCAGGAACTGATGAAGGCCTACGACGACCAGGCTGCGGACGCCTACGCCCGCGTGGTCACGCACTATTCCATGGCTGCTCATGTGGAAGATGCCCGGGAACGCCTGATCGCGCTCAATCGCACGGTTCCCGAACCCACCAAGGAAGAACTCGCGAACAGCGAAGCCGAAGAGCAGAGCCGTACAGGTATCACCTTTAAGGATCGGGCGCTCCTGTTGGTTAAGCGCGGCCCAGTCACCGTGAATGCTGCGCGTATCGGGGAACCGACGCTCACCGACCCTCCAGCGATCACGGCGCCTGAAGTTCATAAGCGTGACACTGCGCTGTTTACCGCGGCTCTCAACAATCAGCCGCTGCCCGCTCCAGCTCCGCTTGGGCCGCCGACGACTACAGCAGTGGCCAGTGGGGCTGCTGCCGCAACCGAACCAGCCGCGGGCTCTACCCTGACATTAGAGAACGTGCCCTCCGCTGACAATGGGGCACCCGCTGGCGGCGGACCGGCTATCGGAGCCAGCATCGTCAGCACGGGTGAAGGCAGCACGAGCGCGGCCCCCGCCCAATCGGGACCACCCACGTCCGCGCCTGTTGGCCCGCCAGTTACGGCGGAAGGAGCAGCCACTGCGGCTGCGGCTGCCGGCGTGCCCGGCGCGCAGAACCAGGGCGGATTGGCGACAGTTGGCCCGACCAACAATCAGCCGCTGCCTCCGGTGGAGAAGGCGGCCGATGCTCCGGCACAGACCAACGATGTGAAAAGTGGAGCAGCTGCCGCCCAGGTGCAGACGGGCACCGATGCCGGCGCTACCAATGGCAAATCAAAGAAGAAGACCCCCGCGCCCAAGTTTGATCAAAGCGACGAGTCTTCCAGCAAACATAAGAAAAAGAAGGGCCTTGATAAGCTCAACCCATTTTAGGGATTTGCCTCCCTCAGGGGCTTAAACGGGCTGCGGAAACACGAAGGGCACGGCTTCAGCCGTGCCGGAAACGCAGAATGCTGCTATATGGCTTTAGCCGCCGGGGTATGCTTTTTCGAAGACTGTAGATCGAATTCATTCGCTTTTTCGGCGGCCGAAAACAGCTAAGATACTGTTCACAAAGTAGTTAGACGATAAACCGTTGGAAAAACGTACATCCGGGGGCTAAAGCCCTCATCAGCCTAGTCGAGTGTGGCACGGCTGAACCCGTGCCCTTCGTGCCGGAACTATTTTCCGCAGCCTCTATTGCTCGTACCCTTCACCGGTGTTGAAAGAAAACGCCCATGCCTCGTGACCTGCCCAAAGCCTACGACCCGGCTGCTATCGAAGATCGTTGGGCAGCCTACTGGGTCGAAGAGGACCTCTTTTCCGTGCCTCACACGGAAGCCGGTTCCTCTGCGCCCATCTTCACCATGTTGTTGCCCCCGCCAAATGTCACCGGGCGGCTGCACATGGGGCACATGCTGGAACACACGGAGATGGACATCCTCACTCGCTGGCGCCGCATGTGCGGGGATCTGGCTCTTTGGCTCCCAGGCACCGATCACGCCGGCATAGCTACTCAGCTGATGGTCGAGCGCCAGCTTGCGGAAGAGCACAAAACGCGCCAGCAGCTGGGCCGCGAAGCTTTTGTCGAACGCGTCTGGCAATGGAAACAGCATTACGGCGCCGCCATCCTCGACCAGATGCGCCGGTTGGGTACCAGCGTTGACTGGTCGCGTGAGTACTTCACCATGGATGCGCCCCGCTCCGCGGCGGTGCGCGAGGCCTTCGTCCGGCTCTATGAGCAGGGTCTCATTTATCGCGGCGCTTATATCGTCAACTGGTGCCCACGCTGCCAGACCGCTATCTCCGACCTGGAGGTGATCCACGAGGAGCAGCAGGGCAAGCTATGGGAAATCCGCTACCCCATCGTGGGAGAATCTGGTTTTGTCACCGTGGCGACCACCCGGCCCGAGACCATGCTGGGCGACGTAGCGGTCGCCGTTCACCCCGACGATGAACGCTATGCTCACCTGCACGGCAAAATGCTGCGGCTACCGCTGACCGGACGCGAGATTCCTGTCGTGACGGATACGTGGGTCAGCCGCGACTTCGGTACCGGCGCGGTTAAGGTGACACCTGCGCACGACCCCAACGATTTTGCCCTGGGGCAACGCCAGGGGCTGCCCTCGATCAGCGTGATGGACGAGACGGCGCACATGAATGCCGCTGCAGGCGCGTATGCCGGTCTCGACCGCTACAAGGCGCGGAAGCGGGTCCTGGAAGATCTGGAAGCGGAGCAGCTCCTGGCAGGCGTGCGCGACCACGTGAATTCCATCGGCAAGTGCGACCGCTGCAAGACCGTGGTTGAACCCTTGCTTTCGACGCAGTGGTTTGTCAGGATTCAGCCGCTTGCGGACAAAGCCATTGCCGCGGTGGAGCAAGGCTTCATCCGCTTTACGCCCGAACAGTATTCCAAGACGTACTTCGAGTGGATGCGGAATATTCACGACTGGTGTATCTCGCGCCAGCTATGGTGGGGCCATCGCATTCCCGCCTGGCACTGCGCTGCCTGCGGCAAAATTACTGTGTCGCGTACCACCCCCGAGGTCTGCGCCCACTGCAAGAGCGATCGCATCGAGCAGGAGAAAGATGTTCTGGACACCTGGTTTTCCTCCGGACTCCTGCCTTGCTCCACCTTGGGCTGGCCCCAGCATCCCCCGGATCTCGACTCCTTCTATCCGACCCGCTTGCTGGTCACCGGCTTCGACATCCTTTTCTTCTGGGTCGCGCGCATGATCATGCTGGGCTGCCACTTCATGCTGGAGGAGCCGCTGGCCGACGGCAGCAAGCGCACCCTGAAGGACGCGGTGCCTTTTCGTGAGGTGTACATCCATGCGCTGGTGCGCGATGCGGACCGGCAGAAGATGTCCAAGACCAAGGGCAACGTAATCGACCCCATCCAGGTGGTGGAACGCTTCGGGACGGATGCGGTGCGCTTCACCCTGGCGGCGATGGCCGCGCCTGGTACAGACATCGCTTTTAGCGAGGAGCGCACCGACGGCTATCGCGCCTTCGCCAACAAGATCTGGAATGCCGCGCGCTTCATCTTCATGCAGATGGAGAGGGCTGCGGAGGCCGGCATCGTCATCGATTTGAGCCAGCTTGCCACCCCGCCGGCCGAGGGGATCAGCACCCCACTCGAAGCGCGATGGATTCTCTCCCGCCTGCATCGCACTGCGGGTGAGATCAACGTGGCGCTGGGGGAGTATCGCTTCCATGAGGCGGCCAACACCCTCTATAGCTTCTTCTGGGGCGATTTCTGCGACTGGTACCTCGAGGTAGTTAAGCTGCGTCTCGATTTCAGCGGCCCTCCGGCGCCGGTGCGCTCGGCCCTCACTACTCTGCTTAACGTTTTCGAATCGGCCCTGCGCCTGCTGTCTCCCTTTATGCCCTTTATTACCGAGGAGATCTGGCAGGCGCTCCACGAAAACCGTGCTCCCGGCAAGTCGATCGCACTCACCCGCTATCCTCAGGCCCAGCCAGACCTCATCGATAGCGCGGCCGAGCGGCAGATGGAGCAGATACAGGAGCTGATCGTCGCGGTGCGCGATATGCGTCGCAAACTGAGCGTGGAAGAGAAGGCCAGCGTGCCCATTCTGCTGCGGGTTGATGCTGCCGAGAGGGCTGGCATTGAAGAGAACAGTGACATCATCGGCCGCCTGGCCAAGGTCTCGGCTATTGAGTTTGTCGATGCCATGCCAGAAGGCGCCGGGGTGCGCTCCGCTCCAGGATTCGACGTAGCCGTCATCTATGAGCGTACGATCGATGTTGCGGTGGAGTGCGAGCGTCTAACGAAAGAGCTGGCACGCTTTGAGAAGGAAGTATCCAATGCCGATCGCCAGCTGGCAAACGAGGGCTTCCTGGCCAAGGCTCCAGCGAGCGTGGTAGAAGGACTGCGGCGTCGCGCCGCCGAGTTGAGCGTGCTGATCCCTAAGACACGCAATGCGCTCGAGAGCCTCGACTGCGACACGAAGGCCCAATAAGGAAGGCCAATGGATTGGAAGAGCAGGCGCGTTGAAGCCACGCTGGAACAGGCGCTGACAGAAGATCGGGCGACCAACGACGTCACCACAGCGATCACCATCGAACCCGGGCTACGGGCGTCAGGTACTGTCTTCGCCAGGCAGGACTGCGTGATTTCCGGACTGGGTTGTATCCCCCGCTTTCTGGAGATCTTCATCCGCCTCGATAAAAGGACCTCGAGCCGTTTTGAGGTCATCAATCACCCCGAGATGTTCGACGGTGTCCGGGTCAAGAAGGGTCAGGCGGTGGCCGTGATTCGGAGCAATGCTCGCGTCATCCTGGCCTGCGAACGGGTCATCCTGAATTTGATGCAGCGGATGAGCGGCATCTCCACCTGCACCCGGGAGTACGTGGACGCCGTAGCCGGCGCCAAAGCAAAGATATTGGACACGCGTAAGACGGTTCCCGGCCTGCGCGTGCTGGACAAATACGCTGTCCGCTGCGGCGGCGGCGAGAGCCATCGGCTCGATCTTTCTGACGGCATTCTGATCAAGAGCAATCACATCGGGTTGGGTGGTGGCATTCCCAAGGTTCTGGCCCGCGCCTTTGCTGCCCGCACGCCCGGTCAGACGGTGCAGTGCGAAATTCGCAATCTGGCGGAGTTGGAGCAGGCTCTGGATGGCGGGGCGGAGTCACTTCTGTTGGACAACATGTCCCCGGCCGAGACCAAAAAGGCGGTCGCGGTGGTGCGCGCTCGCGGTCTCACCATCCCACTCGAAGCCTCGGGCGGCATCATCACGCTTGAGAACATTCGCAAGTATGCCCTCGCGGGAGTAGATTTCATTTCGGTGGGCGCGCTGACGCAATCCGCCGCTGCCGTTGAGCTGAGCATGCGGGTAACGACGGATATTTTCTAGGTGGGAAGTGGCTAAAGAGATTGCGGAAAAACTCATGTTTTGTATCAGGGCACGACTTTAGTCGGGCCGCACACATCCGCCTGATGAGGGCTTTAGCCCCTGGGTGTTGCTTTGCGTCCTGACGGAAAAACACCGTGCGCTGCAGAGATCATCCGCAGACACGCACTTCGTGCGGGACGCACCGTTAGCAGGGGCTAAAGCCCATTTTTTTTGGTCCTTTACGGCCCGACTAAAGTCGTGCCCTGATACAAAACATGAGTTTTTCCGAAGCCTGTAAAGCCCGTCGCTCTTGGGACCCTGTTTGTACTCTTCACGGCCAACACACACCAGGATTTGCCATTGCTTAATCCCGCCCAAGAAGACAGTTACGATCTGCCCACCATCGACGTGGCCCTGGCAGGGATGCCGTTCGCCGGTAAGATTCGCTACTTCCCTTCCATCCACTCCACGAACGTATTAGCCATGCGTGAGGCCGACGAGGCCGCTCCGGAAGGCATGGTTTATCTGGCCGACGAGCAGACCGCGGGACGCGGCCGGGGAGCCCATAGTTGGCACTCCGCTCTGGGCGCCGGCCTCTATGTCAGCGTCCTTCTGCGTCCGCGCGTCGCGCCGGCGGACATCCTTTGGCTTTCGCTGGCCGCAGGCCTCGCGGTGCGTGAGGCGGTGCGCCAGGTTACCTCGCTCCAGGCCGATATCCGCTGGCCCAACGACCTGCTCTTCGGCAAGAAGAAGTTCTGCGGCATTCTGACCGAACTAAACGCTGAAGTCACGCGCGTGCGCCATGCTGTGGTGGGCATCGGCATCAACGTGCACCAGGAGAGCTTTCCCGGAGAACTGGCACTCATCGCCTCCTCCCTGCGCAGCGAAACCGGCAGGTCGTGGGCACGGCAGGATCTGCTGATTGCTTTGCTACAATCGCTGTATCGCGAGGCACAGGCGCTCAGTGCGGACACGAGCGGCGCGGCCTTGAACATCCTCAGCCGCCTGGAAAGTGCTTCTACCTGGATTCGTGGCAGGCGCGTGCATGTGGATGAGGGCCCAGGCTTCTCCGGGATTACTGCGGGTCTGGACGCGCGCGGTTTTCTTCAGGTGCGCACAGCGGACGGCCTTCGCACAGTACACTCCGGTGGCGTCCGGGATGAATGACGGGAACTCTATGCTGCTCACCCTCGACGTAGGCAACACCAACACCGTCCTCGGCCTTTACCGCTTCGCTTCCGATGAGTTGATCACCCACTGGCGCGTCAGCACACTCCGCACCCAGACGGCAGACGAATATGGCGTGCTCTTTCTCAACCTTTTCGCCATGCGGAAGGTGGAAGCTACCGAGGTTTCCGCCATCATCATCTCTTCCGTGGTGCCGCCGCTCGAATCCACTCTCCGCCAGGTCTGCGAGCGATACTTCAACCTGAAGCCCATGTTCGTGGAACCCGGCATCAAGACCGGGATGCCCATCCTGGTCGATAACCCCACCGAGGTCGGCGCCGATCGCCTGGTAAATAGTGTGGCGGCCTTCGCGCGCTACGGTGGTCCGTGCATCGTGGTGGACTTCGGTACCGCCACAACCTTCGACATGGTATCGGCTAAGGGCGAATACCTGGGTGGCGCGATTGCTCCAGGTCTTGCGATCTCTGCTGAAGCCCTCTTCGCGCGCGCCGCGAGATTATCCCGCGTGGATGTAAAGAAGCCGGCCAAGGTCGTCGGCACCAATACAGTCGCGGCTGTCCAGAGCGGGCTGTACTACGGTTACATCGGCCTGGTGGATGGCATATTGGAGCGCATTGTGAACGAGACGCGGGGCCCGGACTCACCGGCTCCAAAAGTCATTGCCACCGGGGGCCTGGCCCACCTCATCGTCGACGATTCAAGGTTTATCCAAACCGTCGATGACATGCTCACGCTCGAAGGCTTGCGCCTGATCTACGAACGCAACCGCGTGGCCAAGGTCAAGCACAGCCACAGCGAAGCTGCCGGAAAGCACGCCTGACGCAGTCGTGCAAAATTACTTCAACTACTTTACTGAAATTGAAGAACACTTCCAGCGCCGCCGGGGATCGCTGCTTCTGCTTTCCACCATCGACTGGGCACTGATCGAAACCTGGCGCGAGGCCGGTATCCCCCTGGCAGCGGTGATCAAGGGCATCGACACTGCGTTCGACAAATACGATGCGCGGAAGAACAAGGCCCGCGTGCGGCGGGTAAACGGCCTGGCTTATTGCGCACAGGAAGTGATCTCAGCCATGGAAGAGATGACGGAAGCCGCGGTCGGAGCGGCCCCTTCCCGGACAACCGCTGCGGACCAAGCCGCAACCCAGGGCTTCGAACAGGAACGGATCGCAGCCCACCTGGAAGCAGCAGCGCAACAACTCCGTGCCGCTCCACAAGGTGAATCACTCGCCCAGATCGCCGATCGTCTCCAGGCGCTGGCCGGTGAGGTGAAAGGCAAGCTGCCCCACCTCGAAGAGTTGGAGCAATCCCTCACTGTGCTCGAAGAAAAGCTCTTCGCTATCCTCCTCACCACTACGCCAGAAGCCGTGTTGCTGGCCCTGCGTCAACAGGCTGGCGCCGAACTTGCTCCTTACCGCAGCCGCATGCCGGCGATGCAGATACGCCAGGTGGAGCAGCAATTTCTGCACAAGCGGCTGCTGGAGAAATTCAACTTGCCGCGGCTCAGCCTGTTCTATATGAGCCAGGCATGAAGCTGCGCATCGAGAAGGCGGTCTATGGCGGCGATGGCTTGGCGCGCATTCCCGCGGACGAGGCTACATCCGGTGGCAAGACAGTCTTTGTTCCTGGAACGCTGCCCGGCGAACTGGTAGAAGCCAACATCGCCACGGACCGACGCAGCTTCTCGACCGGCGAACTCGGCGCCATCCTTGAGCCGTCTCCGGAGCGAGTCGTACCCGCCTGCGAATATGTTCCCCGGTGCGGCGGCTGCCAGTACCAACACTCCAGCGCTGCGGGCCAGTTGCAGATGAAGCTCGACATCCTGAAGGAGACGCTAGCGCGAGCGCACGTCCCTTTCCCTGCCGAGATCGCCAGCCTGACAGGGCCGTCCTGGGGTTATCGCAACCGAATCCGCCTGCACGTGATGAAACGGGCGGGCATTGCGCTTGGCTATCGCCGGCGTGGATCGCACGACCTGCTCCCGGTCACTCACTGTCCGATCGCCGCTCCTCTACTCGAACAAGCGGTCGTCGCGGTCACCCGCATTGGCGCAGATACTGGCCTTGAGAGCCTGTGCGAGGAAGTGGAATTCTTCACCAACCATGAGCAGGACCAGTTGCTCGTCTCTCTTTGGCCGGGAGCCCGCGCACATCGGCAACCAGCGCGCCTGCGCGAGCAAACCCTCGAAATATTCGCTGAACGACTGCATGCGCAGCTTCCCGTACTCACTGGAGTGGGGCTTTTTGCAGAAGGCGAGATGATGCATTGGGGGGAGCGCTCCCTCACCTACACCGTCTCCGGACAACCTTACCGGGCAAGCCTCGGCGGATTCTTTCAGGTGAATCGCTTTCTGCTACCCGAGTTGCTCCAGCTGGCGGTGGAGAACAGCGACGGTGAAAAGCGATCGGGCCGCTTAGCATGGGATCTTTATTCCGGCGCGGGCCTGTTCGCGCGGGCGCTCGATTTTGAAAACGTAACCGCGGTAGAATCGGCTGGATTCTCCGCTGACGACCTGAAGCATAACCTTGCGGGAAAGGCACACCGCGTTGTCCGTTCCAGCACGCTCGATTTTCTGCGCAGCCAGACTCGCGGCGCGGGGCTGGCCAAGCCTGAACTGATTCTGCTCGACCCACCCCGCGCTGGACTGGGTAAGGAGATTTGCGACCTACTGGGAAGGATCGGCGCGCCCGGCATCGTCTATATCTCTTGCGATCCGGCGACGCTCGCCCGTGATCTACAGTTACTGTTACAATTTGAGTATTCAGTTCCAGCGATTCACCTGGTGGACCTTTTCCCACAAACCTTCCACATGGAAACTGTAACTTTCATTAAGCGTAATTAATGTGTCGCCCACCGTTGAGGCTTGTGGGATGATTAGCTGCTCTCAGCAGTTTTTCTCGTAGCAGACCCTAATAGAAACGGGACGGGTGCCCCACGTCCGTCATATTCCCTTGTAGTCCCAAGCGATGACACAGGCTGTGGCAACAAGACGAAGCCTCGAACGGCTTTCCTTCGCCACCGCGCCCGCGCTCTACGCCGCCTTGTGGCTCTCCGCCGGCATCGTCGTGGCGCAGCGTTATTGGATTGGGACCGGTGTCCTCATCTTCAGCACTCTACTGGTCGCCCTCCTCTCCGTGCTGGCAGCGCGGAAAGCCCTCCGCGTCGCCCTCCTGCCCGTGGCCTGCACCTGGGTTCTGCTGGGAGTATTGCTTAGCGAGGTCGAGCCGGCGCCCGACCCACAGAGACAACTCGGCTTGATCGCGGACGCTGGTGGGACCACGACAATCGACGGTGAAGTTACCCGCACCACACCCATCCGCCTCACGCAATCCACTCTGCCGTTCGGCAACACGACCAGAGAAGAACAGAGCGAGAGTCTGGACCTGCGTGTCACTTCCGCGGATGGCCACCCGGTCGCAGGCGGTCTGCGGGCTACTCTCTACGGCCCTGCCGATCAAACATTCCCGGCAATCCACTGCGGGGACCATGTCCATACTCTGATCGCGATGCATCTGCCTGAGCGCTATCTCGACCCCGGTGTGTGGGATGCCACCGCCTGGCTGCGTCAGCAAGGCATCGGCGTGGTGGGTTCGCTGAAAGCCTCCGGCGCTTCGTTCACCCATGGACCCGCTCGATTCATCTTTGCCTGCTGGCTGCATGCCGTACAGCAGGCCGGCAGCCAGCGCCTGATGGATTTCGCTGCCTCTACGACGGCATCACGGTTGCCTCGATGGCTGCTGCTCAGCCATGAAGACGCGGGCATGCTAAGCGCCATGATCCTTGGTGACCGCACTTATCTGGATCACCAGGCCAGAGTGGGCTTTGAACGCACTGGCTCGTTTCATCTGCTGGTCGTCTCCGGCATGCACCTGGCGATCTTCGCCGCATGCATCTTTGGTCTGGCTGCGCTGCTGCGGCTGCCCCGTGTTTGGTCAACCACCGTGACCATTGCGTGCTCCTTCTGCTACGCACTCCTCGCCGGCTTCGGTGAACCGGTGCAGCGCTCCTTCTGGATGGTGTCGCTCTATCTGCTCGCGCGCCTGATCTTCCGCGAACGCAATAGCCTCAACGCTATCGGCTTTGCGGCCGTGTGCTTGCTCGCGCTCGATCCTCGATCACTTGCCGGGGCGAGCTTCCAGATGACGCTGCTCTCGGTGCTGATCGTCGCCGGGGTCGCTGTTCCTGTCGCGGAGCACACCTTCGGCCCCTACCTGCAGGCGGCGCGGAACCTGGGGCTGGTCGCGATCGACCCCAGCCTGCCTCCCAGGCTGGCGCAGTTTCGCGTGACCCTGAGGCTCGTTGCCGACCACCTGCGACCGCTGATCGGCCGCCGCCTCGCGCGCTTTCTGCCCCCTGCCTTCGTCCGTCTCATGTTGCGCAGCTTCGAGCTGCTGCTGGTCTCGGCGTTGATCGAGCTGGCCATGTCTCTTCCCATGGCCATCTATTTCCACCGGGTCACGGCTCTGGGTTTACCGGTCAATCTGCTGGTGGTGCCGCTGATAGGGCTGGCGCTCCCCTCCGCCCTCATCACCTTTTCCACGTTACTTCTGTGGCCGTCGGTGGCTGTCGTGCCGGCGGCGGTCACTGCGGCTCTCCTGCATGCCATCAACGGGCTGGTGCAGCTCTTCAGCAACATGGGTGCGGGGGATATTCGCCTCTCCAGCCCGGGGCTCCTAGCCATCGTTGCCGGCATCTGGCTGATCGCCCTGGCGGTCTGGGCTGCACGCAATAGCCGCTTCCCAGTGGCCCTCCCGATCCTGGCGCTGGCCTGTTCTGCAGCGTGTGTCTTTTATCCCCGAGCGCTCGCCTACCGTCCCGGCGTACTCGAGGTCACCGCGATCGATGTCGGACAGGGCGATTCTCTGCTGTTGGTCTCGCCCCAGGGGAAAACCCTGCTCATCGATGCGGGAGGGCCCACTGGGGGCGCCCAGGCCTCGAACGCCAACTTTGAAATCGGGGAAGACGTCGTCTCCCCGGTCCTGTGGTCCCGCAATATCAGGCGGCTCGATGCCGTCGCGCTCACCCACGCGCACAGCGATCACATGGGGGGCATGCGCTCCGTCTTGCAAAACTTTCGTCCGCGGGCGCTTTGGGTGGGCAACAACCCCGGTATTCCCGCCTACGAGGCGCTCCTGGCCGAGGCGCACCGGCTCAACATACCGGTCAAATCCATGGCTGCCGGTGACCGCTTTGCTTTCGGCGGCGCCCAGGTCGAAGTGCTTGCCCCGCCAGCCGGTTACGTCCCCGGCCCTGCCGCCAGCAATGACGACTCCCTGGTACTTCATGTCGCCTACAAGCAAACGTCGGTCCTGCTCGAAGGCGATGCCCAGGCAGCCAGTGAGCAGCGCATGCTGGCTGAGTCGCTTCACTCCGATCTGCTGAAGGTCGGCCACCATGGCAGCAAGACCTCGACTACTCCCCGCTTCCTGGCTGCGGTGGCTCCCAAATATGCCGTGGTCTCCGTCGCCCACCACAACCCCTACGGCCATCCCAAAATGGAAATCCTCAGTCGCCTGCAGGACGACCATGTCCATACCTTCCGCACCGATGCCGTGGGCGCCACCTCCTTCTATCTCGATGGCAGCACGGTGACGGCACAGCCCCTCGCGGCAAGGGATCCCTAGCGTAAAGTAACCTGCGGGGACACGTCCCCCCGGCCCTCAAGGACAGCTTTTTGTGTTTCCCTGCCACGGGTTCCGTTATACGATTCGCAACAAAGCAAGCTTAAGCATTTTCACTTCTGGGGCATGCAGAGCCACCAGCCTCGTCGCGACTTTTCCTCAAGAAAAGCCGCACATCGCTGGACTCGACTGGGTAGCGTAGAAGTGAGAATGCCAAAAATCGGAGGAAGGGTTTCCCATGGGGTCACGCGAGTCCGGTCGCAACGACGAATCTTCCCCCCTACCGCTCAATTCTGGTCAATCCGCCCAATCCACGCAGGAGAAGATGGAGGAACAGCGCAAGATCCGCCGCCTGCAGATGATGATGGACATGGTTATGTCAGTGATCAGCCAGGATGGGAGCCTTACCGTAGATCAGGCCGCTGAGTTGGTGGCCGATAGCAAGAGGGCCGCGCTGGCCATGTTTCCCGATAAGGAGCTGGCTTACAACATCATCTATAAGCCGAGACTGCAGCGGTTGATGCGCGAACGCTATCGCATTCAGTAGGCTACTTTCAGTAGGGCTACTTTGCCGCCATGCTTACCAGGCGCATGGTGATGGTTCCCCAGAAGAGCCGGGCGCGCATCTGCACCGGCATGCGACGGTCGTCGTCGGTATACCAGATCCAGATATTGCCTCGATTCTTGACCACGCCCGCATCGGCGATCGGTTGCACCCGGATGGTCTGAAACGTTCCCGCCAGGGTCACCACCTGTTCCTTTGCCTCGGCCTTCATGGTCACATCGACCACCCGCATGGCGTCGGCTACCGGCATGTGGAAGGACTCTCCCGGGTGCAACGGTTGCGATCCACCATAGAAGATCGCGGACATCAGGTCGGTTACGCAGGGTGGGATCGGTGATTCCTGATGCTTGCTGGTTCCCGTGACCAGATTCTTCTCTTCCAGAACCTGTTTGCCTTCGGTAGGAAGAAATCGCAGGGTGCTTACCAGCTGCCGCCTGCCCTCCTGGAGCTGCTTGGCAAAGCTGGTGGAACAACCGGTGGTGCGGTTGAAGTACGACTCAAAGCGATCATTCACGCGAAACAGCAAATTCACAGCCCCGATCGACTCTCCAGTTGCGACCACGTGCTGCATCCCTCCCACCTGCTCCAGGTGGAAAGTAGCGGTACCCGCGGGGAAAACACGCCAGTCCACGGCATAGGTGAGGGTTTGCTTGGCGGGAAAGGAGAAATTTGCTGCCGGGGCAAGCAAAGGAGGAAGCGTCTGCCCGACGGCGATCAGCACCGCGCAGGCGCAGGCCATGACCGCGACAAGTCTTGGATACCGTATCACCGTTCACTCTCTCCAGGGAATCAATGGCGGAGCCACAGCGTGGCCACCAGTACAGCGTAAACGGCACAGGCACCCAAAAGTGAATTGTACTCGCGGTGTTGGCGATAGAGCGCCCCAGAGAAGCTACCCTCTCCGCCCGGGATCCGCGCCGGTGTCAGCCGCGGCAGCAGGCGTGGTACCCGTTGGGAGTAGCTCTCGAATGCGGGGAAGGTGGCGCGCAGAAACTGTTCCTCGGAGTAGATGGTGGGCACATAAATGATGGTGAAGAGGAGCGCCAGCAGCAGCGTGATCCACAGGCTGCGGGAGGCGGCGGCAAAACCAAAAGCCATGAGAACTGAGCCCAGGTAAAGCGGATTGCGGGTGTACGCGTAGGGGCCGGTCACGGTCAACTCCGCGTTCTTCTTCACGTAGCCCGAGGCATAGGCGCGCAAGAGGAGACCGGGCACAACCAGCAGCAGGCTCCACGCCAGAGAAGCCACACTGGGGCGGGCTCTCCAAAGGTAAAAAGCGGCAAAGAGAAACCCCGTCGGCACGCGAATGCGCCGCGCCACCCGGCTCCAGTTGCCTAGCACTGTTGCTCCAGCAAATATTTCGCTGCTTCCACAACATTCTGGGGCGTAATGGTCAGCAGACCAGCCTCGGGCTCGGCAAGCCGGGAGTGGTCGCGCTTGCTTTTCGGGTGTCGCAGGACCCGGAATGGTACCCCAAAAGGTCCGTTCCGCTTGGGATCGGTAGGCCCATAGATACCCACCACCGGCTTGCCCAGTGCGCAGGCCAGGTGCAGTGGTCCCGTGTCTCCGGCGATGACCAGGCAGACCCGGCGGGTCAGCGCGATCAGGCGCTCCAAAGTTGATCCAGGCGTCGTAAACTCGGGCGCCCGGGCGACGCCGCCGCTGGCGCGTACTACGTCGGCAGCGATGCCCTGCTCCTCTGGGCCGGCGTTCACCAGCACCACGAAGCCTTCTGCGTGCAGTTCCGCCGCGACTGCTCCGTAGCGCTCGGCAGGCCAACGCTTCGCTCCCCACCCGGCGCCTGGGCTCAGGAGAACCGCTGGCCCGACAGATCCGTGCAACACTCCATCCGCCCAGTCCTCTGCGTCGCGATTACCCGGTAGCGGGGGAAGAATCGGAGAAAGCGGCTCCCCGGCAGCCCGTGCACAGACTTCCACAGCCTGCTCGATCACATGCACGCCGTGGGTGGCAACGCGCTCGCTAAACAGCCAGCGCGCTGCCCACTCGCGGGGCTGGTCCTCTCCAATCATTCGCGGGGCGCCGGCCAACCGCCCGGCGAGAGCGGAACGCACTGCGCCCTGCAGATCGATGCACAGATCGTACCGCTCAGCCCGCAGTTCGTGGCGCAAAGCAGCGACCTCGCGCAGCGTCTCTCCGCGCAGCGGAGCACGAGCCCATTCTTTGGCTTTTACCAGGTGCGTGCGATCCACCAGAGGCATCTCGCCGCCGTCTCCACTGAGAAGAGCGAGCCACCGAGGCTCGACCGCCCAACCCAGGTACCACGTTGGATGGGCCTTCCGCAGAGCAGCAACCGCCGGCAGGGCATGCAGAATATCGCCCATCGCGCCCAGCCGCACAATCAGGACGCGGGTTTGTTCAGCTTGCTGTGACAATGGGTCGATTTTCTCATAAATCGGAAAGCACTTGCCCGCCCTCCACTGCGCTCTGCTCAGGTCCTAATGAACAAAAGCGGTCGTTGGGCTTCGCCTGTCTTTTTCGGCCCGCGTATCCCGGATTTCCTGTCGAGGTTGGTTGCGTTGAGCAACGTCTTGCGGCTTTCTTTGGGAGAAAGCCGCATGCGTGGTCGTGGTGAGTGCCGCATAGTAGGAAATCCGGGCAACGCTGGTGCGCACATGGGGGCACTGGGAAGGGGACCTCATCTGCGGCAAGGGAAAGGCCTTCTCAGGTAGGCACTCTGGCCGAGCGCACTAGCCTCTTTGTCGCCCAGGCGAAGTTGGACAATGGCAAAGCTGAAGGCTTTTGACTGCTTTTCTATGCAGGCTGCGGAGGTCCGTCTTATGCGCCTCGTGCGCTCTAAGCCGAATGAGTACAACAGCTCGCCGTGTTCTTGATGGGGGGCAAGTCAATAACCGGATTTTGATCAAAAAAGCCTGACGGCGCAAGTGTGAAGCCGCACGCAATGCAAGACTGCACTGGATGATCTTCCGGACGCGGCAGATGATGCAGTCCGAAACTATGCCACAGAACCAGATCAGTGTTCTCGATTGGCCGATCCTTGGCTGTCCACGCAGGCAAGCCATCATCGCCCGTCGATTGGTTCACGAACTCGCCCGCGGGATAACGCTCGTTCACATCGTAAGGCGTGACCCATAGCTGATGTTGCAGGAACCGTCCCCGTCTGCCCGACGGACCGTCCGGATGAGTAAATGGCCGCACAGGTGAGCGTGCCTCCAGCTTGTACGCTGTTGGCTTGCCAACCCAGTTGGTGGTGCTGGGATTGGTGATTCTCCAATAGCGCATGGTTGAGAAATCGAAATCGCGCTGCGCCTGAAGCTCAGTTTTCAACGCTGTCTCTTGCACAAAGTAGGCGTTGCCGTGCGGGTTCTCCGGCCCTATCGGCAGCGCAATGGTGTCGCATTCGGTGACTGTATTATTCGGTCCGTCCACCTCCATATCAAGCCGGGCCGAAAAGATGTGCTGGTGGATGTGGCCGACGATACCCGGCGCGACCTCGGTGCCGAATTTTCCCGGTTCTCCTGGACGGCAACCCGCGGTATTGATGATTCCGGTGGCCTTCATCTCGTATTCAATCCGCCCGTCCTGGTGCAGATACCAATACGACGCATATTCGTAATTCCCGATGGTCGATATAGAAGAGATGACCAGCTTCCGCGCTCGGCGCACCTCGGTGCGACCGGTACGCATATCGAAATGCTTCCACGACATGCCGGCGTCTTCCTCATGCAGGCAGATGCAACGTTCAATGGTGCGTGGCTGGCCGAAAACATCCGCGACCACGGCATCAAAATAATGGATCACCCCCAGGCAATCGCAGCCCAGGGTCAGAGAGTTCGCCATGCGGCCGAAGCCCAGTTCGCCGCTGTCAAAAACATTTTTGCGATAGTGGCTTCGCTCGGGGGTGCCGTAAGGGACCACCATCTCTGCAATAGACGCGCGATAAACGATGGGACGCCGTTTGGCGTTCTGCGTATAGCCGATGGTGTAAAGCACCAATCCTTCGCGGCCATTGAAGCCCACGCGGAAGTCCCAGTTTTCCCATGTCACCTGGTTGCCCTGGACCACGAAACCAGCACCATCCGGCTGCACGATATCGAGCCGGGAAGACGGCTTGCGAAACTCCGTAAGAAGATCCGCGTCGTAATTTAAGGGTAGACGCGGAACCGGAATGTAATCGCCGTCGGCTTCGAAATGGTCGTGGACCTCCAGCACCTCCAGCGTGCTTACATCAATCAGGGCATGCAGCCCCTCCACCGGATGAGCGTAAAAATTGTCCAGGGGAAACATGCGCATCCAGATGAAGCAATTGAGCACGCGGCGCCCTTGCTCGATGGGGATGTCGAAGTCGCCGGTCGTCCATGGATCAACGCACATGTATTCGAGCTCAGCGAGTAGCCCCCGGCGGCGCAGTGCTTCCTGAAAGCGAGCGTCGGCCTTAACCGTCTCTTCGATCTGCAGGACTTCCGCGATGGCAAGCATCGGTCGAGCCTTCTCTTTGAAAATCGCGGAGATGACTTTGTCTCTGCCCAGATCCACCAGTCCATCCCACACGCCCATCGCTCCCCGTCGATATACATGGAAGCGCGCCACCCGCGCCGGGGCAGTCTCAGGGGTGTAGTGGCGCACCTTGTCTCTGTCAGGCTCTTGAATATCGATCGTCTCCACCCGCAGGTCCTCACCCCACTGGAAGTGGTCCTCAAGGATGCGCGTGACGGCTACGATCTCAACGGCGGTGAGCGGATCAAACGGATGGCTAACGGCTAGCCCCCCTCCGCTCAAGGAAACTCCTTCTACTTTCGAACCCATGACTACTTCCTCTCAATCACGGGACAGGAGGTTGAAGACTCCGGGCCCGTGGTTGGGTCTACCACTTCAGTCGAACGGCGGCCTGCAGAATGCGGGGATCAAACGCTGTGCTGATCACCATGAGATTGGGCGAGCCCACGGTGTTCGTGGGATTCTCGAGGTTGCCACGGTTGAAGGCGTTAAAGGCTTCAAAACGGAACATCAAAGAAAGCCGCTCCACAATGTGAAAATCCTTTTGCAGCGCGTCGTCGGTGCTGGCGAAGCCGGGCCCGTAATAGGCGTTGCGCCCGGTATTTCCGAAAGTGCCAAGCGCGTTTACAGCAAAGGCGGCAGGATCCAGGTACTCCGCTACCTTCGCTGACTTGCTGCGACCGTTGCCCAAATAGGGGCTGCTGACCAGATCGGCACGATCGTTGCCGACACCGGAACGCGAGTTATCCACACCGCTATATACAGAGAAGGGCTCGCCACTGGTCAGGGAGACAATGGACGAGAGCTGCCAACCTCCGAACGCTGCGTTCGCGAACTTATTTTCTGGATGGATGGGTAGATCCCAAAGCCCGGAGAAGCTAAAGACCTGGGGATGATTAAAGTCGGAAACCGCTCGATCGAAGTTGAGGTTAAAGGGATCGGTTGCGGTTTGTCCCGTCTGCTTGTTGGCGGAAGTAACATCTATGGACTTAGCCCAGGTGTAGTTGGCCAGGATGGTGATGCCGTTGAGGAAGCGACGTTGGATAGTCGCCTGGAGCGCGCTGTAGTTGGAGTTTCCATTGGCCTCAACCAGCGTGCTGGAACCAAAGTTTGGATAGAGGGGCCGGCGCTGGTCGGTGGTAGAAGTCGTGGCGCCCTCGGAGTAGATTGCCGGGTTCCCTTCGACCAGGTTGGGAAGGTGAGTGCCTTTCGATCCCGCATACGCAAGGCGCATAACGAGCTGAGCCGGTAGTTGTTGCTCAACCGTCAGGTTCCAGCTGGTTAATTCTGCATTGCGCATGCTTTGCGTGTATCCGTAAGCAACATCGGGAAGCAGAAAGTCGACATTGTGAGGCGGGTTCGGGCTTTGAGGAAACGGATTGGTGTTACCTGCGTAGGGACTGGTGAGGCTGTTCGCCGAATCGCCGCTGATTTCGACAACCGTTCCGAAGGGAGCCTGATCTGCCTGCGAATTGGTGGAAATGGTGTTGGGTGTGTCGTAGTAGATGCCGAAGCCGCCGCGTACCGCAGTGGTGCCATTACCATACACATCCCAGGCGAAGCCGACGCGAGGACCAAAGTTCGTCCATTCGCGGTTATAGCCCCCGGGAGGAAGCCCGGGGTCTCCAGCGTAGAGGATCCCCTCCGGAGCATTGGGATAGACGGTCGATTGTTGGCCAGGCCGCCACGCAACCACTTTGCCGTTGGCGTCGGTGTAGGGGAAGAATG
The DNA here is from genome assembly GCA_963824325.1 of uncultured Acidobacteriaceae bacterium. Taxonomy (GTDB): domain Bacteria; phylum Acidobacteriota; class Terriglobia; order Terriglobales; family Acidobacteriaceae; genus PALSA-350. Next base: position 69,820 of record CAWGPA010000021.1, on the reverse strand, counting down.
GATCCCAGCGGAGGCCGAGATTGAGCGTCAGCCGCGGGGTGACGCGGAAGTCATCCTGGGCAAACAGATCAACGTGGTTAAATATCGTGTTTTTGTATTCGCCGACGCCTTGCTCAAGATTGGAAAACTTGCCCACCAGAAAATCTGCCAGGGAGTTTCCGGTAAAAGGAGCCGAGCTATCAAAGGAGAAATAACCGTTGGCGCGGTAGTTGTTGTTGATGTTGCCTACTCCGTGACCAACGTCTCCGCCAAAAGTTAAGGAGTGTTTTCCTTTGGTCCAACGGACCGTGTCGCTGTACTGTTCCTCGCCGCGGAAGAAGGAGTTTGTATCCTGAGTGTCGAGCAGGAAATATCCGCTCACGTCGTAATAGATCTCGGGCATCTTGTCGTTGTAGTAGTCCGACCCCAACGCGGCAACACCCTTGGGAGGATAAATGGGAGCGTTGGTGTTGTTGGTGCGGTTGTAGGAGACGAGCGCCTGGTTAAGGAGATTGGGGCTGATCGTATATGTCCATGAGCCGGTTACGGTGGTGTTTTGCCAGATCGCCCCGGGCAGATTAGCAAAGTAATTGGCGGGAGCGAGAAAGGCGGGCTGATTGGCCCTGGACAGGAAAAATCTTCCCATAAAACGATGCTTATCGTTAACGACTTCGTCGCCGCGCACCAGGAACTGGTTATCGGTGAGGTCATTCGGCAAGGCGAAGGACACGGTCTGGGCTCCAGCTGCCGGCGCCGGGATAAACGTGTTGAGCGAGGCCACGCTGACGGGATTGAACTCCGAAGCGGGAATCTGGTTGTTCGGGTAAGGCGCGCCATTGTTGAAGGGGTCGTGTAGCTGAGTTCCCAGCGCGGAAAAGTCCCCTGCCCGTTGCGCGTTGGTAGGCACTACCTGTTGTTGGGTGGTAGGAGCGATGACCGTAGAGGTTCCCTGGTAGGAGAAGAAGAAGAACGTGTGGTCCTTGCCGTTGTAGATTTTCGGGATGCGCACCGGGCCACCCAGCGTGGCTCCGTACTGGTTGCGCTTAAGCCCGTCACTTTGCTTGCTGCCATCGGGGTTGAGAGGGGCAAAGTAATTGCCTGCGTTCACGGCATTGTTGCGGATGTATTCAAAGGCCGACCCGTGGAGCTGGTTGGTGCCGGAGCGGGTGACGGCGTTCACAATGGCGCCGACGTTGCGGCCATATTCCGCGTTGAATGAGTTGGTCTGCACGCTGAACTCTTGCAACGCGTCGGGATCCGGCATGGGATTGGGCGCGTTGCTGTAGTGGTCGTTATTTTGCGCGCCATCGAGGATGTAGTTGGTGGTGTTGTCGCGGCCTCCATTGACCGAGACAGGAAAGACGCCTGGATAGGTGGTTCCGGAGGTGACGTTTGAGTTTTGCGGATCGTATTGCACCCCGGCAACCAGCTGCATCAACTGAACGGGATTGCGGCCGTTCAGAGGCAGGTCTTCAATTCGCTGCTGATCGATAACGGTCTTGAGGGTCATGGACGTGGTATCTACCGTCTCCACTGAGCCGGATACGTCCACGGTTTGATCGACGCTTCCAACCTGGAGGTCGATATCCACGCGGGCCGCTTCATTCACCTGCACGCGGATGTTGCTGGCGGAAAACTTCTTAAACCCCGGGGCTTGCACCGATAGCTCGTACGCTCCGGCATCCAGGCCGCGGACGAAGTATTCACCGCTGGAATCTGTTTTCGTATGGAAGACTGCGCTGGTTGCCGTATTGGTTACGGTGATGTCAATTCCTGGGGCAACCGCCCCGCTTGCATCCTTCACGACGCCGTTAATGGAGCCAGTAACGTCGGCGGCCTGGAGCACCGTGCTCACTCCGAGCAGTGCAAAGAGACAACATATCGTCCATTTCGAAATCATGCGTGTGAACCTCCGAAAGATAGTCCAGGGGAGAAGCGCCCCAGTTTGGGCCCACTGTTTGAAAGGAGCGTGAATTATTGAAAACTTGGCACAAAGTACCATGAAGTGAAACACTATGCAATATGCATAACTGAATTTATTTTTTGGAATATAGTTTACGTCTGAAGAACCTCACCAAATCAGGGCAGGACACTCTGCTAGCCCAGGGCCAGACATCTTGAAGGAGGCCGTGTGAAGACAATTCTTTTAACCGGGGCCAGTGGCCGCATTGGACGGCACGTCGTTCCCCTACTGCTCGAACACGGGTATCGGGTGCGTGTGGCCATGCGCCGCCCAAACTCTACGGAGAAGTGGTTCAACCAGGTCGAAGTAGTGCAGGGCGAGCTACCGGGACGTGAGTGGGTAGAGGCAGCAGTGGCAGGCACGGACGCAGTGATTCACCTGGCCGGAATCATGCCCCCGGCGGGGGACGATCAGGTGTTCCACACCAACATCGAAGGAACATACAACATCCTGCAGGCTATTTCCGCCATGGAAAAAAAGCCACGATTGCTCTTTGCCAGCTCCGACGCCACCTATTGCACCGGATGGAGCCTGAGCGCGTACTCAGCTCCGATTCTGGAGGATGCTGAACAGCATCCGTCCGTGTTTTATGGCCTCTCCAAGGTGCTAGGGGAACGGATGTGTCTCTATTACGAAGAACTGCACAAGCTCCCAATCGTGCGCCTCCGGTTTGTCTGGACACTCGAAGCGGAGGAGATTCTCGACTTGTTTGTGAAGGCGCCGTATCGCGACTATCTGGTCGAAGAGGATCGGAAAGTCTGGGATGACGCAGGCGTCATCGCGGTGCCGTGCGAAGAGGATGGCGCCCCTTTCACCGAACATGTATGCGATGTCCGAGACGCAGCCGAAGCTGTTTTGCTGGCGTTGAAGAGTGACGCTGCGCTTGGGGAGGCTCTCAATATCGCCGGCCCGGAGGCATTTCGTTATGCCGATACCGGAGCGGATCTGGCTGGGATCACTGGCATGCGTACAATCACGGGCCGCTGCAAGGGTATTCACTCGTATGCGCTGAGTATTGAGAAGGCGCGGAAATTGCTGGGGTATCGACCGCAATTCAAGGTGATGGATTCTTTACAGGATGGACTCGCAAAGCGAAAGGAATCGGTTTCGTGATCCGGTACGGATTGCGCGACGGCCTTTGGAGTCTGACCGGTCTGTTTCGTCCCACGTACGCTCCACGGCACGCCGGGACACACGGTGCGAAATGTGGGCCAGCAAGAAGGGTTCCAGAAAAAAAACTGAAAGATATGGCGGGGGAGCCATGAGACGCATTTTCGGAGTGATGCTGGCAATACTTTGCCTTTCGTTTGCTGTTGCGCAAGCGGCCGAACACACGGACGTTGTTTATAAACAGACAGGACACTTCGCGGGTTGGCCGGCGAACTACGGCGTCTGGTCCTGGGGCAACGAAATCCTGGTGGGCTTTGAAGCCGGATCGTTTCACATGCGGCAGCCCAACGAGCGCGAGCATTCGATCGACTACACGCAACCTTCGCAGCATCTGCTGGCTCGCAGCATGGATGGGGGCAAGACGTGGACGATCGAAAGGACAGCCAGCCTGCTCCCGCCACCGGGCACCAAAGTGGCCGGCGTGCCCACGGAACCCGGGGGAAAGCAGGTCACTGACTGCCCTGGCGGGATTGACTTTACAAACCCGAACTTCATCGCGACCTTCCGTATGGCCGACGTCGATATCGGGCCCTCACGGTTCTACTATTCGCTGGACCGGGGAAAAAACTTCGAGGGACCTTATCGAGTTCCGGACTTCGGGCAACCGGGAATTGCTGCGCGCACCGATTACCTGATCGACGGCAAACACGACATGACGGTCTTCCTGACGGCGGCCAAATCGAATGGCCACGAGGGGCGAGTGATCTGTGTGCGCACACATGATGGAGGCAAGACCTGGCAGTTCGTCGCCTTCGTAACCCCGGAACCGGAGGGAGACGATCACGCCATCATGCCTTCGTCTGTGCGTCTTTCGGCCGAGTCCATCGTAACCGCTGTTCGCTACAGACACTGGATCGATTTGTACCGCACGGACGATAACGGGAAGACGTGGCGATATGTGAGCCGGCCGGCGTCGGATACTGACAATCCGCCGAGTTTGGTTCATCTGAAGGATGGACGCCTTGCCCTGACGTACGGCCGGCGTACGGCTCCATTTGGAATCCGCGCGCGTCTCAGCGCCGACGACGGCGCGACCTGGGGAGAGGAAATTGTTCTGCGCAGTGATGGGGGTAGTTGGGATCTCGGCTACACCAGGAGCGTGCAACGCCCTGACGGCAAGATGGTTACTGTCTACTATTTCAACGACGCGCCGGATCATGAGCGGCAAATCGATGCCACGATATGGGATCCCAAGTCGCCCAAAGGCAATTGATGCGGTTAGCTGGTTCGCAATTCCGCGGTGATGGCGCCCGCGGCATCTTTCACTGCGGCGATCAGGCGCTCCTGGTTGGTAAATCTCATTTTAGGCGTGGAGACACTGATCGCAGCTACGGCCTGGCCGTCTTTGCCAAAAATGGGGGCGCTGATACAGCATCCGCCCAGCGTGCTTTCTTCGAGATCGCTGGCGTAGCCCTGGGCACGCACCAGGTGGAGTTCCTTGTTCAGGGTGACCTCTTCGACGATGGTGCCGGGCGTGAACCGGACCAGGCCAAAGGATCGCAGCAGCATGTCGCGCCGCGTATCTGATTGGAATGCCGTAATACATTTACCCAGCGAGCTGGCATGGGGAGGAATAAGGCCTCCCACCATGTTTCCCATACTTACGCGGTGGGGACTATCAATAACCGCGATGACCTCGATATGGCTTGCGAAGAGAAATGCAAGGCTGATGGTTTCACGGAATTCCTGGCTCAGATTTTTCATCCAGGTGCGCGAGGCGTCAGCTACCTGCTTCAACAGGTGATTTTGCATGAAGCCGGCACCCGGAACGATGGAGAAACGCTCGCCTTCGAGCCGTTGAAGATAGCCTTCAATTTCCAGCGTGCGCAAAATGCGGAAGGCCGAACTCTTGGGAACGTTCACCTGACGGGACACCTCGGTCAGCGCGAGCGGTTCGTGGCTCTGCTGGAGCAGTTCGAGAACGCGCAGAGCATTGGCGATGGCTTGGGAGTAGTAGCGATACGACGCGCCGGAAGCGCCGTTAGCGCCGTTGGTTGAAGGCTCTACCGAAGTCTTAGTTTTGCTCTTCCTGCTCATGTAGAAGTTTCAAGGATAACTTTGCGATCACTGGTGCGAACAATATGCCTTCACAGGTCATTCACGAAAAATTCGACCGCGTAACCCTTCATCCCTTTCTGAAATGGCTGAATCCGCCCACAGCGTGGGAGATCGACCACGCCCACTCGCGTCTGCTGCTTAAACCGGATGCCGCCACCGATTTCTGGCAACGAACCCACTATGGGTTCCGAGCCGACAACGGCCACTTCCTCTACGCCGAGATTTCCGGCGACGCGATCGTCACTACCACCGTTCACTATGACCCTGCGCACCAATACGATCAAGCCGGCCTAATGGTGCGATTCTCTGCCGACTGCTGGTTGAAAGCATCGAACGAATTCGATCCCCCAGGACCAAGCCAGCTGGGAACGGTTGTAACCAACTTCGGTTTTTCGGATTGGTCACTTCAGAATTTCCCTTACGGCGAGACGTCTTCCTATTCTCTGCGTGTACGCCGCGAAGGCATGGACTTCCTGGTAGAACACGCGCCAACGGAAACCGGGCCGTGGACCTTGATGCGTATCGCTCATCTGCATTCCGCTTCGGAGCCGGTTGCACAGATGGGGCTTTATGCGTGTAGTCCAAAAGACGGAGGGTGCCTGGTAAACGCCCAACTTCTGCGCATTGAGATACCCTGATCTGCGACCCGTAGCAGGCGTAATTGTAGCATCCCTTTGTAGTCTAAAGATTTGCCAGTGAAACAGCGCGTGATTTGATTTACTGCTTTAGGGCTCGGCCTGAGGGCTAGCGTTTCTAATGTTGAACGACGTTTTAAAAATGTTGACTTGACGTAGGTCAAATGGTACGTTGATCCAATTCTCTACCTTGAGCGTACTCAATGAAGCTTGCACTCTCTGGTGTCTTTGCGGCCCTGGTGACCCCGATCGACGATCTCGGCCGCCCCGACTTTGCTGCTTTTGATCGCGTGATCGATTTCGTTGCAGACCGCGGTGTCGATGGTTTCGTCATTGGAGGCGGCACCGCCGAGTATCCGCATTTTGACGTGAGTAGCCGCGCTGCTATCGCTGCGCATGCGGTTCGCCGGATAGCGGGCCGAGGGCGGGTCGTGGTTTCCGTTGGAACCTCTTCCATTCACTCCACCCTGGCCCTGACCAGGAGCGCTGCCGACACGGGCTGCGATGCGTTGGTTTTGCCGATGCCCTACTTCTTTCAATACAGCCAGGATGACTTGGTCGCGTATTGCGAAACTGTTTGCGGCTCGGTGGAGATGCCTTTTCTGCTTTATAACCTGCCTTCGTTTACCAACAATCCCATCGAGCCGAAGACCGCCATCCGCCTGCTAAACGAGGTGCCAAATCTAGTTGGGATGAAAGACAGCAGTGGCGATACAGCCTACCTCAAACCCATGGCAGATGCGCGCAAGCAGACCAGCTTCTCGATGTTTGTGGGCGACGACAGCTTGCTGCTTGGCGCCCTGCAGGCGGGCTGGGATGGTGTTGTTTCGGGCATTGCCTGTTTCGTTCCTGAATTGATTACCTCGGTATATCGAAGCTATCGCAACGGCGACGAGGCCCTGGCGACGGCTTACCAGGCGACATTGGACGCGCTGCTCGAACCGGTGGTGCGTCTGCCCATTCCATGGGGTGTTCGGGTGGGCCTGGCCGCGCGCGGCATCGCAAATGGGCCTTTCCATTTGCCGCCCTCGAAGGAGCGCTTACGGCAGGCTGATGAGCTGCGCGGTTGGCTGGCCAAATGGACCGCGGATCACGGCCTGAGCTTGAACGAAATTTGGAAACACATTCCAGTCGAACGGGAAGGGCGGGGCACGGTATGAAAGTATTGGGTGTGATTCCGGCGCGCTATAAGTCCACTCGCTTGCCGGCCAAGCCGCTGGCGGATATTTTGGGCAAGCCGATGGTGCAGCACGTCTACGAGAACGCTAAAAGAGCAGTACATCTGGATAGCGTTGTAGTGGCCACGGAGGACGAACGTATCTTCGCGGCGGTGAAGGCATTTGGCGGCATGGTGGTGATGACCAGCCCGGACCATCTATCGGGCACCGACCGGGTAGCGGAGGTGGCTGCGGGGTCCGATGCCGCGATCGTCGTGAATATCCAGGGAGACGAGCCCCTGCTGGAACCGGCAATGATTGACGAGTGCGTTCAGGCGCTCAAGGGCGAACTGTCAGACAGCACCGTCGGCATGTCAACGGTGGTGAAGAGAGTCGGGGAAGAGGGCTTTCACGATCCCGGGGTGGTGAAGCTGGTCAAGGATGTCCGTGGGCGAGCTCTTTATTTTTCCCGATCGCTTATTCCGTACCCGCGAGTTCGCACCGAAGCCTTCGGCGTTTTCGAGCATGTCGGGCTCTACGCGTACACAAAAGATTGCCTGCGGAGACTTTCCCAGCTGCCGCCGGGTTACCTGGAGCAGATCGAAAGCCTTGAGCAACTGCGCGCCCTGGAGAACGGGATTGCTATCCAGGTGGTGGAAACCAAGTGCGTGGGCGAATTGGTTTCAGTGGATACCCAGGCAGACCTGGAACGAGTGCGCCAGATTCTCTCAAATGGAGTGAACGGGTGAGACCTTCTGCGGCTACGGTAGCGGGACTTCGAGCATCGCTGCCGAGTTCTACCAAAGACCATTTAGAGCAGGCAATCGCGAGCATCGTGCAAGCTAAAGAGCGCGGTGGGCGAGTGGTGGTGGTTACGGGCAGTGGTCCGAATCTCCATGAAGGCGTGACGACGCAGATCGCGGAGCTGATTCGCCACGGCGTGATTGATGGCGTCATCACCAGTTCCGCGGTGGTCGCCCATGAAATGGCGGGCACGCTGGATCGCGTGCGGCGCATCCGCATCGAGCCGGAAGATAGCTTCGAATTGCCGGTTCACCTGCTTCCGCGCGGCCGGGTTTTTGAAATCACTGTTTTATCCGCCCAACAGCGTTTGGAGATGGAGCAAGAGTTCTCCACCGGGTGGGATATGTACGATCGTCTCGCGGCTCGCGCTGGGAGTTCAGTGATTAAGGCGGCGGGAAACATGGCGTGGCCGCTGGGGCTGCGCACCGAGCGGCTCGCGCAGGAACTGCGGGACGCTGCCAGTCAGTACGGTGTGCCACTTGAATACTTCGCGGGTTTGGGCGCCGACCCTATGACCATGATCGGGGCCGGAACGCGCAAAGGAGTTCCGGTGCTGGTTTCCATTCCGCAGCTGGTGGGCGGAGGCGCAGCCGGCATCTCCATTGGAGACTCGATCCCGATTGCCCGGCGATCCCGTGCGATCGCAGAGATGCTGGGTAGCGCGGACGTCATCATCGAATCGGCGATCGCGCTCTCGCAGGAGATTCATGACGGTCCGCTGGAGACATATACCGGACACGGCATCTGGGCCGCCTGGGATCAGTTGAACACCTACAGCCTGGAGAAAAAGACGCTTATCCGAATGGATCTCGACCCCAACCTGGAGCGCGCCTGGCAGATGGAGCGCCAGGACGCGGAAGTGCAGGAGGCAATCAATCGTGGGTTGCCGAAGACCAAGATCACCAAGATTCCGTTCCGCATGGAGATGTCGGGCTTTGCACGATTGGAAGGGAGTATTCCGGTCACCGGAGACATTGGCGCGCTTTGGCCGGTATTGACATGCGCGGTAGAAGAGCGTCTCGGGCTCAAGCTGGAATTTATTTCTGCTCCGCAGGAGAGCGAAGAAGGAAAGCGAATGCGTGATTGGATCGCGGATGAGGTTTCTTATCTCGACCGCGACGCGACCTATAACGAGGCGCGGCGCAGGTTGACGCCGTTTTCTGGTTCTGTCACTGGTGCCTCCGCTACTGGCCAAGGATCGGCAGCTCAAAGCCACCCCAATGAACTCGTCCGCTAAACATTACAAGTGGTACGTGGTAGGCATGTTGTGGTGGATTGCCTTCTTCAACTATGCCGACCGGCAATCGATCTTCTCTGTTTTTCCGCTCCTCCAGCGTGAATTTCATCTGAACGATACGCAATTGGGACTATTGGGCTCCTCCTTTGCATGGGTGTACGGGCTCTCCGCCCCATTGGCGGGCAGTGTTGCCGACCGCATCCGGCGCAAGACTGCGATTCTGAGCGGCCTGAGAATCTGGAGCCTGGTGTGCATGGCGACGGCGCTATCGCGCAGCTTCGCTCAGCTGCTTTTCTTCCGTGCTGCCGAGGGGTTGGGCGAGACCATCTATTTTCCGGCGTCGATGTCTCTGATCAGTGACTACCACGGCAAGGCCACGCGTTCCCGAGCCATGGGAACCCACCAGACGAGCGTGTACATCGGCGTGATTGCGGGTGGATTTTTCGCCGGGGCAATTGGCCAACGCTACGGTTGGCGTTCCTCGTTTGTCATCTTCGGGGGATGCGGCCTCGTGCTCAGCCTGGTGTTGAGCAAATTCATCGTGGAACCAGTACGAGGTGCGGCCGACCGTGCAGACCTGGGTCCGGACGCGCCGGCGCAGGTTGCTCCCAAGCGCATCTCGGTGCGCGAGTTTTTCAAACTGGTGCGCACCACGCCCACGCTGTTGTTGTGCATGGCGGCCTTCATGTGCGAGAACTTCACCGCCATGATCTTGTTTACCTGGATGCCGACACTGCTGTACCGGAAGTTTCATTTAAGTCTTGCCATGGCCGGGCTTACCGCGACGCTCTACGTGCAATTAACCAGCATGCTGGGATCGCCGGTTGGGGGATGGCTGGCCGACACGCTTCGCAAGCGCATGGCCGGCGGAAGGATCCTGGTGCAGGCGATCGGCATTCTGTTTGAAGCTCCCTTTGCGATGTGGGCCGCGCTTACCGGTTCGATGAAATGGCTCATCGTCAGCCTGCTGCTGTGGGGAATCTTCAAGGGTTTTTATGAAGCCAATATCTTTGCCTCGGTGTTCGACGTGGTGCGGCCGGAAGCGCGTGGCACTGCGACCGGATTCATGAACATGATGGGCTGGCTCGCCGGCGGCGGGTCGGCTCCGGTGGTGGTGGGGATTCTGGCAGACCGATTCGGTTTAAGCCACGCCATGGCCTACGCCTCAGTCTCGTATGTAATCGCCAGCATTTTGCTGTTGCTTGCTGCAACGAGGTTCGCACGGCGCGATACGCAGCGAATGCAAGCCGAGCTCACCTACGACATAGTGGGTGCTGCTTAAACTTTCTGGAGGAAAAGATGAACCGTCTTCCGTTTCTGGTCCTGGTTGCCTGCTTTGCCTGGAGTGCGGGCCTCAACGCGCAGAGCGGCCTTAAGCTGGGCGAACCCGCTGGCCCGGTCACGCTTGTTTCGCCCCAAGGCCTGCAAATTTCCATGAACAATTATGCCGAGCGGCTGGGCACGGCGGTTCTGTTTCTCTCGACGCGAGACGACGGCACACTGGCCAACGCGAATGCGATCGTCACCCTGAATCAAAAGAACCGTCACCACAGGATTCTGCTGGTAGGCGTATATCCCGCAGCCGACGAGTCAGGCCCCGAGGTAAGGGCATTCAGCCAGGCTCACGGTTTCAATTTCCCGGTCTACCGGGACCCCGGCGGAAGCGCGGTCAAACGATTCGGCGCGCAGGTAACCCCGGAGGCCTTTCTCCTTGATAAGGAAGGCAAACTGGTCTATAGCGGCTCCATCGATGGCTTGGCCACCGCATTAGCCGCGATGGACTCGAGCGCACCATTCCCGGCTTCCATGACTAATGTTCCGGGTTCCCCCATCGGCAAATCTCTTCCCGAGCGGCCGATTACCGATCCATTCGGTGAAATCAAATTTTCTTCCGAGCTGATCTTTGACAAGATCCCGGGTTACCCGGTCTTTCACTGCTCTTCCATCACCATAGCGCCCAATGGAGACTTGATCGTTATTTGGTACGGAGGTAGCTATGAGTCTTCGGATGACCAGGTCTTGTTTCTTTCGCGCAGAAAGAAAGGTTCCAGCGAGTGGTCGAAACCGGAGATTATTGTTCGCAGCCCAGGACGGCCCCCAGGGAACGCCGTGCTGTTCACCACCCGGGACAATCGCGTATGGATGGTATGGGGCCGCATGGACGGCACGCAACCGATGTTGCGCGGCACGGGCTGGAAAGACTGCACGCTGTTCTTTCGGACTTCTTCGGACAACGGCCGTACCTGGACGGAGGATAAGCCTTTCTTCCACGACACGCTGGGCTGGCTTCCGCGGAATCTGACGATATTTCTTGCGGACGGAACTTTGGTTCTACCTATCAGCGACGAACGCAATGGCCATGGCGTCGACCTTTCCTTTTTTCTGTCCACTAAAGACAACGGAGCCACCTGGACTCAAAGCGGCATCATGCGCGGCGGCGAGCAGCCCACGTTCATTCAGCGTGGCGACGGTTCGATCCTTGCGTATTTGCGAGTGCGGCCGAATATTGTGAGTGGGGAGTCACATGATGGCGGCAAGACCTTCACTACCCCGACGCCCACGCAGTGGAAAAACCCCGATTCCGGCATCTCCATGTGCCGGCTGAAAGATGGACATGTGCTGCTGGTTTTCAATAACCAGGATCACTCTCGGTCACCGTTGCATATTGCGATGTCGGTCGACGATGGCCGGACGTGGAGCAAGCCGCTGGAGCTGGAAAGCAATCCTGGAGAGTATTCGTACCCCTCAATTTTCCAGGCACCCGATGGCAAGATTCACATCATTTATACGTTTCGGCGCTATTCGATCAAGCATATTGAAATGAATGAGGACTGGCTCACAAAGCTGGAGCGGCCGGACTGAACAAAAGCAGTCGTTGGGCTTTCCCCGGACTTCCCTAACTTGCCCTAGGCAAGCCCGTTGCCTGAGATGAGAATTTTGGAGGAGAGGTGGGCGAGCACTTCACCTTCATCTTCCATCTCGACCATAAGCGACGCAATGCGCAGAGGTGCGACCGCATTCAGCCGCTGATGCATGGCGGCGTCTAGCTTCACCTCGTCCTTAGCCGTAGTTACAAATGCGTCACATCTATGTCGCCGGCCGAGTTCGGCCAAGCGGTCGATATCAGCCGCGGAATAGCGATGATGGTCGCGGAAGCTCATCCGCTCCACTACCTCAACCCCAGCCGCCGCCAACGAAGCAAAAAATTCCGCGGGACGGGCAATCGCGCAGAAGGCTAGCGCCCGCCTGATGTCGCCGGAGATACACATCGAGCGCCGCAAGCGCCAGAAGCAGCAATCCTTTGCCGCATAGACACGAAGGGCAGACTCCAACTCTGCGTCCTCCTGACGCAGCACAATGACGCCGGCGCGTTGCAGCGAGGACAGCGGCTCGCGCAACCGTCCCGCGGGCAGCAGCCGCTCCCGCAGGTCGCTCCGGTGCACGACCACAATGTCTACGTCGCGCGCCAGCTGACGATGCTGAAAGCCGTCGTCCAGGAGATGAACGCGGCGCCCTTCTCCTCCCAGCTCGGCTTCCGCCAATAAGCCCGCCTCGTATCGGCTCGCGCCCACGTAGACAGGCACTCTTGCCGCACGCGCGATGAGCAGGGGCTCATCGCCAAATCGCTCCATATCCCCCGCGCTGTCGACACGCTCAATCTCTTTGCTCGATCGCCCATAGCCCCGGGACAAAACGTCGGGATGCCAACCCGCGCGCTCCAGCAGCTGCGCCAGGCAGATCACTAGCGGCGTTTTGCCTGTGCCTCCCACGGACAGATTGCCGATGCTCACCACTGGCCAGCGCAGACGCTGCGCGGCTGCGCGGTCAAAGCGCGCATTTCTGGCCCGCACCAGCGACCCATATACCCATGAGAAAGGAGCCAGCAGCGGGGTCATCATGCTTGCTTCTGGGGCAGCAAGCCCAAGAGCGCGGTGATCGCCCGCCCCGTTGCCCCGGATTGATGATGGAAGACCTCGAGCGCTCGCACGCCCAGATTGTTGGCCGCCTCGTCATCGGTGAGCAGATTCTCCAGAATGGGCACCAGGGTCTCGACGGTGGCCAACTTCAATGCTTCGGCTTGAATCAAGGTATCGATGATAGAGCGGAAATTGTGATAGTACGTTCCCATGACAATGGGGACGGCGAATTGTGCCGGTTCCAGCGGATTATGGCCTCCCCACGGGATCAGACTGCCACCCACGAAAGCGACGGTGGCCAGCGCGTAGACAGACGCCAGCTCACCGATCGAGTCCAACAAAATCACCGTGCCGGGTTTGATCTTCGACGGGCGCTTCATCCAGTTGGAACGGCGCACGCTTTGCTGATTCCGGTTTTTCAGCAGCTGAGCGACTTTCGCAAATCGCTCCGCATGGCGCGGGGCAAGAATCATGACGCAGCCGGGGATGGTCTTGCGCAACTGCCCGAAGGCATCCAGCAGCATCTCTTCTTCACCCTCGAGAGTGCTGCCGCAGACCAGCACTCGGGTCCCGGTGCTCAGCTTCTCGCGCAGCGCGGTGGTAATTGCGGCCGGCTCAGCACTCCTCACATCGAACTTGAGATTGCCGGCGAAGGAGACCCGTCCCGCGGGCGCCCCGATCGCCTTCATCCGTTTTGCATCTTCTTCGCTCTGCGCCAACACGATGGAGACGCCGGACAGGATTTGCTTCCACAAGAAGCGCAGCCGCAGATAACGCGGTAATGAGCGATCGGAGATCCGGCCGTTGACGACCGCCACCGGGATAGCAGAGCGACGGCAGGCGGTCAGCAAATTGGGCCAAAACTCCGTCTCCACCAGCACCAGGAGCGCGGGATCCAATCTTTTCAGGTAGCGGCGCACAATCCAGGGGAAATCCAGGGGGAAGTAGAAGGTGTGGTCGGCACCGGTGCGTTCCCTGGCCAACCTCTGCCCCGTCCGGGTGGTGGTGGAAAGCAACACGCGATACTGGGGCGCGCAGGCGCTCAGCTCATTGACCAGGCGGCTGGCGGCCACGACCTCGCCCACCGAAACCGCATGCACCCAGATGGTCTGCCGGCTATCCCCTTCTCGAAGACGTGCAGGCACCCACCCCAGACGTTCGCTGAGTCCCTCGCGGTACTTGCCGTTAGTGGCCATGGCCAGCAAAAAATAGGGCAGGCCCAACAGCAGCACCACGAACAGCGCGAAGCTATAGATGAGGAGCGGCATGGCCGGCCTCTTTACTCGCCACAGCTTTACTCGGGATAGCAGGGAAGCTCATAATCGAAGACGGGAATGCCTCGCCGATTCGTTCTGTCTGCACTGCTTGCTGTTGCGCTGCTCTCGTGTCCGCTGCTGCTCTTCCGGGCCCGCGCCGGTGAGCACGCACCGCCTCCTGCAGGAGTAGCGACCAGCTATCCGGCTTTTGACCAGCATTCCAACGAGCAGGTGGCGATCGCCGCCGATCCCTATAACACCAAGGAAAAGGCATCGATCTTCCGTTTCAAGTACCTGGAATATGGATTTATGCCCATCCGCATCATTGTTACCAATAACGGAGATAAGCCTATCTCCCTCATCGATGCGCGTATCAACTTCATCACTGCCGCGGGCGACAAGATTCCGGCAGCCGAACCGGAAGACGTCGAGCGTCGTATCGGGGTAAAGCGCCCGGACGGTGGCTACAAATTGCCCGGCCCGTTGCCGCGCGTCGGAAACAAGTCCGGAACCAAGAACAAAGACGTCGATGAGGACTTTCATACGTACGAGTACTCGGCAGTGGCCGTCGAGGCCCACACCACACGTGCCGGATTTCTCTTCTACGATGTGCAAGGGGTCGCCAATCCGTTGGTGGGCGCTAAGCTCAATCTGCGCATGCTGCGCAACTCTGACGGCAAAGAGCTCTTTTACTTTGAGATCCCCTTTGACAAGTACCTGGCGACCCAGGGCGCCACGGCAACGAATTAGAGCGGCGCTACTCGTAGTAGGTGGCCGTGGTCGCGTCCGTCTCCCAGATGGTGCAGTCCTTTACTACCACCCGGCCGCCGGTCATCTCGCTTAGTTGACGGTTGGTCTCATCGTAGAAATAACGCGCCAGGTTTTCCGCTGACGGGTTGAGTTCGATGAAGGGTTCGAGGTCATTGAGCATCTGGTGGTCGATGCGGTCGATCACCGGCCGCATTACCTGCTTGAGCAGCTTGAAGTCCAGTAGCAGCCCGGTAGCGTCCAGTTCCCTGCCGCGCAGCGTCAGGCGAACCTTGTAATTGTGGCCGTGGGGGTTCTCGCACTTGCCCCGATAGTTGCGTAGGTAGTGCCCGGAAGAGAATCCCGATTCGACCGTAACTTCGTACATGGCCTGTATTTCCCTCTTCCGATTGTAGCTGGTGCCTATTTGCGGCCCTTGTTGCGGCTGAGGCGGGCCAGGTCTTCGTTCAGCTCCCGCCGCATGCGCTCCTCGCTCCTGCGCTCAACCTGCTCGAACATCGCGGTCAAGATCCCTGCGAGAGCAGAGAGGAGGGAGGTAAGGAGGAGAACCAGGCCGATCGTCTTCCACACCGAGCCGTTCACCGGCAGGCCGGGCTGCAGGGTGTTCGGGATTAGGCTCATCCCGCAGGAAACAACCGAAAACAGCAGCAGGGTGGCTGCCAGCAGATAGAGATTCCGGGACATTGCGCCTTTCATAGCAGACCTTTACTCGAAGAAGCGTTCCACTTCCGCGATGTCGCGGGTTAGCCGATACGGTGGCAAACTCTCCAGAAAGACCTTTCCATAACGCTGCCGTTCGATGCGCGGGTCCAGAAGCACCAGCACGCCGCGGTCTTCGAGAGAGCGAATTAGGCGCCCGAAGCCCTGCTTTAGCGTGATTACTGCCGCCGGCACCTGGTAATCGAAAAAGGGATTGGCTCCGCTGGCCGCAACCGCCCGCATCCGTGCCGAAACCACCGGGTCCGTCGGTACTGCGAAGGGCAACCGGTCGACGATCACGCAGCTCAATGCCTCTCCTTGCACATCTACCCCCTGCCAGAACGAAGAGGTGCCGAAGAGCACGGCGTTGGGTGTGTTGCGGAACTCCTCCAGCAGTGCCTTGCGCGGCGCCGTCCCTTGCAGCAGGCACGGATAATCCAGCTCCGGCAGCAGGCGCTCATAGAGGTCACGCATCTGCTGGTAGCTGGTAAAGAGACAGAAAGCGCGGCCGCGCGTGATATCAAGCACGCGCCGGATGCTGCGCGCCGCTTGTGCACCGAAGGTGGGTTCACGGGGGTCCGGCATTCCAGGCGGCAGGTAGAGTAGCGCCTGCTCCTCGTACCGGAAATGAGAAGGCACCACCAGCTCCCGCGCATCGCGCAACCCAAGCCGCTTTCGAAGATGCCCGAAACCGCCCTGCACGGTCAGCGTCGCAGAAGTGAGAATCACGCTGGGGTATTGCTCGAAAAGCAACTCCGAAAGCAACTCAGAGACATCAATGGGCGTCGCCTGGAGGTAAGTATTGCGGCCTCCCTGACGAGGCGAGCCGCCCCTACGCTCGATCCAGAAGACCGTGTTGACGCTCTCCGCCTCCATCAGAAAACGCAAATGTTCGCGAATGTCGGCCACGCGCTTCTTCAGCCCCAGCGCCTCTTCTACACCGCGCAGCCTTTCCAGTTCGCCTTCCATGCGGTGCAGCGCGTTCATCACCCCGAGGTAAACGTCACCGTGCTCCTCCAGAAATTGCTCGCGCTGCTCGAAGGGCATGCGTCCCTCGCCCTGCCCATTACCGCGCGGCAGCGCTGCAAAGAACATCCTCGCCCGCTCGCGCAGCATCTCTCCGCAGCCCTTCAGGGCAGTGGAGTGTGCCTGCCTGGCGCGCAGCACCGTCTCCATGTCGCGCACCAGCTCTTCCAGCCGCACATTGCTCAGGCTGATGCCGAAATAGCTGGATGCCACATCTTCCAACTCGTGGGCCTCATCGAAGATGACCGCCGCCGCTTCCGGCAACACACCCGCATCCGGAGCGGCCCGAGCCTGCTGCTTGATGGCCATGTCGGCAAAGAAGAGATGGTGGTTCACGATGATGACGTCGCTTTCGAGCGCCCGCCTGCGCATCTCGGTGATGAAGCAGCGCTCGTAGTCGGGACAGCTCTGCCCCAGGCAGGCCTCTCCCCGCGCGTCGACCTTGGACCATACCTGGCTCGCTTCGGGCAGGGCGTCAATCTCTACCCGGTCTCCGGTCTGCGTGGTCTTCTCCCAGGTTGCGATCTGCTGGAATTGATCGATCTCTTCCAGGCCATTCAGAATGGGCTGGTCGCGCAGGGCATATAGCTTATTGCGGCACAGGTAGTTCGCCCGGCCTTTCATGTAGCAAACCCGCAACGGCCCCAGCAACGACTCCAGGAAAGGCACGTCACGGAAGAAGAGCTGCTCCTGCAGGTTCTTGGTTCCGGTAGAAATAATGACCCGCTGGCCGGTGCGCAGCGCGGGCAGCAGGTAGGCCAGCGTTTTGCCGGTCCCCGTGCCTGCTTCGACGATCAGGTGCTTGCTTTCCTGCAGGGCGCGTTCCACCGCCCGCGCCATATCCAATTGGCCACGCCGGAACTCATAGGGCAGCGCGGAGTGCGAGAGCATGCCTCCGGGAGAGAAGAAGTCGTGCAGCGAAGGCAGCGGCTGAGCGGAGATGGATGCGGTCGACAAGGGAACCAGTGAAACTCTAAGTCTAGAGCAGTTTCGCAATTACTGCGTCCTGGTAGAAGACTGCGAGGTGTGGTTTTCCTTGGGAGAAAACCACGTCAAGGCCTATCGCTTCGATCGATACCAATTGCGATACTGCTATACGGTGAGCTCGCAGATATATGAAAGACTGAAAGAGAGCTCCCATTCGATGAAACCCGTAAAAGGAACCAAGGCGAGAAAGCCCAAGCCGCACTCCAAAGGAGGCAAGCGCGCCGCGCAGGCGAAAGCTTCCCGCCGGGCCACGCCCGCCACCCGCGGCCAGCACTCGCGCGCCGAGGTCAAGCGCGGAGCGGCTGCGAAGGCGGCCGCTGAAGCGAGCGCAGCCGCTCGGCTGGGTAAAATCCGGAAACGTCCGGTGCAATCGATTGGCCAGCGCCAGGGGCCGATGCGTCGCATCGATGCCGATCTACCCGATCCGCTGGCGCTGGAACAGGCGCCCCCGGTCATCCGGCGCGAGGTGGCGGTAGACACTTCCACGTGGCCGGTTGTGGCCATCGTAGGACGCCCGAACGTGGGCAAATCCACTCTCTTCAACCGTCTCACCAGTTCGCGCCGGTCGATCGTGGGCGATGAACCGGGCATCACCCGGGACCGGATCTACGGCGAGATCGAGTGGGCCGGCCAGAATGCGCGCGTGGTCGATACCGGCGGCATCCTGCCCGACGACCCGGAGCTGATTCCATCCGAGATCTTTCGCCAGGCCCGGGTGGCTTTGGATGAGGCCGAATCGATCGTGATGGTGGTCGATGGCCGCACTCCCCTGGCTGCGCCCGACTATGACCTTGCCCGGCTGCTCTTGCGCGGCGGCAAGCCTCTGCTGCTGGCGGTTAACAAAATCGACACCGAGCGCATGGAAGAACAGATGGGCGAGTACCGGCGCCTGGGTATTCGCGAGGTGCTCCCTATCTCCGCCGAACATGGAGTCGGCATTGGCGACCTGCTCGACCACGTCTTCGCCACGCTCACTTTCCCTGAGGCGAAAAGCAGTGTGGAAGCACCGATGGAAGCCGAGCCTGAGGAGGAAGAGGGCAAGCCGCACCACCGAACCCACGGCGAGTTCCAGCAGCACGAAACCTCCATCGCCATCATTGGCCGTCCCAACGTGGGCAAGAGCACGCTGCTCAACGTCCTTACCGGCTCTTCGCGCGCCATCGTTTCTCCCATTGCCGGCACCACGCGGGACGCGGTCGATGAGGTCGTCGAATACGACGGGGGACTGCTGCGCTTTGTCGACACCGCAGGTATCCGCCGCAAGGGCAAAACCAAAATGATGGCGGAGAAGCTCTCCGTGGTCATGGCGCGCCGCCATCTGGAGGCGGCCGACGTCGCGCTGCTGATCATCGATGCCACCGAGGGCGTCACTTCTTCCGACGCCACGATCGGCGGCTACGCGCATGAGAGCGGCCGCTCCGTGATCCTGGTGGTTAACAAGTGGGACCTGGTGACGACCGGAAGAACCGACGGCAAGCCGCCTGCCGACAAGGTGATCTTCGAAGAGCAAGTACGCAAGGTCCTCAAATACCTCGCCTATGCGCCAGTGGTCTTTATCTCCGCCTCCGAAGGCAAGAACATCCACACCGTGCTCAAGCTGGTGCAAGAGGTGGCTGCCGAGCGGCGCAAGCGCGTCTCTACCGGGCAGATGAATCGCTTCCTGGAAAAAATCGATTTCCAGCGCGCTACCGTTCCCGCCGCAAACAAAATGCGGATCTTCTACATGACCCAGGCTGCCGTGGCCCCTCCCACCTTCATCCTGTTTACCAACCGGCAGGTAAAGCTGCATTTCGCCTTCCAGCGCTTCCTGGAAAACCAGATTCGCGCCGCTTTTGGCTTTCGCGGTTCCCCAATCTGGTTCAAAGTCCGGGCTCGCGACAAGTAAAGTTTCTCCCTGGGCTCACGTGCACCTTTCTTGCTATTCCCTACCCCTCTTTTTCATGGAATCTTCGATGAATTCGCTATCATCGTTCGTCCAATGATGAGCAAGGAGTAAGGGCTATGTGGAACTCAATCGGTTCTTGGTTTTGTATTATGGGCCTCATCATCGGGCCTTTCTCTCTCGGCGTCCTCTTTGAAGAAAAGCTGCAACGGGCCAACCGGGAACTAGGCTCGCGGTTGCTGCGCAGATACTAGAAACCCTACTCGGCCAGGCGCCTACCTAGACTGGCCGGGACCCCATCTTTCGCGCTTCTCCATCGCTTAGTTTTCCCTAAGTCCATTCCGTAGTACGTTTGCGTATGGAAAAAATTGCGCGCCCATGCTCGTTAGCGGCAGTGCTTTTCTGCGCCTTGTTACTGGCCCACCCAGCCTGGACTCAAACCGCAACCCCGCCTGAAAAATATCCTGCTCTGCCCAGCGAAACTCCAGCCAGCCTGGAGACACCCACAGCCAGCTTCGACTACCTACGGCGTGAAGTGATGATCCCCATGCGCGACGGGGTCAAGCTGCACACCGTCATCCTGGTGCCGAAAGGGGCCAAGGGCGCGCCCATCCTCCTTACCCGCACACCCTACGATGCCAACGCACTCACGACTCATGAAACCAGCGCTCACCTGGGGCCCAGTCTCCAGGGCTACGACAACGCCACCGAGGTGATCGTGGAGGGCGGCTATATCCGGGTAATCCAGGATGTGCGCGGCAAGTATGGCTCCGAAGGCGACTACGTAATGAATCGCCCTATGCGCGGTCCATTGAATCCGACACCGGTCGACCACGCGACGGATACCTACGACACCATCGACTGGCTGGTGAAGAATATTCCGGAGAGCAACGGCAAGGTCGGCATCCTCGGTATTTCTTACGATGGCTTCACGACGTTAACCGCGCTGGTCAATCCTCACCCCGCTCTCAAGGTCGCCGTGCCAATGAATCCCATGGTCGATGGGTGGATGGGCGATGACTGGTTTCACAATGGCGCCTTCCGCGAACAGAATTTGCCCTACATCTACAACCAGGAAGCGACGCGCGACAGTAAAGCCAAGTGGTGGAGCGACCACTTGGACGACTACGACACCTACATGCAGGCGGGATCCGCGGGAGAACTCGGGCGGCAACACAACCTCGAACAAACCGGGTTCTGGCGTAAGGTTCTCGCACATCCGAGTTACGACAGCTTTTGGAGCGACCAGGCAATGGATAAGATCCTGGCCGCCCAGCCACTCAAAGTACCTGTCATGCTGGTGGACAGCCTGTGGGACCAGGAAGACATCTACGGCGCCATGGCCGTGTATAAGGCCATCAAACCGAAGGACACGGATAACAACAAGGTGTTTCTGGTGATTGGCCCCTGGCATCATGGGCAGGAGATCGAAGATGCCAGCACCCTGGGTGTATTGAATTTTGGGGCCGACACTGGGCTCTACTTCCGCCAGCAGATCCTACGCCCCTTTCTCGACCGCTATCTGAAGGATGAGACGCCTAAGGAAGAGATTGCTCCCGTCACTGCGTTCGATACCGGAACCAACGTCTGGCGGCGCCTGCCTTCCTGGCCGGCCGGTTGCACCACCGGTTGCTCCATTCAACCTACGCCGCTCTACCTCACAGAAGGGTTGAAACTGGGCTTCACCGCGCCCAAGGCGGGCGCCGCGGCATTCGAGGAATATATCTCCGACCCCGCAAAACCTGTTCCTTACCGCGCACGGCCGGTCCAGTCCATGGGCTACGGAGCTGGGATGACCTGGTCTGAATGGCTGGTCGACGACCAACGCGAGCAATCCGGCCGGCCGGATGTCGCAGTCTTCACCTCTGATGTCTTGAGTGCGCCTTTGAAGATCAGCGGAGAGCCGATCGCCAATCTCGTGGCCTCCACCAGCGGCACGGATTCCGATTGGGTGGTGAAGCTCATCGACGTCTATCCCGACGAGGTGGCCAGTGATCCACGCTTAGGCGGATATCAACTCATGATCTCCGCCGACATCTTTCGCGGACGCTATCGCGAGAGCCTGGAGCAGGCCAAGGCCATCATGGCCAACGAGCCCCTGGTTTATCGCTACGCGCTGCCCACGGCTAATCACGTCTTCCTACCTGGGCATCGCATCATGGTGCAGGTGCAGTCTAGTTGGTTCCCTCTCTACGACCGAAACCCGCAGACCTTTGTGCCTAACATTTTCTGGGCCAAGCCTGCGGATTATCAAAAAGCCACACAACGTATCTACCACGCGCCCGGCCACGCCAGCTTCATCGAACTGCCGGTGGTGAAGACACCTTAGTGGCATAAGCAACATCGAACCGGATGAGGATTTTATGAGCACCGCAAAGTGTACGCATGCAAAAGATCATGTGAAGAACGTGAAGCCGAGCACCAAGGGTTGCGAGGAATGTCTCAAGATCGGAGCTACCTGGGTCCACCTCCGCATGTGCCTGGAGTGCGGGAAGGTTGGCTGTTGCGATTCTTCCAGGAATCGCCATGCCACGGCCCACTTCCACGAGGTTGGGCATCCGGTAGTGCGATCGGTTGAACCAGGAGAAGATTGGCGTTGGTGCTACATCGACCAGACGTATGTTGGCTGACTAGTTCCCTGACAAAGTACGGATCCTTTGTCAGGGAACTAACCTATTCGGCAGTCGGCCCTGGCTCATCTGCTTTGTCTTTGATGAGAATGAGCGCGACGCTGGCGACGATCAGCGCGGTGCCGAAGAGCATCCTCGGGGTGACCAGCTCCCCGGCGAAGAAGTAGCCGAGTGCAACGGCAACCACGGGATTGACATAGGCATGGCTGGCAACACGCGTGGCGGGCATACGGCCGAGTAACCACACGAAGGCGCTGAATCCCACGAGCGAGCCGGCGACCACCAGGTAACTCAGCGCGAGCAACGCCTTGGTCGAAATATGCGGGAAGGGGTGCATCTCCCCGGTCAAGGCCGAGAGGACGAGCAGGACCGCACCTCCGAACATCATCTCCGCCCCAGCGGTAATTCCCTTTGATTTGGGTAGCACCATCGAACGGGTCAGCACAGCGCCCAACGACCAGGCCGTTCCACCCAGCAGAATGGCGGCGCAGGGCAGGATCGCAACGTGCTGCGCATTGTGCAGCAGTAGCAAGAGGACGCCGACGAATCCGAGCGCGATCGAGGCAAGCAGGCTCCAACGGAATCGCTGTTGGCGAAAGACAAACACCTCGAGGGCGATGGTGATGAGCGGCAGCGTCGCCTCGAGAACGGAGGTGAAGCCGGAAGGCACATATTGCTCTGCCCAGAACACCGCGCCATAGGTCACCACGAACATCAGCGAGCCGATGGAGAGAAGACTGCCCCATTCCTTGCCTACGGGACGCGGGCGGCCACAAAGACGCATCACCGCATACAGCAAAGTGCCGGCAAGAAAAAATCGCGTCCCGGCGGCGAAGAGGGGCGGCACCTGTTGTACCGCGATACGAATCGCCAGGTAGGTCGATCCCCACAATACGTAGATGGCCGCAAACGCGAGATAGACGCGCAGGTCGATCTTGCTTTTCTGCTTCGCGGCGCTGCTCTCACTAACCGTTATAGTTGCCATGACTGGTTACATTCTAAACCGGGTTCAGCTAACCCTTAAAACTATTTTTAGGGGTTATACTGTTCATTGTGAGTGGTTCCGTTTCCAAGCCGTTTAAGTTGTTTGCCGGACATCCCGCCCTGGAGCTCGTCAACACGCTAGACCTGCGCTTCTCCGCAAATCCACTGGAGTTGCTTCCCACCTATGCGGAACTGCTCCGCTTCGCTGTGCAATTGCGCTTACTGCCGGCGGAACAGGCCCGAAAACTTGGCCGCACAGTCCGCGAAAATGATGGCCGGCGAGTGCTCGCATCCACTGTCGAACTGCGCGAAGCAATGGCGGAGGTCCTTTATTCCTGGGTGGACGGGGACACACCGGCGGATGCGCCGGTAGAAATCCTTGAAAAGCACTTCCATGCTACGGCCCTGCATCGCAGCCTTCGTGGTGGCGATGAGCGCCTGGTTTGGAGCTGGTCCGGCTTTGAGCAGCAGGCGGAGCTTCCGCTGTGGAAACTGACCCAGTCGGCTGCCGATTTGCTGGTCTCGGAGGACGCGAAACGGGTGAAAGGCTGCGGTGATCCAACCTGCCGCTGGCTGTTTCTCGACCTGAGCAAGAACCACACCCGGCGATGGTGCGACATGAAGACGTGCGGCAACCGGATGAAGGCGCGAAGGCATCAAGCGCGCCTCCAGGAAACGCCGTTATAAACTGGGTCTCATACGATGCATTCGATCCGCGCTGCAACTCCCGCTGACATTCCTTTGATTTTGGACCTTATTCGCGCTCTCGCTACCTATGAGCGCGAGCCAGACGCAGTGAAGACCACTGAGGCCGACCTGCTGCGCGATGGCTTCGGCGAGCATCCGTGCTTTGAGTGCCTCATCGCGGAAACCACGGATGCTAAAGAGCCAGAAGCGGCCGGCTTTGCGCTCTACTTCTATAACTACTCCACCTGGCGGGGCCGCTCCGGTATCCACCTGGAGGATCTGTTTGTGCTGCCCCGCTTTCGTGGGCAGGGTATTGGCAAAGCGCTGCTGGCGAGGGTCGCCGCTCGCGCCGCGGAGCAGGGCTGCGTTCGCCTGCAGTGGGACGTTCTGGAGTGGAACCAGACTGCTATCGACTTTTACCAGGGCCTGGGTGCGAAGTTTCTCGATGAGTGGCGCATCATGCGCGTGAACGACGAGGCCATTCACTCCCTGGCGACTTTGGAGCCTGCGGGTTGAGCCCCCGAATTACTGTCATCGGCGGCGGTTTGGCCGGCCCGGAGGCGGCCCTGATGGCGGCCCGGCGCGGCTGCCAAGTCGACTTGTATGAGATGCGCTCGGTTGTAGACGGCACGCTGCGCTCTACACCGGCACATCAGACCGCCGATTTTGCTGAGTTGGTCTGTTCTAATTCGCTCAAGTCGGAGAGTGAACACAGCGCACCCTGGCTGCTGAAGCAGGAAATGCGCCGAGCCGGCTGCGCGCTGCTCAGCTGCGCCGATGCGAGCGCCGTACCCGCCGGGCATGCCTTGGCTGTCGACCGGGTGGAATTCTCCCGCCTGGTGGCAAACGCCATCGAGCAGGAAAGCCGCATCACGGTACATCGGGAAGAGATAACCGCGCTCGATCCCGAACACCTCACCATCGTAGCCACCGGCCCGCTCACCTCGGGTCCGCTTTGCGCGGAGATCGCCCGGCTCACGGGCAGCGGACAGCTGGCGTTTTACGACTCCATTAGCCCCATCGTCGAAGCCGATTCGATCGATATGGAGCGCGTCTACTTCGCCGCCCGCTACGACAAAGGCACGGCCGATTACATCAACTGCCCCATGTCAAAAGAGGAGTACGAGCGCTTCTACGAGGCCCTGACTTCGGCCGAAGCCGTGGAGAGTAAGGAATGGGAGAAGCTGGAGTACTTTGAGGGTTGCCTGCCCATTGAGGAGATTGCGCGGCGGGGGCGTGAGACGCTGCGTTTCGGCCCCATGAAGCCGGTCGGCCTGCGCGACCCGCGCACCGGCAAGGTGCCCTGGGCGGTGGTGCAACTACGCTGTGAAAACCTGCGCGCCGACTCCTACAACCTGGTCGGCCTGCAAAACCACCTGAAATTCGGCGAGCAGGCGCGGGTTCTGCGCCTGATTCCTGGCCTGGAGAAAGCCAAATTCCTCCGCTTTGGCCAGATTCATCGCAATACTTACGTCAATGCGCCCCGCGTGCTTACCGAGACGCTCTCGCTCCGTGACCATCCCAATATCCTCATCGCCGGACAGCTCTCGGGGGTGGAGGGTTACACCGAATCCATCGCCACCGGTATGCTCGCCGGCGTGTATGCCGCCCAGTTGGCCCAGGGGCATCCGGCTGACGCCGTACCTCGTGGAACCGCACTGGGTTCGCTGGTGCACTACATTACCCATGCCCAGGCCAAGGACTTCCAACCGGCGAATATCACCTTCGATCTCCTCCTGCCGCTGGAAGAGTCGCTACGCAAGCAGGTCCGCGACAAGCGGGAGCGGCACCGTCTGCAGTGCGAGCGCGCCCTGGCGCTATTTGACGCGTGGTGGCAGCAATATGCTGCGCTTTCCCCGGCCTGAAGAGGCAAGATGCGGACTTTTTATAGCCGGCCTTGGTCTAAGACACATCCAAGATTATGCAGGGGAAGGCGTTCCTCTCTATACGCAAGGCCGTCGGATGCGCCCCGGCCTTGAATTGTTGTGGCCTTCCATTTAACTTAATCGTGCTATACGGGCGGACTATCCGTTCGTCACAGAGCCGGCAGCCGGTCATTCCGGCAGCACGCCAGTCAATCGCTGCCGCTTTCGAGGAGATAAATCATGCGTACGAAACTCATTCTTTGGCTCGCGGGTGTCACGCTTGCCCTCGTTCCGGCCCTCGCGGCTGCCCAGGAAGTCCCGGCCAAGATCCACGGCCATGTGCAAGACCCGGCCAACGCCCCCATCCCCAACGGCCAGGTGATCCTTACCACAGACGGCAAAACCACCTTGTATACCTTTACCACCGACCAGAACGGCGACTACAAGGGCGACGGCATTAAGCCGGGAACGTACTACATCACCCTCTACGCGACTCCCGGAAAGGCCGTCGATCGCTTTGATAACGTCAAGATCAGCGCCGGCGAAGACGTCCTGCAGGATTTCGATCTGAGCCGCGCAGAGTACGTGAACAAACTGCCTCCGGAGCAAAAGAAGGCTCTAGAAGAAGCCAAGAAGAAGAACGCGGAAATCAATAAAGAAAACCAGAACGTTGGCAAGCTGAACGAACTGCTCAAGACGGCGCGCGCCGACAACGCGGCCAAGAAATACGACGATGCGGCCACGGCCATGCAGCAGGCCACGACTCTCAAACCAGACGCTGCTGTTCTGTGGCTGGAGCTGGGTATAGCGCAGACCGGGCAAAAGAAATACGACGACGCCCTGGTTTCGCTCAAGAAGGCGTTGGATCTCGATACGAATTCAAAGAAGCCTAACCCTGATGTGGAAGCAGCCGACAACAATGCGTTGGGCGAGGTGTACGCCAACACCAACAAGATCCCTGACGCAACTGCAGCGTATGACGCCGCGGCGAAGCTTCAACCTGCCAACGCAGGCATGTTCTACACCAATGAGACCATCGTCCTCAGCCGTGCGGGACAAACTGACGCTACCATCGCCTCTGCAGACAAGGCAATCGCCGCGGATCCTACCAAGGCGATTGCTTACTACCTGAAGGGACAGGCGCTTATCTCCAAGGCAACGGTCGATCCCAAGACGCAGAAGATTGTCGCGCCTCCGGGGACGGCCGAAGCTTATAACAAGTACCTCGAGCTCGCTCCTACCGGGCCTATGGCTCCCGAAGCAAAATCGATCTTGGCGGAAATCGGGGAGAAGGTTAACACCAAGTACACTGCCAAGCACTAATCCCGGTTGGGAATTAAGCAGAGGGGACGCCGGCAACGCGGCGTCCCCTCTCTTTGCGCACTCTTGAACAACTCCGCTCCATCCCGGGTGGTCAGCTTTGCCGAGGCCAACCGGATCGTCCGGGAGCATGCCGGCCAGCTGGCCGGAACGCCACGGCATCCGCCCCAGCTCACTTCCCTCCCCCAGCTCACTTCCCTCTTAGATAGCCTGGGCATGGTGCTCGCCGATCCGGTATGTGCTGACCGGGATCAGCCGCCATTTCCCCGCTCCACGCGTGACGGCTTCGCCTGCCGGGCCGCCGATGTTGCTGCCGGTCTGCCGCTTACAGTCGTTGGGATGATTCGCGCCGGCGAGACCGGTCCAATCGCAATTTCTGCTGGGCAAGCGGTCGAAATAATGACTGGCGCTCCTGTACCCGACGGAGCTGACTGCGTGGTCATGGTGGAACACGCGCAGCGTGACGGCGACGTGCTGAGCCTCGCCCACGGCCGCAGCATCGCTTCCGGGGAAAACATCGTTCCCAGGGGAGCGGAGGCTCAGGCCGGAGAAGTCATCGTGTCCCGGGGCACGCGTATCTCCGCCGCTCAGGTCGCCGCGGCCGCGGCCTGTGGTGCGGCCCGACTCAACGTATTCGCCCAACCGCGGGTTGCTATCGTCGCCACCGGGGACGAATTGGTCGAAGTGGATCAGCAGCCGCTGGTCCACCAGATTCGCAACTCAAACAGCTATTCGCTCGCGGCGCAGATTCTCGCCGCTGGAGCCCAGCCAGTGCGGCTCCCGATTGCGCGCGATGAACGCGGCGAGCTGGAGGCGATTATCCGTAGCGCACTCCAGGCCGATCTGTTGCTGCTCTCCGGCGGGGTTTCCATGGGCAAGTACGATCTGGTGGAGGAAGTTCTGCTCGCTTTGGGCGCCGAGTTTTTCTTTACCGGCGCGCTGATCCAGCCCGGGAAGCCAGTCGTCTTCGGAAGACTTGCGGTGGAAGATCGCCAGATTTACTTCTTTGGACTTCCCGGCAATCCTGTATCTACGATGGTTACGTTCTCACTTTTCGTCGAGCCGCTGCTGGGCGCGCTTTGCGGCGATCCCGATCGCGAACCGCGTTTCGCGCAGGCCCGCCTGGCGAGCGACGTCCAGGTGAAGACCGGGCTGACGCGCTTCCTGCCCGCCAGGCTGCGCTCTGTGTCCACCGATGTGACGGTAGAGCCGGTCACCTGGCAAGGCTCCGGTGACGTAGCCAGCACCAGCCGCTCCAATTGCTTTCTTGTGGTGCCCGCTGACCGCCCGCATCTCGCCGCTGGTGAGACGGTCGCGGTGCTGCTAACCTGACGGGACGATGGATAAGCTCTCGCATTACGACGCCGAAGGCAGTGCGCACATGGTCGACGTGAGCGGCAAAGCCCCCACACGGCGCGAGGCCGAAGCTTCAGCCTTCGTTGTGCTTTCTGACGCAGTGCTCGCCGCGCTGCCCAAAAACCCTAAAGGCAACCCGCTTGAAGTCGCGCGTTTTGCCGGCATTCAAGCAGCCAAGCGCACCAGTGACCTGATCCCCATGTGTCATCCCCTACCGTTGAGCTTCATCGATGTCTCGGCGAATGTTGTTGCGGGTGGCATTGAGATCCGCAGCACGGCGGCCACGGTCGCAGGCACCGGCGTCGAGATGGAAGCGCTGACCGCAGCCGCAGTGGCCGCGCTCACGATCTACGACATGTGCAAGGCTCTGGATAAATCCATCGCCATTCGCGAGATCGTGCTGGTACGAAAATCAGGGGGAAAGAGCGGCGACTACACGCGCCCCGACCGAGGATGAAACTCGCATTTTGGGCTCCCTCCCGGCAAGGAGACCGACGGGTGACGGATCTCGCGGCTTCTACTGCAGTACCGGAAGCATTCAGTCCGGAAGACTGTCGCCCACATCCCAACACTAAATTGCCAAACATCGGTGACGAGCTTCTCAAGCGTTGCGACGGAAGCAGCGCAGTTCGTGATCGTTGACCATCCCGGACGCCTGCATCCAGGCATAGACGATCACTGGACCGACAAATTTGAAGCCACGCTTTTTAAGCGCGGCTGAAATTTCTTCCGAGAGGGGTGTCTTCGCGGGCAGAGAGCCAGTCTTGTTCTTGATTGGCTTTCCCCCGGCCAGCTTCCAGGCAAACGCGGAGAAGCCTTCACCACTGCTTTCCATCTCCTGGTAAATCCGCGCGCCCTGGATTGTCGCCTCAATCTTGGCGCGGGAACGAATAATGCCGGGGTCGGCCAGAAGCCGGAGGATGTCGGGCTCGGTGAAACGCGCCACCTTCTTCGGCTCGAAGCCACGGAATGCCTTGCGAAAGGCCTCGCGCTTGCGCAACACCGTGATCCATGCCAGGCCGGCCTGGAATCCCTCCAGCATGAGCAGCTCCCAGAGGGCTCGGCTGTCATACTCGGGCACTCCCCATTCCTGGTCGTGGTAGTCGCGCAGAAGCGGATCGCTTTCTGCCCATGCACAGCGGTGCGGCTTGCTCATTTGGTTGTTCCTGCGCTCACTGAGAGTTCCTCGCGTACCATCGGTGCGACACGAGTGCCGAGAATTTCGATGGCATGCATCATCTTGGCGTGGGGCAGCGTCGACACCCCCATCTGAAACGTGATCCGCGCGATGCCGCCGAGCGCCTCATTGATATAGAGGATCTTCTCCGTCACTGTTTCCGCATCACCGATAATCAATGCCCCTGTAGGCCCACGCGTGGCATCGAACTGGGCCCGCGTGGTTGGCGGCCATCCCCGCTCCTTGCCGATCTCCGTGAAAGTGTGCGCATAACCGGGGAAAAAATCGTCAGCCGCCTGCTGCGTCGTGTCACCGAGAAAACCAATGCAGTGCAAGCCCACACGCAACTGCTCAGGCTTGTGGCCGGCGCGGCGGCCCGCCTCGCGGTAGAGCTCGATGTGGGGACGAAAGCGGTGCGGTTCGCCGCCGATAATCGCGACCATCAGCGGAAGCCCAAGCATCCCGGCGCGCGCGAAGGACGCAGGCGTTCCCCCGACACCCATCCAGATCGGCAGCGGATCTTGCACCGGGCGCGGGTAGATGCTTTGTCCACTGAGCGCAGGGCGGTATTTACCCGACCAATACACCTGCGTGCTCTCGCGAATCTTGAGCAGCAGATCCAGTTTCTCGGCAAAAAGCGCGTCGTAGTCGTCCAGGTCTAGACCGAAGAGGGGGAAGGACTCGACAAAGGAGCCGCGACCAGCGACAATCTCCGCGCGGCCCTGCGAGATCAAATCGAGGGTTGCGAACTGTTGGAAGACGCGCACCGGATCGGCCGCGCTGAGCACCGTGACCGCGCTGGTGAGGCGGATACGTTTGGTCAGTGCAGCAGCAGCGGCGAGAATGACAGGAGGGGCGGAGTCGAGAAACTCGGGCCGGTGATGTTCGCCGATACCAAACACATCCAAACCCACCTGGTCGGCCAGCTCAATCTCCTGGAGCAGATGATGCATGCGCTCCGCGGGGCTTAGAGCGACACCGGTAATAGGGTCTGGAATCGATGCCGCGAAACTGTCTATGCCGATCTGCAACACTGGCTCCTTACTTGCAACGAATCACCGTGATTGGATGCTTTGATGTTGCAATAGTTGCAGACACGGGCGGGGCGGCTTTCCGCCGCGATATATAAGTATGGAACAGGAGATATAACGATGCCGGCGATCGACGAAATCAAGCGACTACAGGATGAGATGGTGAGCTGGCGCAGAGATCTGCATGCCAATCCCGAACTGGGATTTGCCGAGACCCGCACCAGTACTTTTATTCAAGAACGCCTGCAGTCGTTCGCGGTCGACGAGATCCATGCCGTCACCGGAACCGGTGTAGTGGCCGTTATTCACGGCCGCCACGGCGACGGCGACCAGGCGATCGGCCTGCGCGCCGATATCGACGCCTTGCCCATTCCTGAAGAATCCGGAGTGCCCTACGCTTCCACCAATCCGGGGGTAATGCATGCCTGCGGGCACGACGGGCATACCAGCATGCTGCTTGGAGCAGCCAAATACCTGGCCGCAACCCGCAAGTTCAAAGGGACAGCCTACCTGATCTTTCAACCAGCGGAGGAGATCGGCGGTGCCCGGCAAGTCGTGGCGGATGGATTGTTCGATCGCTTCCCTATGCAGCGCGTTTTCGGCATGCACAACATGCCCAGCATGCCGCTGGGAGAATTTCGCTGGCGCAATGGCAACATCATGGCCGCGGCCAACTTCTTCGAGATTAGAATCACCGGCCTCGGCGCGCATGCCGCAGAACCGCACTTCGGAATCGATCCCATTGTGGCCGGCAGCTCCCTGGTAAACGCGCTGCAGACGATTGTTTCCCGTTCGGTCGATCCCAAACATGCAGCGGTGGTCACGGTAGGCAGCTTCCAGGCCGGCGTGGCTGCCAACGTTATTCCCCGCGAGGCCGTACTGAAAGGAACCGCACGATGGTTCGATGCCGGGGTCGGCGAGACCATGCAAAGGGCGATCGTCAGGTTAGCTAAATGCGTTGCTGAGAGCTACGGCGCCACTGCCGAAGTGGAGATGCACATGGTAGCGCCGGCCACGGTCAACGATGAAGCGGCCAATGCACTCGCCCGCAAGGCTGCAGCCTCCGTTGTGGGCCAAGCCGGAGTGGTCGAATTGGAACACCCGATCATGGGCGCAGAAGATTTCTCCTACATGCTCGGCGTCAAGCAAGGCGCATACATTATGCTGGGGGCGAAAAAGCCAGGGCAGCTCAACCCGATGTTGCATCACCCTCGTTACGATTTCAATGACCAGATCCTCTCCACCGGCGCCGCCTACTGGGCCGCCTTGGTCGAACAGCAACTAGCCTCTGATTAACGTGGGGGACACTCTCGAGAGATGTTCGGAGTTGTAATCGGACCAAAGTTGTCGTATATTGTATCTAGTGCGAATGAGTCGCAACTAGAAAAATGACGTTGAAACGCTGTGAGCTGTTGAACGAGGTGGAGGCGAGGGGGGTTCGGTTGACCGCGCAGAGGCGTGCGCTGATCGAAACCATCCAGGGCGCGGACGCACACCTTGATGCAGCAACGCTCCTGTCTCGCGCCCGTCAGCGGGACCCCAATATCGATCGCGCAACCGTCTACCGGACCCTGGAGCTGCTGAAGCGGCTCGGGCTGATCGATGAGCTGGACCTGATGCACCTCAACGGAGAAAAACACTATTACGAAGTCAAGACGCAGAAAGACCATCTGCATCTTGCCTGTTTCCGTTGTGGAGAGATCGAGGAGTTTGACAGCCCCACGTTCCAGCGGCTGAAGCGGGAGATCGCGACACAAAACGATTTTGAAGTGCAGGTCATGCGTCTTGAGGTTGGAGGGTTGTGCCGGCGGTGTGCCGCGCAGCAAAAAGTTTCCTGATACGAATTTGAAAGATTAGCCAGATCCCCGCGGATAGCTCTTGGCGGAGACCGCGAGGACCTGGGGGCCACAGCCAAATAAGACTGCGGGCTTCCTTCACTATAGGTCCCCTGCCCGCAAGGTTTCAACTGTTAGGATGCCCGCCGCTTATTTTCGCGGTCTTCCCCTACTACACGTGTGTCTGGTGAGGCTAAGGGAGTCGTTGTGCGTGCTCAGGTGGATCTTTCAAGCAGACGTGTGCGTCTGCCTTTGCGCGTCGCTTATTTCCTTTTGATCATTTTCCTAACTCTCCTTTCGGCCATAGCGCAGCATGCGCACGGCCGCGGTGCAATGTCAGCGCAGGATATGGCCCAAATGGCATCGAAGATGTCTTCAGCCACCGGCGCCAAGGTGGCCTCGCCTGACGCCTCAACTGCAGTAACTGTGAACGTGGCTAATAACTACATCGCGCCTATCAGTTTTACCTGCACCATGCCCGCGAGCCTAAACCAATCGGCATGCTTTGCGGGTCCTCGCAAGACCAGACCAGCGTAAACGTTCCGATCACAATCCAGTAAGAACCAACGGCCTCACAGGCAGGGAAGGGATCAGGAGAAGGGTATGTCAATGAAGGTTGGGGGACTTGCAGGCAGGATGGCAAGAACCCTTTGCATGATTGGAATCTTGTCCTCTGGTTCGGTCTGGGCCAGTGTCGGCGGGAGTATTACCGGAACGGTCAAAGATCCTTCGGGGCGAGTGGTTCCAAATGCGGAGGTGAGTCTTCGCGAGTCCACTACGGGGCTCTCCTACCAGACCCGCAGCGACAGCAGGGGGCTCTATACCTTCCCGGTTCTACCGGTTGGTCACTACGAACTGCAGGTGCAGGCTAATGGTTTTTCCAGCTATCAACGTACCGGCGTGGTGCTCGATACCAACGCGGCGCTCACTCTCGATGCTTCGCTCCAGGTCGGTAACGTCGCCCAAACTGTCAGCGTAGTTGACAACACGCTGCACGTGGAGACAACCAGCACCCAACTGGGCCAGGTGATCACCGGCCGGCAGATGACCGCGGTTCCACTCGACGGTCGCAGCTACACCGACCTGCTTTCTTTGCAGCCCGGCGTCGCTCCCCAAACATCGATTACGTCCACTACCGTACAGGACGTAGGCGCTACCGTTCTCAACCCTTCAGGCACGCTCAATCCCGGCACCATCTCAGTGAATGGGCAGCGGGAGTTTGCCAACTACTTCAGCGTGAATGGCGCCGACGTGGAAGAGGATGTCAACGCCGGCACAGCCGTCATCCCCAACCTGGATGCGATTGACGAATTCCGCATTATCACCAGCAATTTCGACGCCGAGTACGGAGAATTCAGCGGCGGCCAGATCAATGTCATCACCAAGTCCGGAAGCAATGGATTTCACGGCAACGCCTTCGAATTTCTACGCAATACCGATCTGGACGCGCGCAACTACTTTTCTCCCACCCGCGGAGCCTTCCGCCAGAACCAGTTTGGCGGGACCTTCGGCGGCCCGATTCGTCACGACCGAGTCTTCTTCTTCACCGACTACCAGGGAACGCGGCAGACGCAGGGCATCGATACCGGCACCATCAGCGTGCCCTCGAACGCCGATCGCGTGGGCAATCTCGCCGACCTTTCCAGTAACCTGGCCGGCGTGGTGGGCGGCCCTTATTTCGCCAACCTGCTCGCACAGAAGCTGGGATATCCCGTGATTTCGGGTGAGTCTTATTACGTTCCCGGTTGCATCAATTCGACCCAGTGCGTTTTTCCCAACGCCTTCATTCCTCAAAACACGTGGTCGGTTCCGGCACAGCGAATGCTGCAGTACATCCCCGCTCCGAACACCCCCAACGGCTATGCGACCTCGTCGTTCAACCAGACGGTGCGCGACGATAAGGGAGCGGTTCGCCTCGATGCGAATACCCGCCTGGGCCTGGTCTCCGGTTATTACTTCATCGACGACTTCGATCTGGATAATCCGTATCCGGTAGTGCAGAGCGGCGCCAGCGTCCCCGGTTTCAATGCCATCACCACCGGCCGTGCACAGCTGTTTGCGTTGGGCCTTACCAAAACCTTCCAGACCACGATGGTCAACGAACTCCACTTCAGCTATATGCGCAATAACACCGATCTCGGTCAGCCGGTCGGTGGCACCGGTGTAACCCTGGTCTCGCAGGGCTTCGAGAACGCGGACGGCTCGCCCAGCATCGTCCCGCTCGATCCCAAGGGGCAGAGTGTGGAGAATCTGAACTTCAACGGATACTCCACCGGAGCCGCAGCCAACCAGCTCACGCAGGTCAACAATACCTATCAAGTCACGGATGCGGTTTCCAAGGTATGGGGCAATCACACCATGAAGTTCGGCGGAGAGTTCCATGCCGACCAGGTCAATGCCCACCCCATTGCGCAATTCAACGGCAGCTTTGTTTTCTCCGGAACGGAGACCGGCGTCGACTTTGCCGACTTCCTGATCGGCGTGCCCAGTCAATACAACCAGAGCCAGCTCAACCCCTTTTACGCGCGGAATAAATACGTCGGCCTCTTCGCGCAGGATAGCTGGCATGCTCTTCCCAACTTGACAGTCAATTACGGCCTTCGCTGGGATCGCATCGCGCCCTGGTCAGAGAAGTACAACCAGATCTCTACCTTCGTTGCCGGTGCCCAGTCGGTCGTCTTTCCCGGTGCGCCTCCCGGAATACTTTATCCAGGCGATCATGCAGACGGTCAATCCGTTCCGAATACACTCGCTCCGATCGGTAACCACAGCTTTGCGCCGCGCGTGGGCGTAGCCTGGTCGCCGCAGGGTGACGCCGGCAGCTTCCTGGGAAAGATGGTTGGTGCACCGGGCACCACCAGCATTCGGGCAAGTGCGGGAAACTTCTACACCGCGATCGATGCGCTTTCGATCGGCGTACTGGCTGCGAACGCTCCTTACGGCACTACCTATACCAGCCCCGCTCCTCCGCTGTTCGCGACGCCATTCATTACCGCAGCCAGCGGCCAAGATAATGGCCAGCCTTTTCCATATGTCTTCGCTCCATTGAATTCTTCACGCAGCAACCCCGACCCCAACATTGACTGGAGCACCTATGAGCCGATCGAAGGGATTCCGGGATACGACATCCACGGCAGCGCGCCCTACACCGTCGAGTGGATGTTTTCCGTTGAACGGCAAGCTGGACCGAACACGGTTTTCAGCGCGAGCTACGTCGGTACCTCCAGCCATCGCCAGCGTGTTCTCATCGAGCCAAACCCAGGAAATCCCGCGCTTTGCCTGAGCCTAAGCCAGGCAAGCGCTGTGCAACCGGGAACGCTCACCTGCGGTCCAGGCGGCGAGGACACGGTGTATTTTCCGATCGCCGGTGGCCAGGTGGACGGTACGCGCGGGCCGCTGGGGTCAAACTTCGGCAGCAATGCGTTGCAATCCACGATTGGCCACGCCAACTACAACGCGTTGGAACTGAGTGCTCGCCACACCAGTGGCCGGCTTGAGTTTTCTGCCGCTTATACCTACAGCAAGTCCCTGGATCAGTCATCGAATCCGGCGGAGGAAGTGAATCCCTTCAATCCCGCGCTCAGCTACGCCATCTCATCGTTCGATGTGAAGAATAACTTTGTGGTCAGCTACGAGTACCAGCTGCCGTTCGATCAGTTCTTTCGTCCCAACCGGCTGACCAGCGGCTGGTCTCTGGCGGGGATCACGCGGTTCTCCAGCGGTTTTCCGGTGACCATGGTGAACAACGGAGACAACTCGCTGATCGGGACCAATCCAAACGGGATCAACAACAGCAGCATCGATGAGCCCGATTACAGCGGCGGGCCACTCCATCTGAGCGGGAATCCCAGGAAAAACGGAAACAATTATTTTGCCACCTCCGCCTTCTCGATGAATGCACTGGGCACTCCAGGCAACGCCAAGAGACGATTCTTTTATGGACCCGGCGCGGATAATTACGACATGGCTGTCGCCAAGCAGCTGCCCCTCAAAGAGTCAAAATCCCTGCTCTTCCGGGTGGAAGCATTCAATGTCTTTAACCACACGCAATTCAACGGGCCCACCGCGGTCGACGGCGACATCGGCAGTTCGACCTTTGGAAACGCCATCAATGCGGCGGCTCCGCGCATCCTGCAGGGAGCCTTCAAGTTCAACTTTTGAGCGGGTGTTTGTTCCCTTTTTTGTTGAGTGGTTGACATGAATATCCGTGATTTTCCTTTCGTTAAGGGATGCCGTACGGATTGCCCAATCTTCGGTACCAAAGAAAATACTGCTCAAGGCGAATGAAGTAATGAATTCGCGCTATGATTTCTTGCACCCGCAAAACCATGGGCATGTCAATGAAATATTAAAAGTGTTCCTGAAACGAAACCCTGCGACATGGCACTATCGACTTGAACTTGGGCTTTGAGCATCCCTAAATATTTTGGCGAATTGGAGATGTAGAGATGAGTGGGAGAAGATTTCTGTACCATGCACATGGATCTGCTATTGGTGGTTCGATCACTCAACCCTTCAAGGCAGACATCGCCAGCAGCTCAGCAACGTCTCTCCCGATCATTGGCGGTTTTGCCTGCGCGAAGGATGAGGCCTACCAATTAAAGGATGTCATCTCCTTTACGTCGGCGCGTACCTATGTATCAGGCATCCAGACGGAGGACGGAACCTACAATTCCGTGGTCACTTGCGTCATCGAAGGCTTGAACATTCTTCATGTGATCACGGCGGACGCGATCATCGGCAGGCTGTCCTCAAACCACAAGGATGGCGAGCAGCCGGATATCATTCCGCTGGGTAGCTCGTTTGAGAACCTTAAGGTCGCGGGTCAGCCGGTACAGGTGGACCTTAATCACGATCTTTTTACGCAATTTCCCACTCATTCGGCGCTGTTGAGCCATTATGAATCTGGGAGCAAGGGAAACAAGGGCGGCGCAAAGGGTACGGCTGCACCGAAAGCCAGATACCATTGGGGGCTCAACAGTGAAAAGGTACCATCAACACTTGCGAAGGGTATGCTGATGGAACCGGGTGCTGGCTGGAGTAAATCCAATGGAGTGCTGCACACCAGTTTGGTAAAACAGGTTCGTCCGGTAGGGCTTGGCAACTCTGCAGAGGAGCTTCCGTACGCGTACGCAATGTATATCCCGCACGTTGGCAATCTTTACCTGGCGGAACTTTTTTCGTCAGGAGATACCAAGCGGCTTACCATGCTGCGGGTTGATCTTGGAAGCCCTTTTGCGGGCACGGTTGCACTTGCGTCGCCTGTTTCAAACGGCTCCTGGTATCCGTAGGCTGGCCGTTTCCCTTCTGTTCGGCCTCCTTCTATGTGTGGCTTGTAAGAGGGAGCCTCCTGGCTACGATGCGGACACTTTATATCAGCGGGCGGAAGCCAGCTTTCAGCATGGCGATCTAAAGGACGCATTAAGCGATGTAGACGACGCTCTCCGTGTGGTTGGGGATAGAGATCCAAACGCATTTTGGCGTCTTCGCTTGTTAAAGTCTGAAGTTCTTATCTGGCAAGGTCTCAGCCAGGATGCCCTTACATTGCTCAAGCCTGGAGAGCTTCCCGAGCCCAGCAACGCCGCGCTGGCCGCACGCAGAAGTGTGCTGCTTGGAATCGCAGAGAGCAATCTTCAGCAGTTTGATCTGGCTGAGCGAACATTCCGCACAACAGAAGCAATGCAGGGAGCCGCCTCACCCGAGGTCATGGGTGACCTGCTGCTGGGTGAAGGAAAGCTCGCGGCCTTCCGTCGTGATCCCGCCAAATCAGAGCGGCTTTTCAAGCGCGCTCTCCAAATCGCTCAGGAAAATGGCCAATTTTTTTTGGCCAGCAAGGCGTTGGGGAATCTGGGGATACTGCAGATGCAGCAATATCACTATGCAGACGCGGTAGATCTCTTCAACGCAACTTTGGCCGCGGCCCAGAAGGTGGATGCTCAAGCATCCATCGTAAAAACGACCGTCAATTTAGGGTGGGCCTACTTGCGGATGGGGGATCTTGATCGAGCGTCTGAGCTTTTCGAGGAGTCGGAGAAGCGATCGGAGCAACTCGGGATGATGACCGATCAAGAGACGGCTCTTATAAGTTTGGCTGGGATCCAATTCGTTCAACATAATTTCACTACCGCCGAAAGAGACTATCAGCAGGCTTTGCAGTTGGCGCGACGGTTGAACAACCAACAGGAAATCGCTTTTGGCCTCATCGATCTCGCACAAATTGCCATCGAAAAAAACGACTTTGACTTGGCAGAGAAATACAACAACGAGGCACTGGCGCTCGAGCGTTCCATAGGCGATCACGAGTCGGAGCTCTACTCGCTGATAAATGAAGCGCAGATTTCATTTTGGAGACAGGACCCCAGGACCGCCGAACGCCTGCTGCGGAAGGTTGTTCACGATTCTCGAAACGATGTAAAGTTACAAGTCATGGCCTTGTGGGCAATGGCCAGGAATGACGCGCAACTTAACCACATCGGACCCGCGAAGATGCACTACGAAGCTGCATTTGTGTCCCTGGAAGAGGAACGTAAGTCGCTTGGCCGCGATGAACTGAAGCTTTCTTATCCAACGAATGCAAAAGATATTTACACCGACTATATCGACTTTCTTGTGCGACAGGGCAAGAGCGACGAGGCATTCCGTGTCGCAGAGTTACAAAGAGCTCGCACGCTCACCGATGGGCTCGGCTTAACTGAACTCAAATCACAGGCTTTTAATGTGGTAGAAGCAGAACGTGCCGCTGGGCGTCTTGGACATGTGGTTCTGTCTTACTGGATAGGCACGAAGCAGAGTTACCTTTGGCTCTTGCAGCCCAACCGCTCACAATTATTTTTACTCCCCGGAGAGGATCGGTTACACCCCCTGCTTGAGCGATATCATGCTCATCTGCTTGGTGCGTCGTTTGACGTCAATGATCTCGGCAATGCCGACGGGCAAGAACTCTACCGAGTATTGATTGGCCCCATCGAACAATGGATAAAACCGCAATCGCAGGTAACTGTGATCTCCGATGGAGAATTATGCGGATTAAACTTTGAGACCCTACTGGTTAGCTCGCCCAAGCCACACTATTGGATCGAAGATGTCTCCGTTACAAACGCCAGTTCCGCGTTCTTACTCACTCTCGGAATGCATTCGGCGGTTCGGGGCGCAACCGAGTCGGCGAAGACGTTACTGCTGATTGGAAATCCGCTATCACCTGCGAATTATCCGGCACTTTCGCATGCGGGCGAAGAAATCCGTTTAGTTGAAGAGCATTTCAGGCCGGACCAGGAAACTGTG
This sequence comes from uncultured Acidobacteriaceae bacterium, assembly GCA_963824325.1. Lineage (GTDB taxonomy): Bacteria > Acidobacteriota > Terriglobia > Terriglobales > Acidobacteriaceae > PALSA-350. The sequence goes on along the minus strand of CAWGPA010000021.1, from coordinate 30,116 downwards.
CTTTCAGGGAAAAATGCGACCCCAGTGGCTTACTTCAAAGCGAAGCCGGAGAATTATGCGCTCATTCATTTCGTGGCTCATGGCACGGCGAGCCGTATAAGCCCACTCGATTCGGCGGTCGTTCTTTCGGAGGACGGGACTTCGTACAACCTCTACGCGCGCGACATTGCACGCAACAAGCTCAATGCCAGGCTGGTAACTATTTCGGCGTGTGACAGTGCGGGCAACAGAATCTACTCCTCGGAAGGACTGGTGGGCCTTTCGTGGGCATTTCTTAGAGCGGGCGCCCAACGGGTGATTGCGTCGTTGTGGGAGGTAAACGATGCCTCAACCCCGCAGTTTATGGATCATTTGTACTCTGCGATGGCCAAGGGAGAGGATCCCGAGTCCGCGCTGCGGGCAGCGAAGCTCACGCTTCTGCGCTCGGAAACAGTCAATCGGCGGCCCTTCTATTGGGCTTCCTTCGTTCTATATGAGGGCATTTGAACCCCTGCTCGCTGCCTGCCAGCCCACTTAAAATCAAATACTTAGCGCGGCAGTGAAACGTATCCTGCACGAATTACACTACTGTAATATGGGAAGGCTTATGGATCATGCAGAGGCGCTCCAAACCCAAGCTGTTGAGAAATACCTGCTGGGAGAGCTTTCTGCTGCGCAAGCGGATGAATTCGCGGAGCATTTTTTCGACTGCGAAGCATGCGCAAACGATTTACGAATGACGTCTGCATTCGTCGATACGACGAAGAAGGTTTTGGCGACGGATCGCGCGCAGACGCCGCAATCGACTCCCAAACGGTGGAGCAGCCAATGGCAGCCCGCGCGATACGCGATTGCAGCGTCCGTCGCCTTGTTTGCGTTCACCCTCTACCAAAATACGGTGACGATTCCCAGGCTCCGTAGCTCCTCCGCCCCTCAAGCGCTGGCCTTCTTTTCGTTAGCCGATTTGGGCGCGCGCAGCGCTGTTCAACCGGTCATCCATCCTGTCCAGGGCAAGCCGTTTATATTGTTTCTCGATATTCCGCCTCACCCCAACGTAGCGGAATATCGTTGCCAAATCTTGAACCCAAACGGAAGCCAGATATTGGCAATCGACGTTCCTGAGGCAGCTACAAGCAAAACTATTCCCCTCTACATTCCTGCGTCCGCTCTCGCCCATGGAGACTACCTCTTCACCATCTCCGGCCGATCAGGAAATGAGACTTCTTTCACTGAGCTGGAAAGACATCCGTTCCAGGTAATGTAACTCCCCTTGGACGCTTAACGCCGGTGGACGGCCAGCCCTTGAGTTCCACTTATAGCCCACACCGACGTAGTCAGGTGCATCCCGGCGCTGCGATACTGTAGCCGATGCGCAATCTCTGCCGGGCCTCGGCTCTTCTGCTGTGTTTCCTGCTTGTCTGCAGACCCGCTGGAGCCTACTCGCTACTGACCCACGAGCAGCTGATCGACCTGACATGGCAGAGTTCCATCGCGCCACTTTTGCGCAGCCGTTATCCCAACATCACGCCCCAGGAGCTGGAACTGGCACGGTCCTACGCCTATGCAGGCTGCGTGATTCAGGACATTGGCTACTACCCCTTCGGCGACCCCTTCTTCTCTGACCTGACACACTACGTCCGCTCCGGCGACTTTGTCGTCCACCTCTTCCAGGACGCCAAGGATGCCAACCAGCTAGCCTTTGCCATTGGGGCGCTCTCCCATTACATCGGCGACAACATCGGTCACTCGCGGGCCACCAATGTGGCCGTGCCGGTAGAGTTTCCCAAGTTGGCCGCGAAATATGGCCCCGTCGTTACCTTCGGCGAGGGGCAACATCCGCACATCCAGACAGAGTTCGCCTTTGACATTAACGAGATTGCGCATCGCCGCTTTGCGCCCGTTCACTACCTTCGTCACGTCGGCCTCAATGTGCCCACCGAGCAGCTCGCGAAAGCCTTCTATGAGACCTATGGTCTGAGCGAGGACTTCTCTAAAGCCCGATCACGGCGCATCAACGCGGGAAGCTTTCGCTTCGCCGTCCGCAGCTTTGTTCCCCGCATCGCCTATGCGGTCACTCTCTTGCATCGCAAGCACATGCCGGCGGACTCCACGAGTCCCGATCTCGAGAAACTGGCGGGCGAGGTTGCGCGAGTGGCTGCTGAAAATAATTGGGACCAGTACCGTAAGAAGGCAGGCATCGGAACCTATTCGCTCGCCGGGCTCATCTTTGTCCTGCCTAAGATCGGCCCATTGAAAATGCTGGCGATCAAGGGGCCTACCGCTTCCACGGAAGAGGAATATGTTCGCAGCGTCAACCAATCGACGGACGAACTAAACTCCGTGGTGGGCCGGTTTGGCAAGCCGAATCCGACGCTTCCCAATCGCGACCTGGATACCGGCGCACCCGTCCGGCCTGGAGCCTATCGTCTGACCGATGACACTTATGCCAAGCTTCTGGACAAGCTGGTTGCCGATCCCCGCCATACCGTTCCACCCGGCCTCAAGACCGATATCGTCAACTACTACGCCGACCCGAACGCACCCATTCACACCAAGAAGAATCCGGAGAAATGGGCTCGCGTTCAGTCCGAGCTCCAGACTCTCCGGACCATGCCCGTGAGCACCGAGCCCATCGCGACAGAAAAAGAGTGAGTTTTGGATTACATGTCGAGGAAACCGCGCTTCAGCGCGATCATGACTGCGTGCGTACGATCGGTGGCGCCGAGTTTCGAGAGGATGCTCTTAAGGTGGCCTTTGACGGTGTGCTCTGAGATGCCAAGCTGTTCGGCGATTACCTTATTCGAACTGCCACTGGCGACTCCACGAAGCGTTTCCAGCTCCCGGCCGGTGAGCGCATCGTCAGCGACATGTTCGGCCATCTCGACCGCGATTTCCTGGGGAATGCGGCGATGGCCTGCGTGCACCAGCCGAATGGTATCGATCAACTCCGTCCGCAGCATGCTTTTCAAGAGATATCCGGAAGCTCCCGCTTTGAACGCCCGCAAAGCCTGTACATCTCCGCCGTAGGTGGTCAGGACAATGATGCGAGCGGTGGGCCACTCCTTGCGAATGGCTGTGATCGCATCGATACCGTTGGCCTTCGGCATGCGGAGATCCATGAGAGTGATGTCGGGCTGGTGCACGCGAAACAGCGCGATCGCCTCCTCCCCATCGGTCGCCTCAGCCACCACGGTCATATCGGGCTGCGCCATAATTGCGCCCGAAATCCCGCCCCTCAGGAGCGGATGATCGTCTACCGTAAGCACTCGGATCGGCTGCTGGTTTCCCATGATTTCTCACCCTTCTCGATGCGGGACCGCGGCGCAGAGGCGGGATGGCCAATTTTATCTCTGAGCCGCCGCCTGGGCGAGTCTCGCTTTTGCAAGCAACCCCAGAATAGTCTCTGGCCGCCTCAGCTACGCCCCTCAAAAGAGTCGATTCTTTGGCCCTCCGTGCGTGTTTGCTGGGTGAAGTCTGTGACAACTCCGGCGTGGGAAAGGAATGGATTTTCATACAAGAGAAGGTGAGGAAAGCCCTCTTGTGCTCTGGCTGAGTGGGTCGTGCCCTTTGTGTTCAGCGGCCCGGAAGCCCCGCGAGCGATTGTGCAAACTGAGTGATCTAACGGATCATTTTCTCGACGAGACAAAATTCGCGACTTCGGCATTGAGTCCGCCGTCTGGCCACACGGCTCCTTCGCCGGAGGAAATTCTTCTTGCCGATGCAACGGGCTTGGCGACGGTCACCTGGTAAGACTGATATTCGATGGTCAGAGTCGCCACGCCTCCCATCCGGACGCTGGTCACCGTCTTGTTTTCCTTGGGCAGATAGAATCCATTGTCGACCTTCTGATAGGTGTGATGGATCATGGACTTCGTTGTCCAGAACGATGGATTCCGGGCCGGTTGCGCCTCAATCCGCGTTACCGCGAAGTCATGTGCGTCCACCCAGATCTTGCCTCGATACAGAAACCGGCTCTCTTCCTTGGGTTCAACATTCAGCACATAGTTTGTTCCCTCGGTTCCGGCAAGCGAGAAGGTGTAGTTGTCCGGACCAAGTTCGGTGTGCGTTCGGTTGCTCGAGTCGCCGGCCTGCTCTTCGCTCTCTAGCAGCCGGTGAAAGACGCGATTCTGAATCAGCTTCGACCCGGTAGCACCGACCACGGTGAATCGCTTGGAGGCAGGTGCATCAAAGTTCACTTCCACGTCCATTGTCGCGTCGGCGGAGCCTGGGAAGCCGCGATATTCCAACCGGTAGCTACGTTGCCCAACGTAGTGCTGCAGAGTGTCCGCGCGTTCCTTGTTCTTCTCCATCAGACGCTGCACTATCTGGTCAGCGCCTAGCGTAGGCAACGCCGGCTGGCCCTGCGGCCAGGCTGCCGGTGCGCACGCCAGCAACACCAACAGGGGAAACCACGTGCTCGATACAGTCCCGCGTAGCGACGCATGGTTCTGAACCTGTTTATCTTGTCTATCCCGTCTATCCCGCCAGCCGGTTGTTTGCATCAATGCCCCCGCGGTTACGCGATCGGTTACAGACCTATGCGGCACGCCTTTTCGTGGCCTTCCAGGGAAAACCACTCCTCACGTTCTTTTCGGGGGCAGCGTAATTGTGAGACCGCATTTAGTCTGCCCTTGTTAGATGCATAATGTCCTCTGCTACTCTTCCCCAGCGGTTACGGATGGCACCTCTTGTAACGTAACGGGAGGCAGATTATCCAGTCCCTTCCTCTATTTTTGGCTGTTCAATCGTCCCAGGCCCCGGAAGAGCGCCTCTGCTCGCAGTATCGGCGGCGCCCGATCCCGAGAGCGTTAAAACTTACCTAATAGATGGACCAGGGTCCCAAGTTGGCAATGCTATGCGTCCTCCGGTATACAGCTACTGCAGGGAGGGTTTATGTCGAAGCTGCAGTATCAATCGGGGTTTGCCAACGAATTTGCGACGGAAGCGGTTGCAGGTGCTTTGCCCAAGGGCCAGAACGCACCCCAGAAGTCGACCCTCGGACTTTACACCGAGCAGTTCAGCGGAACCCCCTTCACTGCTCCACGAGCCACCAACCGCCGTTCCTGGCTCTATCGCATTCGCCCCTCGGTCACCCACAGGCCTTTCGTCGAACTCCCGGAGACCAACCTGCGCAGCGGGCCATTCAACGAGGTTTCTGCTACTCCCAACCAACTCCGGTGGGATCCGCTGCCCATTCCGACCTCGCCATGCGACTTCCTTGACGGCATCATCACCATGGCCGGCAACGGCGGCCCGGCAGGCCAAACCGGGTGCGCCATGCACATCTACGCCGCCAATCAAAGTATGTTGGGCCGTTTTTTTTCCAATGCCGATGGAGAGATGTTGGTTGTCCCCCAACTGGGTAAGCTGCGCTTCTTTACCGAGCTGGGCATTCTGGAAGTTGCGCCCGGTGAAATCTGCGTGCTTCCCCGCGGCCTGAAGATGCGTGTGGAGCTACTCGAAGAGTCTGCCCGCGGCTATATCTGCGAGAACTATGGCCTCCCCTTCCGTTTGCCTGACCTGGGTCCGATTGGCGCCAACGGGCTGGCCAATGCTCGTGACTTTCTTTCTCCGGTGGCCGCCTTCGAGGATGTGGACGGCAACTTTCAGAGCCTGTGCAAGTTCCAGGGCAGGCTATGGTCCGCAGGGATCGATCACTCGCCGCTCGACGTGGTCGGCTGGCATGGCAACTACGCGCCTTACAAGTACGACATGGCAAACTTCAATTGCATCAACACCGTTAGCTTCGACCATCCTGACCCCTCGATCTATACCGTTCTCACGGCACCCACTGCGGTGCCGGGCTCAAGCAACGTTGATTTTGGCATCTTTCCTCCGCGCTGGATGGTGGCCGAGCACACCTTTCGTCCGCCCTGGTTCCACCGCAACGCGATGAACGAGTTCATGGGCCTGATCTTCGGCCAATACGATGCCAAGGCTGAAGGCTTCATTCCCGGCTCCGCCAGCCTGCATAGTTGCATGCAGGCACATGGGCCGGATGCGGAAACCTTCGAGCGGGCCGAGAAGGCCGAACTCAAGCCACACTACCTCGCAGATACCCTGGCCTTCATGTTCGAGACCCAGTTGGTGCTTCACCCAACCCGCTTCGCGATGGAGACGGAATGCCTGCAGCGTGATTATTTCCAGGTGTGGCAGGCGCTCAAAAAACACTTCACCGGGAGCCCCCTCCGATAAATGCAACCATGAATGCTACACATGATCCTCAGCGGCAAAGCTGGGTAGCCTCCGCCAATCGTCCCGGTGGCCCATTTCCGATCCAGAACCTGCCCTTTGGCATATTCCAAAGTACAGCGCAGCCCTCCATCGGCGTAGCCATTGGCGACCAGATATTGGATCTCCGCGGCTGCTGCCACGCCGGCCTGTTCGCATCTCTCCCAGCAGAGACGATAGAGGCGTGTACCGCGGAAACGCTCAATCCACTCATGGCAAGCGGCCCGGCGTGCTGGTCGCCCTTGCGCGCCCGGCTCAGCGACCTTCTTCGTGCTGATCATCCCCATACTCCCGATCATCAACGGGCGGTGGCGCCTCATCTGCACGCGATGGCGGAAGCCACCATGCTCAAGCCGGCCCGGATCGGCAATTACACCGACTTCTATGCGTCGATCCATCACGCCACGAATGTTGGCAGGCTTTTCCGGCCGGAGAATCCGCTCCTGCCCAACTACAAATATGTGCCTATCGGCTATCACGGGCGGGCCTCGTCGATTGTTGTGAGCGGCACAGCCGTGAAGCGCCCCGCTGGCCAGATTCTGCCGGCTGCCGGCGCGCCGCCTCACTTCGCGCCTACCCAGGCGCTTGATTACGAGATCGAAGCCGGCTTCTTCGTTGGGCCGGGAAATCAGCAGGGCGAAGCGATTGCCATCGATCGAGCTCCCTCACACCTGTTTGGCGTCTGCCTGCTGAACGACTGGACGGCGCGCGACATCCAGGCCTGGGAGTACCAGCCTCTGGGGCCATTCCTCGCCAAGAGTTTTGCCACCACCATCTCACCCTGGGTGGTCACCATGGAGGCCCTTGCCCCTTTTCGTACGCCCGCCTTTGCGCGCCCGCCCGAGGATCCGCGCCCTCTTCCCTACCTGGACTCGGAACAGGATCGGCTCCAGGGCGGAATCGACCTGATTGTGGATGTCAATCTCCGTTCCGCTCGCATGCGCGCGACAGGGTGCGATGCGGTCCGGCTTAGCCGCGGCAATCTGGGTTACCTCTACTGGACGGTCGCTCAGTTACTGACTCATCATGCGAGCAACGGGTGCAATCTTCAGCCCGGCGATTTGCTGGGCAGCGGCACTGTCTCCGGGCCAACACATGAGTCCCTCGGATGCCTGCTCGAACTCACCCGGCGGGCGGTCGAGCCCATTACTCTACCCACTGGCGAGCAGCGCGGTTTTCTGGCGGACGGTGACGAGATCACTTTTCGCGGATATTGTGAGCGGGCAGGATTTGTGAGTATCGGGCTGGGCGAATGCTCCGGCACCATCACGGAAAACACTTCACCCTAAGGCTTCAGGGCGAACGCTCCGCCGCCGGCGAGCATCGCGTTATCGAATCCTGGTTCCTGGCCTCGCAGCAGGTGCTCGATGATGCCGTGAATGCGGAGTTCATCGAAGGGCGCGGTTACATCATGCTCAGCTTGCTGCCCGGGGAGGTGGATCATCAGGACAGGACGAGTGTCGAAGCGGCCTCCGCTCGCACGCTCTTCTTCTTTGCTCCACTGCGGCGTTGGCCTCCACAACGGGATGCGCCAGGAGTGATCAGAGCAGACGATCACCGTTGTCTTCGGGGCTAGCGTGGTTGCGTTGAGTACTCCCATCAACTCGGCCAAGGTGCGGTCGGCCAGCGCCAGATTGTCGATATAGGTGCCGGTAATGCGCTGGTGTCCTGGCCTGCGATCGTATATGCCCGGCGGATGGGGCACCGGGAGATGGATGAAGACGAAGCCGATGCTCTGGTCGCGAATCAATGCTTCGGCCTGCGGCATGAGCGCCGCCAGATCGGACGCGTGCTTTTCCTCCTGCGCGGTCTTATGTTGCCAGCCCGCCTTCATCTCCCCCGGCATCATGTCAAACAGCGGCACCATCGCATTCTTGAGGGCAGAATTATCCGGCGTCGTTCCAGTCCACTGGCCGTCTCCCACCCTCCAAAAACAGTAGTTGAGGGTTCCCGCCAGAATGCGGCAATAGGGGTTGTACCAACCAACGACTCCAGCGGTCCAACCCAGGCGCTGGGCGTCTCCAAAGAGCGTGGCATGGGCATCGAAGGCTTGCCAGCCCTTTTCTCCCGCCAACTGAATGGATGGTTCTCCATCCAGATTGCTCCGGATATCGTTGACAACGTGACCGAGAAAGAATGAGGGCACAATCCGCTCGGTGTGATAACCCGCCGGCTGTAGATCACTGAACGAGAGGCTTTCGCTTTTTAGCTGGTCGAAGGCGGGCATGGCCAGGCCGGGAAAACGATGCTCGAAGGCCTGGTCGTAGGAAAGCTCGTCGAAAAGGAGCCACACAATCCTTCCGCCGCCGCTCGGCGCGATGCCCTGGCCGTGGGACAGTGCAACCTGCGTCGCCGGAACCTTTTCATCGTGCGGCTGCGTCCGCAGTCCAATGTATAAGAGCTCCGGAAGCATCCAGGCCAGGCCCACGCCCAGTATTAAAAGCAGAAATCGCGCCCCGCGCACGGCCTGCTGGTAGGCCGGAGGGCGCAGCATGCGCAACGCCAGCGCACCCAGAAGAATGCCGTAGAAGAGCAATCTGGCGTAAAGGGGAGAAAGCGATGTTTGCCACGCAGCCGCAACGTCAGCCGCCAGCACTGGGGCCAGCCAGGCGAGAATTGGCGCCCATAGGAAGCCGCGCAGGCCGGTCTCACCCTTTTCCAGAAATGCGAAGAGCAGAGCCGCGAAGAGAGTCACGACGACTACATCGATCAGAATGCCCCACACCAAACTCTGCATGGGCAAAAAGCTGTGATAGACCGCGGAATGCCGGGGGGAGAGGATGGGCCAAACGCGAAGAAGCAGTAACAGTATGGCAACGCCAAAGCCCTGGGCGATGGTCCTTAGCTTCATTTCTTCTCGAATAGAAAGAGGACGCGGCCGTTGCTCAACTGCTCACGAAGCACGATTGTGAAATAGCGAGTGAACTGCTCTACGAACAGATCTTCATTCAGATGCTGGTATAGCTCGTCTCTCCCGCGGCAAAGGTCGATATAGCGCACGTCGGTCTTTGGGACCCATTCAACGATGCTGGAACGGCGCGTGAGCGACGCCAGGAGCATAGCCACGTCGGCGATGGGAATCTGGTCGGCAAGCAGAAGATGATGCAGGATGCCCAGCATCATGACGCAGTCGAAGCGACCGCGCGCACGTTCCAGCAGGGTGAGTGACTCGTTGTTGCACCACCCTACTGCCGGGGTCGGCCGGGCCACATCGGCGACCAGCGGCAGTATCGGCAGACCAGCGGTCCTGGCTTCTCTCCAGTTAAGGTCCGAAGAGGCAACGTCGGTGTCCCACGCGACGACGCGTGCGCCCACACTGGCCGCGATGCGCGAATATTGACCCGTATTGCCGCCAATATCCAGCACCGAGCCGGGGCGCAGCAATTGCATGGCCCGGTCGACAAATTCCTGCTTATGCTGGCGTTCCTGGTCTGTGTAGTGATCCGCGCCTGTCTGGTACCCGCTCCATCGGGAATCGCGTCCCTTTGGCTCCAGCGCGTGCAGCGTGCGCGCAAAGCCTCTGAAGTTTCGCTCCAGGACTGAGGTCGCAATTTCCGGCTGCTGCTTGAGCCTGGGCTGCGCCCCGCCTCCCCCTTTCCGTTTCTCGAATAGATACGGAAGGGTGACCAGCGAACGAAGCGGTGCGGCCCAACGCTCCATGCTGGAAAGGTACGGATACAGGTCGACAGGCTCATAGCCGTCACGACGATTCAGGGTAGCTGCCAGGGGCCAGCCGAGGTGCTTGTATGCGGCTAGAGGAAGAAGAAAGGTGCGGGCAAATTGTCCGTAGGCAAGCCACAAGGGGCTGCTGGGGTCGCGCCGTTCGATCGATAACAAATCGACGAAAACCGGGCGCGAGCCATCAAAGAGAATGTTCAGGGGGGTTGCGTCTTTAAGGATCCAGCCCTCATGGAGAAGCTGACTACATAGCTCGAGGGTCAGTTCCCCGGCCGCGACCCACTCCCCAGGCGTCCATTCCCAGGGATAGGAGGGGAAGAAAACCCGCGGATGCTCCAGCAGGAGGGGCTGATCCGCTTCCGCGGACAGCACCTGGCTCGCGATGAGATGGCCTTGGTCTGTCCAGCGCCGGGCTAAGTCAGACTGTAGGAAGCGCAGCGACTCAGCTGCGTAGAGAGGGTGAACCGTTCGCAGGACCTGTTCGCCATGGATGCGCAGCGACCCAGCTGGATCGCGAAACGTCGCAATGTCTTGCGACGTGCCCTGGCTCATGGTTGGTTCTCTACGACCTCTGTCTGGGTACCGGCTGGCGAAGCAATTGGGGATGATCTGCGCATCGCATTGAAGATCCGCTTCAGGCGATGGCGCATGTAGTAGACCGCGCCGGCGAACATGGACCCGGCAACCTGGAGGAAGACAAAGCCAGATCCCGGATCGACGTAGGCCCGTGCCGGACGTTCAAACGCGACAAGTAGCGCTGCGATCTGCAGAGCGCCGAGCAAAAAAAGCAAGGAATCTAGAACGCGGGGGGAGCGACAAGAACTCTTCACGAATCTCCTCGAGGCGCGAGTTTACCTACACTCACTAACGTTTAACCCTACTGGAAAGTTGCCACGGTTTCATCTTTTTTTCACCACCAATTTATGTTGCAGTGGGCTTATTCACGTCATAACACCGCCATATTTGATAGACGACGCTTATTCGGCCGGGTTTACGACGATTTAGCATGGGTTCTATGCTTCCCGCGGGCGACCGCCAACTGGTGCAAATCCTTGATGCCGCGCTGGCCGACACCGCGCGCCGCAGTGGTGATTGGCTTGTCTGCAAGCCCGGTTGCACCCAGTGCTGTGTCGGAGTCTTCGCCATCCATCAGCTCGACGCGGCCCGTCTGCAGCAAGGACTTGAGGAGCTTATCGGCAGCGAACCGGAACGAGCCCAATCCATTCGCGAGCGGGCACGGAAATCGGTCGAGCGCCTCACCCCCGACTTTCCCGGTGACCCTGTAACTGGGATGCTGGATCCCTCGGAAGAGGCTCAAGCTCGTTTTGAAGATTTTGCCAACGACGAGCCGTGTCCGGCTCTCGATCCTGCCACCGGCCTCTGTGACCTGTACCTGGCCCGCCCCATGACCTGTCGCGTCTTTGGACCACCCGTTCGCTCAGAGCAGGGCCTCGGCGTCTGCGAACTCTGCTATCACGGCGCCACCGAGGAGCAGATTGAAGCCTGTGAAATGCAAGTCGACCCTGAAGGACGCGAAGCCGAGTTGCTACAGGAGTTTGAGCAATCGTCCGGCAGGCATGGCAGCACCCTGGTTGCCTTTGCACTCGCCCAGATTTCCTGTGGGGCTGGTTAGCGTTGTCGAAGTTCATGCGGCTCTCCTTAATTGAAAGCCGCACACGCGTCGTTTCCAGTGCAGCGTGTAGGAAATCAGGGTTCACCCGCTAGGACGGCCGGGGTGGTTGGGTGCGGATGTTTTATATCAACCTGTAAAGTCGTGTCCCAATACAGAACATGAGCGTTCCCCAGCCTCTAAAGTCGTGCTCTGATACAAAGCTGACTACAATCAATTAGACCTACGCAGGAAAGTAGAACCATGTCCACCAAAGAAGCCCTGAGTTCCGCCGTCGGCATCGCCGCCGCTAACGCCGGTTTGACCGTCCTCTCTTCCGAAGAGGGGATCGATTTCAATGGCCGCCCTACCACCATCTTCCGCATCGGGCTCTCCAAAGATGCTCCCGCCGAGCGCACGCTACGGCTGGAGCTGAGCGAGGATTTCGACTTCAATCGTCCTGAGCTGTTGCCGGAGATGACCTCGCACTTGCGCGACGAGGCCAAACGACTGCGCAATCCGCGGCCTGATGCCTACGTGACTATGGCCGGGATGCCGATCATCTTCAGCGACTTCCGTTGGCCCTTCCACCGCTCCGTCTCGGGTGCGGATACCTACATCGTCCATGGAGTGGTCCACGTGGCCGACGGCACCGATTCCCTTCTCCACGCCAAGATTTCCGCCAGTATGACTGTGACCTTCGCGGAGATCGTCCCCGCCCCGGAACAGCCCTATGCTGAGACCTTTATCTACAGCGCGATTCGCAAAACGCTGGACCAGGGGCAGCTGGAGCTGCTCAAGAGCGGCAACCGGCAACCCGTTCCCGTGACCACCCGCTACTACAGCCGCTGGCAAAAGAAGTTCTTCTTCACCGACACCGATGACGAAAGCCGCCAGCAGTTTCTGTTGGCGAAGGTTTTCTGGCTCTCAGGGGTGCTGGGCAACTCGCAGCCGGTATGGATCGCAGACCCGCGGGACGCACAATACCTCAACACTACCCCTGAGGATCTAATCCGCATGGCCGGCGCGATGGCGGCCAATGGGCTGTTAACCTTGACCACCGACAAAGACGGCGGCCAGGAATTTGCCGCCGCCACCCCCGAGCTGATGGCGCGCGAAGCCGCGTTTCGCACCCGCCTGCAGCAGGCTCTCGACCTCACGAAGCCGGCATTTAATGAGGAGATGCGCGCCGGACATACAAACATGTAGGCGCGGTTCCTGGTAAATGACTCGCTCGGTCACAATTTGGCCCCAATATGCAGCCCTAGGTGCAGAAGGCTTGTAACTCTCCCGCCAGGGCGTGCGTCTTATGCGCAACTGGGGGGACCGATGTACAGACAATCCAGCCGAATTGCCACAGCGATGGCCCTTGTTCTGACCATGGGCCTGCAGGCACAGACGGCGGTGGACGCGCCGGCGCAGAAGGTGGTGCTGATAGAGCTGTTCACCTCCGAAGGGTGCTCCAGCTGCCCTCCCGCGGATGCTTTGCTCCGGCAAGTGAACGGGAGCCGGACCAGCGAGGACCAGTTGGTGGTCGGCATCAGCGAGCATGTCACGTACTGGAACGGGCTGGGGTGGTCCGACCCCTTTTCCGCGCCAGCCTACACCGAGCGACAAAATGCCTACGGTGAGCGATTCCACCTGGAGGGCGTATACACTCCGCAGATGGTGATCAATGGCGAGGAGCAAATTGTCGGCAGCGACCGCGTAGCGTTGCTGCGGGCGGTGCAGGCAGAGCAAGGGCAGCATCCCCGGGTCTCTCTCCGCATTCTCTCGTTGAACATGGCAGGAAACACGTTGGCGGTGAATTTTTCCATCAGCGGCGATGTGCCGGCCCAAGGAGCTGATCTGATGGCGGTACTTGCGGACGACTCCGATCGCTCCAGCGTCCTGCACGGCGAAAACTCCGGCCAGACCCTGGCGCACGTGGCCGTCGCGCGATCCATCTCCCGTGTGGCCCGGTTGCGGAGCGCAGGGGAGCGGACCGTACAGGTCCAGATCCCAGCCACGTTTCTGGCGACACAGAAACATCATCTGATCCTCTTCGCGCAAACGCCTGGGTATGGGCGCGTGCTGGGCGCGGATACCAAACCGCTGTAGAGAGCTTGCATGGCGGCAACCACCGAAGTGCGGGATGAGGCACAGATGATCGCTAAGATCCTTGCCGGCGACTCTCAGCTCTTTCACGAGCTGATTCGTCCCTATGAGCGCAGGGTCTACGTCATGGCCCTGTCCTTTCTGCACAATGAAGCCGATGCGGAAGACGCCGCCCAGGAGGCCTTTCTTAAAGCCTTCCGCAACCTGTCCAGCTTTCGTGGCGACTCCAAATTCGGAACCTGGCTGGTCAGCATTACCCTGAACGAGGCACGAACCCGAATCCGTCGCCGGGATACGATCAAAATGGAGTCGCTGGATGAGCCCACGGACGACCAGGGACATACGCTGCCGGCGGTCTTACGAGACTGGAAGGAGATACCGTCCGAGGCCCTGGAGCGCAAGGAGATCAGGCTTCTATTGCAGACAGCGATCACCGCACTGCCGCTGATTTACCGCGAGGTCTTCCAACTGAGAGACATCGAACAGCTGAGTGTCAATGAGGCCGCTGCCGCGCTCGGCATCAGCATAGCCGCGGTGAAAGTCCGCTTGCATCGCGCGCGCATGATGCTGCAAAAAAGATTGGCGCCGGAGTTGAAGCAGGTAGCTCCCAAACGGAGGTGGTGGGCGTGGTCATAGAGTGCAAACACGTGTGGACGCACATCTCCGGCTACCTGGACGCGACTCTCCCACCGGATGTGCTGGAACAGGTGCAAAAACATCTGGAGCATTGCGAGATCTGCTCGGCGATCCTGGATTCAACGCGCAACATCCTGATCCTGACCGCGGACGATCGCGTCTTTGAGTTGCCGCTTGGCTTCAGTGAACGGCTGCACGCCCGTCTGGAAGAGGAGATACGGGGCCTGGCGCCCTAATGCATTTTTGCTAATACTATGGCCGGGTGGGATCAGCTATGTGCGGCCATTCTATTGCGGGATGGCCGCGTCGGGTTCGGTTTCCTGGTTTATACCATTAGCAAAAATGCTTAAGCGTTGTGCACGATGCGGTGCGTGATCCACTCCGCCAGGACAAGTGCGAGGGTTATGACCGCAAGCGCAATCTGGAAGGCTTCCGCGCGCTTCTGTTTCGGGGTTGCCGGGGTTGTGCGCCATTGCGAGGACGGCCGGGAGCGCAGGCTGCGAATCCGCCAAATCACATACAGATTGACGAATGATCCGATGAGAGCGATCACCATCATGGGAATACGAATCGCGTCGGCATGAAATCCGCTTGCTGGCCGATGAAGTCCGGCGGCCGCAGCCAGCGCGGTCAAACCGATGACTACACGCACCCCGCTGATAGCCATCACCGCGGTGCAGGCGCTTTGCAGCAGGATAAAGAAGAAACTGGTGAGGGCAACCGCCCAGGAGCGGCGAGTGGTTACGGCGCTACCTTCCATGGCAGACATATCTCATCCACGGTACACCGCCGGATAGCTGCACCGGAAGGAGATGTGCGAGCATCCAACGTGACATGCTAGCGAAACGAAAATTGGGAAGCCAGGGCCTGGAAGTTTCTGCTATTGGACTGGGATGCATGGGCATGAGCCAGTCCTATGGTCCGGCAGACGAGAACGAGTCAGTTGCGACTATTCACCGTGCGCTCGAGCTGGGACTCGATTTCTTTGACACCGCCGAAGTCTACGGCCCGTTCATCAATGAAGATCTGCTGGGGAGAGCGCTCAAAGGGCGGCGAGAACAAGCCGTCATCGCTACTAAGTTTGGATTTCGCATCGAGGATGGCAAGATTGCCGGAACCGACAGCCGCCCAGAACATATTCGCGACGTCGTCGACGCTTCCCTGAAGCGTCTGCAGGTGGAATATATTGACCTGCTCTACCAACACCGCGTGGATCCTGAGGTTCCTATCGAGGACGTTGCGGGGACGGTGGGAGAGCTGGTGCGAGCCGGAAAGGTGCATTATTTCGGCCTTTCGGAGGCGGGTGAAAACACGATCCGGCGTGCTCACGCCACGCATCCAGTGACGGCTCTACAAAGCGAATACTCTCTTTGGGAGCGCAACCTGGAGCCACAGATCATCCCGTTATTGCGCGAGCTCGGTATTGGCCTTGTGCCGTTCAGCCCGCTAGGCCGTGGCTTTCTGACGGGTACAACAAAACGGGCGGAGGATTATCCCGAAGGTGATTATCGCCGGGGCGATCCGCGGTTCCAGGGCGCGAACTACGATGCCAACATAGCCGCCGCTGCCCTGGTGAAGGAGATCGCCGAACGGCGGCACTCGAAGCCTGGCCAGATTGCGTTGGCGTGGCTATTGCTGAAGGGCGAGGATGTGGTGCCGATCCCGGGCACGAAGCGGCGGAGCTATCTCAACGAGAATGCCGCTGCCGCATCACTTCGGCTCACACCCGAGGAGATGGCTGAACTCGATCATGCGTTGTCGCCCGAGGCGATTTCAGGTCCACGCTATAACGAGCGCATGATGGGGCTCGTTGATCGATAGCTTACGGTAATTTTCCCGGAGACCATGCAAGCAATCGTTGGGCTGCGCCCCTCTTTTTCGGCCCACGTACGCTCAGGCGAACGTGGGGCACCCGTCCAGTCAGGTGGTACACACGGGCATTTCGTTTTGCCGCGAGCTCTTTAAAAAGGCGTTTGCTCGGGCACGGCTTCTCCGTCGGCTCTAGGATCGGTGGCTCCGTAGTGAACCGGCGATGCGTCGTTTGCCTCAACTGCATTGCCGCGGCCCATACCCTGGAAATAGCGCGGCCAGACTTTTACGTCATGCCCCTGATTTCGTAATCCCGCGACCACGTCCGGGGAAATACCATTTTCGACCCACACGCCACAGCCAGCGAAATCGCGCTTGGTGAAGCGCGCTGCTTCCACGGCGGCTTCTATATTCATGCCGAAATCGACGACGTTGGAAACAAACTGGGCATGGGCTTGCGCCTGGTTGAATCCTCCCATGATGCCGAAGGCGATCCGCCGGTCGCCGCTCTGCATAAACGCGGGGATGATGGTGTGAAGCGGACGCGTGCGCGGGCGAAGCGTATTGGGCCGGCCCGGCTCGAGGGTGAATCCACCACCGCGATTCTGCAGCGGGAAGCCGGTGCCGGGGGCAACCAGCCCACCACCGAAAGCTCCCGCATTACTCTGGATTAGGGAGACCTCATTGCCGTCACGGTCGACAACGGAAAGGTAGGTCGTGTCGCTGGATAAATGAGCAAGGCCCTGTTGCACATCGGAAGGCAATACATTGCACGCAGCCTTATCCGTAATCAGTTTTGCCCGCTGTTTGGCCAGATCTTTGGAGATGAGTGCTGTTGTCGGAATGTGGGTAGCACGGGGATCGCCCACATATCGCTGAAGGTCGGCGTAGGCGAGTTTCTTGGCTTCGATCTCCACGTGCAGGGATTTCTGGCTGTTGTGCCCCCACTCCTTAATGGGAAATTGTTCCATGATGTTCAACATCTGCAGGGCCGCGATTCCCTGTCCATTGGGCGGCATCTCGTACACGGTCCAGCCATGATAGGTGGTGCTAACCGGATCAACCCATTCCGGCTGGAATTCCGATAAATCCTCGGCTTCCATAAAACCGCCGAGTTCACGCTCGAGCTTCAGGATCGCAGCCGCCGTCTCTCCCTTGTAAAACCCATCGCGGCCATGTTCTGCGATGCGCTCGAGCGTCCGTGCTAGTTCCGGATTGCGGAATAGCTGGCCAGCGACAGGCGCTTTGCCGCCCGGAAGAAAGACGCGGGCAAATTCAGGATCATTGCGGAAAGGCATTCCGTAGGTATTCCAGTTCTCCGCATCCGTCTCTGTCACAGCAATGCCTTTGTCCGCGAGGGCGATGGCGGGCGCCATGTCCTCGGCGAGCGAGAGCTTTCCCCAGCGTTGGTGCAAAGCATCCCAGCCGGCGACTGCTCCCGGCACGGTGACCTCATCAATGGTGCGCAGCTTGGTCAGGCCCTTGGCCTGTAGAGCTTCGGGAGTGAGATTTTTCGGGGCCCATCCGCTGGCGTTGAGACCATAGAGATGCTTCGCCTTCGTATCGTAGACGATGGCGAAGAGATCGCCGCCCACTCCGTCCATCATGGGTTCGATCACCGACAAGGCGGCGTTGGCCGCGATGGCCGCATCCACTGCGCTGCCACCCCTGGCAAGAATTGCCGCGCCCGCCTGAGAGGCTACTGCCTGCAGTGTTGCCACGACGCCATATTGGGTCATGACCATGGAACGAGACTGTTCACGGGCGGGGTCTTGTGCTGCTTCGATGGATGGGGCTGCAAACAATCCAAGCAGGGCGATGGATACTGCTTTGCTTATGCCGGCGTGCATAGACTTCAAGAGATTCTCCGTGTCCTTTGGTAAGGGTATAACCACCATCTCGCCGTTATCCAGATATCTGTTCTCATTTCCATATTCCCTTAGGGGGCACTGCTGTTTATAGTTTGTCTCAACCAAACTCCCGTTTCTGCATCCTCCTCCTGTACAACGCAGAGGACGAATCGTGGCAAGAATGATTCGCGTGCCGCATAACTCTCGCGCAAAGTGTGTCATTTTGCGAGCGGTGTCATTGCTTGTCCTGGTCGCGGCAAGCGCACCATCCTTTGGCCAGCAGCTGCCTCCGCTGGTCATGCAAGGTCTCGGTTCCGCCACCGTGCCGATCGACGGCGCCTGGCAGTTTCACACCGGCGACGATTCTGCGTGGGCCTCACCTACGCTCGATGACGCCGCTTGGGAGCCCATCCAGGTTGGCCGCGCATGGGAAGGACAGGGCCACCCGGACTACACCGGCTTTGCCTGGTACCGCCGGCATTTGATTCTGCCTCCTGGCAGCCCGACGGATTGGAATCTCGCCCTGCTATTGCCGTCTGTTCAGGATGCATGCGAGGTCTACTGGAACGGCGCGCTGGTGGGGAGCGTGGGTAAGGTGCCGCCGCATCCGGTGTGGTACCGTCACACGCCGCCGACCAGGTTTGTGCTTGGCTCTCCGCAGTCTGGAGTTCTGGCGATCCGGGTGTGGAAGTCTCCGCATTTTTTCGTGAGCTCTTCCGACGAGGGAGGACTCATCTCTATCCCGCAGGCCGGCAGCACCCAGGCAATCGAGAACCTGGTGACGGCAGCCAGGTATAGTTGGCTGCAAGCCAACCAATTCTCGCTTGGGCTGGCGGCACTCTCAAGCATTGTGGGCGTGCTGGCGTTGCTTGCATGGCTGCGCAACCGGAAACGCATGATGCTTCTGTGGCTTGCGCTCGCCATGGTCCACGCGCCGGTTTTTGCGCTGTTCGACGTGCCGGGACTCATGTCGTTTCGTGTTTTCTACGTGCTCATAGCGCCCGCGGTCGGCCTCAACGATGTGGCGTTGTGGTTTCTTTTGATCGCCCTGCTGAGCCTGAACGATCGTGCCGGCCTGGTGCGATGGACGAAGATCTGCGCCATTGCGCTGGTGACCCTCGACCTGCTCGACGCCGGTCTGCAGTTCTTCGACTGGAGCCGGGGACCGGCACACCTCCTGCTGCTGGCCGACATAGGCCTTACCATTCCCGCCGTGCTACTAGAACTCTGGGGTCTGGTTCTGGTGCTGTCCGCGTTGCGCAAGCGGCTCGATGCAGCCCGATGGATGCTCGCCATCTCTGCCCTGCTCGCCGATCTTATCCAGGCGGCTGATGATGTGGGTACTCTGGGAGTTCGCTGGACGCATTGGACTTTTCGAACGAAGCTGGATGTCCCGCTGTTCACGATTGCCGGGTGTGGGATGGACACCTACGCCCTCGTCAACACCCTGCTGCTGGTAACCATCGTTTACGCGGCCTGGCGCTACTCTGTTGAGCAGAGTCAGAAGCAGAGCGCGCTCGAACAGGAGTACCGCAGCGCCCAGGAACTGCAGCAAGTCCTGATCCCGGAGTCTCTGCCTTCCCTTCCTGGATACCTGGTCACCAGCGCCTACCGTCCCGCGCAGGAGGTGGGCGGAGACTTCTTCCAACTCATTGCACTGCCTAACGATGGGGCGCTGCTAGTCATCGGCGATGTGAGCGGCAAGGGGCTTCACGCCGCCATGACCGTCGCGCTGATCGTGGGGTCCATTCGGAGCACAGTGGAGACGACAGACGATCCTGCCGCGATGCTCGCCGCTCTCAACCGCCGTCTTCACGGACGTCTTCGCAGCGGCTTCGCTACGTGCCTGGTATTACGCCTCGACGCGGAAGGCCGCTGCCGGGTCGCAAACGCGGGCCACCTGCCGCCATTCCTCAATGGAGAGGAGCTCCCGCTACCACCGGCGTTGCCGCTTGGCCTGGTGCCGGATGCAGAATACGAGCCATTCGAGGTGAGTATGGGGAGCGGCGATCGCCTAACTCTCTACACAGACGGCTTGCTTGAGGCGCGCAACGTCGCAGGCGAGCTCTTCGGATTCACACGCATTGCTGAGTTCCTCGCCACACCGCGCGATGCCAAGGAGATCGCCGAAGCTGCACAGCAGTTCGGCCAGGACGATGACATAACGGTTCTGACTCTCACCTTTGCCGGTGTGGGAGTGGTTCATGCTTAGGCTGACACAGTAGTTTTCGATCCGCACCGCGTGACGACTAAAGCCCAACGGCGGCTCTTCTTCGCAGCCAGCGCTAGCACTTCGCTCCAAACGGCGTCGTCGACATCGGCGGGCACGTATCCCCGCATTTGTTCCTACTTTGCGGCGGCAGATAGCAGCTGGACATTGGATGGGGCTATTACTGTGACGGCAGAAGGTGCGATCGGAGCGGGGTTTATCCAGTTCTGGCCGGATATCTCACGCCATCTGTTCAAGACGCATGGAGTGCAACCGTAAAGGCAGGACGATCCTTCAACAGCTTGGGCTTCGATCGTTTTGTTTTTTGGGGGCCCGAAATGCGGCTTCGAAACTCGCTTATCGTGTACCAATTGCACGGCCTTGCAAATCGGGGCTTGGAGCTGCCGAAGATTCACTGGATGGATGGGTGACACCCGAGCCTGGAACAAATTCCTCCCCAGTCTCCACATCAAGCCCTAACCTTCTTCGAACTGTCTCTCCCAATTGCCTCTTGGCCGCCAGAAGCTCTGGATACTGCGTATCCCAAATGTTATCGAACTCGCCTTGTTTGAGGCTTTTGCGCACGCGATCGAATATCGTATCAATCTCCTCAAAATGACTGCCAATCTCCTTGCCACACAGAATTTCGATGGCTAATTGCGTTCGCCAGAAATTGTTGATTCTCTCAGCATATTTTTCGTTGGCTTCCTTGCGTCGCGTCTCCCACCCCTGCGGATGATCTTTCGTATCAATGAAGGTCTGTACCAATCGCACCAGAAACGTTTCGGCGGTAGCCAGGTCTTTCAAGCTGTCTAGTATCGCTGTCTTTTGAATATCCCACCGTTGTTGTTTGGACCATACGCCGATGGAAATTCTTGCTTCGATCTCTTTTGTCGTTTGGGTGAGTATCCGCGTTTGCCTGGCGAGCTCCTGTATATCTTCCTTGGTGGCCAGGTCCTTGCCTTTCTCTCGCATGTGGCTGGGCAGAAAAGACCAGCTAAACAGACCCACCACAAAGGCAAGAATGCCGTAGAAGGCTATGACAAAGAAATGTTCCATGTACCCCAGTTTCTCATTGTTATCCTCTGGCCGAAAGCGTCTCACCTGTTACTGAAGATGCAGCCTTCAAGGCTATCCCTCAGCCGATCTTCGTCTGATTTTCGCTGCACTTATGGACCATTGTGCGTCACCGGGAGGCCGTATTCTCAAACGGGGCTGGTCAAAATACCCACAACAAACTACGGCAATGTTTGTCCCCGATCTAGTGTGAAGGCACTACTCGGCTAGACAGAGAGCGCCGTATTGCTGCTCCGGTGGGTATTCGTTCCCACTTCGCGAAGAGTGCGGGCAACGGTTACGTTTCGTCTTTTCCCAGAAGCGTTGCCACCCGTGGTAGCCGCGCATTGATGTAAACGTGGTGAACGTCCCCAGGTTTCCTGCCCCCAGGTTCCCGGATGCGGACAAGTCGCAAAGATGGGACGTCCGGGCTATAGTGAATCGTGCTCTTGGGAGGAACCAAGGTGGGCGGTTACATTGGCATGCTGGTGCTGCTGGTTCTGTCGGTGGGGGTGCTCGGCGGGCAGGGGCAGGCCACCGGCACGCAGCCGGAGTTCCACGGGAAGTACGAAGAGCTGAAACCGGCGCAAAAGCAGCTTATTGACGAGTGGTATGCGGAATATAACCGCATGACCAATGACCACTCGGAGCCTACCGAGTACAACCAGTTCTCGCTTTCGACGCGCACTACGTACGAGGCGGTGACGCACGCGCTGATGACCACCCATCTGACGGACAAGTCAGGGAAGCCGGTGGGAACAGCGCTGGATTTGGTACAGGCCATCGAGGCGATCAACGGCAAGGTGCCACGGGCGCGCGGCGATCAGCAGTTTCGCATGTACGTGCTTCTGAAGCCGGACGCCCTGCAGAAGCTGAAGGACTCGAGTGAGTTCTTCCGCGACCGCGACAATACGATCTATCATCACGGCTTTCCGCTGAACTACCGGCAGGATGGCACGCCTTCCATACAAGTCTCGATGGCAAAAGACGGCAGACACGCCGACATCGATGTCGACTACCGCTCGTCCGGCTTCCCTTCGGGGCTGTTCAACGGTCACCTGACATCGGCGAATTCGGATGTACGGGCAGGAAACAACACGCAGATCCACTTGCAACGCTGGCAGGGGTTGCCGGACTGGTGGCGCAGTTTCTTCGGACTGCCGGGTGTTGTGGACGACCCAAACGCCGATTTGCTGCCCGGCGATGTCCCTCCGATACCGCGGAAGGCCGAGGGAAAACTCGAAGATGCGGTGCAGGATTTTCTGCAGTCGTGGCTAGTGGAACGGAAGCCGGAGTTGTCGGCGTCCTACCTTTCGGTGCGCTCGTTCGCCTGCCTGGAAGAATACGGTTCGCAGGCGGGCAACGAGATCAACGCGGGGGTGGCTCCCTATGTAGCCGCGCGCGGCCTGGCTGCCACCAGCCGGGCGGTGGGCACGGTCTCAAGTTTGCAGGCTGCGGTGCAGCCTTCGAGCCTGGATGAACGAGACATCAAGCCCATGAAGCAGCCCTTTCAGGCGATGTTTTCGCTATACCAGGTACCCAACGGAGTGGCTGCCGACTTTGAGTGCGATCCGGCGAAGGCTTTTGACGATTTCGACTCCTCGCGGGTGTCGGGGACAGCTGCGAAGTATGGACGCTACTTCGCAGCTGTTTTCCGGCTCAAAGTGCCCAGCGGCAAGAGCGACGCGATCACCCTGCTGTGGACCAAGGAAGGCAAGTACTGGAAAGTGGTGGCATGGGAGATTGAGGCGGAGGAGGCCAAGCCGGGTGTGATTCCCGATACCCGGCGACGCAAACGGTTGGCGGCGGCGCCGGCGAAAGCGCGCGTCACGGCCGATCCCGCGGTGGTGGAGGCGTCGCATGACTTTCTGCACACGTGGCTGGTGGACGACAACTTTGACCGCGCGGCCACGTATCTTTCACCACGTTGCAATGAGTGCGTAAATTTCTACCTGGCGGAGGGGGAGAAGCCGCCGGCGACGACGGAGGAGTACTCGGCCTACATTCGCAAGGCTCTGAGTACCGTAAACAAGGATCTGGGCAAGGTGCCACACCTGCATGACGCGCTGGAACCGGTGCGCCCGGAGCACGAGGATCTGCTGGTCGTGGAGCACGCGGGAGAACACGCTTACACGCTGGTGGCGGTGCCCGACTACCTGGTGGGTTCGTTTCTGTGCGACAAGAGGTCGTCGAAGAACCCTTATGCACCGGCTGACGGGTCGGCCCAGCAGAAAGAATATGGAAATTACTATGCGACTCTGTTTACGTTGCGCGCGCCGGGGGACCATCCGGCGGCGTTGACCTTGCTTTGGGGAAAAGAGAACGAGAAGTGGAAGATCATCGCGTATGAGGTGGTGGCACCTTAGGGGAGATTGCGGGTTTCTCCCTTGACGAGGGACGGGTGTCTTACATCTCGCTCTTTTTTGCGAGAGGTGGATTCCGCGGCGTTCCCTTTGACTCTCGATTCATCCGGCGCACTTAACGGTCAGCCTCAGTGGAATCCCACATCTCGCGAAAAACGAGCGAGATGTGGGGCCCACCCGTCGGTTTGTTGCAGGGAGAAAAGTAAAGGAAAAAGGAACGGGCTTCGCCCGATCTTCTTCAACCCATGTACGCGGAAGGCGCGAACATGGGGCACCCGTCCAGGGGGTGGGGCTGGTCGAGGAGTTCGATTGTAGTCACAGCAGTTGCATACAGCGTCCGGAGCTTTTCAAAAGTTAAATAGGGTCGTCAGATCTCCGACTGCCGGGCTGTTGCCCGGTATGTAGGGCGTGGGTCCGGGGGCGGGATTGGGCAGGTTATCGCGGCTGGTCGCGGATAAGGGTTGGAGATTCCAGTTGTATTCGATGAATTTTAGGAGAGAGGCATGATCGGTGTAGGTGTGGTCGACAGAACCGGTCTTGGCGTATTTGGATACGACCAGAAGCATGATGCGCGGCCCGTCCCCGAAGAAGTCGATGGGCTGAATGTAGCCGGAATCGTAGAGGCCGCCGGATTCATCGGTGGTGATTAGAATCGCGGTCGAATCCCACACATCGGGGTTGGCGTGTACGGTCTGCACAATATTTTTTATGAATGCTTCAAACATCGCGGGCGTCGATGTGCCCGGATGACCGTCGACGATGTCGTCCGGCTTGATGTACGACACGGCCGGGAGCGTGTTGTTCTTTACATCGGTGAAAAATGAGTTGAGGTCGACAAGGTTGTTCTTGAGGTCCGTGGTCATGATGGACCTGGAGTACTGAAATGGGTTGCAAATGTCGCAGTAGTGACCGTAGAGAAGCTCGCTACTGAAGCCATCGCCGTAGTAATGCCAGGTAATGTGGCTGGCCGACAGCGCGTCGCCGATGGTGGGCACAGAGGATGGACCCACTGTGTGGCTAAGATAATCCGGTGACTGCCCCCCACCATTGCGCGAATACGACGGCAGCTGGTTGTTGAGAAGGTAGTAGTAGCTGGCCTTGCTGTTGCTGCCCGGGAGCGGCTGGCAGTTACCGCCATTGAAGGGCTTATACGGCAGCGAATTCAGGTAATTCATAATGGCGGCAACACCCGGCTGGGTTGTGTCCGCGCAGTTGGAATAAGAACCATTGCTGGCATTGCCGGTGTTGGCGATCCAAAAGCCATCGTTCCAATACCAGTTGTTGTTGGTGGGATAGTAGCCCTTGTCGTTGTAGGCGTTGGGATTTTCTATTTGATCCGCGGGCGGGGTCGCAGGATTGCCATTTGCGTCGGAGTAGATGAGCGGTGCGGCCGTGCCCGTGGTAATGGAGTTGGGACCCGTGCCGCCAAACATGAACTGATGGTAGTTATCGCTCAGGGCGTACTGGTCCGCGAGGGATTTCATGTACGGCAGATCGCCGTTCGCCATATTGTAAAAGCCCATCGCGGTTCCACCCTGGAAGGTGGTGTCCTGGTCAAAGTTTGCGGGCGGCGGAGTGTCTACTGTGCCCCAGCCTACGGTGACGGCCACCCAGGCATAGAGGTCATGCAGGCAGCCGCTGGGATTGTTTTTTGTTGCGTGCGCTACAGCGCAATCGTTTTGTTGCCAATTCTGATAGAAGCGGTGCATCGGATCGCCGGTGTTGTCTTTAGTGTTCAGCTTGCGATAACCGGGTTGGTAGTTGAGAAGATTGAAGTCGTAACTGAAACTGGTTATGTTGTAAGGCCCATTGTTGGTTGCTGCACTTAAACGCGGGTCGGGGGAGAAGCGCCCGAAGAATCCTCCCTGATGCAACAGGTTCTGGTCCTGCTGTGAAAGGCCAGGCTCCGACAGTATTCCGTACTCGAGACTGTACGGCAGTAACAACAGGTTCAGGCCCATGCTGGGCTGGGGCAGGGTGGTATACGAGCCGGTCTGCCGGGGAGTGAGCATGAATTCGTCCGCGGGCGTGTCGATCGCTTGCTGCTGCGCGGCTTGCTGAAAATTGGGTCCGGGACTGCCGTCTGTATTGACGATGCCTTCCGACAGCAGATTGAATACGCTCTGGCCCTGGGCCGGCGGTTGATAGGTGGCGAAGAGATTGTCGAAACTGCGGTTTTCGCCGATCACAATCACAACATGATGAATGGGGGTCATCGTGTTCATGCTGTTGTCTGCCCCGGGCGGTGCAAATTTGGCGGAGGACCCGCAACCAACCATCGAAGTAAAGGCAGAAAGACACAGGCAAGCCCGGTACAGGGCAGAACAGCGGTTCATTCTCAGCTCCGCAGCGGTTTTTTCGAATATGGAACTCAAATATAAAGCAGCGGCCGGGCCCGGGTAATGGCCCAAAAGATTCCCTTCGTCGGGCTCCAGACGGAACGTGACCCACGATATTCCCTCGCGGCACAGGTGAACGTTCCGTCTGGCCACTCATTTCGGCTACTGATTTCTGAGATGAGAAAGATCGATTGATCCGCCCCTTGGGGCGTGCTTTGGGCAAACGGCCGGTTTGGTTTCAGGAACGCGGTGTTCCCGTCCTGGTTTCTCTCGAGGTGGCGGCTAAGTCCTTTGTTTCACGAAGGTGTCCAAATTTTATTTTTTCCCGCCCCCATAAGATGTTTAGGGGACCAATAGTTGCCGGCGGCTGACATCTACAGGGGATGGGCCGATCGTGGGGCGTGTTTCCATCGCGGTCCCCTGTTGTTGGGACTTCGGGCATCTTCATGGAATGCCTGATCTCCATGTAAAGGATGCCGTCACGGCACGATCGCCGAAATGCGCCTTGCTCGCAACGAACAATGTCCGCTACGCCCCACGCTACTGAAAATTGATTTGCTGTAGATATAGATGCGAGTTAGGGTGGCTTCGGTTAATTTTTCTCGGCGAACCTGGTGGCCGGTAACTTTACTCATGCTCTGTCCAAACGCCACGCTATGACGGTTTTGCGTCACGGCAACGGTCAAAGTGCCAGCCCCGTCCGTGTCCAAAACCAGGATGGGACACTAGAACGGTTTGTCACGGATATTGGAAGTTGCGAACGTTCCGAGTCATTCGAAATCATTCCCTGTTGTTTTCCAAAAGGAAGCGTGGCATGATGATTCCTGTGGGAAACCCAAAGAACGACTCAAGGACGGAAAAAACGGGTGTTTTGCAGGGTACGCCGGCGACCGCCGGGCGCGTTTCTATCGCCTGACCCGGCCGGGACGAAAGCTGCTCGAGACCGAGACCCGGGACTGGGAGCAAACGGCGGCGATCATCGCACGATTCTTCGAGGTGAAGGCGGAGGATTTGACATGAGATTCCTGAGAAGGTTTCTGGCGCGGCTCAAGAACTTTGCCACCGGGCGGCGAGACGATCAACGGTTGCGAGAAGAGATGGAGGAGCATCTGGCGCGGCAGACGGAGGAGAATCTGCGCGCGGGGATGAATGGGGAAGAGGCACGGCGGCAGGCCGTGCTGAAGTTCGGTGGGGTGGGGACAATGAGGGAGGACTACCACGCGGAGCAGAGTCTGCCGTTCTTTGAAGACCTGCTTCAGGATCTGCGCTACGCGCTGCGCATGTTTGGCAAATCGCCGGGCTTCTCCGCGATTGCGATTCTGACGATGGCGCTGGGCATCGGAGCGACGACGGCGATTTTCAGCCTGGTCGACGCCACGCTGCTGCGTCCGCTGCCCTATCCGCACCCGGAGGAACTGGTACGCATCGAGGACGATCTGCCGGGTGCGGGCGCGACGGACGCGGGCATCTCGATTCCGGAGTTTAAAGATCTGCAGCGTTCGGGAATTTTTCAGTATGTTGCGCTGCAGATTTTCGGGTCGGCGAACCTGACGGGTGTATCGCAGCCAACGCGAATGCAGTATGAGGGAGTGTCGCCGGGGTATTTTGCGATGCTGGGAGTGAAACCGGAGCTGGGGCACACGTTCGATCCTCAGGATCAAAGGCCGGGGTTCACGCTGGATGTGGTGATCACTGACGGGTTGTGGAAGCGAGCTTTCGGGAGCGATCCGCACATTGTGGGAAGAAGTTTGCGGGGGGACAACGATTCGTATCGAGTGATCGGTGTGATGCCGCCGGGTTTTCGCGACCCGGGGCGAACCGTGGGCGAGAGGAATACGGAACAGTGGGCGGCATTGGGTTTTGAGGGGGATCCGACTCAGCCCCCGAACCGCAGTTTGCGGTTCCCCCTGGAAACGGTCGGGCGCCTGAAGCCGGGGGTGACGGTTGCAGCGGCGCAGAGCCAGCTGGACGCGTTGGTTGCTTCGTTGCGGAAGCAATTTCCGGACGATTATCCGGCCGACAGCAAGTGGACGGTGCGGCTGGTGCCTTTGAAGGAAAACGTGGTGGGCAACGTTCGGCAGTCGCTGATCCTGCTGTTGGGCGCAGTAGGCGCTGGTGCTACTGATCGGCTGCGTGAATGTAGCGAATCTGCTGCTGGCGCGGGCCAGCGCGCGATCACGGGAGATGGCGGTGCGCCAGGCGCTGGGAGCGGCACGCCAGCGGCTGGTGCGGCAATTGCTGACGGAGAGCCTGCTGCTTTCGCTGCTGGGCGGAGTGGCGGGGTTGGTGATTCTGTTCTGCACTGAAGGGATTCCTGCTGCGGCTGATTCCGGAGAGCCTGCCTCGGCTGAACGACCTGTCGATCAACTGGACCGTGATGCTATTCGCGCTGGGGGCTTCGATCGCAGCCGGGATAATTTTCGGGCTGGCGCCCGCGAGGCAGGCAGGGCGGTTGAATCTGGCAAGTACGCTGAGGGTGGAAGGGCGTGGGTCGAAGGGTTCCACGGAGCAGACGCGCACGCGGCGCGTGCTGGTGGTGACGGAGTTTGCGCTGTCGCTGGTGCTGATGGTGGCCGCGGGCCTGCTGCTGCGCAGTTTTTGGGATTTGTACAAGGCGCCGCTGGGGTTCAATCCGCAGCATGTGATGTCGGTTCAGTTGTGGCTGCCGAGCCCCAACGATCCGAAGACGGACATTTATGGAACGGCAGCTAAGGAGGCAGTGTTTGCGCGCGAATTGCTGCGGCGCAGCCGGTTGCTGCCAGGAGTGCAGGAGGCGGCGCTGGGATCGGAGCCGTCGATTCCGCTGCACCACGACGGCAACCGGAGCGAGCTGATCGTGGAAGGACGCCAGACGCAGAGCAAGCAGCCGCCTTTGGTAGAGCGGTCGGAGGTTACGCCGGAATATTTTCATTTGCTGGAGATGCCGGTGCTGCGGGGCCGTCTGTTCAACGACGGCGACGACGAGAAGGCGCCGCTGGTCGCCGTGATCAACCAGGCGATGGCGGAGACTTACTGGCGGGGCGAGAGTCCGCTTGGGAAGCGGCTGCAGCTTGGCAGTGGGAGGGGTGGGGTTGGCCTCCCTCCGAGCAAGACCTGGATCACGATCGTGGGGGTGATCGCGGATGCTCGCACCGAGTCGCTGGCAAACGCGCGCGTTCCGCAAATCTATCTCAGCCTGTACCAGGAGACCCCTAAGGAGCTGGCCATCTTTCTGCGTGGAGGCCTGAATGCGAGCGCGATCCCGGAAGAGGTGCGGGCGATGGTGCAGTCGGTGGACCCGGAATTGCCTGTTTACGGTGCGCAGACGCTCGATGAGGCAGTGTCTACATCGTTAGCAGAGCGGCGATTCTCGACGGAGATGGTGGCTTGCTTTGCGGCGACGGCGTTGCTGCTGGCGGCGCTAGGAATTTACGGAGTGATTTCCTATCTCGTGAGCGAGCGCACGCAGGAAATCGGCATTCGCCTGGCGCTGGGGGCGCGGCGGGGGACGATCCTGCAGATGGTTCTGCGTCAGGGGCTGGGACTGGCGATGGCGGGCGCCGCGCTGGGACTGGTGGGATCGGTGATCGTGTCGCATCTAATGGCAGGTTTGCTTTATGGCGTAATGCCCACCGATCCTCTTACATTTGTTGGCGTCACGCTGGTGCTCACAGGTGTGGCGCTCGCGGCCTGTTATATCCCCGCGCGACGGGCCATGCGTGTCGACCCGATGATCGCACTGAGATACGAGTAGTACGGCGAGGATGAGATCTTCGGGCTCAAATATACAAAGCCTCAGAGGGGTGACTATCCAAACTTCCGTGTTCCGCCAATTTAGATCTATGAAGCAATTGCGTACAGGGCGTTGTGGCTCCGCAGTCATCGGGGATCTTGTCTCTTCCATGCTTCGGGCGGGCGAGCCTCTGCCTCGAAATATAGGCTCGTATTCGGATAGAATGGGCCGGTTCTATACGCGAGTCAGTCTTGGTGGCGAAGGAGAGTCATGTCTACAAAAGGAAGGACAATTGGGCGGCGTTCGTTTCTGAAAATGGGGGCGGCAACCGCGGGGCTTGGCCTGTGGGCCGATCTGGAGGCGTATCCCCAGAATGTCAACCGGAATTCGATTGCGTCGGACTTGAAGATCACGGACATGCGCATCGCCGTTCTGAGAGGGCCGGGAGGCAAGCCAGTCCAGGAGGGCAATGGCGGCCCGAGCAGCGCGGGCGGCTCCGGCGGCGTGGTCGGCCCGGGCAGCGGCGGCCCCCCCAGGCGACAGATGCC
>CAWGPA010000020.1:0-193613 GCA_963824325.1 uncultured Acidobacteriaceae bacterium | reverse complement strand
ACCGTCTGACCGATTAAGGTCCTCTGTCGCGCATCTCTGTCTTGTCAGAGGTTATTTCGTCGCGCATCTGTGCCTAAGGCTGGCCAGATGATGTACGCAGCTTCTTGCCCAACTCTTCCCAGTCTGATTTCTTGCCGCCAGAGGCGACCGGATGTTTCGTGAAAACAATAGTCGTAGATCCGAGGTTCACTGCGACGTCGCGAACGAGACTCCGTCCAGCAATGCCTTCGAAGTGCGGTTGGTCGCCTAGTTAGCCCTGAAGATTGGGGATTATTTCGTCTGGCCCGCATCTCCTGGCCCTGCGGGTATTCATCTTGCGGTCACCGGGGTTTACCCAGAACTCCAGTGCTCAGCAATGCCTGGAGGTGCTGCGGCAGACGGCTGCGAGCAGGTTAAAGGTGTTCGGGACCAACAACGCGGTACAGGTTTCGCAGGCCGAGATGACTGTCACGCAGTTCTGAGCTATGAGCTGGTGTACCAGACTCTTCAGGCACAAGTCCGAGAAGCCGGTTATCGTCCACGTGCCGGAGTCACTGATTAATTCAAACAGCTCGATGAGTGAGTTGACCTGTTATCGCCAGCCGAAGTCCGGATCGGTAAACATCAGCCGGTTTGTCAATACTCAACTTTCTAACTGACGTCCGCCAGTGTATTGGCATACACGAGAAAGCCAAGGCGATCACGCCATGCAGCTTCATCGTTCCGCAATGCTTGGCTGGCTATCGCAAACATGAATGCACGCCCAAGAGGTGCAGCCCCGTGAATTTCTACTAACCCTGCAAGAAGTATGGCTGCGCGACGATGACGTACGCCGCTGCTGCAAAGCATCGAAGCCGTCTGGTTGGGCACCCCGAACCGAAGCAATTCCGAAAAGATGGCTACCGACGGCGCGATTTGTCGACCTCGCGATTCGATCAGCTTCGAAAGCAGAGAGAGTGCCTGCTCAATAACAGTCTGCAGCCCAAAAGAGATCGCCGCCGTTTGGATCGCGAGTACGTCGTCAATCTCTTGCCCTGATGCGATAGCGATCTGGGCGTACGTGTCCCCGAATAACCACCTGCGAACCGCAGTGAAGAATGATGCTTGCACCACGTCCACATTTGCGTCGTCGTCCAACCGATACGACTGGCGAATGGCAGCGGTGAGGTCACCATGCTGCCACGCCCAGTTCAGCATCATCTGTACGAACTCATCATCAATCGGATCATTAAGCGTCTCCCATCGGGCAAATAGCGGCTCCAAGTCATTTTCGACCGTAGTGAGCAGGCGCATCTTCGCACCTGTTTCTTTGATCCAAGGAATCCGACCTGCGGCACGGATAGCAGCCACTCTCCTTGCCCGCAAACGGAAAATAGTTCTGAGCAACTCGGCGGAGGCCGGGGGCGCATTCTGGGCAGCCAGAGTCTGTCCTGCAAGATCGACAGCAAGCTGAACGAGAGCTTCTTCGGTAATTTCCTCTGCTGCGAGGTCGATCAGCGTTGAGTCGATACCGTCGATCAAAGAGTGAAACGCCTCGTTACCCTCAAGGTCTTCATTGGTAAGGATGTGATTCTGGAGAGCCAACTGCCTTTGAACGGCGTCTACGAGCCTCCGCAACGCGCCGATCATGTTTTCCCCACGCTGTTCGAGAGCTACGTGCTCGACAGCTGGCCAATCGTCGGCATTCGCACAAATGACCAAGCCTTTCGTTGTTGCACCGGCCCGCCCCGCTCTGCCCACGAGGTTCTTGATATCTCTGGATAGCATCGGATCGATCCCGCCGCCGCTTAGTCTTCGGCGGACAGAGTAGAGCACCAGGGTTCTGATCGGAAGGTTTACCCCTTCAGCGAGTGTGGACGTGCATATCGCGAATTGAGAATGCTTGCGACGCAGGGCATCTTCCAAAACTTCGCGAGTTTCTTGCGGGATATCGCCGTGGTGTAGAACAGCTCCAGCGGCCAAGGATCTCGTTCCGACCCATTCGTCACCGAACTCGCGGCGCAAGTAGTCAACGGCGACTCCCAACTGCACTGCGTTCGCAAATGCTAAGGGCGCTGGCAATGTCAGTTCGTGTGCGAGTTGGTCCAGAAGCTCCTCTGCAATGCCGATCGCACCTTGGTCACCACGCTTATTCATCGCGAAGATGACCGCTGTCCCCATCGGCAACGCCTTACGCGCGGCAGCGACCGCTCGCGTCTTGAAGGAGTCGAAGTTCAATGTGTTGATCCGGCCGGTACTCTCCTTGAGATATCGGAAATCGCTCTTGCTGAGAAACCCTTCGACAGTAAACTTCGGCGGTTCTGGCAGGTGAGGATGAACCTCAAGATCAATCCTCTTGGTGTTATTCGCTCGAACTTCTCGAAGTACCGCAAACTCCGCCACGGCTGGCCGATACTCACTGCTGATCACAGTCTGCTGTGTTCCCCCGAGCCAAGCGTTGATTTCTTGAACGTTTGGCACAATCGCAGAGATGAACACAAAGCGGGGACTGCCTGTCTCCCGACTCTTGAGTCGAGCGAGGAGGAGTTCCAGCCCGATCCCTCGCGACTGCGCACCGAGCAGATGCCCCTCATCGCAGATAACGAGTGAGATACGTCCGGCAAAGGTCTGATCCGCGCTCAAAAGTCCGGACAAGGCTTCAGGTGTCGCAACTACCAAACGAGTGTCCTCAAGATTGCGAACCTCGTCTCCGGTTGGCACCGTACCACCATAGGCACACCTTGAGTTGATGCCCATGCCGTTTAACTGCCGCACTAATGACTTTCGCAGCTCGGATGCCAACGATCTATACGGGACTAACAGAACTGCTGCTTCGTTAGGATGGCGCTGGAGGTGATCGAACAGCAAGGTCTCGCAAAGAGTCGTCTTACCCGCTCCGGTCGGCATCTGCAGAGTAAAGCTCGGCCCATCAGCGAGTAGGCCACCTTGGACGGCCTGAATCTGGGATGGAAAAAACTCCCATGTGCTCGGCACACGGGAAATGAAGGAATCGATCAGGGGTTGCCAGAATCCATCTTCTCGTGCGGGCAAAACCGCACGTAGATTGACGAGGGCAAACCGTCGCAGCAACTGTTCGTAAAGCCTCGCTGGTACCCACTCGTCAGGACCAATCGAAAGCGCCAAGAGTGCCGTGGCCCGTGCGACAACGCTTTGTTCGTTCAAGAACGCAGAGTTACCGGCGCGCAGAGCGTCAAGCAAACTTCGAACTTCGACGGAGACTGGATCGGCGGGCCGAACGAGCAGGTCGAAACACGCCCTAACAATGCCCTCCGTAGGCACGGGACGCATCGCATTCATTGCGATATACGCCGATGCCGGATATCCCCCGCAATAAAATGCCGCCGCTGCATAAAGCGCAGCCTCTTGTCGGCTGATCGAGCTCTTCGTAAGAAGACCCGTCGGATCGTCAACGAATTGAACGAACGCATTCCCGAGCCTCGCCCATTCTCGCGATTCAGCCGAGTTCTCCCGCATTCGATCAAACAGATCACCGACGAGTGAGGTGTAGTAGTCATCGGCTCGCGCTCGAATGAATGCGAGTGCGATCGGCACCTCCGGCATCCTGAAATGTTCCATATGCCGTAGCGCATCCGCGCTTGAAATCCACTGCGCCAGGGACTCGGTCATAGTGCTCCCCCCGCGTTCGGCGCGGCTTCGGCAACCGAGGCATGTACTCCTTCGTAAACCGACGTGTAGGTATTCCGTAATTGCGGGACGGAGATGATGACCACTGCGCAGCCATCAGGGACGTCTTCGGCGACGAGAGTGGCAATCTCTTCCTCGACCAGATTCGTGCAAATGACGGCGACTGCGTGGAACTCCCGGGTGTAGGTGGGAAACTCAGTTGCATTGATAAACCGGTCTAGCTGCGCAATGGATACCGCACCGATATCGTCGGTCAAGGCCCGTTCTCGCAACCAGACTAGAGTCCGAGTCAGTCGGCTCGTGCTGTCAAGCTGAGAACCTTCAATAGCTTTGGCAATTGGCCTGAATGATCCCGGTGTGGCTTTAGCCTTTACCTCGGCGCAGAGCACCCGATCCTGGTCGCCTGCGTTCGGCCACGCCGGCAAGACAAACTGCACAACATCCGATCCGGGCGCTGCCTTTGTGCGCTCCTGTTTCAATCGCCATCTCTTCGGGCCAATTGTCGATTGCTGCGGATCGCGGGACGCCAGATACATGTAACCCACAATTTCTCCGAAATCGCCGGACATCACAGCACCGGCGTCCGGGAGTTTTGCGGCAAGTATGGCTGCACGGGTGTGCTGCGTTGCCTGAGCGCTGGCCAGCAGCCTCTGGTCGGAAATGTATGCTCTTCTAACGGCATCTCGAAGCACTATACCCCATGTAGCGGCTACGTCTACCGCGACGTTGATCCGGGTGAATCCTTGCTGTGGTTGCGTCACAAACCATGCGCCCGCGACTACCGGGGGAAGGCCGAGCTCGATCATGTGCCCTCGGGAGAAGAAATGAAACTAAGGATACTTCATCAGGCACAGGGAACGTTTTCTAGCTGAGCTTTCGACGAACCTCCTAAGTCTTCATAAACGCGCTTTGCGGAAGTAATCCGCCGAACAGCCGCTTATGACCGCAAAGGAAGCCGACCGGTTCAACAAATCACTCCCCGCCCCTCCAAAACGGCTCGATCCAGATCTGTTTATGCTCACTGTAGTTCGGGCCGCACGCCTGATCGCGCCAGAAACCGCGTACCCAATGACCACGCGGCGATGCATGCGTGCCGCCAGAATGCCGTGGCTCCTGCCTCATGCGATAATCCGTGCCGATTGTATTCGGAGACCAAAACGCTTTGACTGATTGCCGTTTATTATGAACCTGCTTGACTAGATGAACCCATTGAAACCAATTCGGGTCTCGCGAGCATCAGTTGCAGCGTATTGAACACCAAGTGCGCGACCCGAGCCAAGAAGTCTTTGCTGTGTGGCGCGATGTCACTCCGGAACTTTGTTTGGGGCAGTTCGTTAGGCAAGTCCTGTATTGTCGCATCCAGTTGTGCGATATCCAGAGATTGCTCCCACGGATGTGACCAATTCAGAAGAAGGCCGTTGAACATCCCGGCGAATACACTGAAATCGCCACGTCCGGTTATCGTCTTCACTGCATCGGGGTTGATGCTCGGAATCTCTTCACGCAACGCGGCTCGAGCGTACGAGGCGAATACAACGTCGGTGGCCTCACTCTGATAGGTCAGTGATCCCTTGGGCAACATGAAGACTGCTGCCTCGAACGGTAGCTTCATCTTCGTAAGATCGAGCGTGAGGGGCAGAGTGGTGAATTTTAGTGCCTCTGTGATTTCACGGCTCAACCAGAAGATCGGGACGCGATAACCTGCCAGCCGGGAAGCCCAAATCGCCTCAACCGTTTCGTTGAAGTGCTGGTACATCCGCACTTCCGGCTGTTCGATCTTGATGGCGACCGTCAACAAAAAATCCGCAACGAGTTTCGCCGAGTAGTGCACTCCACCATCAATACCTTCATATATTTTCGGATAGCATTTCGCCCACAATTCCGGGCGCTCTCGGGAGAGTTCATCGAGCGAATGCCGAAGGTTGTCTGGAAACGACATGGCTGAATTGTTACGTTGAACCACGCTCGTTGGCGCCGGTGCCCCGCCCCATTGCTAGGACGGGAATCGTGCTCCCAGGATGAGTCTCGCAGACCGACCTTACGCCAGCGATCGGTCCTAGCTGTCTTCGAAGAGTGCGAAATCACGAACTCATCGACAAATGAGATCGAGGAAGTTGGCGAATAGTCGGCTTTCCGGACAGTTGAGCGTCCGGCACTGACGCTGAGTCCGCAGACGGAGATTTGCGGAAGAGATGTGTAGGAGTTTCGGGAGACCCCTGTCCCGAGACCCCATGATGCGCGACCTCTCATGGAAGCAGGACTCCGGACCGTTTGGCTTTTGGAGGAAGCGAGCGAACGGGACATCACAGAACTTGCAAAAGGACGAGAGAGGCTGCCGTTGCTCGGAGATTTGACCCGTCTTCTGATAAAGCAACTAGAGAAAAAGCCTCTTCGTGGAAAACTCCTAGAAGTCTTAGACAGCTTTACCCACGGCGGAGCTGCGGCCCTGTCCACCCAATTCGTCGAGGGTGCAGAACTTGAGAAGCGCAACTCGGCCATCATCGCTTTAGCCGGGTTCGCTCTCGCGCTCGCAGGTTATGCCTTAGCCATATTGCTCCGTCGTGACGATATCCTTGCTGAGTTGGCAGCAGTTGTTCCTGATATGCAGTAGAGCAGCTCTCTCCAGCGCCGGGAAAGCGGATCACCCGGAAGACTTGAGGGGACACGATGTGTGCTGCAGAAGCGCGGTAGGTGTAGAGGGCGAAATGAATCCGTGTTGTAAAGCTGCGTAAAAGATGAGGGTGGACCCCTCGGGATCGGCTTTCCAGCAGTGGATACAGCGGGCACTCACACCTGCGCCGGAATCACCGACGCCCGTCGACGCGACAAAACCGACGCCGAAAGCAGCGCGACAGGCGAAGCCACTACCGTTGATCTCCGAAAAGGAACGATAACGCGAACAGCGCCAGACCGGTTTCGGGGGTCCCAGGTCTCAGAAGCGAGGGCTGGGGCACCCTGGCGTTTTCCCGACATTTGGGTTCGGGAGGAGGGATTTTGTAGGGGCTTTCACCCGTGCCTTTTAAAAGACGAGTGCCTTGTTGTTTCTCAAGTTGAAATGAACCGAGTACGCGGTTGCTGGTGTTCACCAGCGATGGGACGGGACATAGAAAAGGCCGGGGTGGATGAGCCGCCTGAAACAAAGGAAGGGCTTCGCCCATCGTTTTCAACCCACGTAGTGCCCCGACTACGCCGGTGCAAACATGGGGCACCCGTCCAGGAGGGGGCGTGCGGGGGGAACTGTAAATTTCCCGCACGACCGACAGACTCGAGCCGTTTTATCCACCTGCAGGTCGGCAACCCGGCCGGGCAGCCCTCTGCAAATCGTGGTGTTCGGTGGTTTCGCTACCGAACCTGCGAAACCGCGCTGCCGTTCGTCTGCGCCATGTTGGATAGGATCTGCACTTGCACTCGGCGATTCTGCGCCCGTCCAGCGGCAGTTTTGTTGGTGGCTACTTCCACATCCTTGCCAATGCCAATCAGGTAGAACTTGTGCGGCGGTACATTGTACTTGGAAGCAATATACTGAACCACGGCTTCGGCGCGGCGTTGGCTCAACTGGTAGTTGTAATCCGCACTGCCAACCGAGTCCGTTCCGCCCGTAACCTCCAGGATGTAGCCTTTGGCCGTGTTGAGCTGGGTCGCCAGGCCATCCAACTGCGCCTTGTCCGCCTTGGTTAGCTCGCTCTTATCGAATCCAAAGGTTACCGAGACATCGCCGATCTGCTTGTAATTATCGAGGTTCGCTACTACGCTGGCCAGCGAGTCGGCACGATTGACCGCCTCCTTGGCGCTGCCCTGCGCCTGGGTCGCAGCCGAGGTTGCAGCCGTAGCGTTTTGCGTGGCGGTATTCGCTGCCGCCTGTGCTTGCTGGATGCCCGCCTGAGCGCGGTCATTGGTGCTCTGGATCGCGCGGTTGTTGGCTGCCGTGGCATCGTCCAGCTCGTTGGTCTTTTGCACCAACGGGGTGGTTTGCGAGCGGACGTAATTCTTGGTGGAGCAGCCGGCGGTGACAAACAGTGACATGGCTCCCAACAGGATAGCTGCTTGCTGCGATGTCTTATCGATTCGGATCATAAAGGATTCTGCTCCCGTACTTCGCCCATCCAGATCTTACTAGCACGATCAATGCCAAAGAAATGATCTCGCTTTACTAGTTTCGCTGCAATCACTTGCGGCTGAAAGTGTAAACCTTGGTGCTCCACGAATCGAGCAAAGAAGGAAAGTTTTACCTGCCGCACGCGCAAACTGCCTCCTGGAGTGCATAGCGGCTAAACTTTAGTCAGGGACATTTCATGGATCTGCACGAGAAGATACGCACCCTGCCTACCCGGCCAGGGGTGTATCTGTACCGCAATGCGCAGGGCGACGTGATCTACGTCGGCAAAGCGAAGAACCTTCGTTCCCGGGTACGTTCGTACCTGCTGGGCGCATCCCAGGCAAATGCCAAGACGGGCTCGCTCATGCGTGAGGCCGTGGACATCGATTACATCCTGGTGGAGAACGAACATGAGGCGCTGGCGCTCGAAAACAACCTCATCAAGCAACGCAAGCCGCGCTTCAACATCCTGCTGCGCGACGATAAGACCTACCCCTACGTCAAGCTGACTTTGGCCGACCGGTACCCCAAGGTTTTTGTGACTCGCAGGCTGCGCAAAGACGGAAGCGCGTACTACGGACCCTTTTTCCCCGGCAACCTGGCCCACCGGGTGGTTGACCTGATCCATCGCAGCTTTCTCCTGCCCAGCTGCAAGGTCGATCTTTCGCGCTACCATCCCCGGCCCTGCCTGCAGTACTACATCAAGCGCTGCCTGGGACCTTGCGTCGAGAACCTCACCACGCCGGAGGACTACCGCCAGGCAGTGCGCGATGCACAGATGTTTTTGGAAGGCCGGCAAACCGAATTGAGCCGGTCGCTCGAAGAGCGCATGGAGGCAGCAGCAGCCTCGCAGCTCTTCGAGCTCGCCGCCAGGTACCGAGACCTGCTGATCACCATGAGCCAGGTGCAGGAGAGACAGCGCATGGCCACGGCAGATGGCGATGACGCCGACGTCTATGGCTACCACCACGAGAATGGCATGCTGGCCGTCAACCTCTTCCATATGCGCGGCGGCAAGATCGTGGATCGCCGGGAATTCTTCTGGGAAGAGCTGCCCGAGTATCCGCCCGAACTGAACGCCTCCGAGCATGTTTCGCCTGATGCGGAAACGGCTGCTCCCGCGCCGGAGGCCCAATCGTATGGAGCTGATTTTGACGCTCCCTTCTTCTTCTCCGCGCTGCTCAAGCAGCTCTATATCGACCAGCAGTATGTGCCCAGGACCGTGTACATCCCGGTGGATTTTGCCGACCGCGAATCGCTGGCGGCGCTGCTCAGCGAGCGCGCCCAGCACAAAGTCGAGCTGGCCGTGCCCCGCCGCGGGGAGAAGCGTTCCCTGGTCGACCTCGCGGGGCAAAATGCCAAGCAGAGTTTTGACCAGCGCTTCCGCGTGTTGCAGCCCACGCGAAAAGTGATCGAAGAATCGCTGCAGGATCTGTTGACCCTTCCGGAGCTGCCCCGGCGCATTGAGTGCTTCGACATCTCCCACATCCAGGGCGCTGAGACAGTCGCCTCCATGGTGGTTTGGGAAGACGGCGCCATGAAGAAATCCGACTACCGCAAGTACCAGATCAAGACCGTAGAAGGAGTGGATGATTTCGCATCGATGCGCGAAGTGGTCGGCCGGCGCTATCGCCGGGTGCAGGAGGAGCAGTTAGCCATGCCCAGCCTGATCCTCATCGACGGGGGACTGGGTCAGTTGCATGCCGCGGCCGAGGCGCTGGAACTGCTCGGCATCACCACCCAGCCGCTGGCCTCGATTGCCAAACGAGAGGAGATTATCTACCTCTACGGGCAGGAGGATGAACCCATCGTGCTTGACCGGCGATCGCCAGTTTTGCACCTGGTACAGAAGATTCGCGATGAGTCGCACCGCTTCGCCGTTACCTACCACCGCAAGCGGCGGGAGATCAGGGATCGCGAGTCTGAACTGCTGGCTATTCCCGGCGTCGGGCCTCAGACACGCAATCGGCTGGTGGCGCATTTCGGCAGCGTACGCGGCATCCGGGAAGCGACCCTGCAAGCGCTCGCCTCGGTCGTGGCGCCCCATTTGGCCTCGGCCATTCATGACTACTTCCATCCCGCAGATACGGTAGCGTCTCCGCCCAGCCAAGCCGTGTAAGCACGGCATGCTAGAGCATTTTCACTTCTACGCTTCACAGTCAGGTTCAGCGATGTGCGGCTTTTCTTGAGGAAAAGCCACGTCCGGAAGCTGTTGCCCTGTAAACACCAGAAGTGAAAATGCTAGACTCGCCTACCACCGATGAATATTTCGTCCCCATCGGAGCGCAGCGGAGCGTCCTCGGCACCCGACCTTCCGCGTGTGCTCGGCGTCTGGCATGCGACTGCGATTGTGGTCGGCACCATCATCGGCAGCGGCATCTTCCTCGTCCCGCAGGAAATGATGCGCGCTGTTGGCTCCAGCAGGATGGTGTATCTGGCCTGGATCGTCGGCGGGGTGCTCACGCTCTTTGGCGCCATGACCTACGCGGAGCTTGGCGCCATGATGCCGCGCGCCGGCGGGGAGTATGTCTTCCTGCGCAACGCCTACGGCGACCTGCCCGCATTTCTCTACATGTGGACGTGGTTTGCCGTGGCCAAGCCGGCCTCCATCGCTAGCGTCACCACCGGCCTGGCGCGCGTCATGGGCGTATTCCCCGCCTTCGCATGGCTCGACGGAGTCGTGCTTCGGGCTCCTGTTTTGATCACCTGGTCGCAGATCTTCGCCATCTTTGCTGCCTGGCTGATCACCGGGCTCAACTACCTGGGAATCAAGAAAGCGGGTGACTTCCAGCTTTTCTTCACCTGGCTCAAAGTAGTTCTGATTCTCGTCATTACCGGCTTCTGCTTCGCCAGTCCGCGTGGTGGCGTGGCAAATTTTCATACCAGCTTCCCCGGCGCACAAGGCGGACTGGAAGGCTTCATGGTCGCGCTCATCGCGTCGCTATGGGCTTACGACGGCTGGAATGATCTCACCATGGTGGCCGGCGAAGTGAAGCGCCCGGAGCGCAGCCTGCCCATTGCGCTCATCGCCGGCGTGGGCGTCGTGGGCGTGCTCTATATGGCTACCAACGCGGCCACGCAGTACATTTTGCCCGCAGCGCGCATCGCGGACTCCTCGCGCCCGGCGGTCCTCGCTATGTCGGTAGTTTCCGGACATTGGGGCGCATCCCTGGTCTCCGTTGCCATGGCGCTGAGCATCCTCGTCGGCCTCAATGGAACCACGATGTCCGGCGCCCGCGTACCCTTTGCGGCGGCGCGTGACCGCCTCTTCCCTGCCCGGATGGCTCACATTCATCCCCGCTTTCAAAGCCCTTCCACCGCGCTTGTGGCCCAGGGACTTTTGAGCACACTGCTGCTGTTACTGGTGGGACGCTTTCAGCAGCTCTTTGAGCTGGCGATCTTTGCCGAGTGGCTTTTCTATCTGCTTACGGCGACGACCATCTTTGTTTACCGGCGCCGCGTCCCCGCGGCCGAGCGGCCCTTCAAGATCTGGGGATATCCGGTGCTGCCGGCGCTCTTCATCCTGGCGGCCGCCGTACTGCTCTACTATTCCTTCGCCAGCAATGTGCGCGGCTCCCTGGTGGGGACGCTTATCATTCTCGCCGGCTTACCGGTGTACCTCTACTTCCGCGCGGCCAATCGAAAGGCAGTTTGAGCCCACTGCGTTTGCGAACCGTAAAGTGGAACCGCAGGTCCTTCGGCCGCGCTCATCTCACGCATTGCCGCTCGGAGCTTTTTAAGCACCCAAGCCGCACCGGGCGGGCGCGCTGCGGTCCGGAAGATGATTACTATGCATGAAAAGATGTACCCAGACCATCAAGTGCCCACCGCAGTCGATCCGGTTCTGGAGCTTCCGCGGTTGAAAAGCTCTGAGCGGCATGGGTAAGATAATTCCCGCCGAGGTCCTTCGACTGCGCGCTTCGGGTGCTCCGTCACGTGACAAATCGGTGAGGCGCTTCGCTCAGGATGACGATTTTGTGTGAGTGTCGAG
Organism: uncultured Acidobacteriaceae bacterium; assembly: GCA_963824325.1. Lineage (GTDB taxonomy): Bacteria > Acidobacteriota > Terriglobia > Terriglobales > Acidobacteriaceae > PALSA-350. Next base: position 181,902 of record CAWGPA010000020.1, on the reverse strand, counting down.
GGCTTCACAGGAAAGGTCGATAAAGTCACAGGCTCTCAGGATGACGATCTTGTCGGACTGTCGAGGGCTTCACAGGAAAGGTCGATAAAGTCACAGGCTCTCAGGATGACGATTTTGTGGGAGTGTCGAGGGCTTCACAGGAAAGGTCGATAAAGTCACAGGCTCTCAGGATGACGATTTTGTGGGAGTGTCGAGGGCTTCACAGGAAAGGTCGATAAAGTCACAGGCTCTCAGGATGACGATCTTGTCGGACTGTCGAGGGCTTCACAGGAAAGGTCGATAAAGTCACAGGCTCTCAGGATGACGATCTTGTCGGACTGTCGAGGGCTTCACAGGAAAGGTCGATAAAGTCACAGGCTCTCAGGATGACGATCTTGTCGGACTGTCGAGGGCTTCACAGGAAAGGTCGATAAAGTCACAGGCTCTCAGGATGACGATCTTGTCGGACTGTCGAGGGCTTCACAGGAAAGGTCGATAAAGTCACAGGCTCTCAGGATGACGATCTTGTCGGACTGTCGAGGGCTTCACAGGAAAGGTCGATAAAGTCACAGGCTCTCAGGATGACGATCTTGTCGGACTGTCGAGGGCTTCACAGGAAAGGTCGATAAAGTCACAGGCTCTCAGGATGACGATCTTGTCGGACTGTCGAGGGCTTCACAGGAAAGGTCGATAAAGTCACAGGCTCTCAGGATGACGATCTTGTCGGACTGTCGAGGGCTTCACAGGAAAGGTCGATAAAGTCACAGGCTCTCAGGATGACGATCTTGTCGGACTGTCGAGGGCTTCACAGGAAAGGTCGATAAAGTCACAGGCTCTCAGGATGACGATCTTGTCGGACTGTCGAGGGCTTCACAGGAAAGGTCGATAAAGTCACAGGCTCTCAGGATGACGATCTTGTCGGACTGTCGAGGGCTTCACAGGAAAGGTCGATAAAGTCACAGGCTCTCAGGATGACGATCTTGTCGGACTGTCGAGGGCTTCACAGGAAAGGTCGATAAAGTCACAGGCTCTCAGGATGACGATCTTGTCGGACTGTCGAGGGCTTCACAGGAAAGGTCGATAAAGTCACAGGCTCTCAGGATGACGATCTTGTCGGACTGTCGAGGGCTTCACAGGAAAGGTCGATAAAGTCACAGGCTCTCTGAGGGCAGCCGAAGGATCTGCGGTTCCATGCAACCGGCAACCACTCTTTGACGGAGTCTTCAAGACCGCCTGCGCACGATCTCCTCGTAGAGCTGAATGTATTCTTTGGCCGGCTTGGTCCAGGAATAATCGCGCCCCATGCCGTTGCGCATCAGCTTGATCCACTGCTTCTTATCAGCGAACGTCGCAAACGCATGGCGCAGTGCTTGCATCAACTCCTCCGGCCGGTACTCGTTAAAGCGAAAGCCCGTTCCCGTCTCCGCTTCCGCCGACCATTCCTGCACCGTGTCATCGAGGCCGCCCGTGGCGCGCACCACCGGCACAGTGCCGTACTTCATGCCATAGATCTGGTTCAGTCCACAAGGCTCAGAACGCGATGGCATCAGAACGATGTCCGACCCGGCCTCCACCTTATGAGCCAGAGTTTCATCATAGGTAATCGCGACTGCGACCTTATGCGCAAACCGTTCCTGCCAACCACGCAGCAGGTTCTCGTAATACGGTTCGCCGGTGCCCAGGATCACCAGGAACATGTTCTCCTGCAGCAGCTGGTCGAAGGCCTGCGCCAGCAGATCAAAACCCTTCTGCGTCGCCAGGCGGGAAACCATGCCTACCACCGGCGTCTCGTCAGGCAGGTTGGAAACACCGAAGGCATGCAGCATGTCCTTACGGCAGGCTACCTTCCCTTCCAGCCGCTCCGGGGTGTAATGGGCTGCGATTTTGCTGTCCGTTGCCGGATTCCAAACCTGGTAGTCGACACCGTTCAGAATGCCGTGCAGATCCTGCGCCCGGGCGCGCAAGACGCCTTCCAGTCCGTTGCCATACTCCGGCGTTTGGATCTCTTCGGCGTACTTGCGGCTCACGGTGTTGATCGCATCGGAATAGACAATTCCACCCTTGAGAAAATCGAAGGTGCCGTAAAACTCCGCGCGCTCCACCGTGTACACCTCCCAGGGCAGAAGTAGCTTTTCGACGGTCTCGCGCGGAAACCAGCCCTGGCGATCTGAGTTATGGATCGTCAACAGGCAGGCAACATTCTTGAGCACCGGATCGAAGTAGTACACCGTCCGCAGCAGGATCGCGAGCACCCCAGCGGGCCATCCGTGGATGTGGAAAGCATCCGGCACACCCAAAATCTTGGTGCTGTCGAGCACCGCTCGGCAAAACAACCCAAATCGCTCCGCGTTGTCGGCATAATCGCCGGAGGCCGTCTCATAGAGAAACTCCCGGTCGAAGAGCTCAGGGCAATCGATGAAATAAATCTGCACTCCATCAGGAGTGCCTCCATTGACGACCGTCACAAAGCGGTTGTAGTAGGAAAAAGGAATGGTGAGACTGCGAATGGCAATCCGGCGCTCCTTCAGATGCTTTTGCACTTGCCGGTAGAGAGGTATGTAGACCGTAACCTGATGGCCTTGCCGAACCAGTTCCTTAGGCAGCGCCCCAACTACTTCTGCAACTCCGCCCGTCTTGACGTAAGGAACACACTCCGACGCGGCAAAAACGATATGCATTGCCAACACCCCTTTTTTCTACGGTCTCACGATTACCGTGTCCTGATCGAGCCTCAGCGAAGTGGGTCTTTTCCTGGTGAAAAGCCCCGTGCAAAGCGTCTTCCCCGGCGAGACCTCTCGTGAAACCGTTTGACGTGGATCCGCTTCCGTATGATGCAGAGAAGGATCCTGGATCTCCTACTGCGCAGCCCCTGCCATGGTAGCGTGTAAGGTCCCGGCCAGCCGGGACCACATGGAGTTCACTGTCCCCACAAGGCTCTACAGGAGATCCGGGAGGAATCGCCGCAAATGCGTAGTCTACCTATGAGAAACGGAGCCAGCAATCTACGGCGAGCGCGCCATGCCCGATCGTAAGCAAGGCTCATCGCGCCATAAGCCAAAGTTGGGCCAGAATTTTCTCGTCAGCCCGAGCGCACCGCGCGCGATCGTAGAGGCTTTGGGCGATTTAAGTCAGGCCACGGTACTCGAAATTGGGCCAGGCACAGGGGTCCTTACCAGCCTGCTCGCACCCCGCGCCAAGCAACTCATCGCAGTCGAACTCGATCCTGGCTCTGGCTGCATCGTTGCAGCATTCCTTCGCCGGAAGCACTATCGAAATCCTCTGCCGGGACATTCTGACCCTTGACCTGACTCAGCTGGCCGCCCAACGCGGGGTTCAATTGCAGGTCATCGGCAACCTGCCGTACTACATCTCATCCCCCATCCTGATGCATCTCTTCGCCCATAGCGCGGTGATCGATCGCGCCGTGCTCATGGCCCAGCGTGAGGTCGCAGAGCGCATCGTGGCGCCTCCGGGCTCGAGTGCATACGGATTGTTATCAGCTACCACACAGATGTACGCCACGGTGGAGAACCTCTTCACCTTGCCGCCTGAGGCCTTCGCTCCACCGCCAGAGGTCTACTCCACGGTTTTTCGTCTCACCATGCGCTCTCGATTCGATGAGCTGGGAGTGGAACCGGCAGGCTTCCTGCGCTTGCTGCGGCAAGTCTTCGCCCTGAAGCGCAAGACACTGGCCAATAATCTGCGCGCCGCGGGGTACACCCCCACCGTTATCGACGAGGCTTTCAGACAGTGTGCCGTGGATGCACAAGTACGGGCAGAGGCGGTGTCGCTGGAGGGGATGGCGTGTCTCTTTCGCGCCCTCCCCTCGGTCTAACGCATTTTTGCTAATACTGTGGTCCGGTGGGATCAGCTATGTGCGGCCATTCTTTGGCGGAATGGCCGCGTCGAGTTCCGTTTTCCTGGTCTACACCGTTAGCAAAAATGGTTTAATCCGGCCTTAACGGTGAGCCCCGGAAGGCGCCCCATGCGACTGCGGAGGCGGAGCCGAGTAGTGAGGCGGAGGCGAATAGTGAGTGGTGGGCGTCGGCCGCTCCACGTAGTTCGAACGCTGGTTGTAAGACTGCTGCGGCGGCGCGGAGTAACCCACGCTCGGCCTTTGGGCTGGCGGCTGGATCGCCCTTTGGACCCCCGGCTGCTCGATTCTGCCTTTGGGCTGGCGGCTGGATCGCTCTTTGGACCCCTGGCTGCTCGATCTGCCTTTGGGCCGGCGGTTGGTTCGGCCTGTCGATCGCCCGCGGCGGGTTGGCACCCCAGTAGGCGCTATTGGAACCCGACCGCTGTCCCACCCCAACGGGAGTGCCGGTTAGTACTGCCCGTGTTCCTGGGGCCGTGCCCTTGGGGGCGATGTATGCCTGGTGACGCACGTCGACTCGGTCCACTGGCGTAATCGTGCGCCCATTAAGGTTCACAGCCTGCTGATGGTCTGGCCTGGGCACTGCTCCATGCAGTCCCCAGGGGCCGGTGGCCACCGGTCCACGGTTAACCACCACCAGACGTTGTGGGGGAAGCGGATACGCACCGCCGCGAAAGACCGGCCGCCCCGGCATGATCCAGCCGGCAGGATAGTTACGCACTACAACCACGGGAGACCAGACACGGCCACAGCCGCCCGGAGCCCATCCCCAGCCGAATGAATAATAGCCCCAACGGCCGCAATGGTACGGCAGCCAGCCCCACGGATAACTCGAAACCCAGGTGTAGCCAATCGTCGGATAGAAGGCCCAATAGCCGGATCCATACGGGTCCCAACCTGGACCGACGCCGGCGGGAACCCACACATTGCCGGTTCCTTCCACGGGATACCAGTTACCGTCGGCATCCAGATCATTCCAGTTTTCGTTCTGCGGATTGCTCGAGTCATCGCGTACCGGCGTCTGCTGGGAGGCTTCCTGTGCGATCGCCTGGTCCCGGTCCTGATTCCAGTTATCCCAGGAGTCGCCATTGACTCCCTGGGCCACTGTGTACGGAGCCCCGCTGTTGTCGGCGCCGGAGCGGATGCTTTGGTTTTCCGCGACAGTGACGCCTGGAACGCCCTCTCCCTGCACATTCACCGAGCCGTTTATGACCGCAACTTCCCATCCGGCGTCCAAACCCACGCGCACGATCGAGTTGGCGGTCGGCTGCACATATAAATTGTTGAATTGCACGCTGAAGAGCGGATGCCCGTCACCCACATTGAATTCGTAGTAGCTCAAACCCGACAACTGCTGCAACTGGACGCGATCCTGTCCCAGGCGATCGAACTGCAGGGTGCTATTTGGGGTCAAACGCGCTACGCTGCCATCACCGAACTCGACCTCTGCCTGGCCGTCCCCCCCGGCCTGCAAACGCGATCCATCCACCACCGGCATGTTCATCACGGCCTGCTGGAAATCGCTCCCCTGGCCGGCAAGCAGCTGCACCGAGCCTTGCACGAAGCTCACCCGGGCAACATTGGGTGAGTTGGGGTCCTGGGCCACCGCACGGCCGGTTCCAAATCCCACCCACAGCAGACAAAGCACCCCTAGCGCCAAGGGCCCGGCAACGATCTTCCTATTTCTATTTTCTGGGTGCTGCATGACGGAGCACCTCCATTTCCTGATGGAACCCTGCGTTCAAGTCCTCTACTGACTTAAACCAAAATTCACGAAATAAGTTTCCTTACGTGAATTCAGCACTTTACCTAACCTCTTTGGACGAAGGCGGGAACAATTCGTGAATGCCGGCGGCGCGGTCAATCGCTCTTGGCCTGAGCCAACAGCGCTCGCGCGCGCCGCTGCACCCGCTGTAACACTGCCTCGTCCCCGGCCAGCGTCTGCAGGATCGGGGCGATATTCTCCAGCTCGAGCGCCCTTGCATCGCGCACCATCTGATCCAGAGTTTCCAGTTCCGCATCCAGGCTGAGGCGCCCATGCTCGTACTGGCGCTTCAATTTGCTGCCCTCGTCCAGGGTTGCGGCAATCGCCTCAAACTGGTCTGTCAGCTTATCAATCTGAGCGTTTTTGCTCCAGTTGTATGTACAACTTCCCTGGCCTTCGGGACCTTCGTATTGCAACGTCTTGGTCCCCTGGAAGGCGATATTCTTCCCCCCGTCATCGCAGGCAAAGGCGAAGAGTTTGTTTTTGCGTGCAGCGGCGAACATGGCCTCGCGCATCGCTTTTGAGATGTGTATCGGACGGTCCTGGGGCTCCGGCGGTACACTTCCGGGCTCATTTGACCCTGGACCCCCGCTCTCCGAGCGATAATGCCCGCTACCGTCCTCGTTGACCGTCAGAACATACTTTGACGGCTGCAGCTTGGGGTTTTCGTAGGTAAATCGGATCTCCGCCTGGGCGGCGCCCTCCGCGACCGCCTGGGAACCGCTGGGCGCAACCACGAAAGGCAAAACTACCCATGCCAAGCTTCGCAGCAGATTCAACCCAAACCTCAAGCGCGGGATTCCGCCTGCAACGAAAGCGTCTGGGCGGTATGGACGTGGCATATCGCAATGGCCAGGGCGTCGGCAGCATCGGCAGGTTCCGGCGCGCGGTCGAGGTTCAGCAAGCGTGCGACCATGAACTGCACCTGTTCCTTCTGGGCTAATCCATAGCCAACCACGGCAGATTTAATGGTGAGCGGAGCGTATTCCGCTACCGGCAGCCCGTGCATCGCCGCCGCCAGCAAGGCCACTCCACGTACATGTCCCAGTTTCAGCGCAGATTTGGCATTCACGGAGTAGAACACCTCTTCCACCGCCACCACTTCCGGGTGGTGCAATTCCATCAACGCCGAGAGCTCCGCATAAATGTAGGCCAGCCGCATGGGTAAGGGCTGCTCCTTGGCCAGCTTGAGACCGCCCGCAGCCACCGCAATCAGGCGTGTTTCACGCGGCCCGTATTGCACGTCTACGACTCCATACCCGGTGCAATTCGTACCGCAATCGATGCCAAAGACACGCATGTGACCGAGTCTATCCCACTGCACTAACACCCGTAATAGTCATGTGGGTGCGGAAATTTTACTTGGAAAGTCCTTCGAGCGGCGAGCTGGCGGTCGCGTACAGCTTCCTCGGCATTCGGCCGGAGAGGAACGACTGCCGTCCGGCGAGCACCGCATGTTGCATCGCCTCGGCCATCAGCACCGGCTTGGCTGCGTGCGCGATGGCGGAGTTGATCAACACCGCATCCGCCCCCATGTCCATCGCCAGGCATACGTCTGACGCCATGCCCACGCCGGCATCAACGATAAGCGGCACCTCGGTAATCATCTCCCGCAGGATGCGCAGCGTGGCCAGATTCTGTATTCCCATACCGCTCCCGATGGGCGCGCCCAGAGGCATGACCGCGGCCGCCCCCGCATCGATCAGCCGGCGTGCGAAAACAATGTCATCGGAGGTGTAGGGGAGAACGGTAAAACCTTCCTTCACCAGAACGCGTGTTGCTTCCAACGTTGCCTGCACATCGGGATAGAGGGTTGCCTGGTCTCCAATGACCTCGATCTTCACCCAGTCGGAGAGCCCCACCTCGCGTCCCAGCCGGGCGGCGCGAATCGCCTCATCCGCGGTGTAGCAACCGGCAGTATTGGGCAGCAGGAAATAGCGTTCGGGATCGATGTAGTCCAGCAGTGATTCCCGGGTGCGGTCCAGGTTCAATCGCCGCACCGCGACCGTAACCATCTCCGCCCCTGAGGCTTCAATAGCCGCCTGCGTCTCTGCGCCGTCCTTGTACTTCCCCGTGCCCACAATCAGCCGGGACTGAAAGGCCTTACCCGCAATCACCAGTGGTTCCATGAAGTAATTGTAAGCCTGCGCAGCGCCGCGATGCGAGGTACGGATGAAGAGAACCGCAGGTCCCTTCACTGCGCTACAACGTGAAAGGCCCGCGCCATTTCTGGTCGCGGGCCTTGATCACCGGTGAAGCTGTGGAGTTTGGCTGAGGCGTCCGCTCTTCCTAGGAAGTGGGCCTCGGCGGACGAATTACTTTACCGCCAGGTCTAGAGCGCACGCTCTAAGCCTCAGTCACCTCACGTATAGATCTACAACTACCATCAGAAATTTTCATTCGCTGGATCATCCTCCTTTCCCGTGTAGCCATAAACTAAAACGACTAAGGGGCCGAGGTCAAGCCGCAATCTTTGATGGGACGGAACCTCACCAGGAATGCCAGTAGCCATTGCGTTCTGTCAATTCGAGATCCACGCCGAAAAGCTCGCGCAGCCTGGACGCTTGCAGCAATTCCCGCTTTGGTCCGTCAGCCACGATACGGCCCGCGCCCATCATCACCACGCGGTCGATCTCGGGCAAAATATCCGCCAGATGGTGGGTCACCATCACCAGCCCAGTTCCGCGCCGCTCGCCGGAGCCCACGGCCACCTCACGCAAAATCTCGCGTAGTTCGCGCTGCGCCGCCAGGTCGAGTGCATTGCTCGGTTCGTCCAGCAGCAACATCTCCGGCCGGTGCACCAGCGCTCGCGCGATCATCACCCGGCGCTTCTCACCCGCTGACATCTCGCCCACCCAGCGGTCACGCAGGTATCCGGCGCCGAGCATGCCAAGCGCCTCCAGCGCGCTGCTGCGCATGCTCTCGGTCACTACCAGATTCGGCCACAAGGTAGAGCTTGAAAAGAATCCGCTGACCACGGCGTCCAGGCCCCGTGTCACCGCGGTCCGTTCGCCCGGCAACTCCGTCGCCACTACGCCCAGATGCTTGCGTAGCTCCTGCACTTCCCAACGGTCCCGGCCGTAGACTTTCATCTCCATGCCCGGACGCACGATGGGATAGCATTCGCAGGTCATGGCCTTGATCAGGGTCGACTTGCCGCAGCCATTCGGGCCCAGAATGGCAATGTGTTCTCCCGCGCCAATGCTGAGGTTCACATCGTGCAGCACCACCTTCTGGCCGCGCGCCACATCCACGTTCCGCATGCGGAGAAATTCAGGAGATTCCCTGGCCCCCTCATTCGCCTTCTGGCCTGCCCCTTGGTTCTGACTCTCTTGTTGCTGCATTCGTAGCTATCCTGGCCTCTCCGGCGGTTGTGAACGATGGTGGTTCTCTTGATAGAGTAAAGGGCAGATGGCTGAAACGTCTCCAGCTCCCCATACGCTTCCCCTGAACACTCCCCTCAACGACGACCAGGTGCCGCGCGGATTCTCGTTCGCTGCTGTGCGCGCCGGCATCAAAGCCAGTGGCAAACCCGACCTCGCCTGCGCGCTCGCCGATCAGCCGGCGACTGCGGCCGCGATGTTTACCAGCAACAAGGTGATCGCCGCGCCGCTCATCGTGGGACAGCGCCACCTGGAACGGAGCCAACATCATCTCCGTGTTGCGCTGGTCAATGCCGGCAACGCAAATTGCGCCACCGGGGAGGCCGGAGTGATGGCCGCACAGGAATGCTGCGCCAGCGCCGCCGCCATTTTCGGCTGCGATGCGCATTCCGTCTTCCCCTCGTCAACGGGCATCATCGGCGTGCCCCTTCCGGTGGACAAGCTAACCGCGGCCCTGCCCGCACTGCACGCAGGACTGGGCTCTTCCGCAGCTCACCTGCAACAGATGGCGGCAGCCATCATGACCACTGACACGCGCTCCAAGATCGCAGTGGCAAGTTTTGCGGCAGGCGGCGTTACCGTTCGTCTAGCCGGCATCGCCAAGGGCGCGGGCATGATCCATCCCCAACTCCAATCCGCTCCGCAAGCGCCACATGCCACCATGCTGGTGTATCTCTTCACCGACGCCTCTCTCGAACCCGCCGTCGCCTCTGATCTGCTTCATCACGCCGTCGAGCGCTCGTTCAATCGCATCTCCATCGACGGCGATACTTCCACCAATGACACCGTTCTGCTACTCGCCAGCGGGGCCAGCGGAGTCACTATCCAGGGCCACTCCCACGCCACAGCGCATCCCGTCGACGACGCGCTCACGGCGGCGTTTTCTTCCGCGCTCGAAAGTGTCTGCTTATCGCTCGCGATGCGCATTGTGGAGGATGGGGAAGGCATTCAACACGTGGTTGAACTGAACATCAGCGGAGCGCTTACCGACGCGGATGCCCTGCGCGTAGCCCGTTCCATTGCCCACTCACCCCTGGTCAAGACCGCGTGGGCGGGTTGCGATCCCAACTGGGGCCGCATACTCGCGGCGATCGGTTATGCCGGCGTAGCCATCGATCCTGCACGGATCAATATCTCCTTCGGCGAGCTCGAGATCTGCCGCGGTGGCTGCCTCTCCCCGCGTTTCGATGAAAACCTCACCCATGAATACTTGAAACAACGCGAGTTGACGGTTCATATCGATCTCGGTCTGGGGCCGGGCAAGTGCCGCTTCTGGACTACGGATCTCACTGCGGAGTACGTGCGCATCAACTCGGATTACTCCACATGACAAGTCCGCTGCCCCGAGCATCGAAAGCAGTGCAGAGTGCTAGAACTCCTATCGTTTCAGGAACTGCGCGGTATCGAAGGCCAGGAAATACACAGGCTTTTTCACACTTCTGTGAAAAAGTAAGGGCTGCTTTCCACCGTTCGGATGACGACGGTCACGCAGATCAGCAGCGGGGTGATTTACAATCAGCGCTTTACTCAGTCATCGTCATTCAATCCTCAGGAGAAAACCGTAACCATGGCTGGTAAGGTTGGGCAGGCGACCGCCGCCGCGGCCGTCTCCACCGGCGGCTCGCTGATTAGCGACGCCAAGCTGAAACAGCTTTATGCCACCATGGTCCAATGCCGGCTGCTCACGGAACGTGTGTGCCGGCTGCGCGGCCAACCTCGATCTGCGGGCCTCTACGCTGCTTCGATAGGCCAGGAGGCCATCGCTACCGGATGTGCCATTGACCTGCAGCCAGAAGACACGATCGCCCTCGCGCCGCACAACGCAATCGCCGCCCTGGTCAAGGGAGTACCCCTGGGTGACATCGTGGCCCAGATTTACGCGCGTCCCACCGCACACAACGCAATCGCCCAACGTCATCATGCCCTCCGCTACGCAATGCACGCAGCTTGGGCTGGCAACCAGTGCGGCCCTGGCCAACAAGCGGAAGAAGAAAGGCAACGTCGTCGTCGCTTTTGGCGATAAGGCAACAACCACTCTTGGCTGCTGGCATGAAGCGCTGGACGTAGCCGCGCGCAAAAGCCTACCCATCATTTTTGTCGTAGAGGACAATCCTCAGACTGTTCCGGCCAGTTTCAAGCCAAATAAAGAAGAGAACGACCCGCCCGAGACTGCGCGGAGCTACGGCTTTCCCATCATTCCCGTAGACGCTAACGATGTTGTGGCCGTCTACCGGGTTGCCTGCGAAAGCGTAGAGCGGGTGCGCCAGGGCGGCACCCCGGTCCTGGTGGAGGGTAAGCCCTATCACCTATCCAGCCAGACCAAACGACGCGTAGCGAGCTCTGTAGCGCAGCGCAGCCAACGCGATCCTCTCATCCACATGGAACGCTACCTCAGGGCTAAGGGACTCTTCGACCGGCGCTGGAGGGACCAGCTGGTGCACGAGTTTTCCCGGGAATTGGACGCTCTCGTGAAGGCGGCGCAGAAAGCGCAGAGAGCACCGCAGTAGTAATTGTCAGCCTTTATCCACCTACCCCGTTATCTTCGCGCTTCTCAGCCTGCTGCAAACGATTGACCCTTAGACCTGCTTTCGTTAGCTTGAAAAGAGGTGAACGATTCTCGTCACGTCTCTCGGCCCGGCCATGGCCATCGCCATAGGTTTTATCGGGCATCAACCGTTTTTGTCTTTGAGGTGTAAGTGGAATTCCTCGCTGTTCTGTGTGTGCTGGTCTTACTGACCCCAGGAATCTCAGCCGCCTCGACTATAGATGCAAACCAGACCCAGGAAAACCAGTCTGGACCGGCCCCGCAGCAAACACCCCCGCCAGCCGCGGCTCCAGCACCTCCTTCGGCTGATCAACTTCCCGCTCCCCGCGAGACCATTCACTTTGCCCCCTACGAGCCGCTCAAATCGATCGAGGGGATGAGTTCCACCTATATCCCGCTGGATAGCTGGATCTACCCGGCGGTGATGCGTCTCTACGGGATGGGCTTTGTCGACACTGTCTTTCTCGGTATGCGTCCATGGACCCGTCTGAGTGTGGCCCATATGCTGGACCTGAGCTCGGATAGCATCACCGGCAGTACAAACGATGAAGCCATCGAAATTTTTACCGCTCTGGAAAGAGATCTGCAGCCCGATATGCGGATCCCTCTCGACCAGAGGTATGGCCGAGTTGGGCTCGATTCGGTGTACCAGGGCGTGATGGGTATCGCCGGCACTCCCTTACGTGACAGCTTCCACTTGGGACAGACTGACGTCAATGATTTTGGCCGCCCCTACGCAGCGGGCTTCAACAGCTACACCGGCTTCAGCACACGCGGACACTACGGCATGTTCTCCATTTACTTTCGCGGAGAGTTCCAGCATGCCCCGTCGTGGGAAGGCTATTCACTTCCCTTATCAGAGGTTCTGGCCACAATCGATGATTTCGCCACCTTCAGCTCCGTTCCCCTCTACGGAAACACCACCATCCCACTGGGCCCGGTTTCCTCGGTCAACAACTTCACCGTGCTCGAAGGTTATGTTTCGGCTCACGTCGTAGGCCATGAAATTTCCCTTGGAAAAATGGACAACTGGTACGGGCCGGGTATGGGCGGCGGCATGGCCTGGAGCAACAATGCGGAAAATATCTGGAGCTTCCGCATCGATCGGGTTGAGCCGCTATATATCCCTTACGTCTCCCGTATCGCGGGGCTGATTCGATACGACTTCTTCGTGGGACCGCTGAAGGGGCACAACGATCCCGTGAGCCCCTGGGTACATGCGGAGAAAATTTCCTTCAAGCCCACACCCAACTTTGAATTCGGTTTTCAACGAACGGTCATTTGGGGAGGCAAAGGACACGCGCCCATTACGCTGGGTACGTTCTGGCGCAGCTTTTACAGCATCAGCGATACCAACGGGGAGGAAAAGTTCTCCCGCAACGATCCCGGCGCCCGCTTCAGCGCTGTGGACTTCTCCTGGCGCTTGCCCTATCTGCGCAAGTGGCTGACCTTCTATTGCGATTCCGAAGTGCACGACGACGTCTTCCCCATCACCGCGCCGCGCCACGCCGCCATCCGCCCCGGTCTTTACTTATCCCATTTTCCTGGCGCGCCCAAACTTGACCTGCGCGCCGAAGCTGTCTCCACCGATCCCGACACCGGCCTCAGCACCGGTGGTCAGGATCAGTACATCGAGGTGGTGCAGAGGAACGGATACACCAGCAATGGCTTGCTGATGGGGGACTGGATTGGGCGCGAAAACAAGGGAGGCCAAGCCTGGCTCACCTACCATCTCTCGCCCCGTGAATGGCTGCAGGTTTCTTACCGCAGTGACAAAGCCGCTAAAGACTTCATTCCCGGCGGCACCACGCAAACCGACTTCCGCTTCGATGTAGTCAAGCGCCTCACCCCGGATGTCGAGTTGAGAGCCAATGTGCAGTACGAGCAGTGGCTGATTCCGCTATACAAATCGGGACGCCAATCCGATACCAGCACCGGTGTCCAGCTAACCTGGTATCCGAAAATTGACCGCCGCTTCTAGCATTCGGGCCATCGGCGCGCGACTCCCTAGTGAGTCTCGAAAAAAATCGGGTTGGGTTTTGACGATCGCTGACGGCATTTGCGTGCGGTCCGAGTGAAACTGCAGGTCCCTCCCCTACGCTACCCCGGATTTCCCTGTCCAGGAAATCCGGGTCCTCTCCGGTCGGGATGACAAAGTTGAGGGCGGTGGCCAACCTTGGCATGAGTGGTGGTGGATGGACAGAGTAAAAAAGCTAATTTGGACAAGTCTGGCTGAGGATATCCCAGGATGCAATCCTGGGCATTCTTCCCCTTCTGCGGATGAACCGAGCGGTTTTCACGCAGACTGTAAAGCCCGTCATATTCTCAATCGTTTGCGGCCCGACTAAAGTCGTGCCCTGATACAAAAACATGACTTTTCCGCAACCTGTTTAGTCAAGAAACGGCGACAACTCAATTGTTGCGCAACGCGACCATCGGGTTTATCCGCGAAGCCCGTCGCGCTGGTATATATCCGGCGAGCAGCGCCACGATCAGCAGCAACAAAGTCATGCTCAGGAACGTAGCCCGGTCGGTGGCCTCCGTTCCGAACAGAAGTGACGCAATGAGATTGGAGATTGCCAAGGATGCCACCGTCCCGGTGGCAATCCCGATCAGTGCCAGTAACAGTGTCTTTCCGATGACGGCCAACTGTACTCGCCTCTGGCTTGCCCCCAGCGCCATGCGAATACCAATCTCCTGTGTCCGCTGCATCACCGAGTAGGAGATCACTCCGTAGATACCCAGAGAAGCCAAAATCAGTCCCAGCCCGGCAAAGACACCTACCAGGATTACAAAGAAACGGCGCGGTGAAACCACGTGATCCACCAGCCCTTGCACCGGCCGGAACTCTGTCGCCGGCTGACCCGGATTGATTGCTCGAATCGTGCTCATCACGATTGGAGCCAAAGTTTCCGGCGGCAACTTGGTGCGCACTACCAGCTGCGCGCCCTCTGGCCCAAACTGCGGCGAGGCTCCGGAAAGGTACATCTGCCAACCTGGTTTGCCTTCAACGCTGCTCTCGCGAACATCCTCCACCACTCCGATGACCCGGGCATCCATGCCATTCACATTCGCGATGCGGCCAATCGGATCTTCTCCTGGCCAAAGCCGGCGTGCGATCGTCTCATTAATGATGACGACGCCTACTTTCTTATCCGTGTCGTCCCAACGAATGTCGCGCCCCTTCAACAGGTGCATGCCAATTGCGTTGAGGTACCCTGGTGAAACGATGTAGACGAAGGTACCTTCCAATTCTCCTTTCCGGTAGTCTTTGCCCTTTACCGATATGCCCCAGCTTCGATTCCGGCTCATCGGCAGATTGTCTGTGATGCCCGCTGTCTCTATCCCCGGAATCTCCTCCACCCGGCGGAGCACCTCCTGCCAGAAGACGCTTCTCTTGGCCGGATCGCCGCCATCGTTGTAATCCAGGCTGACGGAAGCGGCCCGGCTGGGTTCGAAACCGAGATCGACATCGAGGATGCGCAGAAAACTCCGCAACAGGAGTCCAGCGCCCACCAGCAGCACGCAGGCCAGGGCAATCTCCGAAACGATCAGCGCTGAGCGCAGCCCATCATGCTTCTTGCCGTCGCTCGCCCCGTGGCCTGAGTCTTTAAGAGACTCCTGCAAGTTGCCGCCAGAGATCCTAAGTCCCGGAACAAGGCCAAACAAAACTGCCGCGGCCACAGCCACCAGCAGTGTCCATGCCAGCGCTGCTACATCCACATGGACACTGTTCAGCAGCGGCAGCGCAATCGAGCCTTGGTGCGCCAGATAGACAGTAATAACGAAAGCAATCCCCAGGCCAAACAAAGCGCCTGCGAACGACAGGATGAGGCTCTCGGTCAGCAACTGCCGCAGCAGCCGGCCGCGCGTAGCACCCAAAGCCGTGCGCATAGCAAATTCTTTGCCCCGGGCAGCCCCGCGCGCCAGCAGTAGATTCGACAGGTTCACGCAAACGATGAGCAGAATCAGGCCCACCGCGCACCACAACACAATCAACGAACGACGCAGCTTGCCCGTCACGTAGTCTTTCAACCCGAACAGGGCGCCGGTGTAGCCCCCGCCATACTCCGGATGCTTGACACTGAAATGAAGGGTAGGAAAGAGCAAATCCGCTTCGGCCTGTGCCTGCGCCAGACTAACTCCTGGCTTCAGGCGGCCCACCAGGGCCATGGTATTTCCTTCATCCCGGATATCGTCGTAGATCACCGGCCCATACATATCCACCTTGTAGCCGGGAGAGAAGATGGAGCCAAAGTCGAAGCTTTCCGGCAACACGCCAATCACCGTGACTGGCGTTGCATTCACATCAATCGCCTGGCCTACGATACTGCGATCGCCGCCGTACTGCCGCTTCCAAAACGCATGGCTCAGCAGCACGACAGGGCGGCTGTTGTGCAGGCATTCCTCGGCCGTGAAGACCCTTCCCAGCATCGGCTCGACGCCGAGGGTGTGAAAGAAATTGCCTCCCACCATCAGACCGGTGACCGGCATCGGCTGACCGTGGCCCATGAGCTTGAGGTTTTCGGGTCCGGAGAAGGCGTAGTAACCCGAGATCGATTCGAACGATCGATTCAACCGCTGAAATTCCTCCGTCGCATCTGCCGAATAGGTCATGCCGGATTCGCCACCAGTGGCGTCCTTGGTAAGGATCCGGACCAATTCCTGCGGATTGCGCAACGGCAGTGGCCGTAGCAGGAGGGTGTTTACCACGCTGAAAACGGTTATGTTGGCGCCAATCCCCAACCCCAGGATAACCACCGCAATCACAGTAAAACCGCGGTCGCGACCCAGGGTGCGAAAGGCGAACCGCAGATCCTGCAGCAGCACATCGAGCCAGGGCAAGCCGCGTGCCTCGCGTTGCTGCTCCTTCGCCTGCACCACTCCACCGAAGCGAATCAACGCCTGGCGGCGCGCCTCTTCCGCAGTCATACCGTGGCGAATATTCTCTTCCACCGCGAGCTCAAGATGCTCTGCCACCTCCGCATCCAGTTCCAAGTCCCGCTGCGGCTTCTTAAAGAAGGAGCGCAGCCGTTGCAGTCCTTCCCCCAGGGCGCCCATCACAGCTTCCCTTCCGCCGGCATGGCCAATACACGGCCCATCACCCGCGACAATCTCTGCCAGTGCGCGGCATCTTCGGCCAGCTGCTTGCGGCCGCTCCGGGTGATCGAGTAGTACTTCGCCTTGCGATTGTTATCTGAGGTGCCCCACTCCGCGGCAATCCATCCTCGCTGCTGCAGCCGAACCAGCGAAGCGTAGATGGTGCCCTGGTTGAGCAGAATCTCATCGCCGCTAACCTGCTCGATGCGCCGGGCGATGCCGTAGCCGTGCATGGACCCCATGGTCACCAGCGTCTGCAGAACCATCAGGTCGAGCGTACCTTGCAATAGGTCCAGTTTCGATTCCGCCATCAGCCACTCCTGTGCACATACCACATCAGGATGTCACATTTTCTGTGGTATTGCCACAGGGCGATAAGCGGCACAGCGCTCTAATGCAAATCTGAAATCCTGCGGGGTTTCTCTTCGTGCAGCTCGTGATGCAGTTCGTCGACCTTTATCCTTGCTTTATCCAACATTTTCCTGCCCTCCGCCGTGATCTTGTAGACCCTCCGCCTGCGGCCGCTGACGTTCTTTAGTTCAGAGCGAAGAAGTCCCCTGCGCTCCAAGCCGTGAAGGAGCGGATAAAAGGTTCCGGGACCAATGCGATACCCGTGATGCCCGAGCTCCTCCATCATGGCTAGCCCGAAGATGGGCTCATGAGAGGCATGCACTAGCACGTGGATACGTATCAGACCGTAGAAGAGTTCCCGCTGATGCGTTGACACAGCCAAAGGATACTCTGTCCCAGCCCCGATGAAATCATAGTATCGAACTTCGATGATATGATCCCTGCAAGCAACCGGTATGCGTAAACCGCTCCACGCCTTCTTGTGTTTCGCCGCCGCGACGATCCTCAGCGCGCTGACTTGCCTCGCCCAGATTTCCGCGACCCATTCGGCTCTGACCTTGACCCAGGTAATCGAGACGGCAAAAGCGAAGTACCCCGCTATCCAGGCTGCGCAGGCGCAGCAAAAGGCGGCCCAGGGAGCGGTGGGTGTCGCACGGACAGCCTATCTGCCCCGGACGGACCTTCTGTGGCAAACAAACCGCGCCACAGCCAACAACATCTATGGCCTTCTCCTGCCCCAAGGCGTGATCCCCAACATCTCCGGACCGGTCATCGCCTCCGATAACACGCGCAGCGCCTGGAGCAGTGGCGGCGGTGCATTACTCAGCTGGCAACCCTTCGACTTTGGCGCCAGAAGCGCGAAGGTCAAAGCTGCCCGCGAGGGGAGTGAAGCTGCACGGCAAGCAGCCTCGCTCACGACACTCGAAGTGACTGCGAACGCCGGTAGCGCTTTCTTCGACCTGACGGCGGCGCAGCAGTTGGTCGTCGTCGCGCAAGCCAATGTGCGCCGCACCGAAGCGTTCCATCAAGCTGTTCATGTGCTGGTCGACAACACGCTTCGCCCAGGTGCGGACGCCTCCCTGGCCGATGCGCAATTGGCGCTTGCCCGTAATCAGCTGATTCAAGCACAGACGCAAGAGGCACTGCGGCGTTCTGCCCTGGCGGAGTACTTGCAGGCCCCGGGCGCGCAGCTGGAGATTGATGCGTCCCACGTGATCGCTTCCCTTCCCGCCTCTGACCTTGGTCAGGCAGCAGCGGTGAATCATCCGGCAGTCCTCGAAGAAAGCGCGCTCTCTCTGCAGCAGGAAGCGCAAAAGCGCGTCCTCGATCGCAGCTACGTTCCCGTCTTCAGCACCCTGGGTGCGGTTTCCGGACGAGGCGCCGGGACAGCTTTGAACGGTCAATTCCCCGGCGGCACCGCAGGATTGGCCCCCGACACCTTCAACTGGGCTGCAGGCGTTCAGGTCACGTTTGCGGCCTTCGACTACTTCAGTCTGCGAGAGCAACAAAAAGTTCAGCAAGCGAACGTCGAAGCGGAGCACGCCCGCTATGACCAATCGCTCTCCGACGTTTCCACGGCGATGGAACAAGCTCGTGCAACCTTGGCCGGCGCACGCCGGATGGCGGACAACACTCCGGTCGAGCTGGCGGCGGCACAGACAAGTGAGCAGCAACAGCAGGCCCGTTACCGTTCTGGATTAGCAACCGTGGTTGACGTTGCCGCTGCGGAAGGTGTGCTGGCCCAAGCTGAGGCCGACGACGCAATTGCTCGCCTCGGTGTCTGGCGCGCGGAGCTAGGAATTGCCGCTGCGCAGGGCGACTTACAGCCATTTCTACTGCTGCTGCAAAGCGCGACGAAGGGGAAATAGCGATCTATGTGGCTCATTCGCGCAGCTCTTCGCCGTCCGGTCACGGTTCTCGTCTTCGTCGTCGCGCTGGCAGCCTTGTCAATTCTGGCAATCCTGCGCACGCGAGTCGATATCTTCCCCAATCTCGACCTGCCAATCATCTATGTAGCGCAGCCCTACGGAGGTATGAGCCCCCAGCAAATGGAGGGCTTTATCTCCTACTACTACGAGTATCACTTCCTTTACATCAATGGCATCGAAAGCGTCGAGGCAAAATCGATTCAGGGAACAGCTCTCCTCCGGCTCACCTTCTATCCCGGCACCAATATGAGCGAGGCGCTGGCGCAGACAATCTCCTACGTCAACCGCGCCCACGCCTTTATGCCCCCTGGAACCGTATCGCCGTTCGTCATCCGCTATGATGCCGGCACCCTGCCCGTGGGCTACATGGTCTTTTCCAGCCCATCGCGAACCCTGGCGGAGCTCCAGGACCTGGCCCTTAATCGCGTGCGTCCCGTCTTTGCCACGTTGCCCGGCGTGTCGTCTCCTCCGCCCTTCGGGGGCAACCAACGAACGATCGTTATCAATGTCGATCCGCGTAAACTGCAGGCTTACGGTCTATCGCCGGAGAATGTCGTCCGGGCTCTGAATTCCGGTAACAGTATCCAGCCCGCGGGCAATGCCGACATAGGAACCACGCACACCATGGTCACCACGGATACAACCGTGACCCGGATCGATGACCTGTTAAGTATCCCCCTGCGGCTGGGCTCGGGAGCATCCGTTTACATCCGCGATGTGGGCAGCGTTTCCGACTCGTCCGACCTGCTCGCGGGCTATGCACTGTTGAACGGGAAGCGAACCATCTACATCCCGGTCACCAAGCGGCCGGATGCCTCTACCCTTACCGTGGTCGATGAGGTTCGTCAGAATCTCCCGCGGTTTCGATCGCTGGTTCCAGAAGACATCAAGATTACCTACGAGTTCGATCAATCGCACTTCGTTCGCGACGCCCTGATGTCCGTCTTGCGTGAGGGTATCGCCGGAGCCATTCTCACCGGGCTGATGCTGTTGCTCTTCCTGCGCGACTGGCGGTCATCTGTGATCGTCGTCATTACCATTCCCTTCGCTCTGCTCACTGCAGTCCTACTTCTCAGGCTCACCGGGCAGACCATCAACATTATGACGCTTGGGGGCCTTGCTCTGGCTGTCGGCGTCCTGGTGGACGAAGGAACGGTGCTGCTCGAAAACATTCACGTGCACCTGGATCGCGGCGAAAATACGGCCGTCGCCGTTTCTATGGCCAGCCGGGAGGTAGCAACTCCTCGGCTACTCGCCATGCTGAGCGTCATGGCGGTCTTCCTTCCATCGTTTTTCATGACCGGACCGGCGCAGTCTCTTTTTCTGCCCTTGTCACTCTCGGTTGGCTTTGCCATGGGTGCCTCCTACCTTCTCTCCAGTTCGCTTGTCCCAGTGCTGGGGAACTGGATGCTCAAACCGAACGTCAGCCGGCAACAGCAAGAGGAGGGGAGCTTCGATCGCTTCCGTCACCGCTTCGAGCGCGCCCTCGAACGGGCGATGGGGATTCCCGGTTTGCTGCTTGGCGCTTACGGCGTAATCGCATTGCTGGTCTTGCTGCTGGTCACCCCGCATATTGCACAAGAGATTTTTCCCTCCGTTGCCTCAACCCAGTTTCGTCTGCGCATCGACGCCCCGGACGGTACGCGAGTCCCGGTGACGGAGGACCTGGTGCGCCGGGTACTGTCCACGATCCAGGAGGTCGCGGGGGAAAAGAATCTTGACTTGAGCCTGGGTTACGTCGGCACCCAGGGCTCCTCCTACCCCATCAATGCCGTCTTCCTCTGGACCAGTGGTCCGCAACAGGCGATCATCAATGTCGGCCTCAAGCCATCCACATCCATCCAATTGGCGGACCTCGAACCGCAGCTTCGGCAGAAGCTTGCGCAGCAATTCCCTGAGGCGCATTTCTCTTTCGATCCAGGCGACCTCATCAGCCAAATCCTAAACTTCGGCTCCTCCTCACTGGCCGAAGTGACGATCACCGGTCCGCAATATGGAGCCGTGGCCAGTTACGCCGAACAGGTCAGAAAGAAGCTGGCTGGCGTTCCTGCCCTACGCGATCTGGAGTATGAGGAACCGCAGCATTACCCAAACGTTGATGTTCGCGTGAATCGTTGGATGGCAGGCCAGCTGGGCGCAACTGCAAACGATGTCGGCGCGGCGATTGTTTCTTCCACGGCTTCCAGTCGTTTTGTGGCTCCAAGCTATTGGCGCGATCCAGTATCGGGTGTCAGCTACCAGGTGCAGGTGCAAGTGCCGCAGGCGATGATGACCTCGCTGGCTGACATTGGTAACGTGCCCGTTGGTAGCGCCAGCGATGCGCGGCCGCTGGTGAATCAGCTGGCGCAGCTTCGCTCCACTACGGTTCCCGGCGAACTCGACCGGCAGAACGGACTATGGATGCTTGCGCTCTCCGCCAACTTAGGAACGCGCGATCTTCGCCTAGCCAATAATGCTATCGAGCGAGCGCTTGCGGACGCAGGAACGCCACCACGTGGGGTGAAGACGGAGATACGGGGACAGGTCAGCGCGCTGGGACAGATCTTCGGCCAATTATCGATCGGCCTGGTCGCCGCCGTTGCTGTGATCCTCCTGTTGCTCACGGCAAACTTTCAATCGCTCAAGCTCGCGTTGGTCGTGCTTTCGACCATCCCGGCGGTATTGATCGGGGTCATCCTCATGCTGCTCATCACCGGCACCACCCTCAACCTGGAGAGCTTCATGGGAGCGATTATGGCGGTTGGGGTCGCGGTGGCGAATGCAATTCTGCTGGTCAGCTTTGCCGAGCAAAGCCGCTTGCGGGGCGCCACTTCTGGTCAAGCGGCGCGCACAGCAGCAGCTGAACGGCTTCGACCGGTGTTGATGACCAGCCTGGCAATGATCGCCGGCATGATCCCAATGGCGCTCGCCTTCGGTCAGGGAAGCGAAGAGACCGCGCCTCTGGGCCGCGCGGTAATCGGGGGTCTGCTGGTCGCCACACTGGCCACCTTGTTTTTGCTCCCCATGATCTTCGCCATCGTTCAGCGCAAAGCTGACCTCGGCTCACGCTCGCTCGATCCCGAGGATCCAGACAGCCGATGGTTCGAAGAGCACTCCGAGGCGGTGCGATGAGAAGGTCGATTTTGGTTTCCAATCTCCTGATGCTTGCTGCCTTTGGCTGCAGTACGTCCCCTTCTACCAACGGTGGATCAGCCGCAGCCACGCCTGCTCCCAATGCCCCCGCGCCGGTGAGCACAGTGGGCGTTGTGTCGCGCAAATTGCAAACGACCATCAGTTTGCCGGCGCAGCTGATTCCCTATGAATCCGTAGATATCTATCCCAAGGTCACCGGGTTTGTGGAAACCGTCACGGTGGATCGAGGCTCGCGTGTCCGGCGGGGCCAGCTTCTCGTCCGTCTTACCGCTCCCGAGCTTAACAGCCAACGGGCGCAGGCAGATGCAGCCGTCCGTACCGCGCAATCGCAGCTCGCTACCACACAAGCAAAGCTCGCCTCCGATCACGGCACTTATGTGCACATGGAGGCTGCGGCCAAGACACCTGGAGTATTGGCGGACAACGACGTGATGGTGGCTGGCCAGACAGTCTATGCCGATCAGGGCACCGTGCAAGCAGCAGAACAGAGCGTAGCCGCGGCGCGCGACGCAGCGCGCAGCGTCAGCCAGATGGAAGCGTACCTCAGTATCACCGCGCCCTTCGATGGTGTGGTGACCACGCGAAATCTGCACCCCGGCGCACTGATTGGTCCAGCATCCCCAGGAGCCCAGCCCATCCTGCAGATCATTGACGACCGCAGGCTACGACTGGTCACGCCCGTCCCTGAAGCGCAGGTAGGAGAGATGAAAGTCGGCACACCGGTCTCCTTCACAGTTTCTGCCTACCCGGGTCAGAGCTTCAAGGCTCCGATCGAGCGTATCTCTCGCGAAGTATCGCAAACGTCGCGCACCATGCCGGTGGAACTCGACGTGCTGAATCGCGATGGCAAGCTTGCCCCGGGCAGCTTCGCCTCCGTTTCCTGGCCTCTGGAGCGGAGCTATCCCACGCTGTTCGTCCCTGCTTCCGCGGTGACCAGCGATCAGCAGCACACCTTCGTCATCCGGGTTGAAGATGGCAGAGCGGAATGGGTGACGGTGCAAACGGGCCAGACCCTCAATGGAGAGATCGAAGTATTTGGAGACTTAAAAGCCGGGGACCAAGTGGTCAAAATGGCAACCGATGCCATTCACTCCGGAGATAGGGTGCACGCAAGAACACCCTGAGCCCTTATAGCCCGGTCACAATTGCAAGTCATCTATAAAGACAAGTTCCGAGCTCAGCGGCGAAGGCAAAGCCACAGTCAGCCCCCGGTCGAGCAACTCGCGACCGGAAATGGTTCGATCCGGAGCGCTGTGATCAGAAAAATGTAACCGGTAATTGTGACCAGCTTCCACACCCTCGACATGAAAGCGATGCCGGCTCTCATCGCTGGTCGAACCGCGAAAGACATAGAGGACACCTCTTCGGCGATTGCTGTCAAAATACTCCATGCCGTCCCAATGAATGCCATCGGGCCTTTCTGAGACGTGGTAAAGCTGCGCATCGCGGATGAGCGGCCGCAGCTTCTGCTTGTAGAGTGAGAACTCCGCCTTTGCAGCCGCATGTTCTTCCGCAGTCCACGTATTCGTGTCCTGCATGATGGTGAGCATGCCCATCATGCCGCTGCGCAGCATGTAGCGAAAATTCTCAATCTTCGGCGTGGGCCATTTCTCTACATAGTCTTCCAGCATCGCTGCCGGCAGAACGTGGCTGGCATCATAGAACGCGCGACGGTTGGAGACTGGATCGTAACTGTCAGTGATGGAGAAGTAGTCGCCATGCGAGGCGCTGCCGAAGTCCACCATGCGCCCCCCGTCGTTGCATACCTCCAGCAATAGCTCCGGGTGTTCCTGCCGAACCTGGGAATAGATCTCGTAGTAGGCGCGCACCGCATGGTAACTGACGTCGGTCGAACTGGCATTATCCGCCATCGCAATGCCGTTTCCGTCCACCGTCGACATCTGAGGGGGGTTCGCGGGCGCATGAGGATGATCCGTGCGGCTGCAATTTTTCGCAACCACGTATCCGTCGTGTTCCAACATGTCGAGGTGGTACTGAGTGATAATGCGTTCCACCTCTTGCCGGGCGTAGTTTCTCGCCGGCGGAAAACCCAGGTCGATGGTTCTTCCTACAAAATCCGCGGGCTGCCAGTCCTGGGGAACATCGGCAACCAGCCAATCCTTGACCTTAGGATCGTGCACGCTGAGAGCGCCCGGGCTGTCATCAACACCGGCTTGTGCCCAGTCCACCCAGATACCGAATTTTAGTCCGCGCCGGTGGGCCTCGCTGACAATGGGTGCAAACCCGTGCGGGAACTTACTCGGGCTCGGATACCAGTCGCCAACGCCGCGAAACCAGCCTGCATCGATGTGGAAGAGTTCGAGGCCAAGCTCGGCGGAATCTCGCACCATACGCAGCGCAAGTGCCTCGTCAATCTGCATGCCGCTTCCCCAACTGTTATTCACCAAGGGTGGATATGCGGTGTTCTTCCAGGTTGCCGGATTATTCAGTACCTGCCTCACCCACGGGCGCAGAACATTCCCCGCACCATCCACACCGCCACTGAAGCCACCGACAAAAACCGTAGGAGTTGCGAATGCCTCATGGGGCAACAGACGAGTACGAAAAGGTCCCGGATCGGGATCCAGCCCGGCGATGCCATCAATGAATGCCGCATCACGCTGCAAGGTTAAACGCGTGCGTCCGCTGAACTCGATCCCCACATACCACCCATCCTGAGTGGAATTCTCCCGCTCCACCATGAACCAGGGAATGATTTCGCGTTCGTCCTGATCTCTGGCGTAGGTGCTGGACCGGCCTCTCCAGCGATAACCCGCCCGGACGGGCACTTTGTGCGTACCCACATCCGAGGGTTTGCCGGCTCCCTTTTCTACGTACCAATGCTGCAGCGGATGGCTCGCCTCCACCTGGAAGCGGAAGCGAAAGCTATCCTGGAGCGGCAACCATATTTCTGAGGACGATAGATTTTCGATGGTGATGGAGTGTTCGACTGGCCCGAATCCGGCCCGTGCCTCCCATTTCCAGGTCAAGCGTAGGCGTGGTGACGAGTTTTGATAGACAAAGATCGCGGCTCGTTCCGTCATGTGGCTTTCCCGCTCATCAAGTTTCCAGTGCAAAGTCACAGTGCGGCCGCCTTCTTCAACAGAATCGATCAACTGCTCAAAGATGCCGTTGGGCCAGGCGGGAAGCTTGCCGCTCTGCAGGCTGACCAGGCGAGGTTCTTCTCTTCCGGCTTGCAGCACGAGAGTGGTTTGCGCGTTATGTATCGAGCCAGTCACCTGTGCATTCAGTGCTGTGCCCAAGGCCAGGAGCACGACCACCAATCCGCAGCACTTGTTATGAAGACTCAGAAGACTCACTGGACCAGTCCTTGAACCCGAAGTCGTGTGCTGCATTGGGAATGCAGCGGGGCTCCCTGCAATCATATTCCGCTACAATCATGGTAGCGCTGGCAATGCGTCATGCCGTCCCGCCACGCCTGATCTGTTGGGACCAATCGCTTACTAAAAATCACCAAACTGCCTTATGTGTGGACTTTTCCGGAAGATCGGATGGTTGTTCGCTGCGGCCCTGCTGCTAACGCCCTATAGCGGCATGCGTGGACCAGCAGCCTGGGCGGAGCCGGTTGCTGAGCCGACAAACTTCCATCACGATATGTGGACCTCAGACAATGGCCTTGGAGCCGTTGTCGATATCCAGCAGGCGGCCGATGGATACCTCTGGCTCACTACCTCCACCGGCGTCTTCCGCTATGACGGAGTGCGCTTCCAATCCGTCGAAGAAGCCACCAACGGGGCTATTCACAATAGCGAGATCCATGCAGTCTTTCTCTCCTCCTCGGGAGGCGTCTGGCTCAAGACACGAGCGGCAGGACTTCTGTTCTGGAAAGCTGGGCACCTGACCACCTTTGCTGACCGGCGATGCACACCCGCCTTGCAGATGGAAGGAATCGCCGAGGATCGGGACGGCTCTCTGTGGGTACAAGCGTCGGGTGGTCTCTTCCACATGCGCGGATCTGTGTGTGAACAGATAGGTGTGGAACATGGATACCCTGGTGGTTTCCCCGCGGCCATTCTGGTAGACCGTAAAGGAACTGTTTGGGTAAGGACGCTTGAGGGCGCCCTGCTCTTTTTGCCCCCAGGTCAGTCCACGTTCAAACGGTCGGAATACGATGTCGGTGCGACCTCGGCAGCTTTCGTTTTGGCCACCGCCACGCACAACACCTATCTCCATGAAGCCCCGGACGGTTCCATCTGGCTCTCGGATGATCATGGGCTCCGTCGCGTGATCAATCCGGACGGTACACCGGTCTCATCCATCCCCGGCAAAGAGAGCAAAGAGGATGTCCAGTTCGGAGACTTTACCTTCACCGAAGATGGTTCTATTTGGGCGGTAAGCAACAAAGGCCTGCGGCGGTTCGATCATGTGGACCAGTGGCCAACACCCCAGGCGAAGGTAAGCGCTCCCGGAATGAGCTTCACCACCAGGGAAGGGCTTAGCTCCGACGCGGTATGGAAGGTATTGATCGATCGCGAAGGCAGCGTATGGGTAGGAACCAACTCCGGCCTCGACCGACTTCGTCGCACGGCGCTTTCCACTGTGGCACTTCCACCGGCACAAGAGCATGACTTTAGCATTCTGGCTGGAGCTCAGGGTTCCATCTGGACAGGAAACCTGAGCTTGCCACTCACCCACGTGACCGCCGACGGCCGCCTCACCAGCTTCCCCAAAACACAAGGGACCGTTTGTCTTCGACTCGATCGTAATGGGACCATCTGGTCCGCCGTCGGTGGTGACTCCACCCTCTGGCATTCTTCAGGTGCAGGATTCGCCCCCATGCACTACCCGGAGGATGAAGCGGGCCCGGTGATTTCTCTCGCCGTCGATCGCAACAACGACCTATGGATCTCTACCGCATCCGGCGGAGCCTACCATTTCACGCAAGGCTCCTGGAGCAATCAGAACGAGGCGCTGGGCAAGAAGCCTGGCATCCTGGGCACGATGACGGGCGACGAGGCGGGAAACGTCTGGTTTGGCTTCTCCAACTACGTGGTCCAGTGGGACGGGAGTAATTACCACCGATTCTCCTTTCCCAACGGTGCGCGCGGAGTGTCGGAATCTACGATGTCCGTCCGGGGAGACCACGTCTGGCTCGGCGGATCAGGCGGGGTCGAGTTGTTTAGCAAGGGCCATTTCTACCTTCTGGGTTGGAAAAACCAGGACCTGCCGGGCAGGATCTCCGGCGTTATGGAAACAGAAGCCGGGGACCTTTGGATGAATGGATCCTCAGGCATTACTCATGTTTCCGCCGCAGAGCTAACACGTTGGCTTCGCGATCCGAGTTACCTCGTCTCCGGCGAACGCCTGGATGCGGTGGATGGACTTCCCGGGCTCTCCGCGGAAAGAATCCCCGAGCCCTCGGTCGCGGAATCGCGCGACGGCCGCATGTGGTTTGCCACCACCCGGGGCATCGCCTGGCTTGATCCGGCAACGCTGCACAAAAATCGCAACCGCTTGCCGCCCCCAGTGTTGATCTCCTCCATCATCTCCAACGGAAAGACCTACTCCGGTTCCGGCGACCTCACGCTTCCTGCGCACACCGAAAACCTGGAGATTGATTACACCGCGCTCAGCCTGGCAATTCCCGAACGCGTGATGTTCCGCTACAAGCTCGATGGGGTCGATCCCGATTGGCAGAACGCGGGAACGCGCCGACAGGCCTTTTACACTCGCCTGCCACCGGGACACTATCGATTTCACGTGATCGCATGTAACAACGATGGCGTGTGGAACGAAGCTGGAGCGAGTCTCGGCGTTTCGATTGACCCGGCTTTCTATCAGACCTGGTGGTTCACGGCACTGGTGTTGCTCGCCGCGGTCGCCCTGCTGTGGTGGGTCATCCGTATCCGCATCCGCAGCATCGCCCGTCAACTTCAGGGCAGGCTCGCCGAACGAGTGGCGGAGCGGGAGCGCATCGCCAGGGAGCTGCACGACACGCTCTTGCAAAGTTTGTTCGGGCTGACGCTTCGCTTTCACACCGCCGCCAACCGGCTGCCTCTTGGCGATCCGGCCCGAGAGGCTCTGGATGAGGCGTTGAAACAATCTGACCGGGTGATGCAGGAGGGACGCGAACGAGTTCTGAATCTTCGCGGCCGGCGGAGCGACAGCACCAACCTCGCGGACGCCCTGGCCGAAACTGGCAACCAGCTACGGGCCATTCATCCGGCAAATTTCCATGTCGCCGTGGAAGGCCATCCCCGGCCGCTGGATGAAATCGTGCAGGAGGAAATTCTGCTCATCGGCCGTGAGGCGTTGACCAACGCCTTCAGCCACTCCGGCGCGCAGAATATTGTGGCCGAGATCTCATACCAGCCGGGTGCTCTGCACGTGCGCGTACGCGATGACGGCCGAGGCATCCATGAGGGGGTCCTGAAAGCAGGTTATCGCAGCGGCCACTGGGGCCTTCCGGGCATGCGGGAGCGCGCAAACAAGATGCGCGGCGAATTGCGCGTTCGCTCCTCGAGCGAGGGTGGGACGCTGATCGATCTGCAGGTTCCGGCGAACATCGTCTACCGCGGCGAGAGCCGCAAGGGCCCGTGGCCGTGGAGTCTCTTTCGCCGCAAGGGTCCGCAAAAAAACGATTTCGCCGCGGACTAGACGGTTGGGCGTTTCTAAACCGGAAATCGAAACGCTCGTCCCGCATGCCGTGGGGACCGCAGCGTAGCGGAGGGACCTGCGGTTTCTATCCATGATTGAATCGCGCTACTCGAGGCGAAAGCGCTCGCGAACTTCGTAGAGAGCCCCGGTGGGTCTGATCACGCTTTCGTAGAGAACGAATTCCTCGGCGACAAAACCGCTAAATGCCGGCTGGCGATGAATCCTGGCCTTCAGCTCATGCAGCCCACGCATTCGTCCTTTGCCCTTGGTGCGGGCAAGAGTCACATGGGGATGATAAGGACGAGTCTCAGGGATGAAACCGCAAAGGCCAGTCGCAGCCGTGACACGTTGTTGTAATGAGAGCAGTCCAGGTGTGAGACCAACGCCTGCGAAGAAAACTCCGGCGCGCTCAAAGAAACCCAACCCCTCTAGTTGAATCGGAACCGGCGGCGAGCGCAACTCGCCAAGTCGCGCGACCGTGCAATCGTATTGTTCCTGGCCGGTATTTCCCAGAAACTGCAGCGTAATATGCCAGGATTCCGCCTCGGACCAGCGGAGGCCGTCGCCGTTCGACCGCAGCCGGACCGAGATCGACGAGAGTTCGTCGATTACCGCGGCTGCGAGTGGAATCCCCACAAAAAGGCGCATACCAAAGAGTGTAGGTCCTACTCTCGAATCGTTTCAGGAACACTCAACAAATGGGAGAGCCTCTCGAGAAAAGGTGCTTGGCTTTTCAGAATGCGCTCTTTCGCCTCGGCGATGGAGAACCAACCCCCACGATCCACCTCAGGAATTTCAATAAGGCGACCAGATCGCGGCGGCCACTCTATCTGGCAGCGATTGCTGACTAGCTTGCTGGGGTCGCAGTCGCCCTCGAAGGCCCACGCCGACACCACCTTGCCCCCGGCCTGCTGCACGGTGCCCAGTTCGAGAAAATCCCCTTGTGCAGCGAAGCCCGTTTCTTCCTGAAATTCACGCCGCGCTGCTTCGAGCGGAAGCTCGCCTTCCACATACTCCCCTTTAGAGATAGACCAGGCGCCCAAATCCTTCTTCGCCCAAAATGGACCACCGGGATGCACGAGAAACACTTCCAGCTGATCCTCATGCTGCCGATACATCACCAAACCCGCGCTTCGTTTTGCCATGCTGCTTCTTATCCCTCACGCATTTATGCGCGCAGTGAGAGGCGTCTCCGTGGAAGCCTTTGCCTGCCATCTCACCACGAAAAGAGCTCCGGCGTAGCACACGGCGGAGAGTAGCAGAACGATACGAAAGCCGAAAATCATACCCAGGATCAGGGCAAGCACAGTACCGATGACCGTGAAGAAACCGTTGACACCCCATGCCCAGGCGCCGATCGAAGTAGTCTGCGCGCTCGCCTGGCGCAGCCCCAGCGGAAAGGGCATACCCAGCGCCAGGCCAAGCGGCGCCACCAGCAACAGCGAGATGGCGATGCGAACGGAAAGCGCGTAGCCGAGAAAGAACTGAAAGACGGGAGGCGTAACAAGCGCTGTGATCACGACAACGGCCAGGGCTACTACCAGTGAGCGACTGACCGCATGGGTCTGTTTCATTTGCCCGGCAACCCAGGAACCCACACCGGTAAAAATCAAAAGACCGGCAAGGATCACAGCGTATGTGTAGATGGGCTGCCCAAGGAAGAGCAGGAAGCGTTGTAGAAGGGCAATCTCAACCATGATATAGCCAAGCCCCAGCGCGGCGAAGTAGGCCAACCAAGCGAGCGGGCGCTGATCCCACTCTGTTTGCCGGTGAAAGACCATGAGCGGCAACAGGATGCAAGCGGCGGCGATCAACACCGACTGAACCAGCAGCACCAGCAAGGTCACCTCGGCAATCGGGCGATCCTCGAGCGACGTCCGTGCGTCGCCGGGCTTTGCCTGCGAGAAGAGATCGACGATCGTGCGCCAGCGAATGCGCGACCAACGCATATGTTGGTTGAAGAAGGGCTTGTCGTCGGTCGCGGGTGCGAGCTGTGAGTCGGAGCGATCGTAGACGGCCCGGAGATCGGGCGCGGCTGCAATCTCGTTATAGACGCTGGAAGAATCGGCCGACACCTCATCAGGTGAATATAAGACTTTAAGTTTGAACCCAGAGCCGCCGTCGTCCTTCTCGATTTGCCGGATCTGTTGCAACTGGCTGGGTTGAATCTCGGATTTCTGCAGTAGAAAGACGGCCGCAAGAGATGCTCGCCCCCCGGAGCGAATGTTGGGGGAGCCATTCGTGAACGCGAACATATGATTCGCCACCGGCCCCATATTGCGGGCGGCAAAGCTTTCCCGGGCAGTGCTGAGTAACCGTGGGATCTGGGCTCTCCGGCCGGGTAAAGAAGAGGATCCCGTCTGGAGTCAGGTGGTCGAGGTAATCGTCGAATGCCTCGCGGGTGAAAATGTAGTTCTCGGCGAGGCTGAGAGCGCCGGAGGCTACCGCCGCATTGCTGATGGTCTGTACGGAGATGATCGCGTCGTACTTTTCGTGCGACCGTCGCAGAAAGCTGCGGCCCTCATCGGTGACCAGGTGCACTTCTGGCTGATGAAACAGGCCGCCCCAGTAATCATTCATGCGATTGGCGACGATGTCGTTGGTGGTGGGGTTGATCTCCACGGCGGTGATGGAAGCGGCCTTCTGCTTCAATGCCTCCAAAATCTGGTTGCCCGCACCAGAGCCGATGATCAGCACGCGCGCGGCGGGCTTGCCGATGTAGACGATGTCCGAGTCGTCGTCGATTTGCTCCGGATGCTGCCGCAGCACGCTGCGGACACCGGGCCGTAAATCCTGCATCCCGGTCGCGGCCGTGCCGGCGTCGATGATCAATCGGCGGCTGCCCGGCTCGTCCTTTGTTCCCGGCGTCTCCTCTACCTGCACCAGGGAGAGCGTGTTCCAGGCCTCATAGATGGGCACGATGGGCGATGTCTGCTTGTTGGCGCTGACATGTATCGGCAACAGCTGGCTCGCGTAAAAGCTTGAGGCCAGCAGCAGAATTGCAGCCACCGTTGACCCAGCGGCCAGGACCTTCCGCGACGGCAACGAGAAGCTGAGTGCGGCCAGCGCTCCGATGAAAGCGGCGAAAACAACGCTGCCCGATCCGCCAAAACGTGGCAGCACCAGGGTGATGAGGCCGCACCCCAGCCCCGCTCCAACCAGATCGAATGCGTAGAGCCGTGTAACCTCGCGCGCGCCCCGTGTAAGCAACAGGGATATTCCGAGTCCGGAGCAGAAGAACGGCAGCGCCACCACTACGAGATAAATGGGCATGAAGAGAAACTGGCGGCGATCGACCGCAATCGAGAAAGGATCAAACGGAATGTGCTGCATCAGCCAGAAGCTCAGCAACGTCGAGCAGGCGAAACACAGCGAGCAGGCGGCCAGGCTACGGCCAAGGTCGGCGCGCTCGCGCAGGCGGGTCCACAGCGCGAGAGTCACTCCCGAGGCCCCAAAGCCGAGCAGCGCTGTCGAGATCACTAGAAAGCCAAAGTGATACCAGAGGGAGACGGAGAGGACGCGGGTAAGCGCCAGTTCCAGCAACAACGTGGCCAGCGAGAGCAGCAACAAGCCGATGAACTGCAGCGGATGGATGGGATCGGCAGGATGAGATTCCGCAATAGACATTTGCGTCCTTCGGCTCTTAGGACTGATTGTTATTTTGGTGGGTATAGGGACGCTACCGCTACGTTGCCATCTTAGCCCGGATAGGGTTCATTGGGCTTCACGATTCGGATGCGGTGATCGGTAAACTTGTAATGCGCACCGGGTAGCTCAATCTTCGGCATGTGGCAGGACACGCATTTGTCTTTGGAGACAGGGCAAGCCTTGGCGCCAGGTTTTCCCCCAGCGTGGCAGGTCAGACATTTGGGGTCGAAATTTATGGTCTGCGGTTTGAAGTCGTGGTGCGGATTGTGACAGGCCAGGCAGCTGATGCGCGCGTCCTCCGGGTCATAGCATTTACTGCCGGTGAGCCGATACGGCTGGAAGCGAATATTTGCAATACTCGGGTTGGGCTGGGCAGCGATTTCTGCCCACGTGCGGTGGCATTGCCCGCAAAATTCTGAGGCTTGCTCCGCGGAGAGCTTGATCAACGCGGACAATTCTTTTGGCGCTGGTTGACCCAGTTGCAGAGCTGCCAGATGTGCTTCGGTGGATTCGTGACAGTGTTCACACTGCACTCCAGGGATCATTTTCTCCAAAGTGAGATGCCTGCCCTGGACGGCGTTGGTCGCATGGCAGCCGAAGCAGCGGAGTTTCTCATCCTGATGGATCAGGCGCCCGGCGGCGTCGTTAATGTCCGCCGGAGGCGAGCCCTCGTAACCCATGGTCTGATCAAGACCATTCAGTTCCCGGAACCAACTCACGCGGCTCTCATACAATTGGCCGTCTTTTTCCAGGATGTACGTCTGGCCCAGAGCCGAACTAGCGCCCATGGCCCATCGAACAGGTAACGTGACGGTACTCGCTCCGTCGGTCACCGTGTACTCACTCTCGGCGCCTCGTCGTTCAATGCGGTAGGAGTATTTGCCCACGGTCACCGCCAGCATAGGATGCTCCTTGAGCACCTTGCTGTTCTCAACCGATTCGAGAGCCTGCGCCATGTACGTGGACGGCTGAGTTAAGGCCTCCACGTGACAATGGGAGCAGCCCTCTGGTCCCGCAGACGTCGTCTGCGCGACCACGGTCACGGGCCAAAGCAGCCACAGGAGTAGTCCAAATCTTTTCATGACCAACGCAGAAAGAAAAATTGGACCTACCCGATGGCGGGCTAGCTAGCTCCTGTTGGTAGACGGCGTGGAGCGGCGCCAAAAGTTGCGGGTCACCAGGGATCACAAATCAAATCGCTACGTTGAAATCAAATATTCATCAAGCAATGTTGACGCGATCACGATGCTGAAATCGTCGGTGACAAAAAACCTAACTGTTACGTCAAATAAGTTTCCCCTTCTACCGAAGGAGTGGTCGCGCGATCTCACCTCATCCCAACGCGGATGAACTATGCTGGTTGCGCGCGCCAGGAGAAGAGCCATGCCCCAAGATCCGAGCCTCTTCACGCCGTCTCCGATGGAAGGGCAGGGCGGATACAACCGCAGCTCGCAGGTGCAGGCTGCGGGCCTTTCTCCGGCCGTTCCTATGCTCCAGCTCGCCGCGAGGACGGTCGCACTGCCGCCGGGATCGCAGCCAATCGTCATCGCTGACTACGGTTCGTCGGAAGGTCATAATTCCCTGCTGCCACTGGGCGCAGCAATCGCCATCCTCAGGCAACGAATTGGGCCAGATCGCGCAATCTCTGTAGTTCACACCGACCTGCCCGAGAACGACTTCTCGGTACTCTTCGAAACATTGAACACCGACCCGAACAGCTACTTGCGCAGGGATCACGCGGTCTTTGCTTCGGCTGTTGGACGATCGTTCTATGAGCAGATCCTTCCCACCGGTAGTGTGACGCTGGCGTGGAGTTCCTGGGCGGTGCAATGGCTGAGCCGGGCCCCGGGGCCCATCCCCGATCAAGTGCAGGTGGCCTTTAGCAAGGATGCATCCACGCGGGCTGCGTTTTCCAGGCAGGCGGCAGAGGATTGGCAGAGTTTCCTCACCCACAGAGAACGGGAGCTGTGCCCCGATGGCAGGCTTGCGGTCATGACAATGGCAGTCGATCAGAACGGAGAGTTTGGTTATCGCCCGTTGCTCAACGCCATGTACTCCGCCCTCGTCGACATGGTCGATAGCGGTTTCCTCCGTGGCGAAGAAATGCGGCGGATGGTCATCCCCACAGTTGCCCGCAGCCGGGCAGACTTTCTGGCTCCCTTCGGAGCTGACGGCCGCTTTGGGAGTCTTCGTGTGGAGGAGTTGGATATCTTTTTGGGAGAGGACCATTTCTGGTCGGATTTCGAACAGGATGGAGATGCCCAGAAATTCGCGGCTCGCTGGGCGGCCTTCTCCCGCGCTTCCGTCTTCCCCACCCTTGCCGGTAGTCTGAACGGCGGCCGCAATGACCCGCGAGCGGCTCAATTCATCGAACGCCTGGAATCCGGCACAATCATGCGGCTCGCTGCCAACCCCGAACGCATGCTGATCCCGCTGGCCAAGGTGCTGCTCGCAAAAGAAACGTGAACCTCTCTGTTTCCAGGACAATTGCAGCATTGTTTCGGCATGAAACAGGACCAGACTTTACCATGAGACACATGGCAAATAGCTTCCCAACCTACAGGGCGCTGGGGTTATCCCTGTGCCTGTTCGGCTTCCACTACTTAGGGGCGCAATCGACGGAACCCAGCTACGCATTGCGCGGCACGCTGGTCACTCCCGGCGGCATTGTCGAAAACGGAACCGTCCTCATTCAGCAAAGCAAAATCGTAGCCGTCGGGGCCAAGGTGAAACTGCCCCCCAATGCAACTGTTATCGATACCCATGGGGTCATTGCGCCTGGATTCATCGACCTCCACAACCACCTCACCTACAATGTTTTCCCTCGCTGGCATCCGATTGAAGAGTTCGGCAACCGCTACGACTGGCAGCAAAAGCCGATCTACCAGACTCTGATCGAGTCTCCGCATGCTTCCATGGTGGCAGACGGCCTGGAATGCGAGATGGAACGCTACGCCGAGATCAAAGCGCTCTCCCAAGGTGAAACCTCCGTAGTCGGCAGTTTGACCGATGGCTGCAGCTCGGGGTTGGCGCGTAATCTTGATGCCGAAGCGGACTGGCATGTCGCGTACAACGTCTTTCCTTTGCAGATGTCCGAAGGCGACCTCACTCCAATTCGCCAGCAGCTGGCTAGCCATCAACTCCATGCTTTTCTGATTCACCTCTGCGAAGGCGGCCGCGAAGATGCCTCCGCGGCGCGAGAGTTCGCCATGCTGAAAGGCCGCGGCCTGCTGGTTCCCGGGGTAGCGCTCATTCATGGCGTCGCACTGCAGCCAGCCGACTTTGTCGAGATGGCTGGGCACGGAGTGAGTCTCATCTGGTCGCCACGCAGCAACCTCGAGCTTTATGGCAGCACCGCCGATGTGGCCGCGGCAAAGGCTGCACACGTCAAGATAGCGGTGGCGCCGGACTGGAGCCCTACCGGCAGCGACGGTCTGCTCGCCGAATTGAACTACGCTGCCGCCTGGAACGACACCCAGACCCCTCATCCTTTTACCGATCGCGAGTTGGTTGCTATGGCTACTTCCACTCCTGCCGAGTTGATCGGGGCGAGCGATCGCCTGGGCGCGCTCGCGCCCGGCCATGATGCGGATCTGCTCATCGTTCGACCGGAAACCGAGCCTGCAAAACACGACGCCTACTGGACCCTGACACACGCAACCGCCGCTCAGGTCATGCTGGTGATGGCGGGCGGGGAAGCGCTGTTCGGCGATCCTGATTTGCTGGAAAAGATGGAGCCCTCGCGACCGTCTGAGAAGCTCGAAGTTTGCGGCAGCAGCAAGACGCTGCACTTCAACGGACTACACGGACACGTCGACGCCGCCGATGAGACCTGGGCACATACCGCCGCTACGCTTGAAACCGCGCTACGTCACTACGGCCGCAATCTGGCACCGCTGGCGGAGTGCGGCCAGTAACCAGCTCAGGCTTCGCCGATGCACTCTTTCCACAAATCCGGACGGAGGCGCTGAAACCTGGCGATCAGATCGATACACTCCTGCGAGTGCAAATCGACGATATCGATTCCCTTCTCGCGGAGCCAGTTCATACCGCCCTGTGCATTCACGCTATCGCCCACAATCACCTGGCGAAAGCGGAATTGATAGATCAAGCCACTGCAGTACCAGCACGGAGCCAGCGTCGTGACCAGAATCGTGTCATGCCAGGTCGGCCGCCTTCCGGCAGCGCGAAAGGCATCGGTTTCCCCGTGCAACGACCCATTGCCCTGCTGCACCAGGCGGTTGTGCCCCACTCCCAGTAACGTGCCATCGGTGTGGAAGATGGCCCCGCCCACAGGGACGCCGCCCTCAGCAAAACCAATGCGCGCTTGTTCCAGTGCGACCGCCAACATGCCATGTGCATCCAGAGTTCCGACGACAGGTTCCATCTCCGGAGCCTAACATCGGCGGTCCGCTCAACTCAACCGTCTTTACCTTAGTGGGCGATGACCTTCTCGCCGCCGCGTGGATCGTTCTTCTGCAAGAAGAACGTCAGGCAGAACATGGAGCCGGCGGCCACCGTCAGCAGCCAGAATGTGTCGATATACGAGAGCGTGGAAGCCTGTATTTGCAGTGTTCGATAAACCTGCCCATAGGCCCCGTTGAGCGCATCGTGTGGGCTAAAGCCGCCTTGCCTCAACTGTGCTGCCAGGCCGTTTACGGTGCTGCGGAAGGCTGGATTGCCCGCTGTAATATTGCTGCCGATCCTCTCCTGGTGGAACTGATCGCGCCGCGCGAGCACCGTGGTGACCACGGAGGTCCCTACACTGGCGCCAATGTTGCGCATGAAGTTCACCAAACCGGCAATCGCGTTGTTCTTCTCCTTGGGCATGCCGTAATAAGCAGCAGCGGTGGTGGGGATAAAGACCAGGCCTAAAGGCGCGTATTGGGCGATGCGCAGCCAGGTAGCCGAGCTGAAACTGATCAGGAGATCGATTCGGCGTGTGGATAGGAACATGCTGCAGGTCAGCAACAGCCATCCTGTAGCGATCAGATAGCGGCCCTGAAAGCGGCCCGCCAGCATGCCGATGAACGGCAAAGCGCCCAACAAAACAAAACCCGCGGCGGAAAGAACCATGCCCGCTGACTCTGCCGTATAACCCATGTTGGCCTGCAGAAACTGTGGCACCAGCACCGTAGTCGCAAATGACATGCCGCCCACCACGAACATCATCATGCTGGATGTCGTGAAATTGAAGTGCCCGAAGAGCCTGACATCCACGATAGGATTCTTCTGATTGAACTCCCAAACCACCAGCGACACCAGGCAGACAGTGGCAATCACAGTCAAGGTAACAATAAAGTTAGAGCCAAACCAATCGTCTTCCTGTCCCTTGTCGAGCAGGATCTGCAAAGCGCCCACACCCAAGGCAAGCAACGAGAAACCAACGTAGTCGAGCTTGACGCGCCTGCCCAAAGCTCGTGCCCGGGTCAGATACGGTGGATCTTCGACCAGTTGGTACACCAAGATGAGCGCCAGGATACCCACCGGCAGATTCATCAGAAAAATCCAGCGCCAGGTGTAGTTGTCCGTGATCCAACCGCCCAGCGTGGGACCAATCGAAGGGGCGAAGATCGCGGTCACCCCATATAGGGAGAAAGCAAGCCCACGCAGGCGGGGCGGGAAGGTGTCCGCAAGAATGGCCTGCGCCATGGGTTGCAGGCCGCCCCCTCCGGCGCCCTGCACTACGCGGGCGACCAACAGAATCCCCAGGCTGGGCGCAATGCCGCAGGCAAGAGAGCTGATGGTGAAGATGACGATGCAGGTCATGAAGAACCGCTTGCGTCCGAAGACGCTCACCAGCCAGCCGCTAATGGGCAGAACGATGGCATTCGAGACCAGGTACGAGGTGAGCACCCAGGTGCTCTGGTCCTGGCTGGCGCCCAGGTTTCCCGCGATATGGGGCAGGGCTACGTTGGCAATGCTGGTATCCAGCACTTCCATGAATGCCGCCAACGAAACCACAAAGGCGATCAGCCAGGGGTTTGTTTTGGGCTTCCAATCATGGTCTGCCTGCGTCAATGTGCTAGCGGCGGCGGCGCTCATTCAGTCTGTATACCTTTGGTAGCCTGTGGGTGGGGTAAAACCACATTTGTGGCTTTCAACACAGGCCCGATGAGCGGAAGATGCCATAAGGGATGCAAAAAAGAGGAAAGTTGATTCGAATTCTGCGTCACTGCATAGGTTACTACTCCCGCAGAAGGAGACCGGGCGGTCTTACCAAATTGACATCGACAAAGCGTCCTTTTTAGGATGTTGTTTGGGTTTCCGCAGCGCTCGTGGTGGGCTCGTCGGGAAGTCGCCAGAAACAAATTGATCACCACTATCGAAAGACGCCGTCAAATCCCTTGTAAGCGATGATCATAGTCAAAGACGTTACGAAACGGTACGCCCGCGCGGTCGCCGTCGATCACATTTCATTCTCCGTTGCCAAGGGCCAGATCGTTGGATTCCTCGGGCCCAATGGCGCGGGGAAAACAACGACGATGCGCATCCTCACCTGCTTTCTCCCCCCATCGGCAGGAACGGCTTCGGTCGCCGGCTTCGACGTTCTCGAACAGCCCTTCGAGGTCAAGAAGCGCATCGGGTACTTGCCCGAGACCCCTCCCCTTTATCCCGAGATGGAGACGGCCGAATACTTGCGCTTCGTGGGCAAGCTCAAGGGCCTGTCCGGCCCTGATCTCGAAAAGCGTATCGACTATGTCTGCGAACGCTGCTTTGTGGCGGATGTCAGAAACAAGCTGCTGGGCAAACTCTCCAAAGGTTATCGCCAAAGGGTGGGGCTGGCGCAGGCCATCATCCATAACCCTGATGTATTGATACTTGACGAGCCAACAGCGGGGCTTGATCCCAAACAGATCAATGAAACGCGCGACCTGATCAAGAGTCTGGCCGGCGATCACACCATCATCCTCAGCACCCACATCCTGCCTGAGGTTGAACAGACCTGCGAGCAGGTCATTATCATTAATAAGGGCAAGTTGGTAGCGACCGACTCAGTGCGCAACCTGCAAGCCCGGACACGCGGCGCCGAAACGCTTCTTCTCGAGATCACCGCCCGCGACGGCCAACCGGAATCCGTGCTGGTGCAAGAGAAGCTCGAAGCCATCCCCGGAGTGAGCCGCGTATCGTGTACCGAGCGCAAAGAGCAAGGCCTGGTCTTTGAAGTGGAGAGCCAGAAGGGACAGCTAGTGCGAGGAGACCTGGCGCGTGCCGTGGTCGGTTCCGGCTGGGACCTCTATGAACTTCGTCCCGCCGCAAGAAGCCTGGAAGAGATCTTCCTCCAGCTCACCGGCAGCGAGGCGCCGGTTGACGCTGAGCAAACTACTCCGAATCGAGCCGCAAGCATGAGAAATACCTGGACCATTTGCAGCAAAGAACTGCGGAGTTATTTTGTATCTCCCGTCGCTTATCTGCTGTTGACGATGTTCGGCCTGATCTTCGGCTTCTTCTTCTGGAATGCCCTCGGCTATTTCGTGATCGAGGGGATGGAGATGCAGTTGCGCGGCCAGGCATTCCCTATGAACGTCAACGAGCAGATCATCCGGCCGCTGCTCTCCAACGTCAGCGTTGTCGGCCTTTTCTTTATCCCCATGATCACCATGCGCCTCTTTGCAGAGGAGAAGCGCACCGGGACCATTGAACTCCTGACTACGTCGCCTATCCGCGATGTGGAAGTCATCCTGGGTAAGTGGCTGGCGGCCATGATCCTCTACGCCTGCCTGCTGCTGTTTACCGCGCTCAATTTTGCCTTTCTCTTCCGCTACGGTAACCCGGATTGGAAGCCGCTGGCGGTGGGCTACCTGGGCCTTCTGCTACAGGGCGGAACCTTGCTCGCGTTGGGAACCTTTATTTCGACGCTGACAAAGAATCAGATCATCGCCGGTGCTGCCACCTTTGGCGTTTGCCTCTTGCTGTGGGTGCTGGAGTGGTCCAGCGGCTATGAATCGGCCACCTGGGCGCGTGTCCTTGCTTATCTCTCCGTCATTACCCACTTCGAATCCTTCGCCCGCGGGGTGATTGATACAAAAGACGTCATCTTTTATCTCAGCGGAATCTTCCTGGGACTCTTTCTCACTGCGCGCTCGATGGAATCGCTGCGCTGGAGGTCGTAGATGGCGGGTCAGTGGCTAAGAGCAAGACAGACTAAGTACGGGGCCTACGCGGGCATCTATCTCCTGGTGGTGCTGGCCATCATCGTGGTGGTGAATGTACTTGCCAACCGCTATAACAAGTCCTTCGACACCACATCGAATAAGCGGTACAGCCTCTCTGAACAGACGCAAAAGATCGTGAAGGGGCTGAAGCAGAATGCGACCATCACTTACTACAACCAAAGCACGCGCTTTGCAGGAAGGCAAAGACCTGCTCGACGAGTATGCGAATCTGTCCCCCAAGGTGCACGTCGCGTATGTCGATCCGGATAAGAGTCCGGAGTTAGCGCGCGCAGCGGGGATTCGTAACTTCGGCACCGCGGTGGTGCAGGTGGGCGCCAAGAAAGAGATCGCAAAGGATATGACGGAGGAGGGCATCACCGGCGCCTTCATCCGCGATCTCAAAGGCACCACCCGTACGGTCTGCTTTGTGACCGGCAGCGGCGAGCATCAGATCGACAACACCGAGCGGGACGGCCTTTCCCACTTTAAAGACCTAGTGGCCAAGGATGAATACCAGGCCAAATCCATCGACTTGCTGCAAAACGCCGCGGTGCCGGCGGACTGCACGACGGTGGTCATCGCCGGCCCCACGCACGATTACCAGCAGCCCGAAGTAGATGCGATCAAGAACTACGTCGAAGGTGGCGGCCGGGCTCTCTTTATGCTGGATCCGCCGATTCAGTTCGGGAGTTCTGCCATCGCCTCCAATGATTCGCTCACCAGCCTGCTTGCGAGCTGGGGCGTGACCCTGGACAAAAATATGGTCCTTGACCTGAACCCTGTGGGGCAGCTTGCAGGGCTTGGTCCCCAGGTGGTGCTCGTCACCACGTATAGCTCCCAGCCGATCGTCTCTGACATGAAGGGAAGTGCGGTGGGCATTCCCCTCTCCCGCTCGCTGGAGATCAAGGATACGGGCAAGACCAGCGTGCAGAAGCTATTCGATTCCTCGGGGAGCAGCCTGGCCACCGTCAATCTGAGTTCCCCCGAGGTCAGCGTCGCCGATCCGCAAAACCGCAAGGGACCGTTCACCATTGCTGCAGCGGGCACCTACAACACCGGTAAACCGAACTCGCAGGGCCGCTTCGTAGTGGTCGGGAGCTCCTCCTGGGCGGCCAACCGCTTCCTTGGTTTCAACGGCAACGGCGACCTGGCATTGAACGCGATGAACTGGCTTTCCTCGGACGAAGACCTGATCTCCATTCGTCCCAAACAGCCGGAAGATCGCCGCATCACGATGACCCGCGCGCAATTGATCCTGGTGAGGACTGTCAGCCAATTTGTGCTGCCTCTGATCGTGATCATTGCTGGAACCATGGTCTGGTGGAAGAGGCGATAAGAGCCTGGCTTATGAATTTCCGCGGTTTGATTGTTGCTGTTGTTATTCTTGCCGGACTCGGCGGCGTCCTTTACTGGTCGCAGCACCGCAAGCCGTCTGAAGAGACTGCGGCCACACCGGCCAGTGCCGCGCCGGTGATCCTGAAAGTCAACGCGGCGGATGTAACCCAGATCGCCATTAAGCAGAAGCAATCCGATCCGGTTACGGTCCAAAAGGCGGACGCTAATAAGTGGCGGATCACCGAACCTAAACCATACCGGGCCGACCAGGAAGCGGTCGCGAGCATGCTGTCGACCCTATCCGGTTTGAGTGCAGATCGAGTGGTGGAGGACAAGACATCCGACCGCAAGCAATATGGATTAGATCCGGCAGCGGTTGAATTGGATATTACCGGCAAAAGCCAAGGGACCCGGCAGCTGCTTCTGGGTGACGACACGCCCACGGGCGGGGACGTGTACGCGGCGCTGGCCGGAGATCCCAGGGTTTTCACCATCTCCAGTTACAACAAGACCAGTCTCGCCAAAACCCTGAATGACCTGCGCGACAAGAGCCTGCTGACGGTCAGCCCTGAAAAGGTAAGCCGGTTGGAACTGCTTAGGAAGGGTCAGGAGATAGAGTTCGACCGCACCAAAGACGGCTGGCAGATCCTTAAGCCCAGGTCGTCGCCTGCGGATAGCTCCGCAGTCAACGACCTGGTGCGCAGTTTGACCAGTGCAACGATGCAACTCAGCGCCACCCCGACCACTGATCCTGCAGTTGAATTTGCGAAGGCGACTCCTGTTGCAACCGCGAAACTCACTGGGGACACGGGTTTACAGACACTCGAAGTGCGCAAGAACAAGGAAGACTACTACGCCAAATCGAGCGTCGTCGACGGGGTCTTCAAAGTTGACTCGAGTCTCGGAACCGCACTCGATAAGAAGGTAGACGACTTCCAAAAGAAGAAATAGCAGTTGGGATTTCTTCGCAAAGCAGACCGATTAGATAAAAGGCCTCTGGGATCCTTCCCTGTAACCAAGTGACGGGTGGGCGCGAAGCTTAATAATCGGTGCCGATTGAGTGGAAGAGTTGCCGGTCTAGAGCTGTGGTATCCCACATCTCGCGAAAAACGAGCGAGATGTGGGGCACCCGTCGGTCGGTTACAGGGAGGGATCTTGAAACCTGGCTTTAAATCTCGACGCGTAAATCGCCGCCGCTCATCCTTCCTGGCTTCTCCAGGTTGAGCATGCCCAGCAGGGTGGGTGAGATGTCGCGCAACGAACCGCCCTCGCGCAAACGGTACTTGCCCGCATCGTCGCTAACCAGGATCACCGGCACTGGGTTGGTGGTGTGCGCGGTATGAGGTCCGCCGCTCACTGGATCGATCATCAACTCGGCATTGCCGTGATCCGCAGTGATCAGCATCGACCCACCTCTTTGCTTGAGCGTCTGATAAATGCGGCCCAGGCAAGCATCAATCGTCTCCACACCCTTGACCGTAGGCTCGATCTTGCCCGAGTGCCCCACCATGTCGGCGTTGGCAAAGTTCACCACCACCAGGTCGAAGGCAGGGTCGCCGATCGCTTTGATCACCGCGTCCGCAATCCCCGACGCGCTCATCTCCGGCGCCAGATCGTAGGTGGCCACTTTTTGCGAAGGAACCAGCACGCGGTCTTCTCCGGGAAACGGCGTTTCGATGCCGCCGTTGAAGAAGTAAGTCACGTGGGCGTACTTCTCCGTCTCGGCGATGCGCAGGTTGCGCAGATTAGCCTGGGCCAGCAAATCCGCGAGCAGATTCTCCATCGACTCAGGCAAGATCACCATGGGCAGGGTGAACTGCTTGTCATACTGCGTCATGCACACGTAGTGCAGCCGTTTCGGCACCTCGGGTCGTGGAATGGCCTGGTCGAGATCTTCGGCTCCGGGCAGCGACCTGCCATCATCTTTCGTGAGGCCGCTATTGCGCGCCAGCACACGGGTAATCTGCCGCACACGGTCGGCGCGATAGTTGAAGCAGATGACTGCATCTTCATCGCGCAGCGGGCCCACCGGCTTTCCCTGCGGATCGAGCAGCACAAACGGCTCCACGAACTCATCCGTTACGCCGTTGTGATAGCACTCCTTGACCCGCCCAACAGGATCGGTATACGCACCGCTTT
Source organism: uncultured Acidobacteriaceae bacterium (assembly GCA_963824325.1). Taxonomy (GTDB): domain Bacteria; phylum Acidobacteriota; class Terriglobia; order Terriglobales; family Acidobacteriaceae; genus PALSA-350. The sequence continues at coordinate 137,949 of CAWGPA010000020.1, read as the reverse complement.
CAGAAACGCCAACGATTGCGTGAAAGGCTTTCCTCGACCGCTCCCAGCGCCGGTCCCGATCCATGGCGAAGTAGCGGCCGCTCACGCTGGCTAGCTTTCCTACGCCGATTTCGCGGATCTTTGCCTCGAGCTTCTCCAGATAGCCCACCCCGCTAGTGGGCAGCGTGTCGCGGCCGTCCAGAAAGGCGTGCACGAAGACGCGCTCGACACCATGCTCTTTTGCTGCTTTCAACAAGGCGTAAAGATGGGCCTGTTGAGAATGCACCCCGCCGTCAGAGACCAGCCCCATCAAGTGCAGGGCGCGTCCCTTCTCGCCGGCGTGCTTCAGCGCCGCCACGATGACCGGATGCCGGAAGAATTCGCCGGAGCGAATCAGATCGTCGATGCGGGTGATGTCCATGTGGACCACGCGGCCCGAACCGATGTTCAGGTGGCCCACTTCGCTGTTGCCCATCTGGCCATTGGGCAAGCCCACAAAGTGGTCGGATGCATGAAGCAGGCTGTTGGGAAATTCCGCCAGCAGCTTGTCGTAGGTTGGCTTACGGGCCAGCGCTACCGCGTTGGCGAATTGCTCCGCGCGGTAACCCCAGCCATCCAGAATCGTCAGTACTACCGGCTTTTTCAGCGACACGTCTACTCCCCGGCGTTCACGGCTTCGCGGCCGAGGAACTCTGCTCCCTGCCCCAGCTCCTCCTCGATGCGCAGCAGCTGGTTGTATTTGGCAATCCGATCGGTGCGCGAGGCGGAGCCGGTCTTGATCTGGCCCACGCCTGTGGCCACCGCCAGGTCGGCGATGAAAGTATCTTCCGTCTCGCCACTGCGGTGGGACATGACGGAGGTGTATCCGTAGCGGCGCGCCAGCGCAATCGCCTCGAAGGTCTCGCTGACCGTGCCGATCTGGTTCACCTTGATCAGGATCGAGTTGGCTACGCCCTGCTCAATGCCTTTCTGCAAGAACTCGGTGTTGGTGACGAACAGGTCGTCGCCCACCAACTGGATCTTGTCGCCCAGTTCCCTGGTTAGGTATTTCCACCCTTCCCAATCGTCCTCGGCTAGTCCGTCTTCGAGCGAAATAATGGGATATTGCCGCACCCAGCTCTCATAGAATCGGGTCATCTCTTCACTGGTCTTCTCGCTGCGGTCGCTCTTCTTGAAGACGTAAAGCTTCTTTTCCTTGTCGTAGAACTCACTGGATGCCGGGTCAAGGGCAATCGCGATCTCTTCACCGGCTTTGTATCCTGCCAGCTCAATTGCTTCCAGGATGACTTCGATGGCTTCCACATTGGACTTCAACGAGGGCGCGAATCCACCCTCATCACCGACCGCGGTGCTGTAACCCCGCTTCTTCAATACTCCCTTCAAGGTGTGGAAGACCTCCACACCCCAGCGCAGCGCATCGCCAAAGCGTTCCGCTCCCACCGGCATCACCATGAACTCCTGAAAGTCCACATTGTTATCCGCGTGGGCACCGCCGTTGATGATGTTCATCATCGGCACCGGCAGCACCGAGGCATTTACTCCGCCCAGATAGCGGTAGAGCGGGATCTGCAAGGCGTTGGCTGCGGCCCGCGAGCAGGCCATGGAAACCGCCAGGATTGCGTTCGCTCCCAGCTTGCCCTTGTTTTCTGTGCCATCCAGCGCAATCATGGTGGCGTCGATCAGGCGCTGGTTGGCCGCATCCATGCCCGTTAGCTCGGGGGCCAGAACGCTCTCCACATTCTCGACCGCGTGTAGAACCCCTTTGCCCAGGTAGTGCGCCTTGTCGCCGTCGCGCAGCTCCACCGCCTCGTGCTCGCCGGTGGAGGCACCGCTAGGTACAGCTGCCCGGCCCATGGCTCCGCCCGCGAGAAGCACATCGGCTTCTACCGTAGGATTCCCCCGGGAATCCAGAATCTCGCGTGCGTGAATGGCAACAATCTCGGTCATATCACTCCTTGAAATGCGATGTCGTAAACGATCCTTGAGGCGAGCACGGCGATCGACGGCAATTGCTTTTCCATCCACTCCGCCGATTGTGCTGATGAAACTCCCCATCTATGCTGCCAGGTCAAATTCTAACAAAGGCTGTCACGGCTTCCCGTGGAGCGCAGATTTGGCACGGCGTATGTTACCCCCGTGGTTCTATTCGTTTTGTTGTTAGACTAGTCAATGCAAGCTTGAACTAATCTGTAAGCGCAGTGTTACTACTGTAGAAACAGCTTAGGTGCAGCGATGACAAAGACACGGTTTTCCCTGACAGCAGCGGCCACATTGGTTTTGAGCACAACGTTTCTCTCCGCGCAATCTGCACCGGCGGATGCCGGGCAGACGGCCAAACCAAGTCCCTATCAGGGCGTCTCCGTGCCGCCGTCGAGCGACGCGATCACCACCACGGAGCAAGCGCCCGCTGCTCCTGCAGTTGTAACTCGGCCCACTCCTGCGCCTGCGGCTGCTCCCGCACCAGCGCCGGCTGCGCCCAGCAATCCGGATGCGGGCATCGTCGAAACGCCGCTGCCGCCCTCCGCCGAGACACCTCACAGTTCAGCCGCCCTGCATGGGCCCAGCTTCGATTCTTCGAAGGACAATACCGACGACGGCATCGTCACTTATGTTCCCGGTCCGGCGAACGCGTTACCCGAAGGAACAGTCTTCCGGGTTAGCATGCTGCAGGATATCGACTCCTACGCCGTCACCCCGAACACACCATTCAGTGCCAAGGTCACCCAGGACATTATGCGCAACGGCAAAGTCGTTGTGCCCCTAGGTTCGGAGTTGCACGGTCGAGTGGTGTACGCCACATCGTCCAGCCGTCTCCATGGCGGCTCTGTGCTTCACTTACGTGCCGATGAATTCGTCCTACCCGACGGCACCCGCTACCATGTGCACGCTCAAGTCATCGATACGCAAGGCTCCGACACCAACGCCAAGGGCGAAGGAAACATCGTCCCCAGCGCGCAAGTGAAACGCAACCTGGCGATACTGGGCGCGGGCGCGGGTGGTGGTGCAATCGTGGGCGCGGCCATAGGGGGCGGAGTTGGTGCGATCGTGGGCTCGGCTATCGGCGCCGGCGCGGCCACCACGCATTGGTTGCTGGTACAAAGATCAGCCAATCTTCCAGTTTCGTCCGTCCTGATCTTCAGCCTCACGGATCCAATGGTTCTGAATCCGGTGCAGGACGAAAAGACAGAGTTACTGCCGCAGACGTTCTGAGCGGGAAAGGGAAACAGCAGGTCCCTCCACTACGCTTCGCTCCGGTCGGGATGACAATTCCGTTTTGGAATTGGGATGGTGGCTTTCTAACGGAATTGTCATCCCGACCGGAGCGAAGCGCAGTGGAGGGACCTGTTGTTTCCCTTTCCGGCGACCAATCCATTAAGTCAGCTTCTCTGTAGGAACCCGCTCCAGCAGGCGACGCCAGGTCTTCTGGTTGACTCGGTGGCTCTTCTTCAGGTCTTCCAGGATGCGTTCGAAATCGGTGTGACCGTGCAGCCTGTTCCATGCCGGGTTTTTTGAGAACCAGGGATAGTTCTCATTGCCCAGGTAGATCGCGCGCCGCAGCCAGTGCAGCGCTTCGCTCTCATCCCCTTCCACAGCAAAGTAGGTCGCCAGCCGGTAGGCCATTTCGCTATCGACCTCCGCAGCCGAAAGCGAATCTTCTTCGATCAGCGAAGTAGCCCTGTCGCGTTCTCCTACCTGCACATAGCACAAAGCCAGCGTGGGAAAGGCAATGCGCATGCTCTCATCGTCGTGGATCACCGCTTCCAGAATCCCGATCGCCTGCTGCATGTCCCCCTGGCGCATTCTCTGGTAGGCGACCGAGGTACGCAGCAGGGGATGCCTGGGTTCCAGGGTTAGTCCCTTCTGCAGCTCTTCCTCCGCAAGTTCCAGTTGGTTCTGATATTGGTAGACGCGGGCACGGTGGTTATAAATGATGGGCGCGTTCGAGGGATTCAGCTGCAATGAGCGATTGAACTGCTGCAGCGCTTCTTCATACATCCCGTCCAGGCGCAGTGTCTGGCCGGCTACCAGGTGCACGTCCCAGTTATTGTCCGCGGTCAATAGCAGGTGCTCGATGCCATGCCGGGCGCTTTCCTTCTCTCCTCGCGAAAGCAGCATGTAAACGCGATAGAGGTTGGCCTCCAGCGATCCCGGATCGATCTCGAGGGCGCGGTCAAAGCTGCGCCGCGCTGCCAGCAGATGCAGTTGGCCGCCCAATCCGTGGCGCACATATTGCAGTTGCGTAATGCCCAGCCCACTCCACGCCGGAGCGAATTCCGCGTCGCGCGCCACTACGCTCTCAAAGATCTCCCGCGCCTTGTCCAGGTCGCCGCGGGCGCCGGAACGCGACATGAACGACGAGAGCAGCGCCCGGGCTTGCAGGTATTGCTCCGACAAAGCCTCGGCCAGGGGTGCGCTGTGGGCCGCCTCACTGTTCTGCTGCAGTTTTCCTAACCCCTGCAGCGTGGCGAAGACCTCATTGCAAATCTCCGTCTGCACGGCGATGAGATCGAAGGAAGGTACGCTGATGGTGCCGCCGGAGCGCACGCTCTGCCCGGGCACGTCCAGCAGTTGCCAGTTCAGGTCAAAGCCCTGTTCCGAACGCATGAAGTTGCCCGCCAGCACAAACTGCACCAGCAGCTTCTTTCCCACGGATAGCGGGTCCATCTGCTGTATGGGCACGGGCAACTGCATCAGCGAACTCGACGGCCGCACCACCAGCGAAGACATGCGCGCCAGGCGCGCGGCAATGGCATCCGCCAGCGCGTAGCCGTACAGTGGGGATTCGCCCGTCTGCCCGAAGTTCTGGAAGGGCAGCACAAGAATCGTGTTCTGCTTCTGTTGCAAATCGGCCGACTCGCGAAAGCGCTCGGCCAGCATGGAAAGAAAGCCCGTAGCCCGTTTTTCTCGCTCGGCCGCGGGCACGTGAAGATTGGTTGCCGTTTCGCCGGGCAGAATACCGGTCTCGAATTGCATCGTCTTCATGATGGTCTTCAAGGCTTCGCGCAGATCGGCAGCGGAGGAATAGCGCCCGCTGGGCGTCTTCTGCAAGCAGGTAGCGATCACGCTGTCCAACTCGGCAGGCACCTCGGTCAGGGGCGCAGGATCGGCAAATTGAATCGCGCGGACGATCTGAAACTCTTCCGCCTCCGGCCGCACGAAGGGATGACGGCCGCTGAGCAGTTCATATAGGGTCACGCCGACGGCGAAGATATCGCTCTGCACGCTGGTTTGGCCAGTCACGAATTGTTCCGGCGCCATGTAGGCGATGGTGCCGCCTCGTGCGGTGTAGGTGGTGCGCACCTGGCGTCTTCGACGCATCCTGGCGGGGCTTGGACGGATCGAATTCGGCCTCGGCTGTTGAGAGTCTCCGGGCCAGGCCAAAGTCCAGAATCTTGACTACCCCGCCATCGGTCAACATCACGTTCGCGGGCTTTAGATCGCGATGGAAAATTCCCAGCCGGTGCGCGGCACTCAGACCGTCGGCAATCTGGATGCCCACCGACAGCCCAAGCTGCACACTGGCGGCGCCATTAGAGATGATCTTGTCCAGCGACTCTCCCGGCACATACTGCATGACGATGTAGGCTTCGTCTTCTGACTCGCCCACTTCATAGATAGCGCAAACGTTCGGGTGCTCGATGGCCGAGGCCAGCCGTGCCTCGCGCAGCACCGTGCTGCGCATCTGCTCGATGGTCAGCGCGCCTCGCTTCAATATCTTCAGCACCACCGGCCGCATCAGCAGCGTGTCGTTGGCCAGGTAGACCACTCCACTGCCGCCCGCGCCCAGCTTGCGAGTCACTTCGTAGTGCTCAATGAGCCGCCGCTTCATGCTTTCAGTCTACCGGTTGGCGAGTTTCCCAGATGAAGGAGGAGAAATATGCGAAGGAAGAGAAATATGCGAAGGAAGAGAAATATGCGAAGCTAGCGAACTATGCGAACCAAGGCTCGCCAGGGGACCGCTCTATAATGCTTCGCATGGCCGACTCCCGCAACAAGAAGCGCAACGCCTACTGGAATTGGCTGCTTATCCTTCCTGCGTGCGGCCTGCTTTTCCCGGCAATCTACGCACGGGAGACGCCGGCGCTCTTTGGCTTCCCTTTCTTCTACTGGTATCAGTTTGCCTGGGTGTTCCTCACCGCAGCCATCACCGGCCTTGTTTACTTTCTGGTTAAGGACTAGGAATGGAGTTATACTACTCCATAATTGGAGAACTAAGGTGCCCAGACGGAACCCCGGTCCTCTCGCCTATCCTGAAACCAGCTACTCTCCCCCCATCCTGCCCGATCTGTCCCGCCTCGAGGAGCGTCGCCGCCTTTCCGGAGCAGCGTTGAAGGCGCTGTTCAATATTGTTAAACACTGGGGAATTCGCGATGAGGAAGCGCGCCAGTTGCTGGGCGGTATCTCCAACGGCGCTTACTATCAGCTCAAGCAGAGCACCGGCGCCTCGGTAAAGACCCTGGAACAGGACAGGCTGGTGCGTGTCTCGTATCTAATTGGGATCTTCAAGTCGCTCAACATCCTTTACAGCCAGCGCCTCGCCGATCAATGGATGCAATTACCCAACACCAACCCAATCTTTGCCGGCGGGACACCACTTGACTACATCCTGCGAGGAGGTACACCGGCCCTGGATGTCGTGCGACGGCTGCTCGATGCGCGCCGCGGCGGCAACTAGAGCAACCAGTTATGGTTTCCCTTCCCCTGACCGATCTGCGCCGGTTCGATACGCACCGCTTGTTGCCGGCCAAGTACTCTCCCAATTACGACTCGGTACTTACGCGTATCGCCGATGACGACGAGCATCTGCAACTCATCTTCGAGCTAGATAACGCGACCAATGCGCGGGTGCTGGCGGAGGAGAACCGGAGCCCGGGCATCAGCCAACGCGAACTCGTCTTCCACGTTCCTAACTGTCGCGTGATCAACGCCGCCTTCACCCACTCGCACCCGCTGGGGGCGCGCTTCTCTACCCCGGAGCGAGGTGCCTGGTATGCCGCGTTCGAGGTGGCGACCGCCAAGGCCGAGGTGATCTTTCACAAAAGCATCGAGTTCGCGGAAATTGATTGGAAGGAGCGGGAAGAGATTGGGTATGACGATTACCTGGCGGATTTCACCGCGGCCTTCCACGATCTGCGAGGGGTCGAGGACGAGGCCCTGAGCCCCAGTAGCTATGTGCGATCGCAGCGATTGGCGTTGGAATTGCTCGAACCTGGTTCGCTGGGCGTTATTTATCCGAGTGTCCGGCGCGAAGGTGGCACGTGTGTTGCATGCTTTCGCCCCAGCCTTGTTGCCAATGTGCGCAAGAACATACGTTACCGGCTCATCTGGACGCCGCTGCGGGCCCACTTTGTCCGCCAAGAGAGCCAGTAACCGGCATCAGTTCCCGGACCACTTCACGTCGTTGCGGCGAACATCGTCGAGGGTGGACGGCGTCCAGGTTTTACCGCGATCGACGCTTACCCAATGCAATTGGGTCGTACTCCGCAGCAGTACGGCAGCATAGGTTTGCTGATCGGAATCTGATTTCGGAGCCTGACCGCTTCCCGGTGCGGCCGTCAAGGGTGGAATGCCCAGGAGTTCCACTGCTTTGCCGTCCCACTGCTGGCGCACCTGATGCCAATGCTTTCCCTGGTCGTCTGAGCGAAAGAGAGTTCCATTGCTATCCAACGCTAACTGCGAGCGTTGCACTACCAGTTGGCTCGTTGGAGCGAGACCGCTGGGCAGCGCCGAAGTTACCGGGGTCGAGTTGGAGGCGGCCGCGGAAACCTGCGCCACGGATGAGTAACCACCGCTTGATGCGAGGATGCCTAATGCCAACAAAGCAATCTGGAAAGAGCGTGGACTCCGAATGGCATTGTGTAGGAGAGTCATAAGCAGAGCTTATCGGCCATAGAAAAACACGCAATGCCCCTTCTGTGTCGTAACAGGACGCTTGCCGTCCCACGAACGTGTATCAAGAAGCCTCTATCTGCCGTGCCATCAATAAGCTCCCGCCGACGTGCGCCAGACTCGGATGCGGGGCTACTTCGACCTGTGTCTGCGCGGCAAAGCCCTCTCTCTCGAAGAGTGCACGAGCCGCAACGTTGTCGGCCCACACATTCGCGGTGAGGCGGGCAAAGGCTCCCTCCTTGGCCTGCTCGATGGCCATCCTCATGAGCCGCGTGCCGATGCCCTGCCGCCGGTGTTCTGGTCGAACCGCCACACTGTTCACTAGAAAACTCTCCCAGTCCTGCACCTGGTCGATCGGATCGAGTATCTGCACCCGGTCCTGGGGAAGGATATCGCGCTCCTCCTCCCGCAGCCATGCGGCTGGAAAGGCGTTGATCATCCCCACAACGCCTTTATAGTCGGCGACGAAGCAATGGCGCCAGGAAAAACCACCTGCATCCTGCTTCATAGTGCGCGCTATCAGCCCAGCGAGCATTTCCCTGGGCGCCATTTCTTCCAGCAAAAACTCATACATGCCGTCGCCGGCCAGGATCGATAACTCCGCCAGTGGGTAGGCATCCGTCGGAGCCGCAGCGCGAAAGACGATTCCGGAAGACATCAGGCGGTCGCACCCAGCTTCTTGCGCGGTGTGAACTTTCTTTTGTAGTACGCGTTGGTTAAGAAAATCGCAGGGACACCGATGGCTGTGGGGAGCACCCAGATTACCCAGCTACCATGGAAAAAGCGGCCAATGGTCGTTACGCTGAATGCCGTCCAGGCGGCGATGTAGCTGGCCAGCATGTTACTAAGGTGCGTATACCACCAGAACATCTTCTCCTCAGGTGGATGCAGGAATTGCCATATGGACTTGGCCGCCAGCCACATGCCGATGATGCCAAAGACAATCGCCGGAATACTCAGGTGCCGCACCAGTGCCGGCTTGAGCAGACCCAACAAAGCCAGGGCCAGGCTAGTAGCAAAGGTAAAGAGGGCGGCGGCCCAGTCGGGCCAGGTCACCTTTTCTCCCCGAGGCAGATTCTTGTGGAAGAGGACCCGGTAGGCCGAGAACGCCGCATAAAAACTAAACACTGCCACCAGGGCCAAAAAGAGCACCGGCCGATAGAGGGCAAGCACCATCGCCGTGGATGCAACAACGGCCATGGACCAGAAATAGACCTTGCCCCAACGCCGATGTGCCTTGCCGCCCTTGGCCGCTATCAACGCCAGGGGAGCCATCACAAAGGCCGTCGCGCCCGCGGCGATGTGCACTCCTAAGAGGGACCTTATCCAGACAGGATCTTGCATTTCGACCTCCTGCATCGATCTTGTTCACCATATACCGATACTATGATCAGCATGTCCGTGGTCATCGCAATGCTGCGCGCCGTTAACGTTGCCGGCTACCAGAAACTCAACATGGAGGCCCTGAGAATACTGTGCGGCGGGCTTGGACTGCGCGACGTGCAGACCTACATCCAGAGCGGGAACTTGGTCTTCCGCGAAGAAAGCGGGGATCCGACGGCTCTGGCGCGGAAGATCGAGGATGGGGTCCACCGAAAATATGGCTTCAAGCCGGATGTGATCGTTCGCACGACTTCCGAGCTGCGGAAGGTGATCCTAAACAATCCCTTTGCGGGGCGCACGGAGGTCGCGCCCAATAGGCTTCTGGTTGTCTTTATGGCCGGCGTGCCGGCGCGGCAGGCTCGGGAGCGGGTCCTTGCCATACCTTCGGAGCCGGAGGAACTGCATATCAAGGGGCGCGAGCTTTATATCTACTATCCCAACGGGATGGCCCGCCCGAAGGTTCCGATGGCCCGGATTGAGAAGCTGCTGGCTACTTCGTCCACCGGCAGAAACTGGAATACCGTCAACAAGTTGCTGGCCATGGCTGAGGCGCTCGAAGGTTAGCGAGGGAAGCCGGAAAAGCTCTTTGAGTGAAGGGCATGGCTTTTTAGACCGCGAAAAAACTCATGCTTAGGGCACGACTTACAGCTTGCGGAAAAACGCGCGTAACGAAGGGCACGGGTTGAGCCGTGCCACACAGAGCCGCAGCGTATATGGGCTTTACAAGTCTGCGTGAGAACCGCTCGGTTCATCCGCAGAAGTGGTAGTGGTAAGGATGCCCAGGATTGCATCCTGGGATATTCTCAGCCGTCCCTTCGGGACTTGTCCGTGGCGTCAGAACCTACCCAGGACTCACGTCCTGGGCTACTTTCAGCCGTCCCTTCGGGACTGTTCCTTCGCAGTCATCTGAACCCAGGACTACCCCGGATTTCCTGCACGCTGCTCTAGACAGGTCTGTGTAGGCGGCTTTCACGGAAAGCCGCACGAGGCTCCTCGATTCCACAGAGAACGTGCACAAGGAAATCCGAGTCTGGTTGCGGTGGCAGGGTATTCCCGTCCATCACCTTGGCATTCATGGAGGGGATGGACAGCACGCAGGAAGTTGTAAGGGGGAAGGGCGCACAGCAGGTCCCTCGGCTACCTCCGGATTTCCTGTCAGGCTTCGTGGTGTCGATAAATCCCGTGCGGCTTTCTCTACCAAAAGCCGCATACGTAGCCGTTGACTAGCGCCGCGTAGTAGGAAATCCGGAGTACGCTCGGGCGGAGCGCCTCACAAAGAACCGGGGGTTGAAAATGATTACCGCGCCCGAAAAGATGTACCCGTGACCGTCCAATGCGTACCGCAGGAAGATTCTGTTTCTCGGGCTTCGGTGATTAAAAAGCTCCGAGCAGCATGGGCAAGATAAGCATCCTCGGGGTCCTTCGACTCCGCGCACAGAGCGAGGTGCCACGCGACGAATCGGTGAGGCGCTCCACTCAGGATGACGATTTTTTGGGAGGTCGAGGAATTTCACACGAAAGATCTATAAAGTCACAAGCTCTCAGGATGACGATTTTGTTTGAGGTCGAGGGTTTCACACGAAAGATCTATAAAGTCACAGGCTCACAGGATGACGATTTTGTTTGAGGTCGAGGGTTTCACACGAAAGATCTATAAAGTCACAGGCTCTCAGGATGACGATTTTGTTTGAGGTCGAGGGTTTCACACGAAAGATCTATAAAGTCACAGGCTCTCAGGATGACGATTTTGTTTGAGGTCGAGGGTTTCACACGAAAGATCTATAAAGTCACAGGCTCTCAGGATGACGATTTTGTTTGAGATCGAGGGTTTCACACGAAAGATCTATAAAGTCACAGGCTCTCAGGATGACGATCTTGTTTGAGGTCGAGGGTTTCACACGAAATACCTATAAAGTCACAGGCTCTCAGGATGACGATCTTGTTTGAGGTCGAGGGTTTCACACGAAATACCTATAAAGTCACAGGCTCTCAGGATGACGATTTTTGTTTAAAGTCAGGGACTTCACGCGAAGCAATCAAAAAAGTCACAGGCTCTCGGGATGACAAAGTTGAGGGTGGTGGCGCACCTTTGACATGGTTGGAGGTGGAGGGACAGAGTCGAAAAGGGCTAATTTGGACAAGGCTAATTTTGGACAAGGTTGGCTTTCAGCCGTCCCCGTTCGACAAGGCAGGCTCTGCGGGACTGAATTTGGAGAGGGTAGTTCTCACGCCGACTCTTTAGGCCGTACCCTTCAGAAAAATGGGTTTTTCCGCAAGCTGTTTAGTCGGGCCGTAAAGATTAAGAAAAGACTTCGGGCTTTAGAGGGAGCAGCTCGCAAACGTTGTTTGCGAGGTGGTTTCCACAAAAAGACCCGCACGCCTGGAGCGACCTGCGGGTCTCCACTGCCTGGTTAGTAAATGCGGAAGTTAACCTCGATGTTTACTTCCACGGGCACTGGTTTGCCCTGTAGGGTGGCCGGCTTGAACTTATACTGCTTCACCGCCTCCACCGCCTTTTCATCTAACCCCATGCCCAGGTGGCGCACCACCGCGACCCGCTGCGGGTTGCCCTGCGCGTCAACCACCAACGAAACAACGCAGACGCCCTGATACTTCGCGCGCCGGGCCTCGTCAGAAAACTCAGGGTCGGGCGAGAAAATCAGCTGCGGAGCAGAAACGCCGCCACCCACATGGTAAAGACCACCGCCGTACCCGCCGCCCTCACCCGGACCATATCCATTCCCTTTGCCCGAGCCGATACCTCCACCCGACCCGGTGCCCATGCCGGCACCGCTGCCGCTGCCGTTAGAAGCCGGACCAACCACACTGGTCCGCGGATCGCCCAGATTGGGTAGGTTGTTGTTGGGCAACTGGATGTCCTTAGGCATCATGATCGCCGGGTCCGCAGTTAGTTTTGGATGGTCGTTCTTGATGACCATCGGAGGAACGATCGGCTGCTCTTCGAACTTGGGTAAACGGCCCTTAGGGGCTTGCAAAATGTCATGCGAACCGCCGCCACCGCCGCCGCCCATCTGCGGTCCCTTGGGGGCGATCGGCATGTATTGCGGTACGTCGATGTTGGTGACCAGCTGGTTTTTCTTGGTCACTGCTTTCTTGACCGCCATGAACGCCCACAGGATGAGGGCGATGACCACTACGTGGGTGACGACAGAGATGATGGAGGCGGCGCGACCCCGGTCCTCTTTCATCGGGTCGACGACCGCTATCGGCTTTGACGTCAGGACAAGAGGCGGAAGCTTCCGGGGGTAAAACAAGTCATAGATGTTGTCGGCGATCGTCTTCCACGCCGGCTCATCGATGATCTCGGCAAGCAACTTGGGTTCTCTTGGCTGATCCTGCTTATCCAGCTCCGGAGGTACTAAAACCTGATTGGCCATAGAACGTATGAGAAAAGAGGGCGTGTAAGCCTCTCTCCGCCTATCTCCTCATTATGGACGACTCTCTCGTCCGGCTTGTCTCTCTCCAGGAATACGGAGCCCGTATCTGTTCAAGATCCATTAAAAAGTATTAGACACCTTTTTCCTGCTTGAGGTAAGCCGCTCGTTAACTTTTACGACAACGAGACAATTAAGCTGCCCGGCACCCTTTTGACGGGGCAAAGCTACAATAAGGTTTTGCACGTTTTTCGACTGGAGAAACAATGCCGGCTCCGCCCGAACTCAAGGCGACTCTCAATCTACCCCAAACCGACTTCCCTATGAAGGCAAATCTGCCCCAGAACGAGCCTAAAAGGCTGGCCACCTGGGAGCAGGACAGGCTTTACGAGCAAATTCGGGCGGTCCGACAGGATGCGCCCAGCTACGTGTTGCACGACGGCCCTCCCTACGCCAACGGGCCCCTTCACCTGGGACACGCGCTGAACAAATGCCTTAAAGATTTCATCGTGAAATCGAAGACGATGGCTGGGTTCAATGCGCCCTATGTGCCGGGTTGGGATTGCCACGGCCTGCCAATCGAGATCAAAGTCGACGAGAAACTAGGCCGCAAGAAGCTGGAAATGCCGGCTATCGCGGTGCGCCGCGCCTGCCGCGAGTACGCCCAGAAGTATCTCGACCTGCAGCGAGACCAGTTCAAGCGCTTGGGGGTTTTCGGCCGCTGGAGCCTTCCTTACTCCACTATGACGCCGGAGTATGAGTCGAAAATCATCGAGACGCTCTTTCGCTTCCTGGAAACGGGCTTTGTTTACAAGGGCCTGAAGCCGGTCCTCTGGTGCATGCACGACCGTACAGCGCTGGCCGAAGCGGAGATCGAATACGAGATGCACACCAGCCCCAGCGTGTATGTTCGCTACCGGCTGACCAGCCCCGCAGAGGCGATCGATCTCCGGCTGGCTGGAAAGCGGGTCTCGACCATCATCTGGACCACGACGCCCTGGACCCTGCCCGCCTCCCTCGCAGTGGCATTTCATCCCGATTTTGAGTATGTGGCCCTGGAGCAGGACGGGGACGTCTACATCGTCGCGGAGGCCCTGGCAGCCGCCACCCGCGCTGCCTGTGGGTTGGAGAGTGCCCACGAGATTGCTCGTTTTCCGGGTTCGCGGATGGAGCGCGTCACCTTCGCCCACCCCTTCCTGGAGCGCTCGATCCTGGGCGTGTTGGCAACTTATGTGACCACCGATCAGGGCACTGGCGCCGTCCACACGGCGCCGGCGCACGGCGTGGATGACTTCGCCACCGGCGCGCGCTACGGATTGCGGCAGATCAGTGATGTGGACGACGGCGGGCATCTGCGCCAGGGGCTGCCGGAATACGAGGGGCTTTATGTCTTCAAGGCTAATGAACCCATCATCAACCTACTGATCGAACGGCACGCCCTGATGGGCCGGCAAGATATTTTTCACTCGTACCCGCACTGCTGGCGCTGCCACCGGCCGGTGATCTTCCGCGCCACGGAGCAGTGGTTCATCAGCATGGAAACACCGATGGTGCGCGCGGATGGTTCGATGACCACCTTCCGCCAGCGCGCTCTGGACGAGATCGGACGGGTGAAGTGGGATCCCCAATGGGGGCAGGAGCGCATCTCGAACATGGTCTCTTCCCGTCCCGACTGGTGCATCTCGCGGCAGCGGATCTGGGGCGTGCCCATTGCGGTCTTTCTCTGCCTCAAGTGCCACAAGCCCCTGAACGATAAGACCGTCAACAAGCGGATCGTCGACCTCTTTGCGAAGGAAGGCGCGGATGCGTGGTATGTGCGCGAGGTAGGGGAAATTCTGCCTCCGGGGATCACTTGTCTGTCGTGCGGTGCGGCTGACTTCAAGAAGGAGATGGATATCCTCGATGTGTGGTTTGAGAGCGGCGCCAGCCAGGCTGCCGTTCTGGGCGTCGAAAAGGATCTTCCCTGGCCTGCCGATCTTTATATTGAGGGTGGCGACCAGCATCGGGGATGGTTCCAGTCTTCCCTGCTTTGCGCCGTCGGCACTCGTGGCACCGCGCCTTACCGCATGGCCGCCACCTGCGGGTGGACGCTGGACGAGCAGGGCCGCGCCATGTCGAAGAGCCTGGGTAATGGCGTCGATCCCATCGACATCGCACAGCGTCTGGGGGCGGAGATTGTTCGCCTCTGGGTGGCATCGGTCGATTTCCGGGAAGATGTAGCCGCCAGCGAGAACCTGATGCAGCGGGTCTCGAAGACCTACACCAAGCTGCGCAACACCTTTCGTTACCTGTTGAGCAACTTGAATGGCTTTCAGCCCGAGCGGGATGCGGTGCCCTGGGAGGAAATGCCGCCTCTCGACCAGTACATGCTGGTGCGTACCCGCGAACTCACGGAAAAGATCCTGCGCTGGTATGAAGACTTTGAATTTCATCGCATCTACCACGCGCTCAATGAATTCGCCGTGGCGGATCTAAGCCAGCTCTACATTGATGCCGTCAAAGACAGGATTTATACTTTCGCGCCGCAGAATACCGCGCGCCGTTCCGCGCAAACCGTCCTGTGGATGATTGCCGAAGCGCTGGTGCGCCTGGTAGCGCCGCTGCTTACCTTTACTGCCGACGAGATCTGGCAATACATGCCGGAGATGGGCAACCGCCTGCCCAGCGTGCACCTGGAGCGCTTCCCGGACCCGGCGAGCCTGGCGGCGACCATCGATGCGGAATTCATGAATGACTGGGCGGGTTTGCTGGCAATTCGTGACGAAGCGCTAAAGAGCCTGGAAGAGGCACGGCAGGCAAAGCAGATTGGCAAGGCGCTGGATGCGCGGCTGGTTCTGGAGGTTCCCCAGACGATGAGCGCCTTGATGGAACGCTACCGGGACAGCTTGAAAGAGCTGTTGAACGTCTCCCAGGTAGAAGTGCTGATTGGACCGTCGCAGCAGGTCATCGCGACCACGCTGCTGGCCGATGGCACCAAGTGCGAGCGTTGCTGGAACTACTCCGTGCACGTGGGGGAGGATTGGCGCTGGCCTACCGTCTGCGAACGCTGCTCGGCCGCGCTCGATCAGATGGGGGTTCCACCGGAAGAAAGCAAACCCAGCGCATGACCAACCCCAAGAAGGATTACAGGGGCTGGCTCCTGCTGCTTTCGGCAATTGTCATCGTTGCGGATCGAGTTACGAAATGGCTAGCGTCCACCCGGATCGAACTGGGCAGTCATGTGGTGGTGATTGCCCACGTATTCGCCATCAGTCACGTGGAGAACCCGGGCGCGGCTTTCAGCATGTTCAACGATTCCGGCTCGCCTGCGCGCGTGCGGTGGATGCTGCTTGTCTTTTCTGTGCTGGCGGCGGTTGCTGTATTGGTCGCGTTGTTGAAGCTGGGCCGCAACATCACGGCCACTTCGGTTGCGCTGGCGCTCATCCTCGGCGGCGCCCTGGGGAATGCTTACGACCGGCTGCGGTTCGGCTCGGTGATTGATTTTCTTGAAGTACACATCATTCACTACCACTGGCCGGATTTCAATGTTGCCGATTCCGCTATTGTGACTGGCGGGATTTTATTGCTCCTCGATGCGTTGTTTGGACCGAAGGAACAGAGCGATTCGTAACTTGAGGTGAGGGCTACACTCTACTTTGTCATCCCGTCGCCTCACAGATCTATCGGGTGACACAGCACTTGGGGCGCGCAGTCGAAGGACCTCGGCGGTGCTTACCTTACCCATGCTGCTCGGAGCTTTCTAATCACCGAAGCCAAAAACAGGATCTGCCGCGGTGCGCACTTGACGGTCACTGTTACATCTTTTCATCTGCCGTAATCGTCTTGCATCCCCAGCTATGTACCGGGTCGTTTGAACTCGGGAAAACGAAGGCGGGTCCCAGTACGGGCTTCAGTGGTTGAAAAGCTCCGAGCAGCATGGGTAAGGTAAGCACTACCGAGGTCCTTCGACTACGCGCCATAAGTACTGTGTCACCCGACAGATCTGTGAAGCGCTCCGCTCAGGATGACGATTTTGTTTGAAAGTCGAGGACTTCACGCGAAAGATCAAAGTCCAGGCTCTCAACGAGGTCGCTCACGGCTACCACCGGTCAGGATGACGATTTTGTTTAAAGTCGAGGACTTCACGCGAAAGATCTATAAAGTCACAGGCTCCGAGCGCAGCCGAGGGACCTGCAGTGCGCCTTTCCTAACGCAACTGCTCATTGGTTTAACCCCTCTTCCCTTTATCATCCCGACGCTCTGTATTAGATCGTCTTCAGGTATTCCTTGGCTTGATGCCATTCGGGGAAGAGGCGCTCTTCCATCTGAAATTCGCGGGGATGGACGCAGCGGCGGCCTCCGCGGACTTTTACCGGATGCTTCAAGTGCAGCATCTCGTGATAGAGCAGGTACTCCACTGCGTAACGAGGCGTGTTCTTGCGATCGAAGACGCGGCTGACGACAATCGTGTTGTGTGCCGGGTCGTAATGCCCCAGACTGCGTTTGGCCACGTGGCCACTCCAAGTGAGTAGGGGCCGGCCCATCAAACCGTGGAAGAACCTGCGGTTGAGGCTCTCAAAAACCTCGTCGAGGTCGTAATGCTGGCCCTGCGGTCCGAGCATTTTCTTGCGCCCACGGGACTGACGAATCAGTTCCGTCTGGCGGATCACCGCTTCGCTCGACGCAAACCTGCGATAGCGAGTAGTTTGCACCGCATTCAACGGCTTGCGGTAAAGCTTGGCCAACAGGATATGGGCGATGGCACGCAAAACGCTTTCCGGCGCACCCTCCAGCAGATCCGATAGGTGCACATGCATTCGTCCTTCACGCAAGCGAATGGTGGTGTTGAGGCTGGTGAAGCGGCGGAAACGAATTTCAAGAGAAGGGATGGGAGCCCGCGGCCGGAGGGCGCGGTACTCTTCCGTAAACAGCGAGTGCAATTCGGGATTCACCGATTTCAGCGTAGCAGGACTTTACCTTAAGGCAAACAGGGTTGCGAAGAAAGCAAAGTCACTCCCTTACCTGGTTTCTGACTTCTCGGCTGCTTTTGCCGCCGCCTTTTCTTCCTTCTTCTTTTCGATGAAATATTTCTCTTCGTCAGCCAGCATCTGTACGGCGGCTTCATGCACGCTTTGGTTGGACTCTACTGCCGTCTTGCGCACAAAGTCGTATTGGTTGCTGGCCGGCGGCTCGTTGAGCACGGTACCCCATTGAGTGCTCTTGTCGACAACCTCTTTGAGCACCTTGCGCAGATCGGCATGCTGCTCGTTGAAGTTGTCCATATTGTCCTCAAGGTCATCGGAGAGGCGCGTGAACTCGTCGAACAAGTTGTGCAGCCGCACGGTCTTGTTCTGCGCCCTGGCATCCGCATTGAGCTCGTGGATCCCTTTAGACCGCTCTTCGACATATCCGACGAAGAGCTTGATCCGCTCCAGGGGCTGATCTCCAGCCTCGCGCACGTCTTCGATCTGCTGCTCGGTTAGGGGGTCTTTTTTAGACTGGCCGAATAGGGGGGAAATCGCCAGGACTATCCAGACACCCGTGATGGCCACGGTTCTTTTCATCGCAAGGGGACAGGGGTTATTTCTTGAAGACCTGCATCATCAATTCAGTTTGCACCTGCTGCAGCTGTTTCAAGGTCGACTGGAGCACTTGCCGGTCATCAAAGGAGGCGGCGTTCAGAATATCGTTCAGCCGATACGAGGTGTGCCGCATCAACTGCTCGGCATTCTTCATCTTCTTGCCGTCCTCGGCTACCCCCATGTGGATCTTTTGGGCATACTTCTGGATCAGGTGCAATGTCTCCGAGGCTCGCGCATCACCTGCGGTGAGCTGCTGGCCGGCGAGTTCAGTCATCTGGTGCACCAGTTCCGCGTAGAGGAAACATTGATCTTTGGGTTGGGCCTGATCGGCCTTGGCCATGAGGGCGGCCATGGCCTGCGGATCGGCAATTCTTTCATCCACCGCAAAGGCGCAGGTACAGGAAAGGTTGAAAGCTAGGAAAGAGACGGCGAGGGTCGTGGCCACGAACCGCATAGGGCACCTCTCTGAGGGCTAACGGTACGTCTTTCGTTAATGACTTCCACCAAGAGCAACGAGTCGATGCTTGGCTTGCCATTCCTGGTCGGGGAACTTACCGCCGGCAGCTGCTAGGAATCTATGATAGTACTCCTGCGCTTGCTTCGATTGGTGAAGATTATCGTACGAGGTGGCCCAAAGGAAGTAAGTAGCTGGAGTCTCCTCGAGATATTTTGCTCGCATGGAAAGAGCATGCAGCGCTATTGAATACTGTTTATTTTCCGAGGCGGCAAAGGCGAGGCCGCTCCAGGCGTCGCCGTCGTCGGGTTTGAGCCGGACTGCCCGCTCCAGAACGCTCTGGGCCTGCGGATATTGCCTCTCCCGGATCAGATTTTCGCCCTGCCCAGCAAGAATCTCCTCATTTTCGGGGTGCGCCAGCGCCATCCGGGCGTAGATAGGGTCCGCCTTCTCGGGATGTCCGGCTTGGGAATAGGCGTCGGCCAGCATTTGGTCGATCGAGGCATTGTCCGGCTCCAATTGCCGCAAAGTCTCCAGGACCGGGAGTGCCTCATCATCCTTTCCCTGGGCCAGCAAAGCAGTAGCCAGTTGCGCGTTCAGTCCCGGGTCACGAGGGTCGCGCTGCAAACCGCTCTTGAGCAAAGGTTCGGCATCGCTGTACTTCTTTTGCTTGATCAGCAATTGGGCCAGCCCGGCGTTGGCCGCCGACTGCATGCTCTCTGAGACCGCCGGACGGCGCGCCAACACGCGTTGGTACGCAGTCTGCGCCAGTTCCAGATCGCCATTGGATTCGGCGATCTGGGCGGTCAACAGCAGATCGCTCGGGGTTTCGGGGCTCAGTTTGAGCGCGGACATCAGGGCATCCCGGGCGGCTGTCGGATCGCTACTGCGGTCCAGTTCGGCCAGCGATCGGAAGGCCTCTGCCTGGGCGGCCGGGTTGGGCGGTTGCGGAGACAGTTGCGTAGCTTGCTCGAGTTGCACGCGGGCATCGTCGAACTTAGCCTGGTGGGCCAGCAACAAGCCTAGAGCCAGGCGTGCCTCAAACTGCTTTGGATCGGCGGCGATGGCCTTGCGGTAATCGGCGGCGGCGGCGACGTCGTGGCTGCCGGCATCCTCCACGTAGCCAAGATCAAAGAGCGCTCGCGCGTCGTTCGGATTTCGGCTCAGATACTTCTGCAGCAACGGGCGGGCCGCTTCGAAATCGTGCTGGTCGATTTTGGCTTCGGCCGCATCCCGCTCAGGCTTGCTCTGTACGGTTCCCTTGGCGGCGGAGGGTGCGCTATCCGGATCCTGAGTTCCCGGAGGGAGTTGATTTTGCGCCTGCCCTCTTGCTGCCGCCAGCAGCAACGCCGTAGCAAAAAGGCAGAGAAACCTGTTTAGCCTCATTGCCCGGCCCGCACCTCTTGCGCCGCCAGCGCAAGCCCCAGCCAATAGCCTGTATGGGAGCCGGGCGTCTGCACCACCTGCTCCGGGGTTCCCGCCGCCACAACCCGGCCTCCGCCAGCTCCCGCCTCCGGCCCCAGATCGATCACCCAGTCGGCGGACTTGATGACGTCCAGGTTGTGCTCGATAACTATCAGCGAGCCGCCCGCGTCGATCAGCCGCTTGAAGGCGGTTAACAATTTGCTCACGTCGTCGAAGTGCAGTCCTGTCGTCGGTTCATCCAGGATATAGAGCACCCGGCTGCCGGCCTTCTTCGCCGTCCCTTCCCGTTGCCGGCTCGTCCGGCGGCGTTGCGCCCGAGGGCAAGATGGGCCGCCAGTTTGACCCGCTGCGCTTCCCCACCCGAAAGAGTAGTCGCCGACTGGCCTAGCCGCACGTATCCCAGCCCTACCTCGTCCAGTACCGCCAGCTTCTCCAGAATGCGCGTCTGGCCGGTAAAGAAGCGCAGGGCCTCTTTGACGGTCAGGTTGAGCACCTCGTAGATGCTCTTCCCCCGGTACTTTACCTCCAGCACGCTGGCCTTGTAGCGGCTTCCATTGCACTCCTCGCAGGGCAGCTCGACATCGGCCAGGAACTGCATCTCCACGGTAACGGTACCGTCGCCCTCGCAGACGTCGCACCGTCCTCCGGGTACGTTGAAGGAGAAGTGCCCCGCCGTATATCCCCGTCGCTGGGACTCGGGTTGCGCCGCAAACAGTTCGCGGATGGCATCGAATGCCTTGATGTAGGTGACCGGGTTGGAGCGCGGAGTGCGCCCGATCGGCGCCTGGTCAACCAGGACGATGTCGTTCAGGCGTTCCGCCCCCTTGAGTTCGCGGTAGAGGTGCGAAGGATCTCCGCCTTCGCTCTTTCCCAGTGCATGCGCCACCGCGGGGTACAGCACGTCGTGCACCAGGGTCGACTTTCCCGAGCCGGAAACCCCGGTGATGCAGACGAGCATGCCCATGGGAATCTCGACGTCGAGTCCATTCAAGTTGTGAATGCGGGCTCCACGCAGCACCAGCTTCTCCCGCATTGGCTCACGCCGCCGTGTGGGGATCGGAATGGTGAGCTGCCCATTCAAGTAGCGGCCGGTAAGGGAGTCGGGGTTTCTCTCCACTTCTTCGACCGTGCCCGAGGCCAGAATGCGGCCTCCCAATTCTCCCGCGCCAGGACCGAGGTCGACCAGCCAGTCGGCGGCGCGAATCACATCCGGATCATGCTCCACCACCAGGATGGTGTTGCCCAGATCGCGCAATTCTTCCAGGATACGTATCAGCTTGGCGGTGTCGCGGGTATGCAGGCCGATGGACGGCTCATCGAGGACATAGAGAGCGCCCACCAGGCGCGAGCCCAGCGAAGTAGCCAGCTGGATGCGCTGCGATTCGCCGCCCGAGAGGGTGGACGCGAGCCGGTCGAGGGTGATGTACTCGAGGCCAACGGCGTCGAGAAAATGTAACCGTTGTTGTATCTCAACCAGAATGCCGCCGGCAATTTCCTGCTGCTGCCGGGTCAGGGTGAGTCCTTCGAAAAAGTATTTGGCTTCGCGGATGGTGAGCGCGGCCACCTCGCAGATATTGCTGCCGTTGATGCGGACCGCCCGGGCTTCCGCTCTCAGGCGCGTTCCTTTGCAGTCGGGACAAGTCGCGTAGCCGCGATACTTGCTCAGCATCACGCGCACGTGCAGCTTGTATTTCTTGCGCTCCAAAAACGCGAAGAACCCATGGACGCCGAGAAAAGACCCGTGACCATCGAGCACAAACTCCTGCTGCGCCGTGGTGAGTTCTCTCCAGGGCGTGTCGAGCGGAATGCCGTGCTGCAGGGCGGCCTTTCGCAGTTCCCCCTGGTAGGGGCGATACTTGGGCCGTGTCCAGGGATCGATTGCGCCTTCGTTCAGGGTCTTCTGTTTATCCGGGATAATCAGGTTGAGATCGAAGTCGATGGTGTTGCCAAAGCCCTGGCAGCGCTCGCAGGCGCCAAACGGGTTGTTGAACGAGAACAGCCTGGGCTCGGGCTCGCGATAGATGCGGTGGCAGAGCTTGCATTCAAAGGCCTGGGAAAAGCGCAGCCGTTTCGGTTCTGTTTCCGCATCCCGCGAAACGGTTTCATATTCAATTTCCCCAGACTCGCGAAAGCCGATCTCGGCGGCATCCACAATGCGCGCCCGGTTCTCGGCCGAGACGACCAGGCGATCGACCAGCGCGTAGACCCCCTGCTGAAAGTCGAGATCGAGCAGCGACTCGGGGTTGGCAAATTCCACGATCTTGCCGTTTTGGTAGAGGCGATTGAAACCGCGGGCGCGCAGTTCGGTCAGCCGCTCCTTGAAGGCATCGCTTGGAAGCGCCGGGTTCACGAAGGTTTTTGCCGCGGCCTTCTTGGTCCGCTTAGGGGTTGCGTGCTTCGCTTGGCCTTCCGCTTCAACGACGGCGCGCGGCTTTACCGGAAACAGTGCGTAGAGTCGAGTTCCCTCACCCAGGGCGAGGATGGAGGTGGCAATCTCATCCACCGTGTCGCGCCTCACTACCCCACCGCAAACGATGCAATGCGCGGTGCCGCAGCGCGCGAAGAGCAGACGCAGGTAATCGTAAATCTCAGTCGCCGTGGCCACCGTGGACCGGGGATTGCGCGTCGTGTTTTTTTGCTTAATCGCGATCGCCGGCGCCAGACCGTCGATCAGGTCCACGTCCGGTTTCTCGATGCGCTCCAGGAACTGGCGGGCGTACGCCGAGAGAGACTCGACGTAGCGGCGCTGGCCTTCCGCATAGATGGTGTCAAAAGCGAGCGAGGATTTACCCGAGCCTGAAACGCCGGAAACCACGGTGAGTTTGCCGTGAGTCAGATCGCAGTCGATGTTCTTCAGGTTGTGGGTTCGTGCGCCACGGATCGTGATTAGATCATTCAATGTTTCAACCAGCAAGTTCGCCGTGAACCTCCTCGGTAGGTGAGGCGATCTCCGCCTCAAAACCGGCTTTGATGCGGGTGAGCATCTCCTCCGGGTCGCGTTTCTCTGATTGCTCGAAGGCGGCCGCGATGTGGCGCGCCAGATCGGCCAGCATCATTCCCCAGGCTTCGGGTTCTTTCCAGACGCCCACACGCAGGCTGATGTGCTGATCCTGATGCGCGATCCAGACACGCAGCAGTTCGAAAGACTTGGCGTCGGTGCGCGCAGGTTCGGGTACGCGTAGTTGATCGGATTGAGCCATGGTTCTCCTCTCGGTTGTTCTTTGCGGCTACGGGCCGGGGCCAGCGGAAAAAGCTGCTCAAGCTCACTCAAGACCTTAACTCCTGGACGGGCGCCTCATGTCCGCCCCAGCGTACATGGGCCGAATAGGATGGGCGAAGCCCTTGCAAAGCTTTCACTCGCGATTAAATCGTGATAGAGGGAGTGAAAGCATTCGAAAAAGATCGTATCCGGCCCATGTACGCTGGGGCGAACATGGGGCACCCGTCCAGGAGTTAAGGCATCGTCCGGCTTGAATAGGTTCTCACACACCATCAGCACAGATCTTTTTGCGCCGCAACGGCCCGACTAAAAGTCGTGCCCGAATACAAAACTCCGTAACCCGTAAAACCCGTGCCCTTCGTTCAGAGTTTTCCGCAGCCCATTAGTGCCGGGATGCGGCTTCGACCGGCGTCCCTTCGGGGGCAATCACCGTGGTGCTGTGGCGCCGGGCCCATACGATAAGCAAAACGCCGGCAGCGATGGAACCCAGGCTCGCCACCTGAGCGTTGCTCATGCCCCAGTAGATGCGCGGATTGATGCGGATGAACTCCACCAGGAAGCGAGCTACCCCGCTGAGTACTAAATATTCGCCGGTAATCTGACCCAGCGGCGGAGTGCGACCGTCGCCGGACTTCGCCCCGCGACGCCATAAGTATGCGGCAATCAGCAAGGCGACGAGCAGTTCATAAATCGGCGTGGGGTGGACCCTCTGGCTGGTGGGAACAAGTCCGTGGGGAAAGCTCATA
This sequence comes from uncultured Acidobacteriaceae bacterium, assembly GCA_963824325.1. Taxonomy (GTDB): domain Bacteria; phylum Acidobacteriota; class Terriglobia; order Terriglobales; family Acidobacteriaceae; genus PALSA-350. Next base: position 113,896 of record CAWGPA010000020.1, on the reverse strand, counting down.
CCCCATGGCAGGCCGGTAGGAATGCCGTAGTCGCCGTCGCCTGAAACCAGGCAGCCGATGCGGCCAACCCCGTAACCCACGGAGACCGCTGGAGCGGCCAGGTCCAGCATGCCCAGCCCTCCGATTCTTGCTTGCCGACCCGACCATACCAACACCGCAATCCCAACCAGTAAGCCACCGAACCAGGCAAACCCCGCACGGTCAAAGAGAACCAGCACCGGGTGGTGGATGAGCAGCGTCGGATCTTCCAGAACATGCCATAGTTTGGCCCCGAGCACTCCGCCCACGGTGGTATAAGCTGCAACCCCGACGGCGTCGGCATCGATGCCAAAACGGCGAAAATTGCAATACAGCACCCAGCAGGCGCAGACGGACGCCAACCACAGGCAAAGGCCAAAGGTGCCGATGGAAAAATGTCCGATGTGAATGAAGGGATACATGCGTGCGTCGTTCTATACAGTATAGCCGGGTGCTTTCGCACAGGGATTCATGGAAGAATGCGCCAATGAGAGAGCACGAGCACGAAATGTTGTTCCGCCGCGAAGAGATCGCCGCCCGGGTGGCGGAAATCGGCGCGCAGATAAGCCACGACTTTGCCGGGGAGGCCATCCTGCTGGTCGGAGTACTGAAGGGAGCCGCCGTCTTTCTCGCCGACCTGGCGCGGAGCATCTCGGTGGAGACCACTTTCGACTTCGTGGCCATCTCCAGCTACAAGGGGGTAAAGACCAGCGGCGCGGTAAGATTGATCAAGGATTTGGATACTCCGATCGGGGGCCGCAACGTGATCCTGGTCGAAGACATTCTGGACACCGGCCTGACCCTGGTTTTTTTGCGCAAGCTGTTGCTGCAGCACAAGCCAAAGACCCTGAAAATCGCAACCTGCCTGGACAAGCCGGCGCGGCGGCTGGAGAAGATCGACGCTGATTATGTGGCGTTTAGCATTCCCAATCATTTTGTGGTCGGTTACGGAATGGATTACCTGGAGCGCTTCCGTAACCTTCCCGATATCCGCATTTTTAACCCAGATGAAGCGTAATTCAGTTGATCTTTACTGCTCGAAGGGCATAGAGTCCCACCCGGAGTCAACCAGGAGAAGGGAGCCTGTTTCATGACCACCAAAGTGCTGCAACCGGAGATCGATCACGGTTCTGGATATTTCGACGTAGAGGGTTTTGCTACTGCCAGTTTGGCGAACGCATCTGCGTTTGCTTCGGTTTTCGATCACACCTTGTTGAAGCCGGAGGCGACCCGGCAACAAGTGGTGAAGTTATGTGAGGAGGCGGCCGCCTTCCGTTTTGCCTGTGCCATGGTCAACCCTGCGTGGGTATCTCTGGCGCACTCGGTGATGGTGGGCAGCGGTGTGCCCGTTGGTGTGGTGGTCGGCTTTCCGCTGGGGGCCAATCTTGCCACCAGCAAGCGCGAAGAAGCAATGGCCTTGCTTAAGCTGGGCGCGCATGAGCTGGACATGGTGATGAATCTCGGCTTGCTGAAATCCGGTATGAATGCATTGGTGGAGCAGGATATTCGCGGAGTGGTGCAGATAGCACATGATGCCGGTGCGCTGGTGAAGGTGATTCTGGAGACGTCGCTGCTTAGCGTGGAGGAGAAGCTACGCGCCTCTGAGTTGGCCCTGATGGCGGGGGCTGATTTCCTCAAAACCAGTACTGGGTTTTCTACTGGCGGAGCCACGCCGGCCGACGTGGCGATTCTGCGGGGGGTTGCGGGGAGTCGCTGCGGGGTGAAGGCTTCCGGCGGCATTCGCACCCTGGCGGATGCGCGGGCCATGCTGGAGGCCGGCGCCACGCGAATCGGCGCCAGCGCTAGCGTCGCTATCTTGCGGGAGTATCAGGGCGAAGGCTAGCCGATTCTGGCAGAGTAAAAAGCGCAGGGGGCTTAAGGGGTAGGGAAAGGAACAGCAGGTCCCTCCACTGCGCTTCGCTCCGGCTCTCGCATACCCTCTTTAGCCCTTTTGCGATCGGATGCCACCCGCCGTCGTTACTGGAGACCCACCCTTACTGGAGCAGCCCTCCCGGGCCGAGTGAAATGCTCTATGATGGCTCGATGTTGGTATGACTCCTCCCCGCGACCAAGACGACGCCGAAGCAGAGAAGAAACCGGCGCAAGCCATTGCTACGCAATCGTTTGAAGGCGACTATCGTCCCAGCTCTCAGGCTCCGCAGCCGACCGTCGCTGCGCGCGTGGACCCGGTCCAGACCGAGTTCCTCATGCGCCTGGCCAATACCCTCAATACCACCCTCGATCTCCAGACCCTGATGCATCGCACCGCGGACCTGGTGCGAGCTGTGATCGACTACAAGATCTTCGCCATCCTGCTCCTGAATGAGCGGACCAACGACCTGCGCATGCGCTTTCAGATTGGCCACAACCCCGAGGTCGAGCGGCTGAAGATCCGTGTGGGCAAAGGAGTCGTCGGCCGCGCCGCGGAGCAGCGCGAATCCATACTGCTCGAGGATGTGCGGCACGCGGAAAACTACATCAGCGCCAATGACGATGTCCGTTCGGAACTGGCAGTGCCGTTGATCGTGAAGAACCGGGTGATTGGCGTGATGGATCTGCAATCCGAGCAGGTCGGCTATTTCCAGCCGGAACACCGCCGTTTACTGGAGCTGACCGCCTCCCGTGTGGCGCAGGCGATTGAAAACGCGCGCCTCTACACGCGCGTGGCCCGGCAGGCGCAAACCCTCGCGGTGCTCAATGAAATCGCTCGCGAAGTTACCTCGATCCTGGATCTCGATCCACTGCTGGAGCGCATCGGTGAACTTCTACGAAGGCTCATCGACTACCAGATGTTCAGCATCCTGTTGTTGAACGAGCGCGAGCAAGTGCTGGAGATTCAGTACGCTGTGCGCTTTGGCCACCCGGTCATGCCGTCGGAAAAGGTTCCGCTGGATCGCGGCCTGGTCGGCACCGCGGTCCGCGAGCGGCGCCTGATCCACACCGGCGACGTGCGCAAAGATGCGCGCTACTACATGGTGAACCCGGAGACGCGCTCTGAGATGGCGGTTCCCCTGCTCTATAAGGGCAAGGTGATCGGCGTGCTCGACCTGGAGCATGTGCGCGTGAACTACTTCAACGAAGATCATCAGCGCACCCTGGTGACGCTGGCGTCGCAGATCGCCGTGGCCATCGAGAATGCCCGGCTCTACCAGCGGGTGACACACCAGGAACAGCGGCTGGAGCACGATCTCGATATGGCGCGCGAAGTGCAGTTGCGACTGTTACCACCCACGCCAGGGCGTATGCCGCACGCCGAGTTCGCCACCAGATTTCTCCCCGCTCGCACCATCGGGGGCGACCTCTATGACTTCCTGCGCTACGACGACCAATGTATCGGCATCGCCATGGGAGACGTTAGCGGCAAGGCTGCCCCAGCCGCGCTTTATGCAGCGCTGATCAGCGGGATCATGCGCGCGGCCACCAGCCAGGCCCTTTCTCCTGCCGCGATGCTCAAGCAGCTGAATGACTCCCTGCAAGAACGCAAGATGGATGCGCAGTATGTGACCATGCTCTTCGCCGTCTGGAACGATGAAAAACAGACCCTGCAAATTGCCAACGCGGGCGCGGTGCAGCCTCTTTTCTGTCGTGCAGGACAAGTAGAGACGGTGCAGGCCGAAGGATTTCCGCTGGGCATGTTCAAGGACGTGAGCTACGAGGAATTCACGCTGTCCACCCGCCCCGGTGACGCGGTTGTCTTCTTCAGCGACGGAATTGTGGATGCGGTCAATGAGCAGGAAGAGATGTTCGGCACCGAGCGGCTGATCGAGCTGGTCGGTCGCCAACTCAAGAACACGGCCGAAGGCATGGTGGATGCGATCTACCAGGAACTCTCAGCCTTCCAGGGCGGCGTGGAGCGCTTCGACGACGAAACCGTGGTGGTGCTGAAGGTTCTGAATCCACCCGGCGCGAGTTAAAGCGGTTTCGCAATTACTGTGGCCTGATATAGGGTCGCGAGGTGTGGTTTTCTTTGGGAGAAAACCACGAAAAGAGCTGTCGCTTCGGTCTACACCAATTGCGAAACCGCTATAGGATAAACCTTGCGCCATCAAACCTATTTCCCGCCCAGAGGCTGAAGATTTGACTGACACCCTCCACCTAGAAAATGCCAGCGAACGGATTATCCATCCGGCGCGTAATCTCATCGGCACCCTGCGCCTGCCTGGCGATAAGAGCATCTCTCACCGCTATGCCTTGCTGTCGGGAATTGCGGAAGGCGTCAGCCGCTTTCATAACTTTTCCACCGGAGCCGATTGCGCCAGCAGTCTCGCTTGCATGCAACAAATGGGCGCAAAAGTGACTCGCTCGGCCGATACGGTTGAGGTGGAGGGCTGTGCCGGCGTGTTGACTCCGCCGAGTAGATTGCTGGACTGCGGCAACTCCGGCTCCACGATGCGCATGCTATCGGGCCTTCTGGCCGCCCAGGCGGGCGGTTTCACCTTGTCGGGAGACTCCTCGCTGAATCGCAGGCCGATGGAGCGGGTGCGCAAGCCGCTGCTGGAGATGGGCGCGGCTATCAATCTGACGGACGGACATGCGCCGGTTGAGATTCAGGGCGCGAAGCTGCACGGGATCGAGTACCGGACGCCGGTGCCCAGTGCCCAGGTGAAGACCGCGCTGCTCTTTGCCGGCTTGCAGGCGGCGGGTACGACCACGGTGAGCGAAGCGGTACGCACGCGCGACCACGGTGAACTGTCATTGCGCGCTTTCGGAGCGGAAGTCAGCCGAACCACCGACTCGGTGACGATCGCCGGCGGCCAGAAGCTGCACGGGATCGAGGCTACGGTGCCGGGAGATATGTCCTCGGCAGCTTTCTTCCTTTGCGCTGCTGCGCTCTTTCCCGAATCGAGCCTGGTGTTGGATCAGTTGGGCCTGAACCCCACCCGGGCGACGCTGCTCGATGTATTGACTGCGCTGGGAGCGAAGATCAGCGTGCTGAACCTTGAAGAGAACCAGGGTGAGCTGATTGGCAGCGTGCAGCTGGCAGCACCTCCGCAGGGCCTGGGCAGCACCGAGATCAGTGGGTCGTTGGCAGCACAGTTGATTGACGAGCTGCCGGTGCTGGCGGCGATTGCGCCGTATACGCGTGGCGGCATACGCATTCGCGATGCGCGCGAACTGCGGGTGAAGGAAAGCGATCGCATCGCGCTGGTGGCTCGGAACCTGCGCGCCATGGGCGCGGAGGTAGAGGAATTCGAGGACGGCCTCGATGTGCCGGGAGGCCAACAGCTGCACGGCGCGGTGGTCGATTCGGGCGGGGACCATCGTATCGCTATGGCCTTCGCCGTAGCCGCCCTGCGCGCCGAGGGAGACACACAAGTCATTGGAGCAGATGCTGCTGCTATTTCATTTCCTGAGTTTTTTCACTTGCTGGAGCATGTGACGGAACTCTAGTCACGTTACCGAGGATTGGGGTTCGCGATGATCTCGAGACGCGGATTCATGGCCGGGACCGGCTCCGTCGCCGCCAGTGCGCTAGCTTCCAAGGTCCTAAAGGCCTCTGAGAAAGCGATGCGCCTTGGGGGCCCGATCTTCGTGAAATCGGATGATCCTGCGGTGCTGGCCAAAGCGCATCGCGATCTTGGATATCGCGCAGCCTACGCCCCGAGCGACCTTTCTGTAAACGACAAGGACCGGATTGCGGGCCTGGTCAGGGAATTTGCTCGCCAGGATGTTGTGATTGCAGAAGTCGGCGCCTGGAAGAACATGCTCGATCCCGACTCCGAGAAGCGCCGGCAGAACATGGCCTACGTCACCGAGAAGCTGGCGGTCGCGGAATTATTAGGTGCGCGCAATTGTGTCGATATCGCCGGCTCTTACGACCCCAACCTCTGGTACGCGCAAAACCCAAGAAACCTGAGCCAGGAGTTTATCGACGCCACGGTTGAAAACTGCCGCAAGCTCATCGATACGGTGAAACCTACGCGCACTTGTTTCAGCATTGAGATGATGCCCTGGAGTTTTCCTACCGGCCCGGACGAGTACGTCAGGCTGGTAAAGGCGGTAGACCGTAAGGCTTTTGGAGTTCACCTGGATGTATGCAACACCATGAACAATCCAGTTCGCCTGTACAACAACAGCGTCGGCATACGTGAGTGCTTTGCCAAGCTGGGCCCGTGGATTAAATCTTGCCACGCGAAAGATCTCAAGTGGGGGCCGGGTGTGCAGGTCTGGATCCAGGAAGTTATTCCCGGAACCGGACTGATTGACTACAAGACTTTATTGCAGGAATTGTCGCGGCTGGGGACAGAAGCGCCGCTCATGCTGGAGCATCTGCATAGCGAAGCGGAGTACACCCAGGGGCGGCAGTATATTCAGGGCGTTGCGCGGTCGATGGGGCTTTCCTTCGGGGAATAGTTGTTACTTTAGTTGTGACTTGTATAGATTCGCGGCCTGACTGAGGCGCACTGCAGGTCCCTCGGCTTCCTCCCACGGCGCCGGGGCAGGCGGGATGACAAAGGGGAGGGTAGCGCTTACCTCAGCAGCCGTTATTGGGGATGGACAGGACCGCAGGTGATCCGCAATTCTCGCCCGACCGGAGTGAAACCTTTCTCTATCTGGCACAAAGAATGTGCCAGATAGAGATCCGCTACTGTGGCGGTGGCGGAGTATTCGACGCAGGCGGCTGTGTTGGCGGCAGAGCCTGCTGCTCTTGCGGAGTCAGCTGGGGTTGCGGCGGCATCACCGGCATCGCCGGCATTTGCTCCGTATGCTGCAACTGCTCTTGCTGCGCCGGTAACCCGGCTTCGGGCGCAGCCTTTGCAGGTTCCAGCCCAGGAATGATAGGGTCCCTCGACACTCTGCCAGTGACCGCATCGGAGAGTTGAATCCCGTATTGGTCCAGGGTCTCCGCCAGAAGCTGTTCCAGCGAGGCACGGTCGGTTGCGTAGGTGGCTTCTGCGGAAATAACGTTGTTTTCCGCAGAAGCAAGGTTCCGCTCCTGTTGCAACACGTTTGCCGTTGTCGAAGCGCCCAGCCTCAACTTCTTTACCTCTGCCTGGTAGGACTGGAAGTTGTACTCGCGGGCGGCCAGCGCGGCTTGCACCGCTGCCCGGTCGTTGGTGAGCGCGTACTGAGCGTTGATGACCTGGATGCGAACCTGGATGTAGAGCTGCTGCAGACGCATCTCCGCCTGGCGATATTCGAGCAGGGCGCGCGCCTGCAAGGACTGCGCAGTGCGATTGCGTAGCGGAATATTCAAATTGAAGCCCGCTCCCTTATCAGGACCGGAACTGTTGAACAGGTTGCTGAAGGTAGTGCCATAGCCGACGGTGGGAACATCACAGGCATCCGGGCCAAAGAACTCGGTTGAGCAAGAAGGGCTTTTCGCGCCGCCAAGAGCCGCTGCGCCATAGAAGCCATAGACGTCCAGCGTGGGCAACAGGTTGTTCTTAACCGCTCGAAGGGTAATCTCGTTGTTCCGAAGATTGAGGATGTTCTGCTCGATCTCGGGACGATTGGCATATGCCTTTTGCACCAACTCCTCAACCGGCGTCCGCTCTTCAGCCATTTCAATCAGCGAGACGCGATCCGTGGGGATCACAGGTGCACCGTACAGCGCTGGATCGTTCAAATTGCGGCTGATCGCCTGCTTCATGATGAGCTGCTGATATTCCAGCTTGGTCTGTGAAGTGATCAGCGCCTGGGTGTCGGTGGATACCTGGTTGTCCGCATTCAGTACGTCCAGCGGGGCCAGCGTGCCGATCTGCAATTGCTTGCGATTGTCTGAAGCCAGACGACTCGACTGCTCCAGACCACGCTGTTTAGCCTGTACATCCTCGTAGTCGCTCACTAGTACCCAGTAGATGTTCTCTACCTGGTTGATCGTATAAAGGATCTGCTGGCGGAAAGCAGAGTCACTGATACGGCGATCATTCTTGGCTTCGATAATGAAGCGGCCGTTGATCCCGGGGCCAAAACCGTTCAGCAGGTGTTGCGTTACTGTAGCGCGGAAGGTTGACTGCAACTGCGGACTGTAGGGATTGAAGATACTGTTGGTGGTAATGCGGCTATTGTCAAAAGCAACCAGGAGCTGGGTACCGGTGATGAAACCCTGGTTGTAATTGAAATTGTATTCGTCCGTGTTTTGATTCAAGGTAGGGCCGCCGCTGCCAAAAGGCGTTGCCTGAGGGCTCGTCGTTCGTTCCAACTGAATCGTTCCCGAAAGCACAGGATCCATTTGCTCCGGCGTCGGACCAGTACCGTTGGTGGTGACGACGATGCCACCGGCGCCAGAGCCGGCGCCCCCAACCGCCGTCGATGTTCCGCCTGGACCACCGCCCGAGCTGAGAGAACTGGAACTGGTCGTCGTGCCACTGAGCGTGCCCTCGACCAGGCCACTGCTGACACCCAGAAGGTTGGAGCCCGCCCTTGCCCGCAGCAAGTCAGTGTCTGCAATGTCGAGGTTGTAGCGCTGGATAGCGATATCGTAGTTGTTCTCGAGGGCGAGCACGATGGCATCGGCCAGGCTCAGGTAAATCTTGCCGTTGTGCACCAGGCCGTCCAGCCGCTGGGAGTTGGTGGTCACCGGCGCCGTCACTGCCTTGGGCTCATAGGTCTTGAGGAAGTTGGGAAAAGCTTTGTTCGGCTTACTGAAGTCGTGGATCCCGGGCCGCATGTCGAACGGCTGGGTGTAATTGGGCTGCGGCGCCGGGGGAAGGCCCGGGGCGGGAGGCGCGGCGGCAGCAGGAGCAGGTGGACCGCCGGGGGGCGCTTGCTGTGCCGCTGCCGGCAGCGGCATATAGGCGCTGAGCACGGACACGATGGCCACGGTCGCTTGCAGCTTATGAAAAACCCGCCCTCCATGCTGGCGAAACCACAACACGAACAGCCTGGGAAGGCGATAGGAACTTCGACGGGATTCTGAATTTTTCATCGTTGGGTCAAAATCTCGGGGGTCAGGCCTTGGGCCTTCGCCGTTCTGTCTCAATAGTTAGGAGCTAGCATGGCAGATGCGGCATGGTCGCCCGATGACTCTAGATTTCGCTCGCCTTTTGTCGGATGAGCGGTCGTTGGCCGGTCAAAAGCAAGGTTCCTCGGCATGAAAGGCATTACGCGCTCTATCCGGGGTTCGTTCCATGGATTTCGAGCACAGCCTTTCGGTCTCGCCGCCTTGATCTGCCCATGGGTGTGGATACGCGGGCGGCAGCTTCGGTTCCCTGGTTAACCTTTGGCCGAGTATATCGCAGCCTCGGTTGCTATATACGTTAGGAAGTGCCCTTCCCAAAAAGGCACTCGAAGATCTGCCTGGAGTGCAATGAAGGGGATAGAACAGCCAGCGAATCATCCGGTATGGAAGCTGGTGCTGGCCTACGACGGCACCAGCTTCCACGGCTGGCAGGTGCAACCGGACTGCTTGACGGTGCAAGGCGAACTGCGCGACGCCTTAGCCCGGATCACCGGCGAAGACGCGCTACCCCAGGGATCGGGGCGAACCGACGCCGGCGTGCACGCGCTGGGCCAGGTGGCGTCATTTGCATTGGCGGCTCCGATTCCCGAGACAAATCTTGTCCGCGCGTTGAACCGCACCTTACCGGCATCCATCCGGGTACTCAGCGCAACCCGGGAGACAAGCGATTTTCATGCGCGCCACAGCGCACGGGCGAAAACCTACGAATATAGAGTCTTTCGCGGAGAAATATGCCCGCCCTGGACAGCGCCCTACGTGTATGCGCTGAACGCACCGCTCGATGTGGAAGCAATGCAACGTGCCGCTGTGCTGGTTTGCGGCGAGCACGACTTCACCTCCTTTGCCGCCACCGACCCCGACCGGCTGGAACGCGATTCCCCTTCGACCGGCCAGGGCTCCGGCGCAAATGTGCGCTGCCTCCATGCTTCGCAGTGGGTGCAAGACGCGGAGAACGATCTGCTTGTTTATCGCGTGCGAGGCAATGGCTTCCTGCATCACATGGTGCGAAATCTGGTGGGGACCTTTCTCGAGGTGGGCCGGGGAAATCTGGCAGAAACAGAAATTCCGGCAATCCTGGAATCGCGTGCGCGCGCGTGCGCCGGCCCAACAGCGCCGGCCCGCGGCTTGTTCCTGGTCAACGTCGAATACTCCAGCGGAAAATAACCCACAGAGAGAGTGCTACTCTGAGAATCTGTCATGCCCAGCACCATCGCCCACTCAGCTTTTTCCCGCATCGGCCAACTGGCTTCGCTGCCGCGCGTTCATGCAGCCTTCCAGTGGTTCCATCTGCACGAGCGGAAGATGATGCAGTGGCAGCAGGAGCTGGTTTCGATTGCCGCTCCTCCATTCGGCGAGGGCAAGCGCGCGGAGTGGCTGGCTGAACGCTTTCGCGAACTCAAGCTTGACCAGGTAGAGATCGACCCCGAAGGCAACGTGCTTGGTTGCTATCCCGGCAATCGCTCACTCAGCGGCCGCCCATGCGTCCTGCTATCTGCCCACATCGATACGGTATTTCCCATTCATACCCCGATTGCCCCATTGGTGGAGCACAATCGCCTGGAGGCGCCAGGAGCCTGTGATAATGGCGCCGGCGTGGCCGGCATCCTGGCCATGGCGGCGGCACTCGAGAGCTGCGGCGTCGAGCTTCCCTGTGACCTGCTCTTTGCCGGCAACGTGGGCGAAGAAGGCGACGGCGATCTGCGCGGCATGCGCTACCTATATGGAGCATCCCCGTGGCGGGAGAGAATTGGCGCAAATGTGGTGCTCGACGGGGCGGGCTGCGAAGTGGTGGTCACCCAGGCCCTGGGTAGCCGCCGCTTCCTGGTCACCATCCAGGGACCGGGTGGCCACTCGTGGACCGATGCCGGAACCCCCAATCCCATCGTGGTGCTCAGCAGGGCAATTGCTGCCATGAGTGAGGTAGTTCTACCCAGCTCGCCGCGTACCACCTTGAACATCGGCACGATCGAAGGGGGCAGTTCAGTGAACTCGATCCCCGAACGCGCCACAGCTCGTTTTGATTTGCGCAGCCTGGACGCGGAGCAGTTGGTCCGGCTGGAAGTGGAACTGCATCGGGCCGTCGAAGATGCCGTGCTGACGGCCAACAGCTCAGGCCGAAGCAAAAGCCTGGTGCATTTTTCGATCCAACGGATCGGTGACCGCCCGGCCGGCCGGCTGAGCGATGAATCCCGGCTGCTCGAAGCGCTGCACGCGGTGGACCGGCACCTGGGGATTCGCACCGAGCAGCGCGTGGCCTCCACCGACGCTAATATCCCGTTGTCTCTCGGCATCCCGGCACTCAGCATTGGGGCCGGAGGAGACGGGGGAGGAATACATACGCGCGGCGAATGGTACGACGCCAGCGGCCGAGAACTGGCGCTCAAGCGCATTCTGCTCTTGCTCCTTGCTGGCGTTGGACCATCTCTCGCAATCCCCTGCGGCCGCCGGCAAGCCGTGATCACGCTGAGCCGCCGAAGTTTGCTCTTTTGCTGCCTGATGGCGGCGCCAGCGCTCTGGGCCGAAACTGTCCCATCACCCGTTGTAGCGATCTATTACCACGGAAATATTCTCACCGGCGTCGGCCTGGGCGATGACAGCGCGCAGCGGGTCACGGCCATTGCGGTGGGAGATCACCAGATTGTCTCCGTCGGAAACGACGCGGCAGTTTTGCGGCTGAAACAGCCGGGAACCAAGCTCTTCGATCTGCAAGGCGCCTTTGTGATGCCCGGCATCAATGATGCCCACGTACACTTGGGCTCCGCCGGCAGGATCAAGCTTGCGGTCGACCTTACCGGCAGCAGTTCCCTGGCTGAGATGTTGCGCCGGGTGAGCACTGCCGCAGCGGCTGCTCCTCCGGGCGATTGGCTCCTGGGAGGCGGTTGGGATCACACACTGTGGGCTACCAAGACGTTGCCCACCCGGCAGGATCTCGACGCCGTGACCGGCGGTCATCCAGCGATGTTCGTTCGCGTGGACGGGCACATCGCGGTCGCCAACTCTGCCGCGCTCGCCTTATCGGGAGTGACCAAGCAGACGCCCAATCCACAAGGCGGCGAACTGGACCACGACGCCCAAGGCGATCTGACCGGGATTGTCCGTGAGGATTCGGGTCAGGAGCTTATTCAGCGGCATATCCCCCCTCCCTCCCATGACTTGCGCCGGCGGGCCATCTTGCTGGCGCTTAAGGACGCGGCAGGGCACGGGGTGACCTCTGTCCAGGACAACTCCGACTGGGATGACTTTCTGGTCTACCAGGAATTGGAAAGCCAAGGGCAGCTGCCGATACGCATCTCGGAGTGGTTGTCCTTCAATGACCCGGTCGACCTGCTGGTGGCCCACCGCGCCGCGCACCCGGCCGATGACCGGATGCTCCACACCGGCATGCTGAAGGGTTTTATGGATGGTTCGTTGGGCTCGCGAACAGCGGCTTTGCTATTGCCCTACGCGGATGACCCCGGCAACAGCGGATTGCCTCGTTACGACCAGGCGCGGCTGGACGCCATGACGAAGGAGCGCGCCGCCGCTGGATTTCAGATTGGCTTCCACGCCATCGGCGACCGTGCGGTCGAGATGGCTCTCAACGCCTTCGCTGCCGCCGGCAGCAGCTCGGCAGGGCGCAATCGTATCGAGCACTCCCAGGTGGTAGACCCGCGGGATATCTCCCGATATAAGTCTCTGGGCATCATCGCATCCATGCAGCCCAGTCATCTGCTCACCGACATGAATTGGGCCGGGGCGCGGCTCGGCACCCAAAGGTCACGTTACGCTTATGCGTGGAAGGCATTTTTGGATGCTGGCGTGCCGCTGGCCTTTGGGACGGATTATCCGGTGGAACCCATCACGCCTTTTCGGGGCATCTACGCCGGTGTGGCGCGCAGTAACGAGGCGGGTACAGCGAGTTATTTCCCGCAGGACAAGTTAACCATCGGCCAGGTGCTGGTAGCGTACACCCAAGGTTCGGCTTACGCGGAGTTTGCCGAAAGCTTCAAGGGCAAACTGATTCCGGGGTTCGTCGCCGACTTTGTTGTGCTCGACCGCGACCTCACCAAGGTTCCGGCGCCGGAGATTCTAAAGACGCAGGTATTGCGGACGGTGGTCGATGGAAACACCATCTACGAGGCGCCGACCCGATGACCTTGCCTTGAGCAGGGAGAGGCTGCTAGTAACACCCACTGGTAACGTTACCCAAGGCACCATTGAAGACGCCCTAAATTTATTTGAACGAGACCGACCTTCACTCATCCCTGCTCACGCTGTAGGCCGATGCTGATCTCACTTCATCCCTGGGCAAAATGTCGGTGCTGTAACCCGTGGCGCGCGAGCCCCGTCTAATAAATGTTGCTGCTGCACCAGCCGCTACAACACGGCGCCCTCCCAATCGACGGGTTTTGGCTATACTGGAGAGAGTACACAGTGACTGTGTGGCAGCAAGGGTCAGTTATGTGCCGCCGCTCTTTGGGAGAACATTGGCGGCGCTGCGTTCGAGCGTGTTTCATGAATCCGGTAATCTGCTGAGGCCATGAACGACATTCGCCCCGGGCTAGCCGGAAGACCAGTTTTGCAACCGCTCTCGTTCCCTGGCTCACACCAACTGTGTGATTGCTCTATGGGGTGCCATCCTCTTAGCGCCGCCAGCCCTTGGATGCTTCCCAACCGACGAGGTTAGACCCAGATGAAATCGCTGCTCGAACGGCTTCGCACAAGCCGTCTCGCTTCAACCTTTACTATCCTTGGCACGCTCTCCGCCGGCATAGTGATTGGATCTGTTGCTGTCCACGGTGTTCGCGGCAATGAAACGCAAACCGATAGCTCGGACGCCACCCCGCTGAAGATTCCCAACCCCGTCAGCCTGTCGACGACTTTTACCCAGATCGCCAAGGACGTCGGCCCGGCAGTGGTGAATATCAATACCGAGACCCTGCCTCAGGAAGGCGCCCATTCCAAGCGTCGCAATCCGCATGGGGCCGGGCCCGCCGTTCCACCGGACGGTGACGACGACCAAAATGGCGACCAGGACCAGGGTGGTCAGGGTGGTGGTCAAGGTCCGGACCAGAACTTTCAGGATTTCTTCAACCGGTTCTTTGGCGGCCAGGGACCTGGCGGCGGCGAGCAGGGTGACCAGGTGCGTGAGTCTCTCGGCTCCGGCTTCATCGTGGACCCCCGGGGCTACATTATTACCAACAACCACGTGGTGGAGAAGGCGGATCGCATTTACGTGAAGCTTTCCACCGATCCGGAAGCCTTTCAGGGTCGCGTGGGCAAGGTAATCGGCGTGGATAAGGATACCGATCTGGCGGTGGTGAAGATTACCACCACCGAGCCGCTGCCCACGGTGAAGTTGGGCAATTCGGACGGCAGCCAGGTGGGCGACTGGGTGATTGCCATCGGCAGTCCGTTTGCACTTACGCAGACGGTTACCGCAGGCATCGTCTCGGCCAGAAACCGTACTGTCGATAAGAGCGCCGCCGGCCAATTCCAGCATTTCATCCAAACCGACGCAGCCATCAACCCGGGGAATTCGGGTGGACCGCTGGTCAACATGGCTGACCAGGTCATTGGCGTAAATACCGCGATCCTGACCCAGTCCGCCGGCTACGAAGGCATTGGCTTTGCCATGCCCTCCAACACGGTCATCGGGGTCTATAACGATCTGATTGGACCGGAACATAAAGTTATCCGGGGCTCGATTGGGGTTCAGTTCCAGGCTAGCCTCAACCCCGCCGTGCAACGGGTTTACGGATTCAAGTCCGGGGTGCTGGTGAATGCGGTTACGCCTCACGGGCCTGCCGACCAGGCGGGGATGAAGGCGGGCGACATTATTACTACCGTGGACGGCAAGCCTATTAAGGATGGGGATGCCCTGGTAACGGACATTGCGGCCCGCAAACCGGGGACCACTGTCCACCTGGGCTACGTACGTGGTGGCCAGACCGCGACCGCAACCTTAACCATTGCGGACCGGGCTAAGCTCTACGCGGCCCAACCCGCTTCACAAAATGGAGAGAACGGTCCAGAAAGCGCTCCCAACGCCTCCCAAGGCAAACTCGGGCTCACTGTGGAGGCCGTGCCTGGCCCCCTGGCTAGCAAGGGAATCCATGGGGTCCTGGTGACGCAAGTAAAACCAGGTTCATTCGCTGATGAGGCTGGATTGACCACGGGGTTGGTGATCACGGAGATCAATCGCCAGCCGGTAACCGGGCTCGATCAGTTCCAGTCGTTGGTCAGCGGTTTGAAGGCTGGCCAGGATGTGGGCTTCCGGGTGGTTGACTCGCGCAATCCTACCGCTGGTGGTACTTATTTGGGAGGCACACTCCCATAAAGTATTTCCCCAGTCGGGTCGTTTGCATGACCAATAGGTAATAGAAGCCATGCGATGACGCGGTAAAAACGAATAATTTACCTAGTAACCATTACCGGCGGCCGGAAAAATTGCGGTCGCCGGGCTTGTTGGGATTGCAATCTGACAGGTCTCCTTATAATGTGTCGAGAAGCACGAATTTCCCCTAATCGAGGTATGCATGGTGTCTTTACGAGCAGGCCAGGTCTTGTTGTTGCTGTCGACACTGGCTATCACTCCAGCATTTGCAAGTCGAACTCATCGTGCACCCACGTCCGGTCATTCACGGACGGCTTCTTCCAAAAAGGCAAAAAAGAAACAGATCCACGGACAGCGGACTATTGATTCCGATCGGGCCTCCGAAATTCAAAATGCATTGATCCGCCAGAAATACCTCACGGGCGCGCCCAGCGGGCAATGGGACGCACAGACGCAAGTGGCCATGCGGCAATATCAGTCAGACCACGGCTGGCAGACTAAGTTAATGCCGGACAGCCGCGCGTTGATCAGCCTGGGCCTTGGGCCCAACCACACGAACGATTCGCCCGTTGGCCATAGCGCTCCTTCAGTGCAGGCGCCAAACGCGCAAGAGGCGGAGTCGGCTGAGCCGATCGAAAATAATACTCTGGCCTCGGTTCATTCCCTTTCGCAGTAGCTGGAGTACACAGACCTAAAGAAGCCCGGGCAACTGCCCGGGCTTCTTGCGTTTACGCGGGTCGGCGGGGACTCGGGAAAAGGCTTTGCGGAAGAAAGCACGGGGTGGTGAAGCGCTGGTGACGCCAATGCAAAGCGTGTTGTCGAGAATGTAATATGTCCGCCGAACATAACAAGATGCTAGCGAGTCGGGGAAGGCCGTGGCAGTTCGCCCTGTGCTAGCTTCGGTGGTTGAAAAGCTCCGAGCAGCATTGGGTAAGATGAGCACCGCCGGGGTTCCTCTCGACTCTTCGCGCTACAAGCGCTGTGTCCCGCGAATAATTCGTGAGGCGCTTCGCTCAGGATGACGATTTTGTTTGAGGTCGAGGGTTTCATGTTTGAATCGAGGGTTTCACGCGAGAGATCTATAAAGTCACAGGCTCTCAGGATGACGATTTTGTTTAAAGTCGTAAGTAGGGTTTCACAGCGAGAGATCTATAAAGTCACAGGCTCTCAGGATGACGATTTTGTTTGAAGTCGAGAGCTTCACGCGAAAGATCTATATAGTCACAGGCTCTCAGCGACGATTTTGTTTAAAGTCGAGGGGTTCACACGCAAGATCTATAAGGTTACAGGCTCTACAAGCGACGATTTTGTTTGAGGTCGAGGGGTTTCACACGAAGATCTATAGGGTCACCGGCTCTCAGGATGACGTTTTTGTGGGAGTATTGACGAAAAGCAGCCCTGACAAAGTTAGTTTGCTGTCGGTGTGAGAAACTGACCTGATTCAGCCGGAAATCCGGCTAAAGCCGGGTCTCCGGCTGGATCAGGTCGCGGATCGTTTCCCGGCGGCGAATCAGGCGCGCTTTCTTCCCTTCCACCAGAACTTCGGCAGCCCTGGGCCGGGAATTGTAGTTGGAGCTCAAGGCCATCCCGTAGGCGCCGGCATCGAGAATCGCTACCAGATCGCCTTCCTTGACCTCCGGTATTTCCCGGTCACGGGCGAAGAAGTCACCCGACTCGCAAACCGGACCGACCAGGTCGACCACGCCACGTTTGGCCTCCGGGTCATGGATCACTGGCAGAATCTCATGGTGGGCCTGATAGAGCGCAGGCCGGATGAGGTCATTCATCCCAGCGTCCGTGATGACGAAAGTCTTGCTCCCGTTGCGCTTGATAACCAGCACTTTGGCCAATAGAGCGCCCGCTTGCGCGATGAGGAAGCGGCCGGGCTCCAGCAGCAGTCGTACCTCCAACCCGGCCAGGGCGCGCTCGACCTCAGCCGCATACTTTGCCATTTCCGCGGCGGGGTCAAAGGTGGAACCACTGTGGTAGTCGATGCCCAGGCCTCCGCCGGCATCGACGAACTTGATTTGGATGCCGTCGCCTTCCAGTTCCCGGATAAGCTCGGCTACCGCATCAAGCGCCGCCCCGAAAGGTTCGGCGGTCTGGATCTGGGAACCGATGTGCACGCTGATGCCAACCGGGTCGAGGTAACGCGATCGCTTTACTTCCTGGTAAACAGCTCGGGCGGCCTTGATGTCGATCCCGAATTTATGTTCGCGCAGTCCGGTTGATATATAAGGATGTGTTTCGGCGAAGACGTCCGGGTTGACGCGCAAGGCGACCCGGGCGGGAGCGCGCCGTCGCCGGGCCCGCTCGGCGAGCAGGGCCACTTCAGATTCGCTCTCCGCATTGAAAATCAGAATCCCGGCTGCCAGCGCCAGATCGATCTCTTCGGCTGTCTTACCCACACCAGAAAACACGACTCGGCTGGCTGCTTTCTTATTCACCTCGAGGAGGCGGAGAAGCTCCCCTCCGGAGACGATATCGAATCCCGACCCCTGACTCGCAAGCAGCTTGAGAATAGCCAAATTGGAGTTTGCTTTCACCGAATAGCAAATGAGGTGATCCCGATGGCCAAACGCCTCGGAGAATAGGCGGTAACGATCCAGAATCTGCCCTGCGGAATAGACATACAGGGGGGTGCCATACTTCTTCGCCAGCCCAACCAGCGAAACATCTTCGCAATGCAATACGGATTTCTTTTTGGGATAGCGGAAGGGACGGTTGGGGAATGCGGTCTGGTATTTCAAAAGCAGGAGGCCTCGCGCAAATGGAGTGGCCGATCGACCTAGAGCATTTTTGCTAATACTGTGGTCTGGCGGGATCAGTTATGTGCGGCCATTCTTCGGCGGAATGGCCGCGTCGAGTTCGGTTTCCTGGTCTACACCATTAGCAAAAATGCTAAAGCCTATCGGGGTTGGTGGTCGTCTTGGAAGCGAGCGCGGCCTCCCGCGCTTAAGTCGTGATGTTGAGGTTCGTGGTCGGGGCAACCGTCCGCGGTTCCTCAGGCACCATGACCCAGAACAAAACGTAGGCCACCTCGCCAATGGGGAAAACCAGTACCGCCAACAGCACAGCGATGACCCGGGTCAGGGTGACGTCCCAACCGTACTGGTTGGCGAGTCCCTGGCAAACACCCGCCAGCTTCCTTCCCGCCAGAGGGCGCATCAACGGTCCCCAAGGTGGAGAGGGAGGCCGGGAAGCAAAACCAGCTGAACCCGGCTCGACGACGGGCTTGCCGCAGGCGGAGCAAAAGCGCGCGTCGCTGCTTAACGATGCACCACATCCGGAACAATATAAAGCCATGGGATGCCTCCTAAAAGGCTATTGTAATGAATCACTTGCACGGGACCCTGGGTTACTGAGCAGTGAACGGAGACTTGAGGTATTTGCGGGCCCAATCCGCTTGCGCCGAGTCGCCGTCCTGGCGGAGCACCACCTCGTATTGTCTCCGCGCCATATCTCGCTCATTCAAAAGATCATACATCTTGCCCGAGTTGAGATCACAGCGGCTCTTAAGATCTTTGCTGATGGTCGGCTGCGCTGTGGCCTCATTGTAGGCTGCAGCGGCTTCGGCATAATCTCTCTGTCCCTGGAGAGTGTCGGCGAGACCGAACCAGGCTAGTTCCAGATGGGCTGAAGGGAAAAAGCCTGGTTTCTTGGCTTCCTCCAGCAGTTGCTGGTACTCGGTGATGGCGGCTTTGCCCTGTCCTGCGTCCTTGGTGAGGTTGGCTAGTTCCAGCCGGAAGAGAAAATCCCGCGGGTACTCGTCGGTCAGCGACCGCATGACCGCAATCGCCTCGTCGTACTTTGCCTCCCGGCGAAGGAACAGACCAAGCGCCGTCCGGGCTTCCACAGACGTGATCACCCCTCGACCCCCCGCATCACGTAAGTCCTGTATGCCCTTGGATTTAGAGCCGGTGATCCCAGCGGCTCCGGCCAGGATCTTGAGCCCAAGAGGCAGGCTTCCGGTTACATATTGATGGACCCCAACCACCAGCTTGGCGTCGATATACCTGGGATCCAGCCGCAGCACCTTCTCGTTGTCACCACGGGCCTGCAAAGCAACATGGAGCGCGGAAACAAAGCTCCGTTCCACCATGCCGATGTACACGGCGCGCAAGCTGCGCGCCCAGCCGCGCGCAAACAGCGCGTCCACGTCCTCCGGGTTCTTGTTCAACTCCTGCTCAGATAGATCTACCGCCCTGGTAAATAACGAGTTAATTTGTTCGGCGACCGCCCGGTTCGCGACCACGGCATGTTTGCCGTTGAGAAATCCGTCATGGGCATAAAAGGTGGTATCGAGTAGATCGAGGCTGTAAAGTTCCCGGAAGATCGTCGTGTCGAGCACATAATCTACGGCCAAGGGACTCGTGGGATTTTCCGCCTGCACCTTTTCAAACCTTGATAGTGCGCCGTCGTAATCGAGAATGTAGAAGTGCTCAAAGGCCTGGCGTACTAACGGTTCCAGGTTGAGCGGGTTCGTATCCACACCCGCCGGTGTGGTAACGGCACCACGAGCGAATCCTGTAAGTAGCGCTAAAACAATAATTAAGCTCAAGGCTGAGCGAAACTTAGCCTTGGATGGACGGGCATCCCCTGAAGCCTCGCGTTTCCCTGGAGGTATGAGGTCTGTCACCCTCGAACCGACGCGCGGAGCTTTGGGCCGAAAGAGTGGACGATTTTTTTCAATAAATCTCATTAACTAGTAGTAATTTCCGAGACTCTTGGCGCATAAAGTAACTAAAGGTAAACCGTTTCACGGGACCCATGGCAACCACGGTATAGGCTCCCCTTACGGTACCTGCGGAAACGAGGAGATGCTATGACCAGGCAGGAACTCCTTCGCATCGTGATTCGCCAAGCGCGCGCGAACGATTTCCAATTCCGCAAATGGTTTCAGAAGGCGATCGACCCATCCTGGACCAGTTTTGACGACGCGGTGGAACTGCTTGCTCAAGGGCGGCGCTACTATGCTCTCCTTTTTTCTCATGAATTTGGCCAGGCGTTCTGGAAGCAGGGTTCTCAAATCAGCTTCGTCGTTCCCGCTGCAAGCTACACTCGCCGTGACAAGGAAGGCCGCATCGTGACGGTGACGCGGAAACCCTTCACCCGCCGAACCCTCAAGGCCGACGTCTGGAAATATCATCTGCGCGAAATGGCGGCTCACGACGAGCCCCTTCGTTATATTCGACGTTTCCTCGTTATGGAGGGAGACGTGCAGCAAACTAAAAGTGTCGCTTCTTAGTTACCTTCCGGTGATTTTTTTTGCGACAATTTTGCAACCAACGAGTGATATACTCCCGCCCGCGGACAGCCTACTCTCGGTTTGTAGAAATCGGTAGAGAAATGGTCGTCCGGTAGCTAAGTCGCGGCACCCGCCGCAACCCGTTTCCGCCCGCCCATTCCTTCAAAGCCGCATTTCCGCCCTCCCCCAAGTCACTGGTTATCAGGAAAACATGGCTTTCGGTGTCTTCAAGCGAAATGCGATGAGCACTCTGCCCGCAGATCCTGCCGGGGGGGAATAGGTATATGAAGATAGCTCTGGCAGCGTTGTTTGCCGCAACCGTCGCCACCACCACTGGATCCGCATTCGCACAGGATGTAGCGCCGCTCCCCACGGAGCTCGTGCCGGCGGGTGTTCCTCTTCGCGTGGAACTCGACAAGAGCTATTTCATGCGAGCGGGCACCAGGATTGAAGGCCACCTTACTGAGCCTGTTTATCTGATTGACCACGTTGCCATTCCCGCCGACTCTAAGGTTTATGGAACGATCACCGGCAAGCACGGAGTAAGCCGCCAGGTTCGCACCGCGGCAATGTTCAATGGCGACCTGACACCGCTCAAGGACGCCGATGTCACCTTTAACGAGATCCAAACCCGGGACGGGCATCATTACAGCATCGAAACGGACGCCACGGAGCGGACAACGAACGTCGTGCGTATGACGGCTCCCGATGAGGCGCCGCACCGGTCCCTGCTACAGCGCATTTCCGCGGTTTTCAGCTGGACCAAGCGAGAAACTGCAGCCGGATTTGCCACCCCGCACAAGATGGACAAGGCAAAGCAAGCTCTCTATGCGCAGATTCCGGTTCACCCCCAGGAGCTTTGGGCAGGAACCCAATACGACGCAGAGCTGAAGCAGCCATTGGAGTTAGAAGGACAAGCCGTGCCGGCGCCTGTAGCCGTTGCGGATCTCAGCGAGCTGAAACTGACGGGTAACATCGAGGCCCGCCTGGTGGATCCGGTGGACTCGAGCACCGCGACCGCGGGTATGCCGGTGGAAGCAGTGCTTACACAGCCTCTTTTCGAAGACGAACCCGCCGGCACGTTGCAGTCCACGAATACGACAGTATCGGTTTCGCCCAAGGCTCACGGAAAACTGCTATTGCCCGAGGGCACCCACCTGATTGGCAGCGTGGTACAGGCCAAGCCCGCTGGCATGTTCGGCCATAACGGGAGCTTACGGCTGACCTTCCGCAAGGTGGAATTGCCCGAAGGTGACGAGAGAGTCGTTCACGGGCGTGTGATCGCCGCGGAGGGCGTCAGAAGCGATCGCGTGCAGATCGACAACGAAGGCCAGATCAAGGCCGGCGGCGCCAACCGCTTCCTGGCTCCGATCACTCTTGGTTCGCTGGCTGCGGTCTCCGACAGCACCGGCGCGGGCCTGGTGAAAGAGGCAATGACCAGCAACGGCCTCGACCTGCTGGCACGGGTCGTGGGAACGGCGGCTTCGAACGGTGGCTTGATCTCCGGCTTTGCTTATTACGAGGTCGGTAAGGTGGTCTTCGACACCTGGGTCGCTCGCGGACATGAAGTCGTCTTCGCCAAGGACACCCGGCTGGAAATCGAACTCTCGCAACGATAGGCACTCCGCTTTAGGTGAGAGAGAATCTCCCATCCCTGTCCCAATCAAGAACCGCCTCCCCCCTCAAATGCTAATCGGTACAGCCCCTTTTACGGGGCTCTGGAAGAGACCTCTCTTGCGTAGGCCGGGGCCGTCAAATCGGAAAAGGCACGGGACATCGTACCTCCGGGGTTAAGGCCCTCCGATGGTGTGGCTCAGCGTGGCACGGCAAAGCCATGCCCTTGGTTGCGGATTTTTCCGCAGCCTATGCCCTTACATCAAGCGCGCAGAGCCGTTGGCCATTCATGGCTGTCCAAATGAGCGGAACGGTTGACTCTGCGGCGTTGATTTAATTGGACAAACTAGACCGCGACCGATTATGGCGAAAGAGGTAACGATACGGCGTCGATACCCAGCCCTTCCGGGCTGGGCTGACGTTTGGTACCGGCCCTCCGGGCCTAGGGGATGGGTTCTCTTCTGCGCTTCTCTCACGCAGGGAACTCATGAGGCTTTGGCATTGCCAGCGCTAAAGCGCGGGATAAGCGTCGAGACTCTTTCCAGGAGCGCTAAAGCGCTCCTTCCCCCGCATAAATGCGGGGGCTCCCACCGCTCATTTGGACAAGTCCGTTGGCCAATATCCTCCCCCGGGGATTAGCATTCGGCCGGCCAAGGCTGCACAATGACGAACCAATCCGCCTCGCCTGAATGAATTGGCTGAATCGAAAACGGCAAAGTGCATTTACGACCATGAATCTGGAAGGCGATTGCGATGATTGCAACCGTCGTAGTCATCCGGATCAACAAACCGGAGCGAGGGATCGAACTGTTAGCGCAGTCCGACTCCCCAGATGAATGGGCGGCGGCAAATCAAGATCGTCGAACTGCATTTGCGAGGATGAAGCCAGAAGGCGATTGCGGACTATAGCAACCGTAGTAGTCATCCGAAGCGAGGACCCAAGGGGCTGGATTGAAAAGTAAACTCGACCCGACGCGTCAGAAGAAGGAGCGGTAGTGAATCGAAGGCGGCAAACTTCATTTGCGAGGATGAAACCGTATGGGCGATTCCCTCAATTGCAACCGCAGCGGTCATCTGAACCGGCAACCCACGGAGGAGGGATTGAAAATATTAATGCAACCGAACTCCTCAGATGAATGAGCAACGGTGAATCACAAACGCGAAATTGCATTGGCGGAGATAAAACCGCAAAAGCGATTTCGCCAATACCACCAAAGCGAGTCATCCGGGTCGACAACCCACGGACAGGGGATTGAAAACGAAATGGCACGTGAGCGCCGCCGGTTCAGAAGGAGTTCCGGCAGGGTCTGTGCGATGAATGGAGAGTCAGAGGTCGAGAACAGTGGTATCCCACATCTCGCAAAGAACGAGCGAGATATGGGGCACCCGTCCGTCGTGAGAGAACCAGAGCCAGATTCCTGCGGGACTGAGTTCGTAGCAGAGTTCGATACGCAGGCTCCGGCGACCCTGAGATGGATGAGCGGCGTGAAATCAGAGAGGGCAAACCACATTGGGCGGAGATGAAAGTAAAAAGCGATTTCGCCAATAGCCAACTGCAGCAGTCATCCGGTTCGACAACCCACGGACAGGGGATTGAAAAGTAGATGTGACTGGACGTCCCAGGTGAATGAGCAGTGGTAAATCAAAAACGGCAAACCGCATTCGCAGAGAACGAAGCGTAAAGGGGATTTCGCCAATAACACAAAAGAGAGTCATTCGGATCGGCAACCCACAGACGAGGGATTGCTGAATGTCACGCCCGGTCAAACGGAAAGAGATGGTTCATTGGACCCTTTCCTTTGCCCACCGGATAGGCCGAACGAAGCGCTTCTGTGACGTAAACCTTGGCGGCAACGACGGCCTCCTGGGGCGACCGCCCGGAAATGAGCCCGGACAGTAGGGCGCTCGAGAAAGCACAGCCGGTTCCGTGGGTCGAGTTGGTGACGATCCTTACTCCCGGGAGCCAGTTCCCTTCCCCGGAGGCGGCGAGCAGGAAATCGTCGGGGCGGTCGAGGTGGCCACCAGTGACCACCACGTTCAGCTCATGGTTGCCAAGGCGCGCCGCCATCGCCTGCAGACGAGCGGCGGCCGCCGGCACCTCTTCCCGGCCAAATTTGCCTCCGGCAAGCAAGGCCAACTCGTCGACGTTGGGCGTGATCCAGCCGACTCGACGAAGCAGTTCCTGGCGGAGGAGGTCCACTCCATCCTCATCGATAAGTGCCGTTCCGGAACTGGAACGCAGGACGGGATCGAGAACGATCCGCTCCCGTGGGATCGCGCCGGACTGGGCAGTCAGGAAGGAGGAGACTTCTCCGACTACGGCCGAGTTCCCTAGCATCCCGATCTTGATGCCGGACAGGGAAATATCCTCCGCCAGGCATTCCAGTGTCTGCCGGACCAGCATCGCCGAGAGGGGCTCCACCGCGCGGACCCCGAGCGTCGATTGCACCGTCATGGCGGAGATGCAGGATACGCCGTAGATTCCATGGGCAGCGAAGGTCTTCAGGTCGGCGGTAATGCCTGCCCCTGACCCAGGATCGAAGCCCGCGATGGCGAGCGCCACCGGTCGAGAAGGGTCAGCAGGGGTCATTTGGGATTCGATACGGGGGGATTCCATGGGGGGCTCCGTGGCCATGTTTAGAGACAACTCTGGAAATCTTTGATCTGCAAGTGTATGCTGCGCGCTCGGGGTTTTTTGCCCCGTTTCCGCTGCCAAAGTCCGAAATCCGGGCCTATGACTTTGGTGAGGAAGGGTTACCAACGCCCCCAACCGCGAGGCATCCGGATCCTGTCTAATAGCAAAAGTGCGGCCTGATAGAGGCGCAAATCCACCCCTCGCGCATACCATACCCCGGGCCATTAATCAAGAAGGAGAAGCTTAATAAGTAGTTGATAGATTTTGACTTAGAGGCGAAGTGCTCCATACAATAAGACAGGAGAACAATGTCAACTATCGGCAACCAATCTCATTGGCCCATAGGGCCCGCAATCCTCGCCGGCGCGGTACTTTCCGCGATGTGCATCAGCCCCGGTTCTACGTTAGCGCAGCATGATTCCCCAACAGCGGAAACGCCACACACCGCGACCGCGACTCCGCAGCATGGTCATCACTGGCGGCAATTCGGAAAAGCATCCTGGTACGGAGGTGCGTTCCAGGGTCAAGCGACCGCCAGCGGAGAGCCCTTCAATATGAACTCGATGACGTGTGCTCACCGTAGCCTTCCGCTCGGGGCCGTCGTCCTGGTCACTAACTTGCGCAATCACCGATCGGTTCTGGTCCGGGTGAATGATCGTGGTCCGGTCCCTGAGAACAGAGTGCTCGACCTGTCGTATGCGGCGGCCAGGATCCTGGGTTTCCGGGGCGTGGCGCCGGTTCGGATCGATTTGGTGGATCCGTCATTAAGCCCCGCTCAAATCGCTGAGCTCAGCTGGCCCGCGCAGTTCCAACGTTAATCGGCCCGCGTTTTCGCTACAATTAGCGTCGTGGCACCTTCTATCGAATCCGCAGCCGCACGCCTGATCGTGGCTCTGGATTATCCAGACGCCCGGGCAGCGCTTGACCTGGTGGATCGATTAGAGGGAGCCACGCGCTGGTTCAAAATCGGGCTGGAGCTCTACGTGGCCGAGGGTAACTCTCTGGTCGCCGAGTTGCAGCGGCGTGGCTCCTCCATATTTCTCGACCTGAAGTTCCACGATATTCCGAATACCGTGGCCTCGGCGGTGCGCTCGGTGGCGCGGCTGGGGGTGCAAATGCTAACTTTGCATGCCGCGGGCGGACCGGCCATGCTTGCTGCTGCCGCGGACGCGGCGGGGGAGACCGGGCCAACCCTGCTCGCCGTCACCGTGCTAACCAGCATGGATGACGCCCAGTTGGCGGCGACCGGTGTCAGCGGAAGTTCAGCCGGACAAGTGGAAACGCTGGCCAGGATGGCCTACGCCAACGGGGTGCAGGGATTTGTATGCTCCGCGGTTGAGGTGGCCAATTTGCGCCGTCAGCTGGGTAGCAAGCCGCTGCTCGTGATCCCTGGAATTCGTCCAGAGGGAGCGGCCAGTGGCGATCAAAAGCGCGTGGCTACCCCTGGAGCGGCGATCACCGCCGGTGCGAGCTACCTGGTAGTAGGACGGCCGATTACCCGGGCGGCCGATCCCGGCGCTTCTGCCAGATCAATATTGGCAGAGATGCAAGCCGCATCTGTGACTGCTTAAAGCAGTTTCCGCAAATACTGTGAACTGATAAAGCTACGAATGGCTCATCGCTCGGTCTATACCCGTTGCGAAGCTGCTTAGGCGAAAAGTCTAGAGCTTTTCGTAAAAGTCGCAGGCCGAGCAGGAGATGTAAACGCCTCCGGGAACTCCACGTTCCCGATCCTTTACTCGTTTCACAATGCGAGTTGCCTTGTTGCATTTGGGACATTCAACGCCCTTGGCGGTGTCCATCATCTTGGAACGGTCGGCGGTCTTGGCTACTTTCGCCACGGTGGTATCTCCTCTTCGACAGGCTTAGCTGTCGGCACGCAGCCTCTCTCGAACCTCGTTCCGGCTTGGAATGCGTTTGGCGGGACGAATCGGCAGGGACTGCTAGTAGTTATGTTACACGATCCTGTGTGGGCTCCGGGGAAGGTGCTGACGGGTTCTGCTAGAGACTTGCCTTGCTGTGTTCTGCTTTGTATCAGGGCACGACTTTACAGCTTGCGGAAAAACACACTCCACGAAGGGCACGGGTTTAGCCGTGCCTCCAAATTCAGTCCCGTAGGGACGGCTGAAAGTAGCCCGGGACGCAGTCCTGGGTTCAAATAAGTGCGAAGGAACAGTCCCGTGGGGCTGGCTGAGAATGCCCCAGGATGCAATCCTGGGGTACTTCTATTTCTGAAACGGACTGTTCGCGAGTCGAGGCACCCAGCCATGTTGCCAATCGGCATTCACGTGCAGCCCAGGTTCACCCAGGACTAACGTCCTGGGGCATTCTCAGCCGTCCCTACGGGACTGGTCCCGGTCGGAATGTCCACCCAGGACTGCGTCCTGGGCTATTTTCAGCCGTCCCTACGGACTCGATTTTGGAGAGCGTAGTTCTCACGCAGACGGGCTAAAGCCCTCATACTCTGCGGCTCAGTATGGCACGGCTAAACCCGTGCCCTTCGTGGAGCGTGTTTTTTCCGCAAGCTGTTTAGTCGGGCCGTAAAGACCCAACAAAGATCTGGGCTTTGGCCCCTGCGCTCTTTCCATGTCACGCAAGTGGCGGCTGGTGTAAGCCCCAATTGTTTCCGACCGAATCTCCTGCCCTCCTAGTGGAGTCCGCCGGAACTCGATATGTCTACCATTTGCTGCGGATTGGTTCCCGGCGGCGGTGGAATTGGCTTGGGCTTCTGGTCGTCGGGATACTGGACCGGCTTCAGCTGGTGATCGTTGTCCGCCCCGTTGGGCAGCTGTTCCCCTGGCTGGCGCAGGGTGGGCGCAGCCGCAGGAGCATGCTCCCCGTTGGGGGCGGCGGGAGGCGCGTCGCCGAGACGAACCTGGCGCACGAACTGCCCGGCAAAGTAGCCATCGGTCTCATCTTTGTCACGAATCACAGGCGGCTGGCCGACATCCGCGATTTCCAGCCGGATTACGCGGTTACCGTTGAAACGCACGAATTGGACCTCGTGCGGTGGCTGGCCGTAAATCCACTCCTCGAAGGGCGTCTGTCCGTCCGTTTCTCGAACCTTCTGGTCAGGCTGGCCAACGGCCTTCAGCACCATCTCGCGATTCATACCAACCAGAACTTCGTGGTTGAGGACAGCACCCTTAAGCTTGGGCGGCAGTGTGTCGGCAAAAGCCTCGACTGGAGTCTTGAGCGAAAAGTCGATCATCGGCGCGATCAGCTTGCGCACCTCGGCGGCAGTCATCTCCGGGACAAACTTGTTGAAGACCAGTATCATCCGCGATCCAACCGGAACATGGCCATCATCCTGAGCCAGTGGCGCCATCCCACCCATGCCACCAATTTCGATGTGCTGCATGATGTGGTGGTGCTTCTCAGGTCCGTCGTTGAACTCGAAGAGGATGCGGTCCGGCTTCACTTCGAACTTGGTGATCACCACGCGATCGCCGGGCTTGACCGAGATACCGTACTTCTGCAGCTCATCCGCGTAGGCAGTTCCCGAAGGACTGAGCGGCCCGTTGGCATGCAGCACGACGCCCTTCGTACCCAGCGGAATGGGGCGAACCGCGAAGGCTTCGTCTGCCTGAAAGGTACGGATCAGTTGCTGACGTGTGCGCTCCGTGAGCGGCGTTTCGGACAACTGGACAGCAGTAGGCTGTACGGTGGTGAGATTGGCATCTTTGGGACTTAGTTTTTCGCGTTGCACAGTGAACACTTGTGCATTGCCCAGAGTCCCGCAAAAGGTGGTAACTGCCAACAAAGCAGCGGCGCGGCGCACTCTGCCTAGAGAGCTGGCAGGAAAGAATTGTTTGGTGGTGAGCCCAACCATGGCGCTTTCCTCATGCGCCAATGATGGTCCCACTGGTAGTGATTTGCAAGTAACGTTTCGTGCGCAAAGCGAAAAAGTTTGAGGGTAGCAAATCGGGACTTTTTCTCTGCCTATTCGGGCGGCTCTTGCGGCTCCGGGCCGGTTTGCGGAAGGGCGGAAGATACCGGCAGAGGGGGCGGCTTGGGCGGCCCGGACATGGGCTCTATCTGGACCAGCGTGCTCCCCGCCGGTGCTGGCGGGGGAGTGACCGGGTGATGCGGGGCAAGCGTGCTGCTCATTGCGTCCAGGTTGACGGGGATGCCGGCGGCAACAATGACGGGTTGGGTGTAAAGGTAGGCATACTCTCGCGTGGCGCGGTAGACGATGAAGATCCCGACAAGCAGCACGATGGCGGTCACCGCGCTGGCTTCCGGACCATACTCGCCGCCAGTCATCCACGTAGGTCCCACCGTATTGCTTTGAATGATGGGCGAAAATTCGGTGATGCCGCTTACCGGGAGTCCGAAAAGAACACACATGCTTGCGTTCCAGGCAAAGTGCCAACCCCAACAGACCCAGAGCGCCCGGGTGCGCAGATACGCGACCGACAGCAGCCAGCTGCTGAAAACCGTAATCAGGAAGCTGGCGCGATTCGCGCTCGGATTGAAGATATGCAAACTAGCAAAGGCAATGGAGAAAACCAGGGTTGCCAGCGTCGGCCCCATGGCTTCAATCAACCGCTGGAAGGGATATCCGCGGAAGGCCACCTCTTCTGCCAGAGCGGCCACAGCGAGCAGGAGGATATCGATGACAAGGATGCCGAACTGGCGTGGAACCAGCCAGAAGGTGATGATCAATCCGCCGGTGAGCACCAGGGGCAAGATGCTCGCAACCAGCATGCCCCAGCCCATTGCGGCACCCAGGCCAAACTCTCGCTGCCAACCGGAACGGAGGACCAACCCCATGTCCCGAATAGGCTGGCGCTGGCCGTTCAAGATGCGTCCCATGGCGGCGAAGCCGATCACCAGCAGGAAGAGCAGCACCGCGCGTTCGATCAGGGGGACCCACACGCCGCTGGCCAAGCCGTTGGCCGCGTGAACAGAAATGCTTTGGGCAAAGTAAAAGTAGACCGCGGCAAGAACGACGTAGCCGAACGCGCGTACCCGATCGGCAGCAGTGAAATCGGTCAAGCGCACGTCCCCGGCTTTAACGGGCAGAGCGAGCCTTGGGGGCGAAATGCTGTCGACATAAGGCGCTTCAGGCGTTCTTGTAGAATCGGGCAATCTCCCGGAACTTGGCCAGGCGGCGTGCGATCCGATCTGCGACTGGCATAGCCTGCAATTCACTCAGATGCCAGACAAGCTTCTCATCGAGCATGTTGGCGGCGGCTACGGGGTCATTCTGCGCTCCGCCGGAGGGTTCCGGCACAACATCGTCCACACAACCCAAACGGCTTACGTCTTCGGAAGTAATTTTCAAGGCTGCGGCGGCCTGGGCGCGTTTGCCGGCGTCCCGCCACATGATCGAGCCGCAGGCCTCGGGAGCGATCACCGAGTACACGGCATTTTCCATCATTAAAACGCGATCGGCGACCGCCAGGGCCAACGCGCCGCCCGAGCCCCCTTCGCCGGTAATGACGGCAATGGTCGGAACGCGCAGCCGGGCCATCTCACGCAGGTTGCGAGCGATGGCTTCCGCCTGGCCCCGTTCTTCGGCAGCAATGCCGGGATTGGCTCCGGTGAGATCGATAAAGGTGAAGACCGGACGATGGAACTTCTCCGCAATCTTCATGGCCCGCAGCGCCTTACGATAACCCTCCGGGTTGGGCATGCCGAAGTTGCGCCGGACCTTCTCCTTGGTGCCCCGCCCTTTCAGGTTGCCGATCGCCAGCACTTCCTGACCGTGGAAGCGGGCCATGCCGCAAGCCATGGCGAGATCGTCGCCGAAAGCCCGATCCCCGTGGATCTCCGAAAAATCAGTGAAAATGCGCTGGATGAAGTCCATGGGGTAGGGCCGTTGCGGGTGCCGCGCGAGTTCAGTCTTGATCCAGGCTGGATTCGTCGGTTCGACGACTGCCTGTGACTGCTCAAGATTTGCTGCTGCTGGATCGGTCATGAGACTTTGCATCGCCTATGCCAGCGCGGGAAAGCCTGCCGCTTGGCCTTTGGTACTGTCGATTCTATGGATTATAGCGGGTCCAGAGTTGCCGTGGCTCGGGCGAAGGCCTGTCCTCAACAGAAAGTGTTACAAACCCCCGGGGCGCGCCGACACTCCCGCCGAGACCGATAGTATAGTTGCTACTTTGTCAGACTAGACGGAAGTTCATCTCCAGTTGTGGAGCGGTTTCGATGATGACAAGAATTGCGCTGTTCGGGGCTGGCGGGAAGATGGGGTACCGGCTGGCCAGCAATCTCAAGCCTGCAGCTTTCGAGGTCCGGCATGTGGAGCGCAGCCCTGCCGCCCAGGAAAACCTGAAGACTGGTCTTGGTTTGCCGTGTGTTTCCGCCGATGAAGCTCTTGACGGCGCCGAAGTCGTCATCCTGGCGGTTCCGGACACGGCCATTGGCAAGGTCGCTGCATCGATCGCAGGCCACCTGAAACCGGGAACGATGATCATGGTGCTGGACGCCGCGGCGCCATTCGCCGGTCACCTGCCAAAACGCGACGACCTGGTTTATTTCGTCACCCATCCCTGCCATCCGCCCGTCTTTAACGACGAGACCGATCTCGAGGCCAAGCGCGATTATTTTGGCGGCATTACCGCCAAACAGCACATCGTCTGTTCGTTGATGCAGGGGCCGGAGAGTGCCTATGCCCTGGGGGAACAGATCGCCAGGGTGATTTGGGCGCCGGTGATGCGTTCTCACCGGGTAACGTTGGAACAAATGGCTCTGCTGGAGCCGGGTCTTTCAGAAACTGTGTGCGCGACGCTGCTGGTGGTGATGCGCGATGCGATGGATGAGGTGGTTAAACGCGGCGTGCCCGCGCAGGCAGCGCGGGATTTTCTCCTCGGCCACATCAATGTGCTCGCCTCCGTGATCTTCAAGGAGCGCGAAGGCCTTTTTTCCGACGCTTGCAATAAGGCGATTGAGTTTGGCATCCCGGCCTTGATGAGGCCTGACTGGAAGCGCGTCTTTGAACCGGATGAAATCGCGGCCAGCATCGAGCGCATTACTTAACGCATTTTTGCTAATACTGTGGTCTGGCGGGATCCGTTATGTGCGGCCATTCTTTAGCGGAATGGCCGCGTCGAGTCCGGCTTCTTGGTCTACACCATTAGCAAAAATGCTATCGATCCATTATTTAGAATGGTCCCCTTTGCTTCCACTTTTTGATGAGTGATCGCCAGGCGCACTTACCATCCCGGTCCAACGCGGCGCCGCCTGCAGGCGATGCCGGCTTGGACCGTCCGCGCAATTACCTGAAATATCTCATCCTCGTGGCCCTGGCTGGATGGGCGCTCGCCTCCTATGACGTGAACCTGCTGGTCCTGGCGCTGCCTGACATCGCCAAGAGCCTGCATATTTCAGAAGCGGGACTTGGGGTGCTTGGCTTCTCGGTATACGGCGCACAGTTCTGCATCACCATCTGGGCCGGCTACGCGATGGACCGCTTCGGAAGGCGGCGCATCTGGATGTACTGCCTGACCGGCACGGCGATATTCACCGGCCTTACCTATTTCGTGCAGGATTTCTGGCAGCTGGTATTGGTGCGAGCCCTGGCCTCCGGGTTGGCCTACGCGGAACTCGCCGTTTCCATCACCATCGTCAATGAACAGGCGCCCGCGAAACATCGCGGCTTGCTCTATTCGATTGTCCAGGGTGGCTGGCCGTTGGGTGTCTTCCTGGCCTCGGGCGCATATCTGATCTTTGGCAGATATGGATGGCGTTTCGTCTTTCTGCTGGGCGTGCTTCCCATTGTGGCCGTTATCCTTGGCCGCTTCTTTGTGCGCGAGTCGGAACGCTTTGAACATGTGCAGAATGTGCGCGAGGCGGTTCGCCAGGGAGACCAGGCCGCGGTCGCGGCGCTGCTCGAAAAGCAGCAGGTCGCGGTCGAAGCAGAAGGACGGCCCACGGTTCGCGAACTCTTCTCCAAGCCCGGGCCCATCCGGCACCAGCTCATCTGGTTATCGATTGTCTGGATCTTTTATGGCGCTAGCTATGTCGCGACTAATTTTTACATCGCCTATTGGCTCACAAAATACAAGCACTTCAGCGATTCTGGCGCGAGCACGCTGCTGCTCGCCTGCGGAGGCATCGGCTTCCTCTTTTATATTCTCGGGGGTTGGTTGGGCGAGCGCTGGGGCCGTCGCGAGGTGATCATCGTCTCCGGCGTGCTGGTGGCCCCGCTCAGCCTGATCTTTCTGCTGGTCGAGCAGACCTGGCTGGTGGTCGTGGTCTACTTCCTGCTCTACCAGGCCACGAACGGCACATGGTCTGGCGCCGGGTATGCTTACCAGGGTGAGAGCTTCCCCACTCGCCTGCGTGGGACAGCCGTGGGTTTCCTGAGCGCCATACAAGTGATCGGCTTCGTAATCGGGAGTATTCTGTGGACCATTTTGGCGGGGTTCGGAAAGCCCACGCTCACCTGGCTCATCATTGCTACCGGGGTATCGCTGGGGATGTGGACAACGCTGCTGCTGCGGAAGATTCCACCCGGCCAGGAGCTCGAGGCAATTACGCAATAGCGATACATTATCGACTCAGAGGCTAAGCATGGAACTAACCATCGCCCAGCGGCGCGTCGGGACCGAAGAACAATCACCGGAAAGCATCGTGTTAAAGGCTGGAGCGTTAACCGCGGATCTGGTAGCGGGTGGTCTGCGGACAATCCGCTACCAGGGTCACGAGGTGCTGCGTGCAATTGCTTACGTCGTGCGGGATAAAGATTGGGGAACCTACCATCCCGCCATCAGCGATTTCAACTGCCGCCAGGGCGTTGATGACTTCACGGTGACCTTCCGGGCGCGCTGTATCGGAAAAGAACCCAGCCAGGAACTCGAATATGAAACGCGCATTACGGGAAGCGCAAACGGGCTGATCACCTTCGACGTGACCGCCGAACCACTCACTCCTTTTCTCACCGCGCGCTGTGGTTTCGCCATCCTGCATCCGCTTGAGGGCGTCGTCGGCAAGCCGGCCATCATCGAGCACGTCGACGGCTCGCGCGAACACGCTGCCTTTCCGGATCTCATTGATCCGATGCAACCATTCAAGGAGATTCGTGCGATCGAACATCGAATAGCGCCGGGCGTCAGCGCGCGTTGCCTCATGACGGGAGACGTATTTGAAATGGAAGACCAGCGAAACTGGTCTGACGCCTCCTACAAGACTTATGTTCGGCCGCTCGCTCTCCCTTGGCCATACGTCATGGAGAGCGGAGTGCGCAACCATCAATCAGTCGAGTTGCGGATCACCGACAGCAGTGTCGGCACGCATCAGGAAGAGGCTAAGCGCGGATGCGCCGATCGAAGTGGAAATCGGTGGGCCGGACGGCACCTTTCCGCAGATCGGAGTTGCCATCTATCCCAGCGAAATCGCGACGATGCTGGCGCATCCCGGCGTGCTGCAAAGATTGCAGCCGCAACTTCTTCTGTTACATTTTGATCCCACTGCCGGGCATGGACGGGAGCACCTGGACGGTTTTGGGGAGATCGCGCGCATTGCAGATGCTTCGCGGTGCGCTCTCGAACTTGTGCTGCCCGCGCAGCGCAATGTCACAGACGAGTTGCGGGAAATAGCCGCGATGGCCTCCGAGGCGAATCTGAAATTGTCAGCGGTTCTGGTTTCCCCTGCCGCGGATAGAAAATCCACTCTGCCCGGGAGCACGTGGCCTCCGTGTCCGCCGCTTGCAGAGATCTATCAAGCCGCGCGGGAGGCTTTTCCGGGAGTGGCCATCGGCGGTGGAATGCTGACCTACTTTACGGAACTCAACCGCAAACGTCCTCCGGTCGAATTGCTCGACTTTGTCTCCCACTGCACCTGTCCCATCGTGCACGCTGCCGACGATCTGAGCGTGATGCAGACCCTGGAAGCGATGCCCAGTATCACTCGGTCGGCGCGGGCAATCATGGGCGCGGATAAACCTTACTGGATTGGCCCATCGACGATCGGCATGCGCCAGAACCCATACGGCTCGCGGGTGATGGACAACCCGGAAAATCGCCGGATCACGATGACGGATCAAGATCCAAGGCAGACGAGCCTTTTCGCGGCCGCCTGGATGATCGGCTACGCCGCGTCCACCGCTGAAGCACACCTGGATGCGCTGACGGTCGGCGCAGTGACAGGACCTCTCGGACTCGCCTCCGTCAGTGCGGCGGGAGAACTCGCGTACCATCCGGCCTTCCACACAGCGCAAGGTCTTTCCGCCATCGGTGGACGCCCGCGATACCGTTGCCGCTCGAGCCGCCCGGACACCATTGCTGCTGTAGCGGGCACGGATCGCGATGGGAACCGCCTGGCTTGGCTTGCCAACCTCACCGGTCAGAATCAGTCTGTGAGTCTTGTAGGCGATAAGACGGTTTCACAGACACTTATGCTTGACGAGGAGAGTTTTGCCGAGCCGCGCGTTGTCGCTGGGAGCACTGAGCTCGAGCTTCGGCCTTATGCCGTCGCCTGTCTCACGCTTGCCAAGGAACGTGTGTCATAGGACAACCCGATCGAAACGGAACGAGATGAACAGCAGCAACAGTAAATCGCAAGCTGGCACGCTCAATAGAGCGGAGGGCGCGCAGCAGCGCATCCAGGCGCGTTATTGGATCGAGACTGCTTTTTTACTGGAAGACGCCGCTGCCATCATGGCGGGTGAGCAATCCACCGGCACCTTCATCAAGGTGCCGGGTGAGACGGCTGAGCTGCGCGAGCGCTTCGCCGCACAGGTGGAGCAAATCACAGAATTAGGCACAGCCGACCGGCCCTCCCTACCGGGCTCGGGAATGCCAAAGAATCTCTCCAACGCAGTACGCCGTACCGCCGAGGTCACGCTTTCCTGGCCACTCCATAATCTGGGTCCTTCCCTACCTAACCTTGTCGCTACTGTTGCCGGCAATCTTTTCGAGCTGAAGCCATTCTCCGGCCTCAAGCTGCTCGACATCACACTGCCGCCCGCATTTCTCGATCGGTACCAGGGGCCGCAGTTTGGCGTCGCGGGGACGCGCCGGCTTACGGGTGTAGAGCACCGTCCGCTCATCGGCACCATCATCAAACCAAGCGTCGGGATGAGCCCTGATGAAACCGCCGCCCAGGTGCGCACCCTGATCGACGCCGGTATCGACTTCATCAAGGACGACGAACTGCAATCAGATGGGCCGCACTGCCCTTTCGAGCAGCGCGCCGCCTCCGTCCTGGGTGTACTGCGGGATCACGCCGAGCGCACCGGCAAGCGAGCCATGTATGCCGTCAACATTACGGGCGATCTGGACCAGATGCTGCAGCGGCACGACTATGTCATGGCCCTCGGAGGCACGTGCATCATGGCCAGCATGAATTCGATTGGCCTGCCCGCGATGAAAGCGTTGCGCGCCCACTCGCAACTCTGCATCCACGGTCACCGCAACGGGTGGGGTATCTATGGTCGGTCGCCTGCAATTGGGATGAGCTTTATTGCGTACCAGAAATTTTGGCGGCTTGCCGGCATTGACCACACCCACGTCAACGGGCTCAGCAACAAATTCTGCGAGCCGGACGAAAGCGTGATTCGCTCAGCACAGGCCTGCCTTACGCCGATGTTCCCGGCGCCCTACGCGGGCTGCGAAATTATGCCAGTCTTTTCTTCCGGGCAGACAGCGCGCCAGGCAGCGGATACCTATCGTGAGCTGGGATCCACCGACCTGATCTTCGCCGCGGGAGGCGGTATTCTGGGACATCCGCTAGGGCCTGCCGCCGGCGTGCGCAGCCTGCAGCAAGCCTGGGAGGCGGCCGTCGCAGGTATTCCGGTCGCGGAATTTGCCACCGGTCATCCTGAACTCCGCGCGGCGCTGGAAAAATTCTCCAGCTAGATGATGTGCTGAAAGCCTCGAACATGCCACCGCTCTACTGCTACTACGGCGATGACTTTACCGGTTCCACGGATGTGCTGGAACAGCTCGCCGTCAACGGCGTGTCCAGCGTGCTCTTCCTCACCACGCCGACACCCGCGCAGTTGGCCCGCTTCGCGCACTGCCAGGCGATTGGATTCGCCGGCGACGCACGATCCCGCACGCCGGAGTGGATGTCTGCCCATCTGCCTGCCATCTTCACGCGCATGCGCGAACTCTCACCCGAGATCGTGCACTACAAGGTCTGCTCCACTTTCGACTCGGCGCCTCACCGCGGCAACATCGGGCGTGCGCTTGAGATAGGGCGGGCAGTATTTGCCACCGAAACTGTACCGATTGGTGTTGCCGCACCGCACCTGGGCAGGTTTGTTGTTTTCGGCAATCTCTTTGCGGCTGCCGGTAACGAGGTCTATCGCATCGACCGTCATCCGACGATGGCGAGTCACCCTGCGACGCCCATGCACGAGGCTGACCTGCGCCTCCATCTTTCGCATCAGACGGATCTTCCCATCGGCCTGGTCGATCTACGCGCCTTTGAAAGCCATACGGTTGCAGAACAATTTCACCGCCAGGGGGGTGGCGGAGCGGCGGCCGTTCTCTTAGACGGCATCAATGTTGCCATGCTTCAACAGGCAGGCCAGCTGCTCTGGAGTCTCAAGGAGAATGCGCGGCCACTTTTCACCATTGGCAGCTCCGGGCTGACCGCGAGTCTCGTTGCCCACTGGCGCGAGACAGGCGCGATTGCGGCAACGCATCCCTCCGTAACCGCTCCTGCTACCGATAGGCTCCTGATCATCAGCGGTAGCTGCTCGGCAGTGACCGCTCAGCAAATCCGTTGGGCCAAGCGCAACGGGTACACTGCGATCGAACTCGACGCAGCAGGAGTGGCCAGCGGCGACGCTCAAGCCCGAGAGACTGCTCTGCAGTCGGCTTTGCAGTCGTTGCGCTCAGGCAGCGATACCGTTCTTTACACGTCGCTGGGTGCGCCTTCGGGAGCAACGCTTGACCAGGAACTTGGCGCTGCCATCGGCCGCCTTCTTCTGGATATTGTCCAACAGTCCGGCGTTCGCCGCGTTGTTCTCTGCGGTGGTGACACGTCCTCCCACGCGGTTCAACAACTGAACCTTACAGCCATCACCTTTGCGGGTGCACTCGCGCCCGGAGCGCCGCTGTGCCGTGCGCACGCCGACGAAGCCACAGGCCTCGACGGGTTGGAGCTGGTGCTCAAAGGGGGACAAATCGGCCCGGAGAATTTTTTCGAGATTGCGCGTCGAGGGAGTGCGCGAGTAGATCGCGCCACTACTAGCGAGGAAATCAGGGGTTGCGTAGGGGGCATTTGTATGGAGGAAAGGCGCACAGCAGGTCCCTCGGCTTCGCTCGGGATGACAAATCTAACCTTGGTTCAAACCTTGAGATTTGTTAGTGGAGTTGAAGGCTTTGGCACTCGTTACGGCCCGACGGTAAATACCCCTCCACTAACAAATCTCAAGGTTTGAACCAAGGTTAGATTTGTCATCGCGAGCGAAAGCCAAGCGACTTGCTGTTCCGCTAGTCTGAACAACTCTGACTTTCAGCCGTCCCTGCGGGACTGTGTCATGTACTCGTGCGGGCTGCGCGGACTTATTCGAAGGCCTGCACAGCACCGTGACCTAGCAGCTGCTCGGCGCGCTCGATGAAGCCTCGGTCGGCGGCGACAGACAGGCCCTCAGGCTCCAGCATCACGCAGTACTCGCCGCGGCTTTCGAGGTTGATCATGATCCTGCCGGGACCAGGGGCATCGGTGATCATGGCGCGCAGCGAACCCAGCATGGCCTCGCTCGCGCTCTCCAGCAGCACGCGGATACGGACGTTCTGGGGCAGCTTGATCTTGATGTCCTCCAACGGCTGCACACTGGAAACGGATAGCTTCGGCGCTGACTCATCGTCGTCCGCGCGAAGCACCCCCTTGACCAGCACCGGCACTTCGATCTTGAGGCTCTCGCACAGCCGCGCATAGTCCTTGGGGAAACAAATAAGATCGATTTTGCCGACTGTATCTTCGAGCGCGGCCTGCGCGTACATCTCGCCGGAGCGTTTCGATTTGCCCACCTTAAGGCCGACGATCACGCCGGCGATCGCCAGCAGGCTCTCCGGTTCCCCGCCGTTTCGGCGACGGCCTGCAGCCGGGGCCACCTTCATCTCCAACGCAGTCGCCGTGTCGACCACGTTCAAGTTGCGCAGCTTCTCCGCGTATTTATCCAGCGGGTGGCCGGAGACAAAGAACCCCAGCACTTCCTTTTCCGATTGCAGTCTCTGGTTCTCGTCCCAATCCGGAGTGTTGGGCAGGTCGTCGACGCTTCTTGTCGCCATTGCCGTTGCTTTCGAATACGCTGGCCAAGCCGGCAAAGAGTCCATGCTGGCCGGCAACCAGATCGCGCTGAGCCTGCTGCGCCCGCTCCATCGCGCGGTCCGTGACGGCCATGAGCTGGGACCGGCGGCCAAACGAGTCAAGCGCTCCGCTCTTGATCAGCGATTCCAAAACGCGCTTGTTCATCATGCGCAGATCTACCTTCTCGCAAAACTCCCAAAAGTTAGCGAAGGTGCTATTCTCCTCGGCCAGCGCAGCGCGCGCGGCAAGAATCGAATCGATGGCGTTGCGGCCCACGTTCTTGATGGCGGTAAGCCCGAAGCGAATGCCGGTAAGGCTGGGCGTGAAATCAGCGCCCGAGATCTTCACGTCGGGAGGCTCGACCGCGATGCCCATCTCGCGGCACTCCTTGATGTACTTGACCACGTTCTCCGGCTTGGAAATTTCCGAGCTCAGAAGCGCGGCCATAAACTCCACCGGGTAATGCGTCTTCAAATACGCGGTGTGGTAGGCCAGTAGCGCGTATGCCGCGGAGTGGGACTTGTTAAAGCCATACCCGGCGAACTGCTCCATCAGGTCGAAGATGCGAACGACTTTATCCTTGGGATGTTTGCGCTTGATCGCTCCCTCGACAAAGCGGGTACGCTGCTTGGCCATCTCTTCGGGATTCTTCTTGCCCATGGCGCGGCGCAGCAGATCGGCTTCGCCCAGCGAGTAGCCGGCCAGGACGTTGGCAATCTGCATCACCTGCTCCTGGTAGACGATCACGCCCAGCGTCTCCTTGAGCAGAGCTTCCAGCTGGGGCAACTCGTAGCTGACCACCCTGCGGCCCCACTTGCGCTCGATGAAGTCGTCGATCATGCCGCCCTGGATCGGCCCCGGGCGATAGAGCGCATTGAGGGCCGTCAGATCCTCCACGGAAGCAGGCTTGTACCGGCGAAGCACATCACGCATGCCGCCGGACTCGAACTGAAACACCCCGGAGGTGAGCGCGCGGTGAAAGACCTTCTCGTAGGTCTCCGCATCGTCCAGGGGAATCAGCGACATATCAAGCGGGGTGCCGCGCTTCTTCTCAATCAGCTTGAGCGCGTCGTCGATCACCGTGAGCGTGGTGAGCCCGAGAAAATCCATCTTCAGCAGGCCGAGCTTTTCCACCGCCTTCATGTCATAGGCGGTGACGATTTCGTCGTTCTTGCTGCGACAGACCGGTACCAGCTCGGTGAGAGCCTGGGGCGCGATCACCACGCCGGCGGCATGCAAGCCCGCTCCCCGCACCAGGCCTTCGAGTTTTCTCGCGGTGTCGATGAGCTCCTTCACCTGCGGCTCTTTGTTGTAGGCCTCCTGCATTTGCGGCGAATCTTCAAGCGCCTTGGTGATGGTCACACCAATCGTCGCGGGCACCATCTTGGCCACCCGATCCACTTCGCCGTAGGGCAGATCGAGCGCCCGGCCCACATCCTTGATGGCAGCGCGGGCGGCCATGGTGTTGAAGGTAATGATCTGGGCCACTTGCTCCCGGCCGTACTTGCGGGTGACATAGTCGATCACTTCGCCCCGCCGGTTCATGCAGAAGTCAATATCGATATCCGGCATGGAGACGCGCTCGGGATTCAGGAAGCGCTCGAAGAGAAGCTCGTTCTGCAGCGGATCGATGTCGGTAATTTCCATCGCGTACGACACCAGCGATCCGGCCGCCGAGCCGCGGCCTGGTCCCACGGGGATATGAACCTCGCGGGCATACTTGATGAAGTCCCACACGATAAGGAAATAGCCGGCAAACTTCATCTGCTTGATGCAGTCGATCTCGCGCTCCAGGCGCTCCTCATAATCGGAGATGGGCCGCTTGCGCAATCCCCGGTCACCGAGGTGGCGAATGGTGGTGTCGAGGCGCTTGCGAAAACCAGCGCGGCAGACCTCGGCGAAATAGCTATCGATCGTATGCCCGGCTGGAACCGCGAACTCGGGGAAGGGATTAGTGACTTTGTTCAGCTTGAGCGAGCAGCGCTCAGCAAATTGCATAGTGCGGCTGACCACTTCCGGCGCATGGGGGAAGAGCCGCTCCATCTCCGCAGCGCTCTTGACGTAGAACTGGTCGCCATCGAACTTGAAGCGCTTGGGATTGTGGATGGAGTCCGCTGTTTGCACGCACAGCAGCACTTCATGAGCATGATGATCGTCTTCGCAGAGATAGTGGCTGTCGTTGGTAGCGACCAGCGGAATATCCAGTTCCTTTTCCAGTCGAAAAAGATCGGCGTGGATCTTTTTTTCCAGCTCGAGTCCCTGGTCCTGGATCTCCAGGAAAAAGTTGCCGCGGCCGAAAATGTCCTGATATTGGCTGGCGGTGGCTTTGGCGTCCTCGTATTTTCCAGCCATGAGGTTCCCGCACAGCTCACCGGCCAGGCAGCCCGAGAAACCAATCAGGCCCTGGGCATGTTTCGCCAGAAAATTCTTGCTGATGCGAGGCTTGCGGTAGAAACCATGAAGTGAAGCCTCAGAGGTAATGCGCACCAGGTTGCGATACCCCTCTTCGTTCTCCGCCAACACCAGCAGATGATGGTACTTGTCCTTTTCCGGAGGAGCGCGATGATCTTCCTGGGGACAGATGTACAGCTCGCATCCCAGAATGGGCTTCACCCCCGTGGCGCTCGCGGCATTAAAAAAATGTACGGCGCCGTAAATATTGCCGTGATCGGTGATGGCCACAGCCTTCTGTCCGATTTTGTCGACGTGGGCAACCAGCTTTTCTACATCGCAAGCGCCGTCAAGAAGCGAATAGTCAGTGTGCAGGTGAAGGTGGGTGAATTCTGCCATGGGTTACTTTTAGTTTAGTCTGCTGCGCGGGGCACACCACGCCGGATGGTGTGCAGAAAGAGTGCAGTTTGAGGAAAAGCGGGGATGAATTAAAACTTCATGAACTCAGGACTTCGAGGAAGAGCGACTTCGCGCCCCCCCAGAGAGCGTCGCCAACTCGGAACACTCAGCCGTTGCTGAAACGGCGGGGGCAAACGCTTAAGAGACTAACAACAGATCCAAAGCAGGCTTTGCGGTGGCGACAAAACTGGGCCTACGCGCGAGCGAAACACGACCGTCCTTGGCGAACAGGAAGTCGTAGTCTAAATGGCACTCACCACAGAGCCAGAAATGTTCTACCTGGACCTGCGCTCCGTTCCGACGCGTCGTGCGGATGACCCTGCCACTGCGAAGATAATGAAGTTCTTTACGGCACTCCGGATTCATACATTGTGAAATCATGTAAGACCTCTCGGGTTACTCCGGTAAGTGTACTCTGGTTAGATTACTTCGGAGGTGTAGCTCTGCCTCAAAAGTTGTATACAGGTAACCGGATTTTTCCACAGAGGAATCGAGATAGTAAGGCTCTCCCGGCTCATTCTCTGGGCATGTGACTACTCTGCGACCCACTACTCTTGGATGCATCGTTTGTAGGCTAGGTTTTGAAAAAAAGACAGGTCAGGAGATGCGAGTTGCGCCGGCAGAAGCGCGGCAAAGATAAATGTCGGCATCGATGCCGGTGGATGCACGGTACTGAGTGTGAATGGCTTCGCGAAACTGTTGCGCTTTGCTTTCCTCGACCAGGTTGACGGTACAACCGCCGAATCCGCCACCCGTCATGCGGGCTCCGTAGCAACCGGGAATACCGGAGGCGATCTCGACCAGCGTATCCAGTTCCCTGCAACTGGCCTGGAAGTCATCGCGGATGCTGCGGTGTGCCTCGGCCATCAGGACGCCGAAAGCCGGCAGATCACCGCGCTCAAGCGCCGATGCGGCAAGTTGCACCCGCTTGTTCTCGGTGATGATGTGACGGCAGCGGCGAAATACATTTTCCGGCATTTGCTGCTGGCACTCGACCAACTGCTCCTCGGTGGCATCGCGCAAAGCCACGATCGAAGGCCAGCGGCTATGCAAAATGCGCGTACCCTCCTCTACCTCTGCGCGGCGTGCGTTATATTCCCCGCCGGCGTGCTCATGCTTGACCATGGAATTGCAGATGATGAGGCGCACGTGTGAGGGGATGGGCAGCAGGCGATATTCAAGCGATCGGCAATCCAGCAATAAGGCGTGGTCTTGTTGGCCAGCACAGGCAATGAACTGGTCCATGATGCCGCTGCGGGCGCCCACAAAGGCATTCTCCGCGCGCTGGCAAGCCAGGGCGATTGTTGCCAGCGGCAGCGCAGCTCCGGCGAGCGCCAGAAGGGCCAGTGCCGTGGCCACTTCGATCGACGCCGACGAGCTGAGTCCAGCGCCCAGGGGAACGTCGCCCGCCAGCGAGAGATCAAATCCGCCTACGCGCACCCCCTCCTGGGCCAAACTCCACGCCACCCCCATTGGATAGTCACTCCAGTGTTTACGGGCGGTGGTGGGCAGAGGGTCCGCCGGATAGGAAACCTGTTCGCCCATGTTTTCCGAGGAAAGAATGATTTGCGCATCGTTGCGGGGGCAAATGGTTGCCACGGTGCGGAAGTCGATCGCTACCGGCATGACGAACCCGCCGCTGTAGTCGGTGTGCTCGCCAATCAGGTTTACGCGGCCCGGCGCCGCGCAGCGCACGGCGGTTTCACCTGCTGCGGAAGAAGGTGGCGCCAAATCTTTAGAAGAGCCCATGGTCAATTTCGTGCTCGCTTGCACTTGCTTCGCTGCCCCTCTATTAATAACAGGCTCTAGGTCTTGCCGGACGTAGCAGCCGCCGTGTTGAGTATTTGATCCAGAAGCACGGTGGCAAACGGATCTTGACCGTAACCCTGAAAGCGGAAGGTCGTCAAGAACATACGGCCTGGACCGTCGCTTAGTTCCATGAGGTAAGCGCGATTGGAGTTGAGCCAGCCATAAAAGACGCCTGCCATCACATTTTGGGAATCCTCTGCTCGCAATCCGGCGATCACAAAATCCGGCGTGACCGAAGCTGCCTCCCACCCGAGAATCGAGCCGTCGATCACCGGGGAAAGGGGCTTCCAGACGGGACTGGATGAAAGAGCCCAGTTGAAGTTGCTGACCCAATCGCCTGTCAAATCGGATCCCGCACGGGGCAGAATCGTTAATGTGCCCCCTACGGGTAGAGCGTCCTTGCTGTCAGCAAGAAGCACTACGGTCCCGCCCTGGCTGAGTCTCGATTTGGTCACGTCATCAAGCACGGACGATAACCAAACCGCTTTCTGAGCACTCGCACCAGCGCTCCCATCGACCACAGCAACGCCGCGGGCTGCGAGCGCCGCGCGCAAACTCTGCATCTGATTCCGCGGATCGTTAATAGCTACAGTGACCCCGGAGAGCGGCAAGGTTTGCGGATACGCCGCATAGCGATAGCGATTCTCCGCCAGCGTCACACCCGCGGCGCTGGTGAGTTGCAGGCGAAGAA
The DNA here is from genome assembly GCA_963824325.1 of uncultured Acidobacteriaceae bacterium. Taxonomy (GTDB): domain Bacteria; phylum Acidobacteriota; class Terriglobia; order Terriglobales; family Acidobacteriaceae; genus PALSA-350. The sequence goes on along the minus strand of CAWGPA010000020.1, from coordinate 69,593 downwards.
ACTCCGCGGTAGGCACATTTGCCGACGCTGCTTTGAATTGCAGAGTCCCTTCTTTAGCGACCTCCCCCTCGCCTGGCGTCTTGTCCAACGGCATCGTTCCAGACTGTCCGTCAGAGGTCTGCCACGCGATCGTCGCGCCGGCCAGTGCGGCGGTGGAATAATGCGACACAACGAGCGGCACTTCCACCGTTGCGCCAGCAGTGAAGTTGTGGGTAGCAAAGTTAGCCATCACCAGGTCGTCCTGTTGCAGCCTTCCCAACTCTTCGGCAAAAGCCTTGGGCCGGCGCCACATGCTCATCAAGCCATTTGCTTCCCAATTAGCATCTGTCAGTTCAGTGACGACATAACCCTGGATAGAGTTTCGCTGCCGCATCTGCTCAATTTCGTACTTTAGCGCCAGGTACTCATGTTTCTCCGTAGCCAGAGCGAGTGCGTCGTAATCGGGAAAGATGCGGTCCAGGCCATAAGCGTGCAGGCGATCGAAGACGCCGGCGGCGCGGGTGAGTTCGCGCCCGCCAAAGTCGCGCGGGAACCACCAGGGCAACTGATCGCGAGGCGGTAGTTGGGGCAGGCCCCAATTGCCGAATTCAGAAACCAGCAGCGGCTCCTGTCCAGTACTGATGGAATCGCCATACGGGCTATAGAGCCATTTCGGCCGGCCGGCATACTCGTCTACCCATCCTGCCCAAGCCGGCGCGTGGTCAGGAATGGAGTAATACATATGGAAATCGGCGAAATCCGATTGCAGGTGGAAACCCTTGCAGCAGGCACTGTTGTCGGTGATCAAGCGCCCCAGAGGCGCCGTAAGCTGCTTGAGATCATGGAAGCTATTGAGCAGCCACGCGCGCTGATCTGCCTGCGCCGGGTCCATTCCCCACTGTTCGTTCATGATGCTCTGAATCACGATCGACGGATGGTTCCAATCCCGTTCCACTTCTGCGCGAAAAGTATCCACGCCGCGCTGGGCTGCTTGCGCTGTCCAACGGTGGGCATCGTTCCACACCGGAATTTCATACCAGACCAGCATGCCGGTTTCATCGGCGGCTTCCAGATAACGCGGATCCGGCACCTTGATATGGCAGCGCAGCATATTCAGTCCCAAGGCCTTCGATGTCAGCATCTCCTGGCGTATAAAATCCGCGGAAGGGGGCGTGTAAATACCCTGGGGATAGAAATCCTGATCGAGAGCCGCTCGCATGTAAAAGGGCTTGCCGTTGAGGAAGAGTCGTCCATCGGCCGTGGTGAGCTCACGAAATCCGAAGCGGGTGTGCACCAGTTGGGCCGGCCCCATCTTCGCCGAGTTGTTCAGTTCCAGCGAATATAGGTTGGGGTGGTCGCCATCCCACAACATGGGATTGGCCACATGCGTCTTGCCCTGCGCCGTCATGCCGTCCACGGCAAGCTCCAACTGGGCCACAGGCGCGCCGTAGGGATCGAACAGCGTGGCCTGCAGCGGAGTGCTGCCGGCGCTACCTGACAGCCTGGCTTCGACGGTTACATCGCCGCTGTTGTGCGGAGTAACGTGCACCCACGCAACGTAGCGGAGAGGCACGCTCTCAATCGTCACCGGTTGCCACAGTCCGCTGGTCTGTACATACCAGTTCTGCTTACCGTGGGGGATTTCGTTGTAATCGAATCTTTTTTCCAGTGGGGGTTCCGCGTTACTTTTTGCGGTAGAGGGTCTTAGAACCTCTTTGGGCGCAGAGTTTGGCGGCATCTGCACCGCAAGCGGAGGTGGCATGGGAGGGTCAAATACTTTGACCAAAATCTCGTTGCTGCCCGCGCGGACTTTGCCCGTGAGGTCGAAGGTAAACGGCGTGTACCCACCCTCATGCTCTCCCAGGCGTTTTCCGTTGATCCACACTTCGGTGAAGTAGTCCACGGCGCCGAAATGAATCAGTTCCCGGCTGGATGGCTGCGGGGTCGGCAAAGCGATGGTGACGCGATACCAGCCCACTCCCGCATAGTCGCGAAGGTCATCAAATTGAGCATTCCAGGAGAGGCTGGCCTGGGCCGGACGCCACTTTGCCTGGCGATCGACCGTGAGGGCAGTGAATTGCGCTTTGGGATCAGGACTGAACTGCCACTGCTGATCGATCACGCGGCTCTGCGCCTTGACGCCGGATGCCGCTATGAACAGGGCAAAACCGATCATTGCCTTAACCAATGGGGCCTTGACCGGCGGGGTTCCTCTTAACGCGACTTTCCTGCGCATAGACGATCGTGCTCCCTTTGCTTGCGGTGTAATTTAGCATCCATCGACGAGGCCGCCGGCTGCTGGGCTCCGCCCTCGAAAGCATATAGCAACGGAAGAAAAGCCTTGGCCCATGCCTGAAAGGCCGCCCCAATCCAATCCCCACTCCTTCTGAACGGATTCAGCTTTGCCAGTGTCTACGGACTCCTGGCCGCACTACAGCCCAGTGTTTTCGTGATGTCTCCAGGGTGAATCCCGCTACTTGCTGGCGAAATCGACAACGATCTCGGTGTGCCCGTATTGTCCGGGCGCGGGACCGGTGTTGCCTGCCGGCTCGACGACTAACTCGTACACGCCATCGGAGACCGGGGTGAGCTTTGCTCCGCGCACCTTCAGCACTTTTTGGTCCGTTCGCAGCTCGATGGTCGAGTTGGGTGCATCGCGCGAGACGTCAGCGTCCACTACCACGCTCGCTGGCTTGTAAGTGACAGAAGTTATTTTGATTTGTTTGCTCGGTTCACCCACCAGTGGAGCAGCCCCGCTGACGCTGAGCAAAACGCCACCTTCATATCGAATCAGACAATGGCTCTTGCCGTGGGGAACTTTAAAATTCAGGGCTGCGTGGGTGTCTTGCGCATGCTCTTCCTGTCGCACGTTTATGGATTTGCCGTCGAGCTCTGCGCCGCTGAGATGCGCTCCGAGTGGAATCTGCGGAGCCCAAAGCAGATCCACCGGACTACCGGAGTTTTCCGTTTCCAACTCCAACCCATTCCGCACGCGGGTAACTGTCATTCCGAGAATGCCATCAGAGACCTTGAGGTTCCGGACCGAGAGGTGGTCCCAGTTGCCCGGCAGGTGCGGTGAGAATTTGAGAGTGTTCCCCTGGGCTTCCCTTTCCAGGCCTAGTAGACCCTGCACCGCAGACGAGAGCAACGCTGCCGAGGACCAGGTCTGTTCGGGAACCGACTCCACCTGTTGATGGTAAAAATCACCGGTTAGGAGCTCATGTATATGCCCCATAGAATCGAGCGTTCCCCAGGGAAGGAGCGAATTCCAGATGGCGTAGGCCGTAACAGGGCGGTGGTTTAACCAGAATGCCGATGCGATCCCCGAGGTACCCGCGGCTGACACGCTGCCGCTGGCGTAAGAAGCCGGATTGTATTGGGGAGAACCCGCGGCAACTCCTCGGGTTCCCCAATCGGATTCGAAGTCAGAAGACGCGAGCTGGTCGAGAACCGCGTCACTGCGGCGCCGGTCGAGAAGGTTCACCAAATGGACTCCGTCGTCGCTGCGCCGTGAGAAAGCGTGGCCTGACTCGTTGTAACCGTCAATCCAGGATTGCCGTCGATCGTCCCAGTAGCGGAGCGCAGTGGCACGGCTTGCTTTTTCGCTCAACCGCATTGCTTCGTCGGCTTGCGCCGGATGCCCATTCAGCCGGGCCAATTGCGCAAAGGCCGCAGAAGCCGTAACCCAGCTTGCGGAAAGCCCCAGATCGTCGCTCAGTCTGTTTTGCTCATCGCCGCCTTCTTTAGTGGAGGGGATGCGAGGCAGCCCGTCCTCTGCATTGATCAACGACCCACAATATCGATAGGCGGCTTCGATTCCTGGCCAATGCTGTTGCAGAAACTGTGTATCTCCACTGGCGGATACGTACCGCTCTACGGCGGTCAGATACTGAAAGGTAATGTCGACGTGGACAAACATGTAGGGATACCTGGTTGCCCAATCGGCTGGATCGGCACTCTGCGAAAGCTCATGCCATATCATTCCGCTGCCGGCGTCCTGGTACTTGGCGATGAAGGTGAGGGCTTCGCGGGCCCGGTCGTAATCACCTGTATGTACAAGCGCCTCGATGGCAATGAGGGCATCTCCGGCGAAAAACCATGCGTATTGCGGCCGGCGGGCATCGCGCGAAGGGCCATAACCAGCAACCAAACCGCAGCCTAATACAGGATTGCATACCCAGGCCTGATCGAGGGCGATTTGTGCCCAGGCAAGTTGCTGATTGACCGATTTGTCTGGGGTTTCGATCCGCAGTGTGTTACCGAGCAGCTCGGCGTAATGGCTGCGCGCCTCTGCCTCGAACTTCGCTTGCGCACCGAGCAGCTCCCGCATGCGTGCCGGCGCGCCCGATGCGCCATCGTCATTACGCGCAACTACCACGGTGACTGAATGATCGGAGTCTCCTCCCGCGCGTACGGCAAAAGCCAGCCGCTTCCCCGATGTTCCCGGTTGCGCGCTGTTCAGCACCTCATCGTGTGAGATCACCTGAGAAGAGCCGATCAGCGCAGAGTATTTATGCAAGGCTTCGGAGAGAATATAGGCGGATGCAGCCGCGTCCCACTGGGTGCTCTGGCCGCCGAGAGAAGCAGGCCACATCAGATCAAGCACCAGGCGTGAAGTGGACCACTATGTCAATGCTGTGATGGCACTCCACTGTGTAGGTGAGGAAAATGGCCTGCTCGTTGAGGGGAACGAACAACCTTTCGCGAACGATGAAGTCGGGGCCTATGTAGGTGCGGGTGATTGCTTCGGGGTCATAGGTGACACGACGAAGCAAGACTGACCCGGCGGTTTCAGTGGTATCGCCAGCCGAGCGAAACCCTAGTTCGTAACCGCTGATGAGTTGCAGTGGATAGGCCCACAGCTCCAATCCACTGGACGCATAACCCATTACGATGGCCTTGCGCCCATGAGCGGCAACGAATCGCTCCGGCGCAACAGAGTCGGTTTGAAAGGAGAGCTGCGCAGTGGCTATAGGAGCGTGGAGAAAGGCTATCAGGCAAAAGAGCAGCGCTCCGAGTTTTATATTGGCCGTTGCCAAACTGAACTCTCCGCTCAAAGTTCCTCATCGCAGCTGCGGCCCGTTGGAACTGGACGGGTACCCCAGGTTCGCCCCACCTGTCCCGGCGTGCCGTCGAGCGTACCTGGGCAGAAAATGATTACTTCGAATGCTTTCACTTCGCGGCTCAATCGTACTAAGGGTTCAAGAACAAAGGTAGGGCTTCGCCCTTCTCCTCGGCCCAGGTACGCTCAGGCGAACCTGGGGCACCCGTCCTGTTTCCGACAGATTTGATTGGGATTGAGGTTGCAGAAGAAAGATGCCTCACCACGTAACCTTCAACGTCTTCTCAACGTAGCCTTCGCCGGCGCCAAAATCAATCTGCAACGGGCGCAACGACGAGTTGTTCCCTTGCCGCACCTGTGCACCGTCTATGTGAAGTTTTGCCTGTGGGTCGTTTACACGGAGCATGATTGTCTGATGACTGTTGGCTGGCGCCGACAACCTCAACAAGAGCGAGTTCCCTGTCGACTGCTGGTCCAGCACTTTCATTTGCTGGGTGGTTGCTCCAGGCTTGGGGAGGGCCGCGGTAAGACCAGCCTCTACCGCCGGCAGCGGTATGCGCAGGACGCCTCCAGACCACTTCGCTCCAGCGGCTCGCGAGTCAAGGAGCACGCTCTGCCCCGGAGAGGCCGAAGCGCGCACCAACAGCATCGATCCGGAACGCGTGATCTCCACATCCACGCTGCCTCCGGCCAGCGGCACATGACGCAGCGTAGCCCGGTCCCATTCGGCCGGTAAGCTGGGCGTGACGGTCAGCTTATTCCCGCCCGCATCCCACTCCAATCCGAAGAGCCCGCGCAACACAGGCGAGATGACCATGGCCGAGGACCAGAGTTGATGAGAAGTGCTGCGGCCCAAGGGTGCGAAGAACTCGCCGGAAAGTAACTCTGTCACCGCGCCTGGATCCTGCGCCCAGGTTAAATCGGCATTCTGCATTAGATGGGCATAACCTGAGAGACTACGGCCATTACGATATTCCGACACCGCAACCCAGCCGGTATAGAGCGGCCATACCGTTCCCTGGTGGTAACTGATGGGGTCGAAAAATGAGACCGTTGGACTTAGGTCCCGCGTGCCCCAATCGGTCGAGAACTCCGGCGCAGCCCAGCGGTCGAACATTGGCTGGGCATGCTGCAACCTGTAGGTGCCATCCCAGGAGGCAACCGACGGAAAGATGGTTGGGCTCGAATCCACGCTGCCGTTGGCATTGCGGCTGAAGGCGTAGAAGCCGCTCCCAGGAAGTAAATATTCTTTCTCGATGACAGCGCCGATCTTGCTCGCCCGAAGATCCGCCTGCTGAGCAATCTCCGTGTGCCCCGTAGCCCGGGCAAGCTCCGCCATCGCGGTGCTCGCCTGCTGGTCCAGCGCGGCCAGATAGATCTCCTGGTGAGGCATACCGGGCGGCCAGGATTCAACCCATGCCGACCCTTCGGTATTCTCATAAATTCCATCGCCATCGGAATCGTGAGAGGTCTCGAACTTCCAGGTTCGCTCCAGCGGTTCCCAGTTCGCCTGGATAAATTGCTTATCCCCACTCACCTTGAGGTAGTCGTTGGTGGCCATTAGGAGCAGCGGATTTGCATCGGCGGAAGCATAGGCATAGGGAAGACTCCTCCAATCCACCAGGTCGGCGGTTTGCGCCCACTCGTGAATGATCTTGCCTTCGGGGCTTTGTCTCTTGAATAAGAAATTCAACTGGTCCCGAGCGAGCTGGTAATCGCCGTAGCTGTTCACGGCGTAGAGGGTCCACAGGGCATCACGGCCGAAATACCAGCCGAAGCCCGGGCGGGCAGAATCCCCCGAAGTGTAGAAACCCGCGACCAGTGCGGTCTCCGCATGCGAGGGCGTGGTTTGCACGCGCAGTTGATCAATCGCTATTTCAGCCCAAGTGAACGCCTGGTTGAGCTTTTGGTCAGGCGTATCGATGCTCAGATGTTGAGCAGAGAATTCTTCAAAGTGCTTCTGCGTGCCGCGGTACGACGATTGAAAGCCTTCATCGAGCGCCTCCAGCCGATCAGCTAATGCGGAAGTGGTGGAAGTGGCGGTGGTCTCGCCCGTGGTCATCAGGAGAGGATAAAGCTTGTCGCCATCCGTAGCCGGATTGAAGCGGATTACGAACTGCAGAGGGTAGTTCGTGGGACGCTCCTGGTAAGGGGCCATAATTCCGTAGGTCGCCGTCGGCATGGCCACGGCCGCGGCATGATCTGGAAAGTTCAGGTGCAGCACGTAGAAGCCCGATGGCCCAGTCTTTACCCACTCGGGAGAGCTGCGGTCGTCAGAGAGCGCCGGCCACATACGCTGCATCTCGGGCGTGAAGCTGAAGGTAAGGGTCATGGGGCGGACCGCCTGAATCTGATAGAAGGCCAGTGCTCCTCCGCCGTCGGGCGCGTCTTGCGGCGCAAAGAGAGTTTCCCGCACGGTGAAGTTAGCGTGCGAGAAGGTGATGGTGGTGTGTCCCGGTTGCACATCGATGGTTGCGGCCTGCTGGTTCACATCGATGGGTACGGCGTAGTCATTCATCTCCGCCGTGATGCGCATGTGGCTTAGTATTTTCCAGGGAAAAATCCACGCTTCGAACTCGCCGTCCTGCTGGCCGAGCAGAGCTCCGCGCGGACCGATCACGCTGAAGGGCTTTTGCGCCATGATGTTGCTGCTGATCATGGGTTGGCCCGGCTGGTCCGGCACAAAGCCCGATAGCGTACGCAAGGCCGATGCCGGGGTGTGGCCGGGCACCTGCGCAGCTAGAAATGCTGCAGAGTTAAGGAGCAAGAACAAGGCCCACAACTTCATCGTTCCACCACCATCAAGGGCAGCTCTACTTTTTTCCTGTGGCGCCAGTTGGCGGAACTGGAAGGCGGCCTACCAGCCACCTCCCACTAACTTAGAAAGAGGAACGCCCTGAAACTGCAGACAGGGCGGTTCCATCCCACGGTTGTCACGCAAAAACCCGCTACCCAGCTAAAAGCTGAACCGGCCGGCAAATTGCAAGTTGCGCATCGACGTCCCTTCCTGGTTGGAAGCGGTGCTCGAGATTTGCCCGGCGCCCGAGTTCTGGCAATCGAAGCACGAATTCACACCGCCAAGATTTACGTGGTTGAAGACGTTGAAAGCCTGAGCCATCAACTGAAAGTGGACCCCTTCCCACAAGGTAAAGCTCTTGGAAAGCGAGGCGTCCACGTTGCTGAAATTGGGTCCCCAAAGCGCATCGCGGCCTACATTCCCCCAGGTTGCCACCGCCGGGCGAGCGAACGGGCCGTACGAATTGGGGGTGGTTGGGGCTGGATCATTCGGAGAAGACAGCACATAAGGTGAAGGGGTGAAGTACTGCACGTAATTGCCGGCTACGTTGTAGGAGCCCTGGTGAGGAGCAAACTTGGCTACCTTGTTGAGGAAGCCCGTGCACTGGTCGTTGTCATTGTTGCAGTTGAAATAGTTTGTGGTAAAGGGCAGCCCGCTCTGCAGCCTCCACGACGCGTTCAATTGAAATCCACCGATGATCTGGTTTGCCCAACCGGGGACGTGGGAAGCGAACATCTGGTCCCGGCCGAACGGGAGGTTGTAGTTTCCGGAGAATATGAACGAATTGCGGCGGTTATAGTAACTGTTTCCCTTGCCTATTGCCGGAGAGATCAGGAATTCATAGGACTCGTGTGAGAGTGAATGGGACCACACGTAGTTAGACATGAATTGCAGACCATGGCTGAAGCGCTTATTCATGACTACCTGCAAAGAGTGGTAGTTGCCAGTTGCCTGGGCTGGATAGTAGTCGATTCTTTGTTCCCATCCATAAGGCGCCCCATACTTGACGCCGAGCTGTTTCTGGGCCGTGCCGTCGAACCAGGGGCTTCGTTCCGATTGCGTGTATAGGCACTCGGGCGGGATGCCGGGCTGACCTACGGGCTGAACCCCCTGCGGATAGGCGGAACACGCTCCTCCCGCCGCGGTGAGATGGTTAGGGTTGACCTGGCTGAAACCACTCAGGGTTGGCTGATTGGTGTTGTAGCTTGGGGAAGAGTCGAACATATTGTGATAGGCCTGGTTGCCCACATAGGCCACCTGCAGGGAGAGGGACGAATTGAGTTCCTGCTGGACGGTAAGGTTCCAGCCCATCACGGTCGGGAGTATGACGCTCCTTGGTCGCGCAGACTGGCTAATCCCATCCGGGAGTGGATAGAGGCCGTTGGCCGGGATCGCGGGAAAGGTATAGCCGGGAGGTCCCTGGGTGAGATTAAACGCGTATCCAATATTTCCGCCGGTGCCGAGCGTCTGCTGGATCTGGGTCGGAAAAGAACCGGTGAGTATATTGCCGAAAGTGTTGCCCGCCCAACCTTGCCCGTAGACGGTGCCAAAGCCGGCGCGGATGACGGTGTTGGGTCTGGCCTGAAAGGCAACACCCAGGCGAGGAGCAAAATTCTTGTAGTTTTGGGCCACGTTCATGGCTTTATTGATACCCCCGACGCCGCCAATGAGGATGTCGCCATTATTCAGGTCAAGCAGGCCGCCGGAGCCCGCCGCGGTCACAGACTCTGGGGTGTAGAACTCCCACCGGAGACCATAGTTGAAGGTGAGTTTCGGGGTCACGCGCCATTGGTCCTGGGCATAAAGGAAGAAGCGCGTCTGCCGGGTCTGCGCGTTCACGTCTGCCGTCTGGGTACGCCAGAAGAGAGAGGTGTCGCCCAACAGGAAGGTGGCCCAACCCAGGCCGGGAGAGGAGGAGACTGCGCTGCCGGCGGGTGCCGTGCCTGAGGTGGTGGAGTTAAAGAACTGAAAAGTGCCGGAACGAAGAGCATTGCTGGCAACCGTAAGGGAATGGTCCTTAGCGTAACGAAAATCTCCGCCGAACTTAATGTTGTGATTGCCTAGAGAGTGCGACCAGTTGTTGACGAACTGATACTGGCTTTCCTGCTGGAGATTTGGGTTTGCGGTTGTTCCCAGAAACTCCGCGTTGCCTTCATTTTGTCCGTTGGCTGGAACATCGATTTCAAACTGGGGCATACCGCCATAGAGCGAGAGCGGGGTGCCGTTGGCGTTGGGGATGCCCAGGGTATTACCAAGTGGCAGGTTGGCATCGGGGCCGAGAACGGTGTTGTAGATCCGGTAATAGCCAAAGCGGAAGTCGGTCAGCCAGCTAGGCGAAACCACATAATCTCCGCCCGCCGCGACGCTCTGGTTGAGTCCCGAAGACGTACCGGCGAAACCTCCTGAGCCGTAACCACCCCCACCCGCGGTGCCGAAGTAAGGAGCGCCCGAGAGGCTGGACCCAAAATAGGTATAGCGGCCCAGCATGTGCAGCTTTGCTGTCAGCTGGGTATCTCCGCGAACATCGAACTGGTTGGTGTTGAAAATTCCAGATCCTGAAGTCGCATAGTTATTGAAAGTTTGGCCGGGCGCACCAGCGTTGGGGGCGGGCAGCAATTTGAAAAAGTTGACCGCGGGCGCGGAAAGGTTGGCCGCGGGAATAATGTTGCCGGGAAACGGAGTGCGCCCACTATTGCTGGTATCGGTTGGGCTGTTGGGGTTAAAAGCCTGCCCCCCAATCGCCAGGTAGTCGCTGAGATCGCAGTTCCCGCCGGAGGTACACGACGACCTTGCCAGTGCGGTGGGCACAGTGGTCAGGACGGAGCTCCCTGATTTTTCCCGCAGACCCTGGTAGTCGCCGAAGAAGAAAACTCTGTTCTTCAACACCGGCCCCCCCACCGAGCCGCCGAATTGATTGTGCAGCGTCGGGCTCAGGTACTTGCCGGTCAAGGAGTTAACCGCATTGTTGGCAAAGGGATCGCGCGCCTGCTGGGCATCCGAGCGGCGATATTCGAAGGCCGTCCCATGAAAGTTGTTGCTTCCGGACTTGGTTTGAGCAGTGACCAGGCCGGCGACCGCCTTGCCGAACTCCGCGTCATAGTTTTGCGCGGTCACCTTCATCTCCGAGACCGCGTCGATGTTCGGGTTGATCACGGCGACGCCGTTGATGGGGTCCTGGTTATCTGTGCCGTCGAGCTCATAACCTGTTGCGAACGGCAATTGGCCCTGGACTTCAATGGATTCACTACGTTGCGGATTACCGCTTCCTTCCGACGGGCCCCACCCGATGTACGAGGTGCCGGGCGTCAGCAATTCAAAGGAGGTGAAGTTGCGATTTAGATTAGGCAAGTCCTCGAGCGCACGGTCGTTGAAAATGGTGCTCACGTCGGCGCGGGCTGTCTCCAGCAGAGGAGCTCCGCCGGTTACCGTAACTGTATTCGTCACCTCGCCCACCGTGAGCTTGATGTCGACCTTGGGCTGGGTGTCGACGTAGACCACGACGTTGTCGACCGAGGTCTTGCTGAACCCCTTCGCTTCTGCTGACACCTGGTAGGTGTCAGCGATCAGGTGTTGGACGAGGTATCCGCCACTGGCATCGCTTTGGACTGTGACCGATGTGCCTTTGGAAACGTCGGTGACAGTAATCGTGGCGTTAGGCACCACGGCCCCGGTGTTATCGGTGATGGTCCCGAAAATCGATCCATAAACTGCCTGCGCCAGCGCGGCCGGGGCCAGCGAGGATAGCCATACAAGAAACAGTAAGTAGATGATTTTGCTGGTTTTGCGGTACGGTTGGCTGTGCATAATGCTGGCTCTCCAAGGGGTTGACCAATGTTTCTTGCTGGCATGCTCTGTTATCGGCAAGTTGTGACGAAACGGATATTCGCTCGTCGATACCATCGACCGATCCCGTTTTCGCATCAAAAGTCTTAGAGTTGTGTTTGGGGAGGGATATCTGTGCCCTTCCATAAGACAACCTGCGACGCCTGGAAGGTTACTTCCAGCGCCCCACAAAGACTCTTCCTGGAACCACAATGCTGCCAACGTTGTTTACGGTGAATTGACAGTGAAAAGTAGCCCAGCAAGCTCTGCTTTGAAGCAAACCAGTGAGTTGACGGATTCGTTTCACACGTCAAACGACCCTCGGTTCCGCCTGATTGAACGAGTCATTGCCAGCAGTCACTTTCGCGGCTCATTACGGCTTCGTGAATTTCTCCTTTACATTGCTGAATGCGCCTTAAAGGAGACACCTGAAGCTGCCACTGAACAACAAATCGGTGTGCACGTCTTTCATCGGCCGCCTGGGTACAACAGCAGCGAAGACAGCATTGTGCGAACGCATGCCCGCCTTCTGCGGCAAAAGCTGGCGGAGTTTTTCGCCACGGAAGGCGCGGCCGAGCCAACGATTATCGAGGTTCCCAAGGGCCACTACCTTCCTACCTTCCGGCTTCGCCAATCCGAACCGCCGCCGGCTCCGTTTCCCTTGCCTTCGGAGACCCGCCATCGCTCCCCGCGAGCGAGGTAGCTTCCGCGCCGCGTGCGAGCTCCTGGAGTTACTGGAAGTCCACGCCGCTCGGGATTGCCTTCGGCGTGATCCTGGTGCTGACGCTTGCCGGCTGCTCACTGCTGATTGTTCGCGCACGGTCTAAAGCGGCTGCGGAAAAATCAGCGATCGAAGTCTTTTGGGCGCCGTTTCTTTCTGGGGATCCGCCGGAAGTGATTTACAGTAACGCTCGTTTTGTGGGCGATTCAAAGACCGGCCTGCGATATGCGCCGGCTGTCGGCGCCGCGAATAGGGAGCCGGTGGTTGACCATTACACCGGGATTGGCGAGCTGACGTCGGTGTACGATCTGACCAGGCTTTTTGACGCTCACCAAGCCGCCTTTGTTCTGAAACGTAGTCTGCTCGTTACCTGGGATGAGGCGAAGCAGCGAAACCTGATTTTTATCGGTTCGCCGGCCGAAAATCCCTCGCTGAACGCCGTGCCTTCGCCGGCGAATTTCACCATGGTGGCCAATTCAGCGTATGCGGGATTTGTGAACAATCACCCGCACCCGGGCGAACCGGCCCTCTACTCGCGTCCGGAGCACCCGCTCACTATGGACTATGCAGTGCTCGCGCTGATGCCCGGCGTTGAGTCTGGAAAGCGAACGCTCATGTTCAGCGGCCTGACTACGCTGGGGACGCAGGCAGCGGTCGAATTCGCTACGCGCAAAGAATCTTTGTCGGAGCTGTTGAAAATGGTCAAGTCGCCGACTGGGGAGATCAGGCCTTTTGAGGCGTTACTCGCCGTCACGCTCGAAGGCGGGGTGCCCCTGCAAAGCAAATTGGTCTCGATTCGGGTTTATTAAGGGGCTTCCCCTGTCGCTATTTCCATTTTCAAAGGCAAAAGATGGTCAGGTTCGCCACATTCTCACTGAACCGGCTGTAACTTTAGCTGGCTCGAGGCATGGATCTGAGACGCAGCATCGAGTTCACGCTTAGCATCTTCCTCTTTCCCCATTCCCCGGTATGCCTGTCCCAGCAGCGTGTGCGTGATGTAGTTACCTGGGTCCATCTTTTCGGCGTGCTGGAGATACATCGCTGCACTTTCCGGGTCGCCCCGGCGCAAAAAGACTTTACCCATCTGAATGAATGGTCCGGTGCTGGAAACGTCCAGGGAGATGGCCCTGGTTAATGCTTCCTGAGCCTGCTGATACTGCCCCATCCTGGTGTAAACATCGCCCAGGCGGTCATAGACCGGGGGGTAGGCGGGGTTGACTACCCGCTCCTGTTCAAACTGCTCGAGGGCGTGGTTGACGTCAGACTTGTAAAGGTAAACCTCTCCCAGCATGAAGTGCGCCAAGGGAAGATTGGGCGATATCTCAAGCGCCTTTTGCGCGTCCTGAGCGGCCAGCTCCGGCAGATCGGCGTCGAGCAGCATACGGCCGGTCAGCAAATACGCCGCGGCAGAGCCCGGATTGACGCCATATTGTGCAGCGAAGGCACCTCGTGCATCGTCATAGCGACGCGCATTCAAGTAAGAAAGCCCCAGAACGTGGTTGGCGTCGGCATTTGCATCTGGCATCCACTGCCGCACCCGTTCAAGATAAGGGATTGCCGCTGCCGGCCGGCCCAGACGATAAAGGGTCAAGCCCCGCATCTGAACAGACTCCAGATCAGACGGATCTTCCGCCATCGCCGTCGCGAAGGCCCGCTCCGCATCGATAAGCTTACCGGCCCGGTAATACCGGATGCCCTGCTCGCGGCTTGAGCCTTTTATCGGCTGCTGTTGGGCGCCGGTCACAGCAGATTGAGGGCTGGTGGCTGTGGGCAAGGACGTGCTCTGCCCGAAGCACAACAACCCAGACAGGAGAACGACTGCAGGGAACCAGAAAATTTGCATAACGCTTGTCCAGAATACGCTGCTGCTGCGAGTGCTAGCATTTGCAGAATGGTTGTTTGGCACCGGTGGCAAGCCGGACTATTTTTTATTTGCGCGGCAACGGCAACAGCCCAGGTTCACGCTGCTCCCTACCCTGCAAACGCGGACCACCCACCGCCGGCCTGGTTTGTCGACGCCGCTCCGCAGGCTGGTTTGACGATGCAGAACGTCAACGGAGATGAGGCCACCAAGAAGTACATCATCGAAACCACGGGCAGTGGGGTAGCGATCCTGGATTACGATCGCGATGGCTGGCCAGACATCTACCTGGTGAACGGCAATGCCCTCGAAGCCACCACAGCAAAGAACAAAAATCCGCTACCAACCGGCCATCTCTACCATAACAATCACGATGGCACATTCGCGGATGTGACCAGGGCAGCCGGGTTGACGGCGAGTGGATGGGGACAAGGCGCCTGCGTCGGTGACTACGACAATGATGGATTCGACGACCTGTACGTGACCTACTACGGCAAGAATCGCCTGTACCACAATGAAGGCAACGGAACATTCAAGGAAGTGGCGGCGCAGGCCGGCGTTACCGGGAGTGGGGGCGAGTGGGGCGCGGGCTGCGCCTTCGTCGACTATGACCGCGACGGCAAGCTCGACCTGGTGGTCGCGAACTACGTTCACTTCGACATAAAAACCGCACCCCGGCCGGGAGAGGGGCAGATGTGCATCTGGAAGGGTGTTCCGGTCATGTGTGGGCCGCGGGGACTCGACTCCACTCCCAACGTGCTCTACCACAACCTCGGCGGTGGCCACTTTGCCAACACCAGCAAGAGCAGCGGCATCGAGAAAACCAACGGACACTATTGTCTCGGGGTGTCAACGCTGGACTACAACCGCGATGGCTGGCCCGATATTTACGTGGCCTGCGACAGCACGCCCAGCATTCTGTATCGCAATAATAAGGATGGAACCTTCACTGATGTAGCCGTCGACGCCGCTGTAGCTTTCGATGAAGATGGCCGAGAGCAGGCAGGTATGGGCGCAACCGTAGGCGACTTCAACGGCGATGGCTGGCCTGATCTCTTCAAGACCAACTTCTCCGATGACACCTCGTCTCTCTACCAGAACAATGGGGATGGCACCTACAGTTCCAAAATATTTGACGCCGGCCTGGCACTGAACACGCAGTATCTCGGTTGGGGGGTCATGTTCTTCGATATGGATAATGACGGCTGGCCCGATCTCATGCTAGCCAACGGCCACGTCTATCCTGAGGTCGATACTGCGCACCTGGGAGCCACGTACAAAGAACCGCGCCTGATCTATTGGAACCAGGGCAATGGAAAATTCAAAGATATAAGCAAGACCGCTGGACCCGGCTGTACCGTGCCCGAATCCAGTCGTGGTCTGGCCATTGGCGATCTTTGGAATCAGGGCCGTATATCGGCAGTGATCAATAATTCGGGCGCTAAGCCCTTCCTGCTGGTCAACGAGGCGGCCAACAAGAACCACTGGATTGGAATTAGCAGCGTGGGCACGCGCTCCAACCGGGATGGCATCGGCGCCGCCGTTTCTGTATTCGCCGGCGACAAGAAATGGAGGCAGGAGGTTCGCAGCGGCTCGAGCTATCTCTCCAGTAGCGACCTGCGGCTCCATTTTGGACTGGGAACCGCATCGAAAATCGATCGGGTAGAGATCGATTGGCCTAGCGGCCTCAAGGAGTCCTTCAGCGCGCCGCCTGTGGACCGCATCATCACCCTTACCGAGGGGACAGGGACGGCGTTGCCGCATTAGTCCTACTCGCTAGAGCAATTTCGCAATTACGGCGGCCTGATGAAGATCGCGAGGTGTGGTTTTCCTTGGGAGAAAACCACGAAAAGGTCGATTGCTTCGGTCGGCAGCAATTGCGAAACTGCTTGCCCGGTCGAGGGCAACGGCGGTGAAGGCGATGACGATGGGGAAGCACTCAAGCGTGTAACGCGGCTCGGGCGCCTCAAGAGTGAGCAGCAGCAAACTGCGCAACACGACATAGGCCACCATCGCAGTGGCATAACGGGGCCAATAAAACGCTCCGATCAGAGCCGCCAACAGGTAAAGCAAATTTAGCGCACCGTACGCATAGGAGATCCGTGTTTCCACATGGTGGAGACGATACTGCCACCAACGCAGTTCTATATTCAGCATCTCGACCCGGGGCCGAAGCCACATATCCGCCAGGCGCAGCAGGGGCAGCGTTACATAGTAGCGAAGGGGATGAGCCCGGATACGCTCGGCGGCCAGCGCGGCAAAGCCGGCGTCGATGCGCGGCGTAAGTACGTTCTCCATGTTGTACTGCGAAACCAATGCGAGTGTTTCGCGCGCATCGGCCGGCGAATCCAGGGCTCGCACCGGGAGCAAGTGGATATCGATGTCGTCCCCGGGCACATTCCAATAGATTTCATAGGTCGAGGCAAAGTCGGCCATCCATGTTTTTGTCCAACGTTGAAACCCGGGCGATTTAAATTCTCCGGGGTCAGTCGCGGAACGGGGCGCAAGCGGCTGAAATACGTGGAAGGTGTGCCAGTTGCGAACAGTCCAAGCGACGAATGGCAGCACCGAGATCAGCCCGCACAGCAATGCGATACGCAGCGCCCGCGGCAAACCAAGCGAATCGCGGCCGAAGAGAATGAGCGCAGGGAAAAAAGCCACAGCCAGCAGGGCGCCATCGGGCCGCAAGAGAGCGGCGTAACTCCAGGCAAAGGCGAGCGCCAGCATCCATCCCCAGTCCGGACGCGCGAGCACGGCGGCAAATGCATAAAGGCCGAGGGCAACGCAAAAAATGGAGAGCGTTTCGGTGAGTGGCATTGCCACGTAATTTGCAGTGAAAGGACAAAGCGCCGCCAGCCAGAGCGCTAACATCGCCGCGCGATTCCCACAAAGCCGGCGAACGAATCCCGCGATGAGCAGGCACGTCCCCAGGTCGATCATCATTTGCAGGTAGAGGACGGCGGAATAATTCTGCTTTCCAAAAGCAGCGAAGCAGAGCGCGAGAAAGGCGGGATATCCGGGCAGGCGGACGAGGGTGGGGGCAATGGTTGGCGGGCTGCCCGAATGAATCACCGACCGCCCATAGATACCGTGGGTCAGCCAGTTCCTGCCGATGTCCGCGTAAAGAAGCGAGTCTCCCTGGATCTGCGGGAAAGCGTGAATGAACCAGAGACGCAGCACAGCGCCCGCCGCAAGTGCGAAGACCGCGGAAAGAATTGTGCGCCGAGGGAGGGAGGGCATCCCCCGAAATCATACAAGGGTCTCAGGCCACCCGTATTTCCTGCCTTGCTACACTGGACGCTGCCGCGCGTGCGGCTTTCATTAAGGAAAGCCGCATGGAGCTCGCCAGCGCCACTGATACCGACAGGAAATCCGGTTCGCGCCTTCGGGGTAGAATAGGCGGGATAGTAGAGAGCGGGAGTAGCTCAATGGTAGAGTAGCGGCTTCCCAAGCCGTTGGTTGCGGGTTCGATCCCCGTCTCCCGCTCCAGAATTTGCACAGACCTGTCGGATGCGGACCTCAGAGTCTGCGCGAGAATCCAACTTCCTTACCCCGTCGGAAAGAGCCATCAACCCCACGCCCCTTATCGGCGAAGCGTGCGTGCCGTCTCCGATGAAGTGGTGAGAGTGCGGGCCCGATCGAAGACGTCAAAAAGCATGCTGCGCGTGAGTTTGCCGGTATTGGTGTTTTGCAGCGACGGGTGGAAGCTGCCAACAAGGAAGCGGCCTCCAGGGAGCGCATATTCGGCGCCGTGAGCGAACTTGAAACGCGGTTTGCGTTCACTCTGCCCGGTACGCGCCAGGTGCTCTAAATAACCGTCAAAGGCGATCCGGCCGAGACACACAACTACCTTCAAATTGGCCAGCAACGCGATCTCCTGGTCGAGGTAAGGCGAACAGTTCTTGAGTTCGGAACCCTTGGGCTTGTTGTCAGGGGGCGCGCAGCGCACCACGGAACTAATCCAGGCGTCTCTCAGCTGCATGCCGTCGCCACGGGAAACCGAGTTCGGCTGCGAGGCAAAACCTGCGTCATAGAGAACGGGATATAGGAAGTCGCCAGAGCCGTCGCCCGTGAAGGGCCGGCCGGTCCGGTTGGAACCGTGCGCACCCGGGGCCAAACCTAGAATCAGCAGCCGGGCCTTCTCGTCACCGAAGGATGGAACCGGCTTAGCCCAGTAAACCCAGTCATGGTAGGCGCGGCGTTTGCTGGTGGCGATGTCTTCACAATACTTGCGCAGGCGGGTACAGCGCTGACAGCGAATGACTTCCTGGTTGAAGAGAACGAGCGGATTGAGATTAGCGGTGCCGGGACCAGGACTGGAAACAGGCAGACCGGGATTTTCAATGGGAGAAGCGGGATTCGCTCGAGGGAAGGTGCTCATACCCGATTGTAAGGCTCATCGGAAAGTCGGCGTAAGATGATTTTTGTTTTCTCGCGGCCGCTGGCCGGAAGTGGGCAAAGATTTTTGAGGGGGTCTATGTACAACGTAAACCGATGGTTAGGAAGAATGCTCGCCGCGTCCGCACTCTTTGCAGCGGGCTGTCGCCAGCAGCCGGTCACACCAAGCGAACCGGCGCCACAACCAACCGCACCAGCAGCCGTGCAAATCGGCGGCGAGAACGTCTTGACACTGGCGCGCAAGGCGACTGCCGGCGGCAGCAAACCCGAATTCCTATCCGTAACCTTGCTTCCCGGGCGGGGCATGAATATGTTCCAGGTCACTGCGGCGATCCCCGGCAAAGGGGAGATCCCATTACTGCGTTCGCCTTCGCTTGCGGATGCACCCAAAGTACTTAGCGGCACAGGCAAAGATCAATCGGGCAACCAGTCCTTCAGCCTCGGCGGAGCCTTCCTGATTCCCTACCCCAATCGCATCCTGGGCGAACCCTCCTCGGACGGCAAGTCCGTCGTCACCCATTGGCGCGGCCACACCCTGTCTCTCCCGGCAAACTTCCCCAGCAAGAACCCTGGCGGGCCGGTTGTCGCAATTCATGGTTTGATTACTCAGTCCAAAGTCGAAGATCTGCAAACCCAGACCACCGCGGATGGACAGACCGTGACCGGTGTAATCCACGCGGGAGATTTCGGCGGCCATTGGCTATCCGACACTGACCTGAATTTCACCATTGCCCTCACCGGTGACGGCGTCGAAACCACCATCACCGCCAAAAACGTGGGCAAGGAGCTGGAGCCCATGTCCATCGGCTGGCATCCCTACTTCGTGATTCCCAGCGGCCACCGCGCCCAGGCGCGCGTGCATATCCCCGCCACCATGATGGCCGTAGTGAACAATTACGGTGACGCTTTCCCCACCGGGCAACTGAAGCCGGTCAAGGGCACCGACTATGACTACACGGCGCCCGATGGCGTGGCTCTCGACGATCATTTTCTCGACGACAATTTCTCCCACCTGCAACGGACTAATGGCGCAGCTGACGTCAAGCTGATTGATCCGGAATCAAACTATGGATTGACGGTTGCCGCTCTGTCGCCCGAGATCAAGACAGTACAGGTGTATTCGCCCAAGACGGCCTTTGTTGCCGTAGAACCACAGTTCAACTACGTGGATCCGTTCGGCAAGGTATGGAAAGGAATGGATACGGGCATGGTAACTCTTCGCCCAGGCCAGTCGGTGACGTGGAAAGTTCGGCTGGAGTTGTTTACCCCCGGAGGACCGGGCCGCTAACCCTTTC
The DNA here is from genome assembly GCA_963824325.1 of uncultured Acidobacteriaceae bacterium. Taxonomy (GTDB): domain Bacteria; phylum Acidobacteriota; class Terriglobia; order Terriglobales; family Acidobacteriaceae; genus PALSA-350. Next base: position 49,658 of record CAWGPA010000020.1, on the reverse strand, counting down.
TGAAAAAAATTTGTAGCATGACTCGCAGGCATAAACATGCTCGCGTGTCATCCGCCCGAAGTAAGAATTGGATTACCGTGGTAACGGAGCCCACTCGCCGAACATCCCGCTTTTGCCCTGAACAAGGGCATACTTGATGGATGCGACGACCGACTTCGTCCCGCTGCCTGTGCTGTGGGTATAAAACGCTATCTATACCCGAGGCCCTTGAGCTATGCCAGGTGTGCTGGTGGCAGGATGACGGGCAGGATGACCGGGATGCAGACGTGGTCCGCAGAACCGTAAACGGCAATCTCAGCCTCAGCGACGGACGCCGCAACTACAAGCACTACCAGGCTGCCGATCCACGGTTTGTTGCACACGTACGGACCCCGCGGCAGGAAGAACTCTAGCAAACTGCACAAAGACAGGTTGAACAAAGGGCACGCCTCACAGGCTGCCGATAGACCCGCTCAACAAAGGACACGGGCTCACAGGCTGCCAATAGAGTCATGCTTTGTATCAGGGCGCGACTTTAGTCGGGCCGTAAAGGGCCTAGAGAGAATTGGGCTTTAGCCCCTGCTGAGAGCACATACCGCACGAAATGCTTGTCCGCGACAATTCAGCGCTGAAGGTGTTCCTCCGCCAAGCCGAAAGCAAAAGCCCAGGGGCGAAAGAGCCTGCGTGAGAACATGCAGTTTCTGACCCACCGGAGAATACTGAAGCCCAGGATTGCATCCTCGGCACTCTCAGCCGTCCCCTTCGGGACTACTCGTTGGCAGATGCTAACCAGGACTACGTCCTGGGCTACTCTCAGCCGTCCCCTTCGACAAGCTCAGGGCAGGCTCTGCGGGACTGAGTTCTTGGATATTTTTCAGCCAGAGCTGTCTAAATTAGCGCGCAAACGGCGTTCTGGACGGCGCAACTTGCTGAATGCGTGGAAGAGAACGTGGACAAGCCAAATAGAGTTGGTTGCTGTGGCAGTGGTTCCGCCCATCACCTTGGCATTCGTGGAGGGGATGGACAGCACGCAGGGAGTTGTTAGGAGGAAGGGCGCACAGCAGGTCCCTCCACTGCGCTACGCTCCGGTCGGGATGACAAAGTTGAGGGTGGTGGCGCACCCTGGCATGGTTGGAGGTGGATGGACAGAGTCGAAAAAGAGCTAATTTGGACAAGGCAAATTTGGACAACATTGACTCTCAACCGTCCCCTTCGACAAGCTCAGGGCAGGCTCTGCGGGACTGATGTTCTGGAACGGCAGGTTTCTCACGCTGACACTGAAGTCTGTACCTTTCAAAGACTCCCGCAGTGGATTTGGAAAGCAAAGCTCAGGGGCTTAAAGCCCAGATTTTGCTGGGCGTAATCGGCCCGACTAAAGTCGTGCCCTGATACAAAGCATGAGTCTATCCGCAGCCTCTAAAGGTCTCATCAGTCTCGCCAGCGAGGCCAAGCTAGAGGCATGCCCTGATACAAACATGTTTTGTCCGCACTCTGCTAGCCCCTGAGGTGCACTTTCCAAGCGCCGCCCGAAATCACCAGTAAGGCTCTCCCTGAGGAAAACTCGCACGGTCTGTAAAAAGCAGAAGTGAAACTGCTGAGTCCTCACCTCCAGCACCAAGGCTGGTTCGCCGGGGGTAACCGGAAAAGGGTGTATCGTAGTTAATAGCGGCTTCGCATTCTTTGCTGTGTAGGTTTGACCCTCCCGGGAAAGCCTCATACGATGAAAGCAGGCTGTTTACGGGCCGCTCCGCATACATCCATTCCGCCATTGCGCTGTTCGGCGGAGCGAGCAAATCTGGAAGGCACAAGTTGAGCTCAACTGAAATGATTGAAACGACACCCGAAACTGCCGGAGCATCCACCGCCGCCGAAGAGGTCGACGAACACGAGGGCCACGACCACTCTCATGGCGCGGCAACCCTGAATCCGGAGTGCACCCGGGAAGTTGAGATTGAAATTCCCGCGGATGAAGTCTCCCGCAGCTTCCGGGCAGTTACCAAACGCTATCAAAAGAATGCCCGCATTCCAGGCTTCCGTTCAGGCAAGGTTCCGGAGTCGCTTATCCGCGGCCGCTTCGCCGAGCAGATTCGCCAGGACGTGATGGAGGCTGTTCTTCCCGACCACTTCCGCAATGCCATCGCCGAGAAGCAGCTCAAGCCTATCTCGCAACCACAGGTCACAGGCATCGAACTCGAAGAGGGAAAACCTCTACGCTTCAAAGCTGCCTTCGAAGTGATTCCGGAATTTTCCATCGATGGCTATCAGGACGTGAAGGTCGAGAAGGTGGATACCGAGCTGACCGATGCCGAGGTCGATGCCGAGCTTGCCCGCATTCGCGATTCGCGTTCCACGATGGAGCCGGTAACCGAAGAGCGCGCCCTCACCGATGGGGACTTTGCCCAGATCAGCTTCACCGGCACCGTGCAACCAGGGGAACCTGAAGGCGAAACCTCGCCCGAGCCGCAGCAACCCATCACCGGGCAGGACGTTATGGTCCAGGTCGGTGGACCGAATACTCTCGATAGCTTTAATGCCGCGTTGCGCGGCGCCTCTGTGGGTCAGCAGTTAAAGTTTGAGGTGAGCTATCCAGCCGACTTCGGCGAGCGCCAGCTGGCCGGTAAGCGCGTGGCCTACGACCTTGAGGTCAAGGGCATCAAGAAAAAGATCGAGCCCGAACTCAACGACGACTTTGCCAAGGAGCTGGGCCAATACGAGAGCCTGGCCGACTTCACGAGCCAACTGCGCGAACACATGGCCAACGATAAGCAGCGGCGAGTGCAAAGCGAAACCACCAACCGGCTGCTCGACGCGCTGGTCAATCGTTTCGAATTCCCTGTTCCCGAGTCACTCGTGCAACAGCAAATTGACGCCCGTCTGGATCGCGGGCTGCGGGCTCTTGCTGCCCAGGGCATGCGAACGGAAGACATGCGCAATCTCGATTTCGATCGCCTGCGCGCTGCACAGCGGCCCTCCGCTACGGCTGAGGTGAAGGGTTCCCTTCTGCTTGACCGCATTGCCGACGCAGAGAATGTCAACGTGCCTGAAGAAGATGTTGAACGTGAACTGCAAGCGATCTCCCTGCAGATGCGTGAACCAGTCGATGCGCTGCGAGTGCGTTTGACTGAGGACGGGAGCCTCGCTAGAATCCGGGAACGCTTACGTAGAGAGAAGATGAGCGCGCTGCTGTATGAGCGTCTCGCTTCTTAAGTAACAAAGGGGCAACTTTAAAACCGGGCGCACGACGTCCGCGGGGAAGCAGAAGCAAGGGAGAGCATGGCACTTGTACCTATGGTGGTCGAGCAGACGAGTCGGGGCGAGCGAGCCTACGACATTTATTCTCGTTTGCTTCGCGACAATATTATCTTTCTGGGCACACCGATCGACGATCAGATCGCCAACCTGGTAATCGCACAAATGTTGTTTCTCTCCGGTGAGGACCCAGAGAAGGATCTTCAGCTATACATCAATTCTCCCGGCGGCTCCATCACCGCAGGTCTTGCCATTTACGACACCATGCAGTTCATTCGCAACGACGTGGTCACGTACTGCATCGGGCAGGCGGCGAGCATGGCGGCGTTTCTGCTCATGAGCGGCAACAAGGGTAAGCGCTTTGCGTTGCCGAACTCCCGCATCCTGATCCATCAGCCGTCGATGGGCGGCCTTTCGGGCCAGGCTACCGATATCGATATTCATGCTCGCGAGATTCTGCGCATCCGCGAGATCACCAACAAGCTGATGTCGAAGCACACCGCGCAGCCGCTCGAACGCATTGAACGAGATGTGGAGAGAGATTTCATCATGAACGCGCAGCAGGCCAAGGAATACGGCATTATTGACGAAATCATAGACCGGCCACGTACTTGAAGGTCGTTAGGGCAAAAGGAGTTGCAGTATGAAAACGCCGAGGGGAACAGACGATACGCTCCGTTGTTCGTTCTGTCATAAATCGCAGGACGCCGTTGCTAAATTGATCTCCTCACCGAGCGACTATCCGCGGGCATACATCTGTGATGAATGCGTCGCGGTCTGCAACTCTATTTTGGAGGACGACCGGGGCGAGACACAGCCCGGGGCAGCGCCCGCGCACTTGCCCAAACCGCAAGAGGTGAAGGGCTTTCTCGATGAGTACGTCATCGGCCAGGAGCAAACAAAAAAGAAGCTGGCCGTAGCCGTTTACAACCATTACAAGCGTATCCAGATGAACCGGACACGCGGCAATGACGTCGAGCTGTCGAAATCCAATATTCTTCTCGTCGGACCCACCGGAAGCGGCAAAACGCTGCTGGCGCACACCCTGGCGAAGATGTTGGATGTGCCCTTTGCCATCGTCGACGCGACCACGCTGACGGAAGCCGGCTATGTGGGCGAGGACGTCGAAAATATCATCCTCAAATTGCTGCAAGCAGCGGATGGCGATGTCGCCAGAGCGCAGACCGGCATTATCTATATTGATGAAATCGACAAAATCGGACGCAAAGACGAAAACCCGTCCATTACCCGGGATGTCTCCGGAGAGGGTGTGCAGCAGGCCCTGCTGAAAATCCTCGAGGGCACGGTAGCGAACGTTCCGCCGCAAGGCGGCCGTAAGCATCCGCACCAGGAGTTCACCCCCGTCGACACCACCAACATACTGTTTATCTGCGGTGGCGCTTTCGTTGGGTTGGAACGCCTGATCGGACGCCGCGTTGGCAAGAAGGCTTTAGGCTTCAAGGCTCTCTCGGACAAGGACGCCCAGGAAGTAGGCATTCTGCCTGCGCAACGCGACACCGAGCTTCTGCGCCAGGCCCAACCCCAGGATCTGATCAAATTCGGCTTGATCCCCGAGTTTGTCGGACGTCTGCCGGTAATTGGCATCCTGGATGAACTCGATGAAGAGGCCCTGGTGGAGATTCTCACCAAACCTCGCAACGCCATCCTGAAGCAGTACCAACGGCTCTTCGAGTATGAAGGTGTAAAACTTTTGTTTGCTGAAGATGCGTCTCGGGCCGTAGCTCGCGAGGCTCTCAACCGCAAGGTTGGGGCGCGCGGATTACGCATGATCCTGGAAGAGCTGATGCTGGATCTGATGTACCACCTCCCCAGCAACAAGAAGATCAAGGAGCTGGACATCACAGCCGAGATGGTACAGAAGCGGGATCTTTCCGTAACTTTGCTGGAAAAAGCCGGGTAGAGTTCTGTTTTGGGGCACGAAACACCCCAAAACAGAACCGCCAACCTCTTCTCGCGCTACTTGGGACGGGCGAACTTCATACGGCTTTCCGTCGTGCCCTTGTCTAGTTCCCCACAGGGAAAATGGGTGCACTCCGGGCCCAGATGACACCCTTTTTTCCACAGGAAAGGTTGTTACCTCGGCTCGCTATCGGGCCCTAGCGGAAAGATCGGTGGTTCCTTCTTTCCATCTCGTGTGAACTTCGGATCCACTTCCTTCGTCTATTGAGTCTATTGATTGGTTGAAGCCCTCACGTCCGGGTCATTGGCGCAACTCCCTTTTCCTCTGTATAAGGGAGATAAGTGAAAGGAAATCGCGTGACACAAGCAAAAGAATCCCGTGACAAAGGCGATCTTCGCAAGCTCCCCATGATGCCCATTCGGGACATGGTGATCTTCCCTTACATGATGACGCCCTTTGTCGTGGGGCGCGAGTCGAGCGTAAGAGCGCTGGAAGAGGCGCTGACCGGAGACCGGAAGATATTTCTCGCCACCCAGCACGACGCGGGTATCGATGAACCGCGCCCGGAAGATATTTATTCGGTGGGGACCATCGGCAACATCGTCCAGAGCGTGAAGATGCCGGACGGCAACATCAAGGTGTTAGTGGAAGGGCTGGAGCGGGCCAAAGCCGTGGAGATGAATGACTCCGATGGCTTCTTTGTGGCCACCGTGCGCGTGGCTAACCGGCAGCTCGAAGTCAATCCGCAAATCGAGCAGGTGATGCAGCGGGTTACTTCCCTCTTTGAGCAGTACGTAAAGCTGCAGCAGTCCCTGAATTACGAAACCATGATTGCCGCCGTTCGCATGGACGAGCCGGCAAAGCTTTCCGACACCATCGCCGCCAACCTGCAGCTTTCGATCGAAGAAAAGCAGGAGCTGCTGGACATTTTTGATCCTAGCGAGCGACTGACCAGGGTAGCGGACGTGCTCGATATCGAAATCGAGAAGCTGAACATGGACCGCAGCGTGCAAAGCCGGGTAAAGCGGCAGATGGAGCGCGCACAGAAAGAGTACTACCTCAACGAGAAAATCAAGGCCATTCAGAAGGAACTGGGCCGCGGCGAGAAGAGCGAGTTTGATGAGCTGCGCAAGAAGATCGAGAGCGCAGGCATGCCCAAGGACGTCTTCGATAAGGCCGTTCAGGAGCTGAAGAAGCTGGAGGCCATGCCTCCCATGTCGGCGGAATCGACCGTATCCAGAAACTACCTGGACTGGCTGCTGGCTGTGCCGTGGAAGAAGAGAAGCAAGGAAACGCGCAGCATTGATCACGCAGAGAAAGTACTGAATGCGGACCACTATGGCCTGGAGAAAATCAAGGAGCGCATTCTTGAGTTCCTGGCCGTTCGCCAACTAGTGAAAAACCCCAAGGGCTCGATCCTGTGCTTCGTCGGGCCTCCGGGCGTCGGTAAGACCTCCCTCGGCATGTCGATCGCCAAGGCCACAGGCCGCAAGTTCGTGCGCATGTCCCTGGGCGGCGTACGAGATGAGGCGGAAATCCGCGGGCATCGCCGGACCTACATCGGAGCCCTGCCCGGACAGATCATCCAGTCCATGAAGAAGGCGGGAACCAAGAACCCGGTCTTCATGCTGGACGAAGTGGATAAGATGGCCTCCGACCTGCGCGGTGATCCCGCGTCGGCTCTGCTCGAGGTGCTCGATCCGGAGCAGAATACAAGTTTTCAGGACCACTATCTCGACGTGGAATATGACCTCTCGCAGGTGCTTTTCGTCGCTACCGCGAACGTGCTGCACACCATCCCGGCGCCCCTTCAGGACCGCATGGAGATTCTGCGCCTGCATGGATATACCGAGGCGGAAAAGCTCGAGATTGCCAAGCAGTATCTGGTCAAGAAGCAGCGGGAAGCTACGGGACTGAGTGACAAGAACGCGGTCTTCAGCGACGCGTCACTAGTGGACATCATTCGCGGCTACACCCGCGAGGCGGGCGTCCGCAACCTGGAGCGCGAAATTGGGAACGTCTGCCGGAAGGTAGCGCGCCGGGTAGTCCGCAACGGCGCCAAACACAAGGAAGATATCACCGACACCAACGTCAACGAATTTCTGGGAGTGGCCAAGTTCCGCGACTCTCAGCTGCACGAGACCAGTGAAGTTGGCCTGGTGACTGGACTGGCATGGACTGAAGTAGGTGGCAGCATCCTCTCTACCGAAGTGCAGGTTCTGGATGGCAAGGGTAAGTTGACCTTGACTGGCCAACTGGGCGACGTGATGCAGGAGTCCGCACAAGCTGCACTTTCCTACATCCGCAGCCGTGCACAGCACCTGGGGCTACCCAAGGACTTCTACCGTAATATCGACATCCACGTGCACGTGCCGGAAGGTGCGATTCCCAAGGACGGTCCGTCGGCGGGCATCACCATCGCCACCGCGTTGGCCAGTGCGCTGGCCAAGATACGGGTGCGGCGCGATATCGCCATGACCGGCGAGATTACTCTGCGGGGTAAGGTTCTGCCCATTGGCGGATTGAAAGAGAAGCTGCTGGCCGCCCACCGGGCCGGCATCTTTGAGGCTGTTCTACCGCGAGCCAATGAGAAGGATCTGGCGGATCTTCCGGAGAACCTGCGCAGTGTGATGAAGCTGCACTTCGTGGATCAGATGGACGAGGTCCTGAGGATTGCGCTCGAGGGTCCGCTACCGGAATTGCGCGAGGAGACTCCCGAGGCACTGGCCGCGGTTCCACCTCCCGCGCCTGTCGGGCAGCCGCGCGCACAGTAAGCCAGGATGCACCTGGTAACCAAGTTCCTCTTGTCGGCGATGGCGCCAGAGCAGTTCCCTGCCGCCACGGCCCCGGAATTCGCTTTCCTGGGCCGCTCCAACGTCGGCAAATCAAGCCTGATCAATGGCTTGTTGGGGGAGAAGGCCGCTAAGGTCTCGGCCTCTCCGGGGCGCACGCGAGCCATCAACTTTTTCGCTCTATCCGATTCCGCAACTGCGCGGTTGCCGCGACTGCTCTTTGCCGATCTTCCAGGCTACGGCTACGCCAAAATCTCCCGGTCCATCTCTGCGGAGTGGCCCAAGTTCATCAATCCCTATCTCGAAGAGCGGGCCAACCTGGTCCTCTGTATCTGCCTGGTCGACAGCAACATTCCGGTACAGGCCAGCGACCAGCAATTGATCGCATCGCTCAAGGGAATGGGGCGCAGCTTTCTTACTGTGGGAACCAAAGCAGATCGTCTTTCCGGGAACGAAAAGACGAAGGCTTTGAAGCAGCTGAAGCAAGGGCTGGGGCTGAATGAGATTCTGCTCTGTTCTGCAAAAACGGGGGACGGTCTCAAGGAATTGTGGGCACAGATACTTGTCGCTGCAGAAGCGACCCCGAACGCTTGATGGCGTTTCCGATTGGTTCTTTCCCGTGGGATGGCGTAGCGGTTAAAGAGCGGAGAGGATCCTCAAATGGGCTTAAGCACGATTCAAGAAATCGAACGCGCCATTAGGGCGCTGCAGCCCCAGGAATTGGAAGAGCTGTACTCGTGGCTCGACGAGAATTGCCCTCAGCCGCTCGATACTCGCATCCAGGCCGATCTCACGGCGGGCCGTCTCGACAAGGCCATTCATCGCGCCTTGGACGAAAATACCGGTCTCGTTCGACGTACCAAGGATCAACCACCTGTCTTCTAAGAAAGCACCAATAGGAGCGGGACGGGTGCCCCAGGTTCGCGCCAGCGTACCTGGGTTGAACAAGATGGGCGAAGCCCTTCCTTGCATTCAATTTTCAGAACAGTTGAGCCCACCGAGCGAAAGCATTTGAAACAATCGTTTTCAACCCAGGTACGCTGGCGCGAACCTGGGGCACCCGTCCTGTTTCCGTCAAATTTGGTCAGGGTGGAGATTTAGATCTCCATGCCAATCCCGACAGGTTACTGTTGGCTAACGGGACCCTACCAGGTGTTGTAAGGCTGTCCGTCGCTCCCCGGCTGATCCGACCCACTATGGACGTCGGTCATGCCGGGGTCGGTCTGATCGACATTCTGCAGCGTGTCGTCCATGGTTGGTACCCAGGTGCTGTTGCTGTGGGTGACCGGATCAAGGGGAATCACCTTGAGATAACCTGCGCTAACCAAGTCATCGAGTGTCTGCGGCGCTTTACTCTTGTCATTCGTATAGGCATCGATAGCATCACGCATGACGTGCAGGTCCTCCCTGAGGACCGCTTCCCGGGCGGCGCGGATCGATGCGATATACGCGGGGATCGCGATGGCCGCCAGGATGGCAATGATCAGCATCACGACCATCAACTCGACCAGGGTGAAGCCCGCCGCGTGGCGTGGCCGGGCTGAGCGCGCACATCTACGAGAACGGAAACCGGATATGCTCATGCCTACCAATCGGAGTACTTCGTCCCATCGAGGGCAATGCCTTGCGACTTGGAGGCGACATCGAAAACACTCTGCCCTCCCCAGGAATCGCTATTGGGATCGTCCTGCATGGAACGTAACGTCCATTCGTCCTTGCCGGTCATCGGATCGACCGGAATACGGCGCAGAAATTTGAGCTTCTTGCCCTGCGCGTCTACTCCCTTGACCAGCGTATCGAGATCGGGCGGATAGTTGCCACTATCGGCCTTGGGTATGAAGGCATGACGGTCAGCCGCGTCTTTGTAGGCGTCAATGGCGGCGCGCATCTGCCACAGCTCGTAGCGCAATTGCCTTTCTTTCTCCCGCTTAGCCTGAAAGCGGGCCAGCGGAACAACGGCCGAGGCAAGAATGGCGAGGATCGCAACCGTGACAATCAACTCCACCAGGGTCAGCCCCGCCTGGTGGACTGCTGCGCTGCGTTGGCGTAAGTTGCACTGCATACCTGGGCCCTATTGAACGTGTACTGCGGTTTGCGAACCGGCGATATTGACCGCTTGTTGTGCGCTGTTCTTCGCCGAGGCGCGGATGATCTGCAAAGGTGCGTCTCCCGCGGCGTTGGCTTGAAAGGTTAAAACGCAGACCGTTCCCGATCCGCTTACCCCTGCGACGCCGGGTGGCCGCGACGCCGAAATGACGACATTGCCAACCCCATCGTCGCGATGAACCAGCGCAATGGCCTGCCCGTCGTGACCGAGAAAGTCGCCGGTGTCGACGTTGATTAAGGCCAGCTTGCTGTTGTCGTAATGCAACTGCATCGGTACGGAGAAGATGTCCTGCCCACCACTCAGGTTGACTGTGACCTTGAAGGTGCCGCCGACCTTTGGCGCAGCCGGCGGAGGCACGATTTGCAGAGTCACTGAACCTGGCGGAGGGCCTGCCGCTGCGGGCCCTGGTGTTCCCAATCCCGGTGTTGTGGGTCCCGATGTTGCAGGTCCCGGGATAGCGCTAGCCGCCGGCGACGCAGCAGGGGGTGGGGCGGCATGTGGCTGCAGCCCCGGCGGTAGACCACTCGCCTGTCCGTTGGGTCGATTTGCCGACGATGATATGCGCCGCAACTCCACGTTGGTGCCCGTGCCCGTATCAATCTCCTGCAGATTCAAAGGGCTGATATCGGTGGCTCGAACCACATGCGGGGTCAGCATGAAAATGATTTCGTCGTCCTGCTGTTCATGCGACGTGGAGGCAAACATGTACTTCAGAATTGGGAGCTCACCAAGAAAGGGCCATCCGCCAACACTGACCAGATCCTGCTTCTGCAGGAATCCGCCCAATATGTTCACTTCGCCTTCTTTGAGTCGGACCACCTGATCGGCTGTGCGCTGGCTGATGATCGGTTCAGTAATGCCACCGATATTGGTCGAGCCCTGCTCCTGCGAGGAGACAATTTTGATCTTGAGCGTTACATCGCGGTCGTAGTGCACGATGGGCGTAATCTCGATTTCCACACCGACGTCCAGGTAGGTGAACTGTGTGTTCACGAGTGAGCTGACGACAGCAGTCGCCGCGCCGGTCTGGTAGGAGCCGGTAGCCACCGGGATGCGTTCGCCAATCTTCAAGTCGGCCTTCTGCCCGTCCGTTGCCCGAATACTGGGATTTTGCAAGACCTTGGTGTCCGAGTCGGAGAGCAGAAAGTTAGCTGTTGCCGCGCCCACCGTCACCTGAAAGTTGGTGGCGTTGAGATGGGCAAGATTGTTCAATGTCAGGTTGGTCGTGCTGCCGGTGGTGGTGGTTCCTCCGGTCGTAGTGCCGGTTCCCGTCCCCGTCCCGGTGGAAGTGGTGCTGGTGGCGTTGGGCGGTTGCAACTGCACAGCGAAGCTGCCCGGGAGCTGCACGCCGAGGGTCCGCGTCTTGTCCCGATTCACTTCCAGCAGGGCTACGTCGACCACTACCTCGGGACGCGACTTATCCAGATCATTGATGAGCTTTTGCGCCAGCAGCAGCTCATCCGGTGTGGCCCGCATCACGATGGCGCTCTGGCTGGGCACTCCATAAAGCTTGGCGTTGACCAGCAGGTTGCGCAACGCCGTCTGAATATCGTTCAGATCGTTCTGTTGTGCAGTGTTGGCCAGGTAAAACGTCTGCACCGCCTCTTCCTCCAGCTCCTGGCGCTTGGCACGCGTGTTCATGGCAACAAAGATAGTGTTGGAGGTGACCGGATGCCAGAACGTGCCAGAAGACACGCCGACGATGCGCAAGGCGTCTAACAGTGATACGTTCGCAATGTCCACCTGGATGCGCTTGGAGGTGTACTCGGGATCGAAGAGCACGTTGATCCCTGCCGCCTTGCCCACGGTCGAGTAGACCACCTTGCTGTCTTCCGTCATATGCAAAGTGAGCGGTTCGTTGGAGATCGGCTTGAGCTGAACGGGACTGCCCACCTCGCTTAGTTCCTCAGCCTTGTTCTCAGGAATCGAGGTTTCCTGATTGGGCTTGGAGGTATCGAGCTTTTCTCTCGCCTTCTGAATATCCTGGTGTGCCAGCGCGTTGCTGGGATCGATCTCGAGTGCGCGCAAGAACTCGGTCAGCGCGCCGGTGGTGTCGTTCTGGGCAAGAAGCTTTTCCCCGCGGCTGACGTGAGCGGATGCCGACAGGAAGCGCAATCGCTCATAAGCTGTCTTATAGCGGAGATTCTTCGGTTCGAGCTTCCACGCCTGGTAATAGTCTTCGTAGGCCGTGATGGGGTCATCTTTGGCCTCTGCTGCCTGGCCGTTGGTATAGAGCGTTTTCGCTTTAGAGGTCTTTGCGAAACAGGGACTGCTCAGGCACAAGAGAAGGGTAAGCGTAGCGGACAGGGCCCATTTATTTTGACGGCGATTCATCGCACTCCAGACAAGTTCACTAGGGAGAAATCGACGTGTCCACAGAGTCACAGCACGCGCTTTCTTCTTTGACGTAGCCGGTCCTGAATCAGCGCAAACTCGTCCCGGCTCAGGGCTTTTCTCTTCGTTAATATCGCCTGAGTATACCATTCGGGAGAGCCTCACTTTCGCTCCCAACTCACGTGCTAGCATGAAGATTCGTAACCAAATGTATGCCCCGGCAATCGAGTCAAAACACTACACCATCCCCTCAAAAATCGAAGCCTCGTGAGCCCGTCGCGGCCGGTGAACGAGACGCCGCGGTGAACCGCGCGGCCGGCCATAATTACTTTCTGCTCGACAAGTTCGAAGCCGGTATCGCACTCCGAGGCACAGAAGTGAAGTCCATTCGCGAGGGCAAAGCCAATCTCAAGGATGCCTACGGCATCATCAAAGACGGCGAAGCCTATCTGCTGAATGCGCACATCGGTCCCTACTCGCATGGAAGCTCGTTCAATCATGACTCGCTGCGTACCCGCAAGCTGCTGCTGCACCGTCAGGAACTGCAAAAGCTCATGGGGAAGACGCAACTCAAAGGTTTAACGCTCATCCCCACCCGGCTTTATTTCCGCCACGGTCGCGTAAAGTGCGAACTGGCGGTGGCCAAAGGTAAACAGGATTGGGATAAGCGAGAAACGGAACGGCGTCGCGAGGACGAACGCGAGGCTCGCGCGGCGATCGTTCGCGGGCAGCACAAGTAGCACCTAACCATCACAATCTAAGCAATTTAGGCATAATTACCCATGAAGACGAAACTTGCATCCGCTAAGCTCGACCGCGTCGCCAGCCAGCTGCTGGTGATCTTCGCTCTGGACACCGCGGAGAAGAAGCAGCCGGCCAAACCGGCAATCAAGCTATTGACGGCAAACAGCGGGGTGGCCAAGGCGACCGCGAGTGTTCTAAGCAGCGGCGAATTCGCTGCCGGGAGCTGCGAGACTGTCCTGCTACACGCCCCCGCCGGCTGCAAGGCGGAGCGCATACTGCTCGTGGGCCTGGGCAAGCTCACCACTGCGGAACTTCGCAAGGCGGCTGGTGTGGCGGTCCGCTTCGCCAAGCCACGCAAGCTGCGCGAGCTTTCCCTCGCCATCCCTGAGGGGCTCGATCCCGCAGCCGCTGCGCGCGCTCTGGTGGAAGGCGCCTACATTGGCGATTTCGATCCGGATACGTATCGTTCAGACCGCAAGGACCAGACTATCGAGCAGCTGACCATCGTTGCCGGGAGCGGAGCAAAAGAGGCTCCCATCGAGGCTGGGCTGCGTGAGGGCGTGGTCCTGGGCGAGGCACAGAACTTTACCCGCTCCCTGGTCAATGAGCCGGGCAACGTGATGACGCCTACCGTGCTGGGCCAGAAGGCTGCGGAAATGTGCGCCCAATACGGGCTGAGCTGTGAAGTGTATGGTGCTGACAAACTCAAGGAATTAAAGATGGGCGCTTTCTGGGGCGTAACGAAGGGGTCGGAGGAGCCTCCTGCCCTGATCGTGATGACCTACGAACCAAAGGGCGCGCCCGCGACGCCGGTGCTTGGCCTGGTGGGTAAGGGCATTACGTTCGATACCGGCGGCATCTCCATCAAGTCCGCGGATGGCATGGAGAAGATGAAGTACGACATGGCGGGCGGGGCTGCGATGATCGGCGCCATGCAGGCCATTGCGCAATTGAAGCCGGCGGTCAAGGTAATCGGCATCGTCTGCGCGGCGGAGAACATGCCTTCGGGAACGGCAATGAAGCCAGGGGACATCCAGATCGCGATGTCCGGCAAGAGCATCGAGATCATCAACACCGATGCAGAAGGGCGCCTGGTGCTGGCCGACGGGCTGGCTTATGCCAAGAAGCTGGGCGCGACCCACTTGATCGATGCCGCTACGCTCACCGGCGCGTGCGTGGTCGCGCTGGGCATGGTCAATGCCGGCAGCTTCTCGAACGATGACGAGACCTATCGGCATTTCACCGACGCGTTCCAGATTTCGGGTGAGCGTTTCTGGCGTCTGCCTGTTGAGGACGACTACAAGGAGTTCATCAAATCCAATATCGCGGACATCATGAACACCGGCGGAAGCCGCTGGGGCGGAGCCATTACCGCCGCGATGTTCTTGAAGGAATTTGCAGAAGATACACCATGGATACACCTGGACATCGCGGGCCTGGCCTGGTCAGAGGAACAGAAACCGTGGATGGCTAAGGGCCCATCCGGGTTCGCGATGCGGACCATCACTGAGTGGGTGCGCACCTACGCGAAGTGAGAGAAATGAGATCGGACACTGGAAACGTGTCCGATCTCACCAGAGCTAGGACGCTGCTCTTGCTGGTTGTTTTTCCTGAGCATCTTTCTGTGACGGCTTTCCGTGACTGAATTCCCGAATGAGCCGCTCGTTGAACGCGGGGAGATCGTCCGGTTTGCGGCTGGTGGTTAGGTTCTCATCCGTGACCACCTCTTCATCCACCCAGTGACCCCCGGCGTTGCGAATGTCGGTGCGAATGGACGGCCACGAAGTAAGAGTCTTTTTCTTCACAACTCCGGCCTCCACCAGCATCCATGGACCGTGGCAAATAGCGCCGACAGGCCTGCCTGAGTTGAAGAACTCGGTGACAAAGGCGACCGCCTTCGGCTCGATACGAAGCTTATCGGGATTGATTTGACCGCCCGGCAATACAAGCCCGTCGTAATCCGCGGGCTTCGCCTCATCCAGGGTCTTGTCGACCTTGGTGTTATCGCCCCAGTCGGTGAACTTCCATCCCTTGATCTGACCTGGCTTGGGAGAAATTACGTGCACGGTAGCTCCCGCCGCTTCCAGAGCCCTCTTCGGCTCCGTCAACTCAACCTGTTCAAAGCCATCTGTAGCTATGATCGCGATTTTCTTTCCTTGCAATTTTGCACTCATATGGAAAGCCCCTCGTTGCTCTCGTCTTACCCTCAATGAGAGGCTTGTTGCCTAGTGCTCGTTGCCCGAAGCGGGGCCATCGTTCGATTTTCTAAAGACCGTTAAATGTAGATGAACATCGAGGCGCGGCGGGCATCTCGTGGCATGCTATTCGACAACCCATCCTGTGGAGGACTCAAATGCCCTACCCGAAGAACTTTGCCGTTTCCGTTACCGCGATTTTCGCTGGGCTCACTTTGCTGAGCTCCTGCAATTCCTCGTCCAACACGGTCGCGCTCAACGGAGCCGGCAGCACGTTCGTCTATCCGGTGATGGGGCGCTGGATTCAAGACTTTCAGCAATCTCACTCGAATGTACGCATCAACTACCAATCGATTGGAAGCGGCGGGGGGATTCGCCAAGTGAGGTCGGGAACCATTGATTTTGGCGCGTCGGATGCACCCCTCTCGGACCAGGATATGGCGCAGATGGCCCCGGTGATCCAGATTCCGGAATCGGCCGGGCCCGTATGCGTCACTTACAACCTGGATGGTCTCGACAAACCTCTGCAACTCTCGTCCGATACGCTTGCGGGAATCTTCTTAGGCAAAATCACAAGTTGGCAGGATCCGTTGGTCAAGAAGGACAATCCAGGCGAGAACCTGCCCAACGCGAAGATCACGGTGGTTCACCGCGCCGAAAGCAGCGGCACCACGGCTGCCTTCACTACTTATCTTTCTGCAGTCAGCCAGGATTGGGCGCAACAGGTCAGCAAAGGCACCGCAGTTAAGTGGCCAACGGGACTTGGCGCCAAAGGCAGTGAGGGAGTTACCGGGCAGGTAAAGCAATTGCCGGGCGCGATCAGCTACGTGGAGCTGACGTATGCGACACAGAACAAGCTGCCGGTGGCGGCAATCAAAAATCAGGCTGGAAAGTACGTGCTGCCCAGCACCGCGGGAACAACGGCGGCCATCGATGCGTTCAAGGATCAACTGGCGAAGGACCCTCGGACGTCGATCGCCAACCCGCCGGCGTCCGCGCCAGACGCATATCCTATTTCCACTCTCACTTTCCTGATCATTCCGAAAGACGGGAAGGATCCACAGAGGCGCGCGGCACTGAAGCAGTTCATCGTGTATGTGGTGACGGATGGGCAGCAGGCCGCAAGCGGCTTGAACTACGCTCCTCTTCCTGACGCGGTAAAGCAGCAGGACGTGCAGACCTTGGGCCAGCTAACGGTCAACGGCAGCCCGATTCAGTAAGGCTATAAGGGAGAAAACCGCAGGTCCCTCCACTGCGCTCCGGTGAGATCGGTTATGTGCGGCCATTCTTTGGCGGAATGGCCGCGTCGAGTTCAGTTTCCTCGTCTACACCATTAGCTAAGATGCTCCAGCCCCCGAGGTACAGGTTTCCGACGTTCTACAAATGATGGTCTACATTTGTTAGACTACTTTTATGGCTACGGTCAAGATTGCATACGCCAAAGCGCACCTTCCGGAGTTGCTGGAACGCGTGGCGCGGGGAGAGCGTATCGTCATCTCGCGCTACAACACACCGGTGGCCGAGTTGGTGCCCCCGCCTGAACAACCCAAACGCAAATTTGGCACCGGAAAAGGTAAGGTAAAAATCCTCGATCCTCATTGTTTCGATCCCATGACCGATGGGGAAGCGGATGCATTCCTTGAGGGGCGCTATTGAGTTGCGAGTTCTTCTGGACACTCAGGTTCTCATTCACGCTTATAGCGGCCAGATAGATGCCATGCCTCGGAAGGTTCACGCGCTCCTCGCAGCTGACGACACAGACGGTGTCGTCAGTGTGATCTCACTTATGGAAATCGCCATAAAGAGCGGCAGCGGAAAGTTGCAAATGGGAGAGGCCGAGGTGCGTGAGGCGGTCCGCGACCTGCGTCTGACCATCCTTCCCTTCAACCCCGAACACGCATACCGGCTATTCGGCTTGCCACACCATCATCGCGATCCCTTCGACCGCATGCTGATCGCAACCGCCCTGGCTGAGGGGATTCCGCTCATAGGATCGGATCGCCTCTTCAAGAGGTACAAGGGCCTGAAAGTGATTTGGTAATAACGTGACTACATCGCATCCGGGACTTCAACGCCTAACCACTCAAGCGACCGGACCAAAGCGCGTTCAGCAACCGCGGCGGTGGCAAGCAAAAACTGCCGGCGCGCGGGATCGTCTTCCGTGAGGATGTGATGACGGTGATAGAAATTGTTGAAAAGCTGCGCCAGCTGGAAAGCATGCTTGGCCAGGTATGCGGGTTCAGCGGCGGCAATACATTGCTCCAGCAGTAGGCTGAGCCGGGAAGCCATGATCCACAACTCCCAAAGACCGGCTGCTCCCTCACCCTCTAAGTAGTCCGCCGCATCCACTTCCGCGAGCGCCGCTTCCGGCGTAGTTCCAGCCTTGCGGAAAATATTCCGGGCGCGCACCACGGCGTATTGCACGTAAGGACCAGTCTCTCCTTCGAAACTGAGCGCCTCCTTGAAATCGAAGGCGATGACGCTGTTGCGCGTGAACTTGAGCATGAAGTAGCGCAAGGCACCCACAGCAATCTGGTGCGCGATTCCCTGCCTCTCCTCCTGGCTGCGTTGCGGATGGCGGCTATCGACTTCTTCTTTCGCCGCCGCCGTGAGCCGGTCGAGCAGCGCATCGGCTTTCACTCCAAAGCCCTTGCGTCCGGAAACTTCAATATAAGAACGGCCCTGGTCTTCCTCGGAAATCTGATAGCCCAGCTCGAGCGCGCAGCGCGGCGTCAACGCGACCATCTCATAAGAAAAGTGGATGTAGTGTTCCGCGGCCTCGGTGTATCCCAGACCACGCAATGCTTCAATCACGTTTGCCTGGGGGTCGGCTTGGCGGCTGTCGATAACGTTGTAAATTGCCTGCGCGCCTCCAAAGTCGGGATGGTGCGCCTCACCCGCCTCGGTCGAAATCCAGCACATGTGATCGTTGTAGGCAAAGAAGGGCGCGTAGCCGAAATCACGGCCCAACAGACCAAACTTCCATAGGTGATAGGCGATGTCCTTGCCCACATAGGTAACGGTTCCGTTGGAGCGGACGATTACCTTGGCGTCTTCATCCACTGCTCCGGCGTCTTCTGCCTCGGGGACGCCGGTCGAGGCGCGTCGCATCACCCAGCAACCCTTGTTCTTGCCCGCATTTTCCAAATAAAGCACGCCTTTGGCTTTCAACTGGGCAAAGGCGAGGTCCCAAAACTTGAGATGGAGGATTTCACTTTCGCGGGGCAGGAAATCGTATTCAATTCCCAGGCGCAGCATGGTCTCAAGATGGCGCCGCAGCACCGCGGTCGAAAGCAAATCGGCAATTTCTGCCGTCTCGTTACCCCCAGCCTCAATGGCGTGCAGGGTTTCCAGACGGATATTTTTCCGCTCCTGCTTCTCCGGATCCGGCGCCTCATACCACTGAGAAACCCGCGCATAAAGGTCCCAGCAGTAATCGTCGATGCGCTGACCCTGGGCCTTGAGATCGGACAGCAACTGCTTGACCCCGGCAAGATCGCGGTGCTCAAAGTGAGTGAGCCCGACCACCACATCCGCGACCTGAACGCCGGTGTTGTCGATGTAGTTCTGCACGTCCACCCGCTGTCCGGCAGCGCGCAGCAGGCGCACAAAGGTGTCGCCGAGGATGGCGTTGCGCAAATGACCGATGTGCGCAGCCTTGTTGGGGTTGATGCTGGTGTGCTCGACCAGGGAATGAAGATGGCTTTGTTCCTCAGGCGTATCGTCGCGCGCGATCTGTTGCGCAGCCGCCTGCCGGTCAAGCTTGCCGTTGATATAGCCGGCGCCGGCAACGGCAAAGGATGCAAACCCTTCTAGCGGCATCAACTCCGAAACCAGTTCCCCGGCGATCGCACGGGGCGATCGTTTGAGCCGGCGGGCCAACTCGAACGCGACCGGCAGCGCGTACTCGCCCATCTCCAGGTCGGGCGGCTGCTCGATGGCGATGTGCGGAAGTTCCACCTGGTATTTGGCCTGAAGAACCGAGCGGAGGCGCTCACGAAGAAGTCTTTGCTGTTTGCGATACACGCAAAACCCCTGATTTTCTTGCCGATTCTAGCAGAAGGCTTCCGCCGGTCATGGCCTGTTAAGATTGGTGTGAGTGCAGCGTCTGCGATGCACTCGCTTCACCGCCTTGCCCATGTCCGATACTCCCAAGTTCTACATCACCACTCCGATCTATTACGTGAATGCCCGGCCCCACATCGGCCACGCATACACCACGGTAGTTGCCGACGCGATTGCCCGCCGCAAGCGAGCCCAAGGCTTGGACACATGGCTTCTCACCGGCACAGACGAGCATGGGCAGAAGATCGAACGTTCGGCCCGGCAGGCAGGACAGACGCCCCAGGAGTTTGCTACCGCCGTCTCCAGCCAGTTCCGAACCCTATGGGATCGCATGGGGCTGAGTTACGACGACTACATTCGGACCACGGAGGAACGCCACCGCAAGGGCGTGCAAAAGCTCTTCCGGGTACTGCAGCAGCGCGGCTTTATCTACAAGGGCAGCTACACCGGCCAGTATTGCGTCTCTGACGAGCTGTATGTCGATGCGCCGCCCGGCTCGCCCTGCCCGGATTGCGGGCGCATCACGGAAACGGTGAGCGAAGAAAACTACTTCTTCAAGCTCTCCGCCTTCGAACGCAAGCTGTTGGAGCTATACGAGGAGAATCCGCAGTTCATTCGTCCTGAGGCGCGGCGGAACGAGGTGATCTCGTTCGTGCGTGGGGGATTGAAAGATCTGTCCATCAGCCGCACCAGCTTCGACTGGGGCATCCCCGTGCCAGGCGACGAAAAGCACGTGATTTATGTGTGGATGGATGCGCTGGCCAACTACATCACCGCGCTCGGCTATGGCAGCGAAGCGCCCCAGGACCAGGAGCGGTTCGCTCGATTTTGGCCCGCCGACCTGCACCTGGTTGGCAAGGAGATCATCCGCTTTCACTGCGTCTACTGGCCCGCCTTCCTCATGGCCGCGGACTTGCCGCTACCCAAAAGCGTCGTGGCCCATGGCTGGCTGCTTTTTGAGCAAAGCAAGATGTCGAAGTCGCGGGGAAACATCGTGCGTGCAGAAACCATCGTGGAGACGCTGGGCGCCGATGCCTTGCGCTACTTCCTGATGCGCGAAGTGGTCTTCGGACAGGACGGCAGCTTTTCGTTTGACGCCCTGGTGCAGCGCTACAACGCGGACCTGGCCAACGGGTACGGGAATCTGACCAGCAGGATCCTGGCCATGATCACCCGGTATTTCGATGGAGTCGTGCCGCAGGGAAACGCCGAACCGCGCATCGTGGCCGCCGCCGAAACCGCTGCGCGCGAGTTTGCCCAGCACTTCGAAGCCCTCGATTTTTCCCGAGCGCTCGAAGCTCTATGGGCTTTCGTCGCTGTAGTCGACGGCTACATCACGGAAAAGGCTCCCTGGAAACTGGGTGCGGCGCAGGATGAGGCTACCCGCGGTTTGCTGGCATCCATTCTTTATACGTGCGCCGAAGCGTTGCGCATCATCACGGCTCTGGCCTATCCCGTTCTACCCGAAGCCGCCACGCGCATCTGGGCGCAGATCGGACTGGGCGATATTGCCCATGCGGATCTTAAGGATCTGCACTGGGGTCAATTAGCGCCAGGAACCAAACTCGGTCAGTTAGGCCCTATCTTTCCCCGGGCAGAAAAGGACACGGTCGAACGCATGAACGAATTGGAGACGAAGAACGTGGGCAAGAGCGTGGAAGCAGAGCCCGCCACCGCGGAAGCTGCTGTAGTAGTCAGTGCGCCCGCTCCCCCGGAACCAGCGCCGGCGCCCACTCCGGTAGCGGAGAAGCAGGCGACAGCCATTGCAGCCTCGGAAGCAACCGTAAGCGCGGTTGCCAAAGCGCCGGCAACACTGACACCGGCGGCGTCTGTGGGGACTACCGCTCAGCCAGCACCACCCGCGGACAAACCGGCGACGATCACCATCGACGACTTTGCCAAGGTTGAGTTGCGCGTAGGACAGGTGCAGGTGGCGGAACCGGTGAAAGGCGCCGACCGGCTTTTACGGTTGGAAGTGAACATCGGCGATGAAGTCCGGCAGATTGTCGCTGGCATTGCCGGCGCCTATGAACCCGAGAAACTTATTGGCCGCAAGGTCGTGATCGTGGCCAACCTGCAACCCAGAAAGTTGCGCGGCCTGGAGTCGAATGGAATGATCGTCGCGGCATCGCTGGGGGAGAAAGGCAAGCCCGTATTGGCCGGCTTTCTGGAAGATGTCGAAATAGGCGCGCGGCTCAAATAAACTGTTTTGCGGCAAGGAGTAGCGCTGGTCGACTCACACGCACATCTGGATAGCCCGCGGTACGACGCCGATCGGGAAGAGCTGCTGCAGCGGGCATGGCAACAGGGAGTGCGTACGGTCCTGTCTATTGGCATCGGCGAAGGGCCCGACACGATGCAGCAGGCCCTGGAATTGAGCCGCGCCTATGCCGGCAAACCGGGCATCCCCCGCGTTCTGGCCACCGCCGGAATCCACCCCCATGAAGCTCAGCTCGCCGACCAGGCCGCACTGGCCAAACTGGACGATTTGCTGGATAACCCGGATGTACTGGCCGTGGGTGAGATCGGACTGGATTATTATTATGACCACTCGCCTCGGCTGGAGCAGAAACAGGCGTTTGCGCAACAAATGGAACTGGCCGCGGCAAAGCGGCGCCCGATCATCATTCATTGCCGGCCCTCCGATGGCAGCAGCAATGCATGGGACGACACACTGGAGATGATCGAGAACAACTGGGTCCGGACTAACCTGGGGGGCATCCTGCATTGTTTTACCGGCGAGTGGGAGCACGCCAGGCGAGCCTTGGATTGCGGATTTCTCATCTCGTTTGCAGGCAACATCACCTTTCCCCGGGCAGAAAACATTCGCGAGGTGGCAGTCAGGGTACCGTTGGACCGGATGCTGATTGAAACCGATGCCCCGTTTCTTGCGCCGCTCCCCTATCGCGGCAAGCGCAACGAGCCGGCATGGGTGGGCCGGGTGGCAGATAAGCTGGGGGAACTGCGCGGCGTTACGGCAAAGCAGGTGGCTTCCAGCACTGCCAACAACTTCTTCCGTTTTTTTGGTGTAGCGCCGGACGCGGAGTCATAGGTTCGGGGTAGGCAACAGCTTTTGCGCTCATAATCGAGGAAGGACAGCACCATGGCGGCAGACAACTCGTTCGATGTCATCAGCAAGGTCGACGTTCAGGAAGTAAAAAACGCAATGGACCAGGCCATCAAGGAAGTGCGGACCCGCTTCGACCTCAAGGACTCGCACTCCGAAATCAAGCTGCTGGAGGGGGACGAGGCCATTGAGCTGGCCTCCTCGGACCAGTACAAACTAAAGGCGGTTACCGAGATTCTGCAGCAAAAGTTCGTCAAACGTGGCGTGTCGTTGAAAGCGCTCGAATATGGCAAGATCGAACCAGCCTCGGGATCCAGCGTGCGCCAGAAGATCACCCTGCAGCAGGGGATCCCTGGGGAAAAGGCCAAGGAGATCGTTAAGCTGATCAAGGAATCGAAGAAAAAGGTCCAGGCGTCTATTCAGGGCGATACGGTACGCATAACAGGCAAGGATCGCGATACCCTACAGGAGACGATTGCACTGCTCAAGGGTCATGACTTCGGCATCGACATGCAGTTCACCAATTACCGGTCGAACTAGAGCGATTTGACTGGGATGGTATAAAGCAATTTTGTGTCGCAATACCGGTGCAGAGGTTTTCTGAGTCCAAGAAACAGCACCTGGAGAGTGAGTGAGCACACAAGCGATAGCGACGGCGAAGGAAGTCTTCGATCTGCTGCGCGACGACTTGAGCGCCATCGAGACTGAGTTGGTGCGCGATGCCGTCTCCAGCGTGGGGGCCATCACCGACATTGCCGACCACTTGCGCGAAGGCGGCGGCAAACGCATTCGCCCTTCCCTGCTATTGCTGGCGGCAAAATCGCTCGGCTACCACGGGCAGGGCACGGTGCGGCTGGGCGCCGTGGTGGAGATGGTGCACACCGCCACCCTGGTGCACGACGACATCATCGACGGGGCTGACACCCGTCGTGGCCGCCCTTCCGCCAACACCACCTGGGGCAATTCGAAATGCGTCCTGGCTGGTGACTGGCTCTACATGCAGGCCTTTCACATCGCTCTGCAAGAGCGCAACTTCAAGGTCCTGGACCTATTGATCGGCCTGACCCAGCAGATGGTCGAGGGCGAGTTTGTACAGATGGAAAAGCTGGGGCGGGTAGTCGGCGAAGCTGAATACTACGATCTGATCGACCGCAAAACGGCCTGCCTCTTCGACGTATCGATGCGGCTGGGCGCGGTCCTGGCTGGCGCCAGCGAAGAACTCGAGGAGCAGCTAGGGGAGTACGGCAGGAACCTGGGCATTGCCTTCCAGATCGTGGATGACGTGCTCGACCTTACGGCCACCGAGCGCGTGCTGGGCAAGCCGGTGGCTAGCGATTTGCGAGAGGGTAAGGCCACGCTGGCCGTGGTCCATGCGTTGGAGCACGGAACGGCGCACGAGCACGAGGCGATCCGCCGGGTGCTCGAAGACCTCAGCTTCGAGCGCACCAGCCATCAGGAAGTGCTGGCCATCCTGAACCGGCATGGGTCGGTGCAATACGCCCTGACGGCTGCCTTCCAATACGCCGAGGTCGCCCGCGCGGCCATCGCCGGACTGCCTGAGTCCGACTACAAACGGGCTCTGCTGTGGATGCCGGACTTCGTTGTCGCCCGCGACAAGTGACCAGCCGTGCCTGAAATGGAAACCCCAGCGAAAATCCCCATTCGCGTGCTGGTAGCCAAGCCAGGCCTGGATGGTCACGACCGGGGCGCCAAAGTCATCGCCCGGGCCCTGCGCGATGCCGGCATGGAAGTGATCTACACCGGTCTGCGGCAAACCCCGGAGATGATCGTCAATGCCGCCCTGCAGGAGGATGTCGATTGCATCGGACTGAGCATCCTCTCCGGCGCGCACAACGTGATTGTTCCTCGCGTCCTGGGGCTGCTCAAAGAGCGGGGTGCAACCGACATTCTGGTTGTTCTGGGCGGAACCATCCCCAGGCAGGATATCGATGCGCTCAAGGCGCAGGGGGTGGCCGAGGTCTTCGGGCCGGGCACATCCCTAGAAAGCACCGTGGCATTCATCCGCACACACATCAAGCCGCGCGACATCCCTACCTACTGAAATTCATGGCACCAGTCATAGCAAATCTTCATCCTGAGAGCCTGTGACTTTATAGATCTTTCGTGTGAAACCCTCGACCTTAAACAAAATCGTCATCGCTGAGCGCAGCGCTCGCAGATTCTTCGCGTGACACAGCGCTTATAGCGCGGAGTCGAAGGACCCCGGCGGCGCTTATCTTACCCACTGCTGCTCGGGGCTTTCAACCACGGAACCTCGAGAGCCGGATCGACTGCGGTACGCGCTTGATGGTCACGTCCATCTCTTCATGCACGGTAATCATCTTCTAGACTAGGCCGCAGAGCGTGCGCCCGGTGCGGGCTTCAGTGGTTGAAAAACTCCGAGCAGCATCGGTGAGATAAGCACCGCCGGGGTCCTTCGACTCCGCGCTACAAGCGCCGTGGAACGCGATAGATCTGTTTGGCGCTGCGCTCAGGATGACGATTTTGTTTAAGTCGAGGGTTTCACAGGAAAGATCTATAAAGCCACAGGCTCTCAGGATGACGATTTTGTTTAAGTCGAGGGTTTCACACGAAAGATCTATAAAGTCACAGGCTCTCAGGATGACGATTTTGTTTGAGGTCGAGGGTTTCACACGATTACCGAAAGACCTCCTAAGCAAGTTAGCGCTCATAGAGTACAACCCCTCGATCGCATTCTTAAATTCCTGCAAATCAGTTTTTTGGATCAACTGAATCTGTCAGCTCCAGCCAGGACACAGGACCCCGCAGGACTGAACTTGCGAGCAGAGTTAGCACTAACGCCGAAGGTTACTCTTTTCCAATTCGTCGCTATCTCAGTGGCATTTATAGTTGACCGTACAACGCATGGATAGGCGCGCAAAGTAGCCCATACCCGGATTTCTCCGCATACAACACAGTTACTGTTTTATAGCTGTGGCAGACGGCTTTATTCATCACAGTGGCGGATCTTTACCGGGCTGAATCCACAGGTTATCCACACTGTGGATAACCTAGTAACCTACCCGAGTGCGACCTTTGGGGGATACCCATAAGACCGCCGGGCCAGGGCGTAACCTACCCCATTCAAGGCCAACACGGCAAGACCGGCGAGCAGGAAACCGGGGCCTTGCTGTCGGAAGCAGAACCAGGCCAGCCAGCAAGTGAGTAGGTGAAGCAGAAGTATCCAGGCCAAGCGGATGCCGCGGAGATCGAAAGACGCAAAGATGAACCAGGGCAGCACGACAAAGTAGAAGGGCCACCCGTATTCAACCAGGCGGTCTGCACTCGCCCCGAGAAGCGGCGTCATCAGGATGCTGATGACCCCGTAGGACAACGCAGAGTCGGAAGACGATGACCATGCCGGGAGTGAGTTTGAGATCCCGCCCCTGACCGGAAAGCACGGGGACCATCCTCCGCCACAGAACAAGCGCCAGCGCTGGACCGATCCCGAAGATGCCAAACCAGGCGAGCAACAGGCGGCCTGGACCCCAGAGGTCAGGCCGGCAAACTCCGATCGATCGAATTGCGCCGAGAGGCCGCGGTAGCGCCGTTACCCATGTAGGGTTGCACTCCGGCAACGTATTGCTCCAGAGCGGCAGCCCGAGAACATTCTTGAAGAAACTCCAGAAGAGTTTGCCCAGAATATAGGATCCGCCGCTCAAGCCGTGGACACTGGCGGGAGCGGAATGGCCGTAGTGCCGGCTGACCAAAACGCCGGCCACCATGGCCAGTAGCCCGATCCCGGCGGAGCGAAGTGAGATGCGTCTCCAGCAGGCAAAAATCAAACACAGGGCCAGCAAGAGAGTGGACTCGCGCGCCAGGTAGGCGGGAAAGAGCAGCAGCAAGGCCAGTCCGTTGTAGCCAAAGTATAAGCACAGCAGGATGGCTGCGAGGATGGTGGCATGCAGCAAGTCGGGCAGATAGTAGTCGTGGAAAATATCGACCCAGAAAGGCATCAAGAAAACGCCGCAAAGATGGCAACGGGAGCCCGCCAGGACCACAGCAACCCGGCGACCAGAGCGATCAGCGCCACCAGGCAAACGATGCCCAGCAGCAGAAAGCCGGTGTCGACGCCGAGGCCAGTGACGCGGCCCAGCCGGCCGGCCATGGCCGGGCCCAGAATACGTGCGGAGAAGGGCGCAGGGACGGCGTCCCGCTGGCCGAGCGCGAGCAGACGATACTGACCCGCATCGGGCGCGTATATGGCGCCTGGCAGGCCAAGCAGGATGGCAAAGCACAGGCACCCGGCTGGAAAAAGCAAAACGCCTAGGGCGCGGGACATGAATGCAGGTTAGATCATTTCTCCAGCCGGGGTAATAAGGGAGCAGATGCCCAGCGGCAGAGAAGGTCAGGAGGGGGCAACAAGGAATTGCTCCAGGACGGCCACATACTTCTTGGGCAATGGCACCTTGTGCAGGGACCGATTGACCGTAACATGAGTGGTTTCGCCTTCGGCAAGCAGGGTCGGCGGGGCTCCATCACCTGCCGGACGAAGCAGGCGATAGCCGAACTTTATGACGGAACGGCGCAGCACCAAAATGCTGGTCTCAAGCAGCAGCTCGTCGTCATAGCGCGCGGGCGATTTGTAGCGGCAATTGGCTTCGACGACCGGGATGTGGCAATCGTCGTCGATCTCCATCTGTTTGTAATGGAAGCCGAGCTGGCGCAGCAGCTCAACCCGGCCAACCTCGAACCAAACGAAGAAGTTGGCGTAGTAGACGACGCCCATCTGGTCGGTTTCGGCATAGCGCACGCGGATTCTGGTTTGGGAAACTGGCATGGGTCAAGTCAGTGTAGCGGAGCCCCGGTCGAAAAACATGCGCCTGGACTGCATCGCTCACACTTCAAGGCAACAAAAGGTCGGAATTGATTGAATGGTGTTCAGGAGTTGTATCAGGGCACGACTTTACAGCTTGCGGAAAAACTACGTTCTGTATCAGGCACAACTCTAGGGTTCGGAAGATCTCCTGCCTTGTATCAGGGCACGACTTTACAGCTTGCAGAAAAAGTCGGTTTGAGGGCAAGGATCGTCCCCTCAGCGGCTTTGGCATTGCCAGCGCTAAAGCG
The DNA here is from genome assembly GCA_963824325.1 of uncultured Acidobacteriaceae bacterium. Taxonomy (GTDB): domain Bacteria; phylum Acidobacteriota; class Terriglobia; order Terriglobales; family Acidobacteriaceae; genus PALSA-350. The sequence continues at coordinate 22,117 of CAWGPA010000020.1, read as the reverse complement.
CGTGATAAGAGTCGAGACTCTTTCCAGGAGCGCTAAAGCGCTCCTTCCCCCCGCATAAATGCGGGGGCTCCCACCGCTAATTTGGACAAGTCTGATTCTCAGCCGTCCCTAACGGGACTGATTTTGGAGAGTGTAGCTCTCACGCAGACCGGCTTTAAGCCCCTGGCAGTTCGCCCGCCCCAGCCCTACGGCTTGAGCTTAGTGAAGACCTGGAGCTTGGAGATGTCGTTGAACATCACGAACGCGGCGAAGATCAGCAACACGACGAAAGCCGCCTGGTAGATCCGCTCCTTGAACTCCTGATTCAGATCGCGGCGCATCACGCCTTCAATGAGCAGAAGAACAATCACGCCCCCATCCAGGATGGGGATGGGCAACAGATTGAAGATGCCCAGGTTGAGACTGATGATGGACATGAGCCCGATAATTGGCTGCCAGCCGGGTTCCTCCATCGCCTGCCCGGTTTGCCGGGCGATGCCGATCGGCCCGCTCAGATCCTGCACCGCAAAACGGCGCGTGACCATGCGCTGCAGGACTTCAAGGATCAGACCGGAATAGCGCAGATTGAAATGAACCGACTGCTTTAGGGCCTGCGGTAGCGGGAGTTGCTGAATCTTGAAAGGCGGCAGGTTGGGAGCAAAACCAATCCGATAGAGCTTATGCCCATTGCCGGCATCCGCCATGACCGGCTGCAACTCGACCTGGAACGTTTGCCCATCACGCAGGGCGGTTAATTGGATGGGGCGCCCGTTGTCCTGCTGCAGAAAAGCGAGCATGGCATCGACCGAGTGGAGGGTCAGCCCATTGACCGAAAGAATTTGGTCGCCAGGCTTGAGGCCGGCTTTGGCAGCCGGCATCCCGGCCTCAATCTGGCGAACCCGGACGGGATCATCCTGCATGCGAGGCACGAAACCGACGGTGTCGAAGTCGAAGTCATCCGATCCGTGGGGGTTGGGAATCGTCATCTGGGTGCTGATGGTCTGCCCATCGCGACGGACGTCGACCGGTATCGTTTGTCCCACGTTGAGGGCAGAGCGGATCGATACCTGCTCCCAGGTTGGGTTGATGACATTATCGAAGCGGGTGATGACATCGCCCGCCTTGAGTCCGGCAGTCGCGGCGGCAGTGTGATCGGAAACGAAATCGATATTGGCCGCCTCGCCACGAAAAGCCTCCACCTCGTTGTGCATCATGTAAAAGCCAGTCATGAGCAGGAGAGCGAGCAGGAAATTCGATACCGGACCGGCCAAACCAATGAGAATGCGCTGCCAGCGGGGATGGGCGCTGAATTCAGCCGGGTCCCCTGTGGACTCTTCGCCCGGAGTTTCTCCCGACATTCTGACGTAGCCGCCAAGGGGCAGGAGACTGAGCCGGTAATCGGTGTCTCCGTGGCGAAAACCGAAAAGACGTTTACCGAAACCCACCGAAAAGACTTCGACCCGCACGCCGCACAACTTGGCGACGGCGAAATGGCCGAACTCGTGCACCAGGACCATGATGCCGAGCACAACGAGCATGGAAACCGTACTGGTCAGGAAAAAGGACATAGTAATCCGCTCATTTACCTCTCTGCCGGATCCAGCGCGGGTTGCCGGAGCACCGAACTACCGGAGTATTGACTGGAATGAACCGCCTGCGGTGAGCATTTTCCACGCTATCGGTGAACTTTGCCGCAACGGTTGGAAGCTTCTTTCTGGCCCAAAGCGCCCGCATTGAAAAACGTTCAACGCAACACCGGCGAAAATCCTGACACCACGCTGTGTGCGATCCGCCGCGCTTCCTCGTCCAGCAGGAGCACTTCCTGGATAGTTTCAGGATGCCTCGATGGCGTTGCCTCCAGGACTTGCTCAATTGTACGCGGGATGCCCGTAAAGGGAATGGTGCCTTCGAGGAATGCTCCCACGGCTACCTCGTCGGCCGCATTGAGCGCAATGCACGCCGCCCCCCCGGATTCGGCCGCCTGGTAGGCCAGGCGAAGGCAGGGAAATCGTTCAAAATCAGGAGGCTGGAAGCTTAATTGCCCCAGAGTCGCCATATCGAAAGTGAGCTCGCTCGGCACCCGCTCCGGAAAGCTCATGGCGTATAGAATCGGGAGCCGCATATCAGTAACGGATATTTGCGCCAAAATGCTGCCATCCACAAACTCCACCAGTGAATGTACGGTCGATTGCGGATGTACGGTAACCCGGACGGCGGAGGGGGCGAGGTCAAAAAGACGGCAAGCTTCGATGATTTCCAGGCCCTTATTGAGCATGGTGGCGGAATCGATGGTCACCCGGCGCCCCATGATCCAGGTGGGATGGCGTAGCGCCTGCTCCACCGTGACGTACTGGAACTGATCCAGTGGAAGCTGGCGGAAGGGACCGCCCGAAGCGGTCAACCAGATGCGGCGGACTTCCTGCGCGGATCCCCCGCGCAGGCATTGGTGGATGGCGTTGTGCTCGGAGTCGATGGGCAGCAGGGGCACGTTGCCGCTGCGCGCCAGGCGGGTAAGGATCCCTCCGGCGGCAACCATGGCCTCTTTGTTGGCCAACCCTACGGGTTTCCCTGCGGCCACGGCGGCATAAGTAGCTTCAAGTCCTGCCAGGCCGACGATCGCCGAGACCACGAAGTCCACCCGGGATAACGTCGCGGCATGCACCGTTCCCGCGGTGCCATGAACCACCTCGATGCCGCCCAGGTCTGCCGCCTTAAGCCGCAAGGCCAAGTCGCGGGCCAGAGCCTCAGTGGCCATCGAAACCACCAGCGGGCGCCAGCGCTGGCATTGGGCAAAGGCCAGATCCACATTGGCGCCCGCAGCCAGCGAAGCAACCGCGAAGCGCTCCGGATAACGCTCAATGATAGAGAGGGTGCTGGTTCCGATGGAACCGGTAGAACCGAGGATGCAGATGTGCTTCAACGCAAGCTGACCCGCTGGAAATACTCCTGAATCCATTGAGCGTACCACAGCGCTGGAGCAGCCAGAAGGAGGGCGTCGATGCGGTCCAGGATACCCCCGTGCCCGGGAAGCATGGCGCCCGAATCCTTTACACCGGCGCCGCGCTTGATCGCGGACTCAACCAAATCGCCCACCTGGGCGAAGAGATTCAAGACCACGGCTAGCCCAAGCCATCGAGCCAGCGGACCGGCAAAATGGAGCGTGAAGATCGCTCTGCTTGCAAGCACGTGAGAGAGCGCGACCAGCGCCCAGGCAATCAGCAGACTACCGGCGAGCGAAGCGGCACTTCCCTCCCAGCTCTTGTTGGGGCTGATGCGAGGCGAAAGCTTGGTACGCCCGAAGTTGCGGCCGACATAGAGTGCTGCGATGTCACCGGTCCACACGATGCAGAAGAGGAAGATCACGAGTGAGGGGCCGTCCTGCTGTATCCAAATCAGCGGGATGGTGGCCAGCGTAAGTCCGACGTAGATCAGACCGAAAACTGAAAATGCAGTATCGGGTAGCACGCGCTCAAGCGGTGAGCGAAAGCTGCACACCACCAGCAATACCAGGCTGCATAGGCCGATCGCCGGCAAGATGAGAAAGCGATTGTGGAAGCTCGCGGCGAAGAGAACCGCAATGGCAATCAGCAGGAGGGTGCGCGGAGTACGCGACCCGTGTGCATCGGCGATAGAGATGTATTCCCACGCGGCAAGCTCGGCAACCATAGCTGCCGCCGCCACCAGAAGGAAAAAGGACCCCTTCAGCAGGAGCAGCAGTACCAGGGGGATGAGAACCGCCGCCGTGATGACGCGTTTCATAATTTCCAGCAAGCATACACGGCGGGTGCGAGCAGGAGGCTATGCTAGGTGGTGCATGAAGAAACCGATGGCGATCTCAAAAGAGATCGAGACTCAGGCCGACCATAAGACCGTTCGAGAGATGTGAAGAGTCTCATCGCGTCGGCGATCAGGACAGAAGTTTAGGTTTGGATCACACCCGGGTTGAACTTTGCGACTTCCGGATTGAGCGCCACTGCCTGCAGCGCGGTCAGCAGCACATCACGCGTCTTGGCTGGATCGATGATGGCGTCCACCCAAAGCCGAGCTGCGGCGTAACGGCAGTCGGTCTGTTCATCGTAGGCGGCCTTGATGGAGGCGAAGACCTGGCTCTTTTCTTCTTCACTCAATTGCTTGCCCCCACGTTCCAGCTGCCGGATTTTTATCTCCACCAGCGTGCTGGCCGCGGAGGCCCCGCTCATCACCGCATAGCGTGCCGTAGGCCAGGCAAAGATAAATCGCGGGTCGTATGCCTTGCCGCACATGGCGTAGTGGCCGGCGCCAAACGAGCCGCCCAGAATAACCGTGATCTTGGGCACGGTCGAGTTGGCTACCGCCGAGACCATCTGGGCACCGGCGCGGATAATGCCGCTCCACTCCGCATCACGCCCCACCATAAAGCCGTTCACATCATGGAGAAAGATCAGCGGGATCAGGTTCTGATTGCAGTCCATAATGAAGCGCGCCGCCTTTTCGGCACTCTCTGCATAGATCACACCGCCGAACTCAACCCTCTTCTCCCCCGTCTGGCTGATATGCGTTTGATGGGTCTTCTGGTTGGCCACAATCCCCACCGCGAACCCGCCGATCCTCCCGTATCCGCAAAGGACTGTCTTACCGTAGTCAGCCTTGTACTCGTCGAATTCCGAGCGGTCGACCAGCCGGGCAATCACCTCGTGCATGTCGTAGCTGTTGCTCGCACCTTTGGACGGGTCCGGATCGAGCAGGGCATAAAGATCTTGCGGCGCATACTTCGGCGCATCCCTCTGCGGATCGTAGGGCGCATGGTCAAACGGCGCCGACGGCCCGTGGCCTAGCCGGCTCACCAGCGATCGCAACCTGGCCAGGCACATATGATCGTTGGCCTCTTTGAAATCAACCGTGCCTGAGATCTCCGCATGCATGGTGGCCCCGCCCAGCTCCTCGGCAGAATACTTCTGCCCGATTGCCGCCTGCACCAGTGCCGGTCCAGCGAGAAAAAGGCCGCTGCCCTCGGTCATCAATACCTTGTCGGTCATGACCGGAAGATAGGCCCCACCGGCCACACACATGCCCATAATGGCCGTGATCTGCGGGATGCCCTGCGCGCTCATCACCGCGTTGTTGCGGAAAATCCGCCCAAAGTCGTCCTGGTCGGGAAATACATCCTCTTGCAGAGGCAAGAAAACACCTGAAGAGTCAACCAGATAGAGAGTGGGGATCCGGTTCTCCAGGGCGATGGTCTGGGCCCGGAGTACCTTTTTCGCGGTCATGGGGAAGAAGGCGCCTGCTTTGACCGTGGCGTCATTGGCGATCACCATCACCAGCCGCCCTGCAACCCATCCCAAGCCGGTAACCACCCCGGCGGCTGCGGCGCCACCCCACTCCTCATACATGCCGAAGGCGGCAAAGAGACCCAGTTCCAGGAATTCCTCCCCGGGATCAAGCAACAAGGCCAGCCTTTCCCGGGCCGTCAAACGCTTCTTACCGTGCTGCGCCTCAATCGCCTTGTGGCCTCCCCCCTCGCGGATGACCTCCTCCTGCTGCCGTAAAGCCATCAGCAGCGCCTCCATACCGCCTTTGTTTGCAACACTTTTGCGGGTTTGGGGATCTAGCCTCGAAGCCAGCAGGTTTGAGAACTGAGGAGTCGGCTGGGCTACGGGTGGGTCTGGGATTGGGTTGACCATAAGAAACTTGCCAGCATACCATCTCCGGGTATTTTCTCTACTCGGCACAACAGGTTCAGTTGCTGTGTCCACATCAGAACTGAAATGCCTTGGTACCGCGTTTGCACCACAATGGGCACATTTTCCCTATTTTCAACATCCCCCGAACGTGACATACTGCATCAGATTTATCTTTCGGCTATTCCCTGTAGCTGAAAGATCCCCGGTCGAAAGAGACGACTATGACGATGACTAACTTACTTTGGAAAATTACACCTTCCCATTCCTGGCCTACAGCGGATGCGACTGTGGAATCCTGTGAGTGGGTGCGATATCACGACCACCTGGGGGGCAATGCGGGCCATTATCAGGTTAGATTTACCTATCACGCAGGGGACGCACGACAGGTGAATCACGGCGAATTTTGCCATCAGGGGGTCCAGCACATCGCGCCTTACTCTGTAGGCGAGCGGATCACCATTCAGTACGACCCCAAAAAGCCGGCACGCTATCACTTCAGCGGCGCTGCCCCGGATTACCAAAAGCTGGAAGCGATCCTGGTTATGACCGTCTTTGCTCTGCTAGCCGGCTACGTGCTCTACACCTTTTAATCTTCTCCCCCTTTTCATGCCCTCGCGGACCAGGGGCCTTCCAGCCTGGTAGCTTTGCGTCCGCCGGTTTTGCGGCCCTTTCATTGTCTGTCCCGCCCCACGACAGCATTTTCACTTGGTGCGTACGGGGCCGAGAGCTTCGGACCCCCGAATTTCCCACTCGCAGTTCCAGGAAGAATCGCGTGCGCGGCTTTCAGTAAGGAAAGCAGCATGAAGTTCGTCGACACCACCCAACCCTCACAGGAAATTCGAGGTGCGCCTTTCCCCAGGAAAAGCCGCACCTCGCTCGATTTGATCGTGCAGAGGACAAGTGAAAATGCTCTAGGATGGTGAGGTTCGCCGGCCTGATCAAAAAAAACACCGAATGCTAGCCCATCGTATCCTCTCCCTGGCCCTGTCCCTGGCTTTGCCCCTCGGCTGCGGCACCCTTGCCCGCGCCCATGCCCAAGCCTCGTCTCAGCCCAGTGTCTCTTCCGACGACATTAGTGTGGCGGACGGCCTCCAGCTACCGACCTACGGACATATTTGGGCGCTGGATACGTTCAAGGGCATACGCGAACTGGTTCGGTTAAGGCCTCCGGCCACAACCGCGGATGACTCCGGCTTTTCCCTCAAGCTACGACGCACGATCGAGTTCAAGGGGGAAGCAGCGCAGGTACGAGTCCACGATGCGGCAGCACAGTTTTTTCTGCGCGGGGTCTCGGGGAGCGACAATGGCCGCTCCGATCTGGTAGTCGTCCGCCTGAATCTCGAAGGCGAGCGGCGCACGGTAACGAAAGAGATCATGGCCCAGCTCAAGCAGCAGGAGAAACACGGGGACGCCCAGTACCCCGATGTGATCGGGATCAAGCAGCAGCGCGTGGGAACGACCGACTGGTACCGGCTCTCTCCCAGGCAAGTTCTCACTTCGGGTGAGTATGCCCTTGTTCCCCTGCCCTCCAGTCCAGGGTTCGCCGAAGGAGAAATTTTCGACTTTGCCATCGATCCCGATGCGCCCGAAAACTCCGATCCGCTGCGTTCAGAACAGTACCGCGGCTCGCAATGAATCACACACGCCAATAACACGAAGGTGGGAGCGCGATGTCGCTTCATCCGTTAGTCCTCACCGCGAACACAGAATGTAAAAACGCCTCTCTCTTAAATAAAAATTGCACGGCCATTCTTTCTCTTGCAGGCGCTGGCGCGTGGGGCGAGGAACCGCTGACTGCGTTTTCGACCGTTCCATGGATGACAAAGAAAATCATCCTGACGCGATACGGTCTGGGGCAGCGGCCAGAATCTCTCCCGGATAAAGAAACCATAATTGTTACTATTTTGCCGCATCTCAGCGGCAACTTCAGGCGCGTGAAATCGATCACCCAGGATTTGCTTTTCCCATCTCCACGGTGGATGAAGAGTGCTACGTGCGAGGGATCGGTACGGCCGCGCCGTCGAGGCCCAACGGAACCGCGTGGCGGCGCAAAGCTGCGATACAGAAAGCGATGTGAGCGTCCAGATCCACACCCAGTTCCTGCGCGCCCTGGAGGATGTCTTCGCGGTGCACACCACGCGCGAAAGCCTTGTCTTTAAGCTTCTTGCGCACACTTTGCACATCTACATCGAAGATCGATTTCGTCGGCTTGACGAGCGAAACAGCGGTCAAAAAACCAGCCAGTTCATCGCAGGCGAAGAGGGACTTGGCGAGATGTGTTTCTCGCGCCACACCGGAGTACTGTGCATGTCCCATGATGGCCGCGCGAATCTCTTCCGGCCATCCTTGTTCGGCAAGAATCTTATTTCCCACGAAGGGATGTTCTGCTGCGCTGGGGTATTTTTCGTAATCAAAATCGTGCAGCAAACCAGTGATGCGGTATGTCTCAATCAGGCCGCTGGCCTCGTCCCCAGTCAGTTGGCGCGTGGCCACTTGCTCTTCTCCGTAGGCTTCCATGCAAGCTTCGACAGCGAGCGCATGCTTGAGCAGACCTGTCGATTGGGTGTACTGATTTAGGAGCGTCCAGGCTTCGGGTCGTGTGCATTTTATTGCCGTCATTATGTACCTTTTTGCACAGACAGCCGTGCGGCTCCGTGTTTTCTAGGCTTTCTTCCGAAATTCGTACCACGTTTTCCGCTTTGACCCTACTTTTTAACTTGACATTACAGATACCCTGCATCACTGTAATCATGAATCAGGTAGGGACCGTCGCTAAACGGATACTTGGCACGAGGACGTGCAAGGTGATTTAAAAAAGCGGCGCTTCTTATCAGGATCGCCCTGCTCTGGCGCTCCGTTACAACATTATGGCAACTACCCTAGCAACCGTTGAGGCGCGTGAGGTTCTTCGGTGTGAACGCTGCACTCTGGTGCAGTTCCGCACCGCAAACTCTCTTTGCAGACGCTGCCACAAGCCCCTCGAGGTCGAGGAACCAGAACGTCTCGTCCCGCAGTTCGCGGGCGAACCGGAAGAGGCTGTGGCGGAAGACAACAGCCTGCAGGTCGCGCGCGCGGTGCGTGATCTGCGCAAGGGCCGCAATCTGAGCCAGCGCCAGCTCGCTGGCCGCATGCAGGTGCCGCGCACCTACATCTCCAAAATTGAGAACGGCAAGGCCATGCCGACGCTATCTTCGTTGGCGCGTCTCGCGGCCGCTCTGGAGATCGATATTTGCCACCTGCTTCGCGATGCGCGCAGCCGCCGCCATGAAGAGACGGCGTCGATTCTTGGCGATCCGTTCCTGGCGGAGCTGGCTCCGTACATCGCACAGATGGATACGCTGCAGCGCTCGATGTTCCTGAACCAGGTGCGCGACCTGGCCATGGGACGCCGTAGAAGCGCCTAAAGCGGTTCCACGATTACTGTGCCCCATCCGAACTCGGTGAGGTGGGTCTTTTCTTGGCGAAAAGCCCCATTTGAATCATCTTCGTGGGCTACACCGATCGTGGAACCGCCTAGGCTGGGCTTGGCAAGCCAGCTCCGAACCATGGACTTCCCCTCCGCTGCGGCTCGACCCCGATGGCTTTGCGGGGGAGTAGACCATGTGCTACGGTCGTAAGGAAAGGCAATCGTTTTGCGATTCCTGCCAGCGAGCCGCGTAGCCGAACTTTCTCCCGAAGAGCAGGCCATCTACCGCCAATTGGATCCGGCGCGCCTGCCACAGCACGTCGCCATCATCATGGATGGAAACGGACGCTGGGCAGGCAAGCGCAGCCTGAAGCGCTTTCTAGGGCACCAGCAAGGCGCTGAATCGGTCCATTTTGTCGTCGAGACGGCCTCGCGCATTAACCTGCCCTGGCTTACCCTTTACGCCTTTTCGCTCGAGAACAACCTGCGCCGGCCCAAGACGGAAGTCAATTTCCTGATGCGTCTACTGCGCTCCTACCTGGTCGACAACGTCGAGCGCATGAACGACAACAATGTGCGCATCGCCTATATCGGCCGCACCCATGAGCTTCCCTCTGAAGTACAGGAAAAGATGCAGTGGGCTGCCGAAGCCACCGCCCACAACAACGGCACTGTGCTGACGCTGGCGCTCAATTATGGTGCGCGCAGCGAGTTGGTGGACGCCATCCAGGCACTCGCCCGCGAAGCCGCCTCTAAAAATCTTCCCCTGGAGCAGATTAGCGAGGACGACGTGCACCGCCACTTGTATACCGCGCACATGCCGGATCCCGACCTGGTAGTGCGCACCAGTGGGGAGTTTCGCGTCTCCAATTTTCTTCTGTGGCAGATGGCGTATTCCGAGATCTACGTGACCGACCGCCTGTGGCCGGACTTTCGCGGCATCCATCTACTGGAAGCCATCGCCGACTACCAGCGCCGCGAACGCCGCTACGGCGGTTTGAACAAGCGCCAGGAGTCTGACGAAGCCCCCATACCAGACAGTTTCCTCGTCCCCCGCTAAACGCGGAAGCTTCAAATCTCCTCGTAGTCGCGGCTCCGACGCTTTGTGTCAGGGCGTGGCTTTAGCCGGGCCGTAAAGCCACGCCTGATGAGGGCTTTAAGCCCCTGGGCTTTTCTTTGCCTGGCGGAAAAACATGGGGACAGCTCCAAAACGATCTCTTGACCAGCATTTGCTGCGGAATGCGCCGTAGCAGGGGCTAAAGCCCAATTCTCTTTTAGTCCTTTACGGCCCGACTAAAGTCGTGCCCTGACACAAAGCGTCAGGGCCATGACTACCAGAAGGTTCCCAAAAATTACCTCCCCAACCCTCTCATGTGATCACAAAGGTGCGCCTGGATGGCGGCCGGCAGGATTGCGCAATCATCCCCCGCGTCCGGCGTTATCCTCGGACCATGAGCTCGCAGACACTGCCGCGTCCCAAGAGGGCTGGAACCAGTAAGAGAAAAATAAAGAAGGCCGGCTGGCTGGCCTGGTGGCCACTGCTGGCCGGGGTCGCCATTACCTTTGCGGCGGTAAAGACGGCGGAAATTCTACCCCTGATGGGGGCGGCAGGGCTGCTGAAACTGCGCCTCCTCTACCCTTACGCGCTGCTGCTCAAGCAGCCCCAGCTGGGGCTCTCCGAACAGACAAGCGACAGCTGGTCGCAGATCATGTTGTATGCGCAGTGGGTTCTCTATGGCCTGTACGCGACCATAGCCATGAAGTGGATGCCGCCATGGAAAGTACTGATGCAGGTAGCGGTATTTCATCTGCTGGGCTTCAGCGTACTGTGGCTGCTGGCGCGGTAGTAATTGCCCGGAGAATGCCGCAGTGACCACGACGCCAGTCAAAATCATCGAGTGCCCGCGGGATGCCTGGCAGGCTATGCCGCAACAGATTCCGCCGCAGGTAAAGGCGGATTACCTGCGAGCCCTGGCCGCCGCGGGCTTCACGCATATCGACGCTGTCTCCTTTGTGTCCCCAGCGGCGGTGCCGCAAATGGCCGATTCGGAGCAGGTTCTTGCCCTGCTCGATTTGGACCCCGCGGTGGAAATTATTGCCATTGTGGTCAACGAGCAGGGGGCGGAGCGGGCCCTTCGCACTGGAGTCGTTCGCACCCTGGGCTTTCCCTATTCCATCTCCGCTACATTTCTTGAGCGCAACCAAAGACAGACGCTGCAACAGGCGCGCCAAACACTCAAGAACATACAGGCCCAGGCTTCACGGGCTGGTCTAGGCGTGGTGGCTTATCTCTCCATGGCCTTCGGCAATCCCTACGGCGACCCCTGGCGGCAAGAAGACGTAATGGATGCCTGCCTTACTCTGAAGGGGCTGGGCATCGAACAAATTTCCCTGGCCGATACCGTGGGGGTGGCCACTCCGGGGCAGATCCACGCGCTGGTCAGTGCGGTGCTCGCAGAAATTCCCGGGATTGAGCTCGGAGCGCATTTGCACGCCCGCCCGGACCAGGCTGCGCTGAAGGTCGCGGCGGCTTACCAGGCGGGCTGCCGCCGCCTGGATATGGCACTGGGTGGCCAGGGCGGTTGTCCCTTCGCCCAGGACGCGCTGGTGGGCAATCTGGCGACCGAGGCAGCTTTGGCCGAACTAAGCAAACTTGGTGCCAACCTGCCCCGGTTACTTCCGCTACACGAATTGCTGGCAATGGGTCGTGCCATCGCTGATAAATTCGGTGCAGTCGGAGCCTGTTAAACCCGCTGAGGAGCAATCGAGAAACCGTGGCCGTTAATTACGCAACGTTGGAGATCAAGGAAGCCGCCGGCATCCACACCATTACCCTGAATCGGCCGGAGCGGAGGAATGCCTTGAATCCGCAGATGATTGCCGAGCTTACGCATGCGTTGGGCGAGTCTGCCGCATGCCCCTGCGGGGTGGTTGTGTTGACCGGCGCGGGAACAGCCTTCTGTTCCGGCATGGACCTGGAGAACCTTAAGACGCTCAATAATCAGCGCCCCGAGGACCAGCGGGCAGACGCGGAAGCAACCATGTGGATGATGCGCCGCCTGTACGAGCTGACTAAGCCGACCATCGCGGCGGTAAACGGACCGGCCATCGCGGGCGGTACAGGATTAGCGACCCTGTGTGACTTCACCCTCGCTGCCCCCCAAGCGAAATTCGGTTACACGGAAGTGAAGATTGGTTTCATCCCCGCCATCGTCTCCGTATTTCTGCTGGAGATGATCGGGGAGAAGAAGGCCAAAACTCTCCTTCTTTCGGGCAAAATCCTCGATGCCGAGGAGGCCCTGTCGATGGGCCTGGTGACCGAGGTGGTGCCCGAGGGCGAACTGTCTGCGCGCACCCAAGCGCTGGCGACACTTCTACTCAAGAACAGTCCGGAATCGATGAGCGCGGTAAAAAAACTGCTCAGCGGCTATGCCAAGGACCGCCTTGACCGCGATTTGGCGCGGGCGATGCGCTGGAATGAAAAGATCCGCAACAGTCCTGATTTTAGGGAGGGCTTGCAGGCCTTTCTGGAAAAACGCGATCCCGTGTGGCCGGGGCGCAAGCAGAAGTAGACATGAAAATGCTCTATCATGACCGTCTATGCCAAACAAAGTTCGCTGGGGAGTTTTGAGCACGGCCGGAATCGGGGTTAAGAAAGTACTACCGGCTATGCAAAAGGGCGATTGGACCGAGGTGACCGCGATTGCCTCGCGCGACCTGGGCAAAGCCAGGGAGGTTGCAAGCAAGCTGGGCATCGCGAAAGCCTATGGGTCGTATGAAGAGCTGCTCGCCGACCCGCAGATCGAGGCGATTTACAATCCACTCCCTAACCAGCTTCACGTCCCCTGGTCGATCAAAGCTGCGGAAGCGGGCAAACATGTCTTATGCGAAAAACCGCTTAGCATGACGGTTGCCGAAGCCAAAATGCTTTTGCCGGTGCAGCAGCGCACCGGAGTAATCATTGGCGAAGCCTTTATGGTGCGCACCCATCCGCAGTGGCTGCGTACGCGCGAGCTGATCGCATCCGGCCGGATTGGTTCCCTGCGTTCGATTCAGGGCTTCTTTAGCTACTTCAACACCGATCCCAAAAACATCCGCAACATCCCTGAATGCGGCGGCGGCGGGCTTATGGATATAGGGTGCTACCCCATCAACACCTCTCGCCTCCTCTTCGGCGAAGAGCCGTTGCGGGTATCGGCGCTGCTGGAGAAAGATCCACAGCTGCACGTGGACCGCTTGACCTCCGCCTTGATGCAGTTCCCCTCGGGCCACGCGACGTTCACCTGCAGCACACAGCTTGTCCCCTACCAGCGAATGCAAGTACTGGGAACGAAAGGCCGCATCGAGGTCGAAATCCCGTTCAATGCACCCAACGATCGACCGTGCCGCATTTTGATCGACGACGGCCGTGATCTCGTCGGAGGCGGCATCACGGTCGAGACCTTCCCTACCTGCGACCAATACACGATTCAAGGGGATGTCTTTTCCCGGGCAGTGCGTGAAGGCACGCCGGTGCCGATTCCGCTAGCGGATGCGATCAAGAATATGGCGGTAATCGAAGCTATTTTTCGTTCCGCGGAATCGGGTGCGTGGGAAGCCCCGCAAAGCTAGATCATTATGTAACCGTATCTGATCCGAATACAACGGCCGCCTTAACCGGCGGCCGTATCTTTTTCTTCCGACGCCTCGTCCCAGGCTTCGGAGTCGCCTATTTCCTGTTCCAACTCCTCGGCCGTGAGATGAGGCTCATCCAGGGCTTCTTTAGCAGGGTCAGGCAGGTCCTGGCGGGGAGGCGATGCGAACTCCAGTGCTTCCTGATCATTCATGCCGCCCTCCCTCCGCATTCGGGCCTAATGGTATCAGCATCGGCAGTAGCCGCCAGCGCTGTCTCGGGCGATACTGGGAGACGTGATGGGATTGCTGAATTTTCTGGTAGAAAGCTTCATCGGAGCTTTCGGCATTACCAGGCCGAAGCCGGAGCAGCAGCGCACGGTGGCGCTGGCGTTGGGCGGCTTCCTGCTGATCTTCTTCACTGCCCTGATCAGCCTGATCCTATGGATGCTCTTTGGGCAGCATCGTTAGGTAGGTCGCGGGGTCCGCTTCTCATTCCCTAAAGAATGGACGGGTGCCCCACATCTCGCTCGTTCTTGGCGAGATGCGGGATACCACTGAGGTTGACCGCTAAGTGCATCGGATGATCAAGAGTCAGAGGGAAGGAACTGTGGTACCCCACATCTCGCCAAAAACGAGCGAGATATGGGGCACCCGTCCTTAGTTTAGGAACGAGATCCACGAGGGCTGAAACGTAGAAAAACCGGGCGCGGCTTTCCCTTGAAGGAATAGCCGCGCTCAGTTAGACCTTACCGTTATTAACAGCGAGGGGCTCGTTAATGGGGGTACTGCTCACGGGCACCGTGCCAGCTGCCTTTTTGTGCAGCTGATGATGCAGGCAATAGAGCGCCAGCTCGAGGCGATCGGAAACGCCCAGCTTGTCATAGACCTTGCGCAGGTAGTTCTTGATGACCTGCTCCGTGGTCCCCAGCTGATAGGCGATCTCCTTATTGCGCTTGCCCTGTGTGATGCAGGTGATGATCGCCAGCTCCTTGGGGGAAAGGCGTGGCTGGGTGCGCGGGCTGGTGAGCGCAGTTGCCTGCGACCGGTAAGCCTCGATTACCCAGTTGATGGACTGGTTATCGATCCAGGTTTCCCCGGCGGCAATTTTGCGAACGCACTTGACCAGCAGGTCAGGCGAGATGGAACGAGGAATAATGCCTCGGACACCCCGGCGGTAGAGCTCGACCGTGTTCGACTCATCGTTTTGAGCCGACTGGACGATGATCTTGAGCTGCGGAGCACGACGCACCAGCTCCGGAATGGCATCGATCGTGCCGGCAATCAAATTGCCCTCGAGCAAGATCATGTCGGTAGGAAAGCGTTGGATAGCCGAGTGGAGGCCGGCCAGGGTGTCAACCTGGGCGATCACACGGATATCATCCTCGAGCGCAAAGATCTTCCGGATACCTACCCGGTAGATCGCCTGCGAATCGGCAAGAACAATCCGAATCGCAGCGTTGTCTGCGCCCTCATCGGGCTCGAATGCGCCGTCGGCCGGACCGGCATCGGGAAATTCAGGTTTGGCAGATACCATAGGTTCAGAGACCAAAATAGCTTCAATGACTAAAGTGATATTTATCAATTACTGCAGCGACATGCGTCGTCTTTACATCTGGTGTGCAGCGTACCACGCGGCCAGTGCAATGCAATACAACATCGGTGGGGGTGCCCATCGCCTCGGCCGGCATTGCAATTGTGAAGCTAACAATACTCCCCACCATCAAAGATGTGGCGAGCTCAAACAAAACGCCGTTGGCTGAAATATTTTCCGTAACCGCCGGCAGGTCTCCCGCTTCTGTGCAAATAGTAATCGGTACACACAGGGGAAAGCGAACCGCAGCGCGGAGTTCGACAGGACGATCGGTTACGACTGCGGCGGAGATATCCATGAACTGATAATAATCAGAAGCAGAAGGAACGGGAATCCCCTAAAAAGGCCACCTTCCGGGCCTCACAGTACTAAAGTTACGCATCCCGGTACCTTGAGTTTTACCACCCTTCCGCCGGTTTCCGCCAAACCCAATCCTACTTCGAAGTAAGACACACCCGCGCAGCCAAACGGCGGTGTTACTTGCGATCTAAAGTTATATACTTAGTAATAATCACACGAAAGTTGTAGCGGCAGGTCACCGGCAAAGGTAACCTTGATTCACGCGCTGCTTGCGCGCGAGGAGTTTCTAGTGAAAATGACTCTGATCCGCATCCTGACAGTGGCTGGGCTCCTGGGGGTTTCCGTCTCCGCACATGCCAGTCCGCTGCAATGTTTCTTCTCTTGGATCTTCGGGTAAATACTGGGCTTTGCGAACCGAACACCATGGGCTATGCTGCATCTGTAAGGGTGCAACATGAGTCTGCAGGCGTGGTATTCAGCGTTCAGTATTCTCGGCCTCTTGGCGGAGATCGCGCTGTTGGTCATCCTGCTCGCCCGTCGCCAATATAAGACCTATCCCGTTTTCACCATCTACATCGCTTTTAATCTGTTCAATGACGTCGTCGTGGGCGCTTTGGGTGGCCTGTCGTCACACCAGCTTGGACAGTCCGTGGCTCTCGCCATGCTGCCCCTCCAGTATCTAATCGAATTGGGCGTCCTTCTCGAAATTGCCTGGCATGTCTTGCGGCCGGTCCACGCCTCGCTGCCGCCGGGAACGATCAAGGCTTTCATAGTATTTATCGTGCTCGCCCTGGCGGGGGGCACCCTGCTCGCCTCGCATGTTCATCCGACCGGCAACAAAGTCTATGACATCAAGGCCCCCATGGACCTTACAGTAGGGCTGTTGCGCATATCTATCTTTGTCTTAACCGTGGGTTTTGCTCACGTCCTCGGCATCGGCTGGAAGGATAGGGTCCTGCAACTGGCCACCGCCTTGTCCTTTTACAGTGCTGCCGACCTAATTGTTAGCCTGGGAGAGCGTCACAACGGTGGACCCAATGCCCTGGAACCCCTTCGCGGGGTCGCCTACCTCTTTGAACTCAGTTTTTTGGTGTGGGCATTTACAACTAAAGAGGTACGCCGGCGTGAATTCAGTCCACAAATGGAACAGTTTTTGGTTACACTTGCTGGGCGGGCCAAGCTTGCACGGACGGCGCTGGTTCGAATGCAGGTGAAATAACGACATGATATTTCCGCTGCTCCAGGTAATCCTTACTGCCTTGTTGGTTGCTTACGCCGGATTCTGGCGCAGGCAGCAAATGAAACGTCGTGCGAAAAGCTGGGAAGGGATCATCAGTCAGTTGCGTTGCAACGACTGGGGTATCGAAGAAATCTCCGAGCGCTTTCTCTATAAGAGTGAAGTTCAGGTCACCACCAAGGACGTCTGGCAGCGCATACAGGGCTGCAAAGGCCTTTGGGCGATGTATAAAAATTCCCCAGTACTGGTGCAACTGGCCGACTACGCTGCCGAGCATGGTGAGGGCGTGGATCAGGAGATGTTAGAAGGGCTACGCAGCGACGCTTTTCAAATTCGGCTGTGTGTGTTATTGGCTCTCGGACAATATCTGTTTTCCGGCTCCTCAGTCGGAGCGTCGGTCAATGCCCATCGCGCTGTCGCTACCTATAGCGCGATGCTGGTGAGACTCACGGCATTCATCCAGGAATACTCAACACCCCTCTTTCACAGCTACCTGGATGCCGTGGCGTAGCTTTTGCTCACGGCTTGCGACAGACCATTGGCTGATGCTTCGCTGCGCAGGTAGAAGACTTGCGCAATGCGCTTGATCCGGCGATACTCGGTAGTTGGGAGTATGCGTCTAGCGGTTCACACTGCGCCGCTCATCACTGCCCCAAAACCCACCCGGATTTCACCCCATTCAGGGAAGAAGATCTGAAAGGATTTACGCCTGTGTTAATGATTCGTCTGGCTCGCTTCGGTGCAAGGAAGCAGCCGTATTATCGTGTTGTTGTGATTGAGAAGGATCGTGCCCGCAATGGCCGGTCGATCGAGGTAGTGGGCACCTACAACCCGCGCACCAATCCGGCCACCGTCGATCTGAAGCGTGAGCGGATACAGCACTGGACCAACAACGGGGCACAACTCTCCGAACGCGTGGCCAAGCTGCTTGCCGCCTACGCACCAGCCGCCACTGCGGCCTAGGTTAGCTCTCCTGACTGCCAGGAATGATTGCGGCAAAAAACGGTGGAATACCAACCAGGCCCGATCAGGTATCTCGCTGTCACCAAGGTGAACAGGCTGGCGCTCGCGGGAATATAAACGGGTGATTGCCGGGCTCCGGCACTGTTGCTCGAAAACGCTCTGGACACAACCACAGGAAAAGCGGTCTAATGCTCGGTCATGAAGGGACCCCACCCAGCGCCGGTTTCTGAAGTATGTCTTCCTGGCAGTAGATTGCTGCGGCAATCCGGCATTGGTTGGTTCATTTGAGGCCGCTCCGATGATGCACGAAGTGAATCATGATGATATGCAGCAACTAGTCACGGAGATCGCCAAAGCCCTGGTTGACGACCCGCAAGCAGTCGAGGTGCAGGCCGTGGCCAGAGACGAGAACACGGTGTTGCGCCTCCGTGTGGCATCTGCGGACGTGGGCAAGGTAATCGGCAAACAGGGCCGAACGGCGCGCTCCATGCGAACGATTCTGAGCGCGGTGAGCATGAAGCTGCACCATCGCTACACGCTGGACATCCTCGAAGAAGATGAGGGCGGGAAGCCGGCCGATTCTTAGCCTTGCTCACCCCGCGTGCGTGCTAGAGACTCCCTGCCCATCGACTGAGAACCGCAGCCGTTCAATGACAGTGTCCCAAGCAGCCTGGGTGTTACTCGCCCGCATTGTGCGCCCGCAAGGACGTCGCGGCGAGGTGCTGGCCGACATCTTTACTGACTTTCCGCAGCACTTCGCGGAACGCAAACGGCTATTCCTGCGTCCGCCCTCCGGGGCCCGGCCCGACACCATGCGCGAAGCCACAGTGGAATCCCATTGGCTCCATAAAGGACGTGTCGTGCTGAAATTCTCCCAGGTGGATTCGATTGCCGAGGCGGAGACTCTGCGTGGCTTCGAGCTGGTGATTCCCCGCGAAGAGCGCATGCCGCTCGATGGCGATGCCGTCTATATCAGCGACCTGCTGGGACTCAGAGTGATCGACGTGAGCCGTGGCGGCTCCGAAGATGCAGGCGAGATTACAGACGTGGAACCAGAAGGAGCGGGCCCCGCGATGCTGGTAATTCGCACGCCGGCCGGTGAGGAATTGCTCATACCGTTCGTCCGTGCCTACCTGAGAAAGATAGACCTCGAAGCCAAACGAATGGAGATGGAGCTGCCCTTGGGCCTGCTGGCCATGCAGGCTCCTTTGACTGAACGGGAGCGGCTCGCCGAACCCCAGCCAACGGACGAAGACGAATCGGAGTGATGGCCTTGCGCTTCGACATCATCACCATCTTCCCCGGATTTTTTTCCGGTATCTTCGAGCACGGCGTCGTCAAGCGCGCGATCCAGGGTGGTTTGCTGGGCCTGGGCGTGCATGATCTACGCAACTTCACCCACGATCGGCACCGCACCGTCGATGACCGCCCATTTGGGGGCGGTGAGGGCATGGTGCTGAAGCCCGAGCCTCTGGCCGAGGCAGTTGAGCATCTGCGGCTTGCGCCCAAATCTGAAAGAGCTGCGCAGGGGCAAACAGTGATACTGCTTTCCGCGCAGGGGAAGAAGTTCTCCCAGGCGACCGCCCGGGCACTAGCCCAGACTCAACGCGTGGTGCTACTGTGCGGCCGCTATGAAGGGGTCGACGAGCGCATTAATGAGCTTGTGGCGGACCAGGAGCTCTCGATTGGGGACTATGTCTTATCCGGCGGCGAATTGGCTGCCGCGGTGGTCCTGGACGCCACCATGCGGCTCCTGCCGGGCGTGCTGGGCAATGACGCGTCCTCTGAGAACGAAAGCTTCGGACAGGCGGATGCTCTGCTGCAAAATACGGCCGGACCCGGCTTGAGTTCGACCCATGGTGCCGGTGGATTGCTGGACTACCCCCATTACACCCGCCCCGCCGAGTTTCGCGGGCTGGCGGTGCCCGAGGTGCTGAGCAGCGGGAACCACGAGCAAATTCGCCGCTGGCGGCGAGAGCAGGCGCTCAAAAAAACGCTGCGCAACCGGCCTGATTTGCTGCGCGATGCAGAGCTGAGCGTGGAGGATCGCAGCTATCTCCGTGCCCTGGAACTGAGCTCCGGGGGCGCGCAAACGAAAGATTCCGTGTAAACTAAGAACTTCGACGTTACCTCGCTTTTTCATCGCGAACAGGAAGCAATTATGTCTATTCATCCAGTTATGCAGCGTCTCGCCGACAAGCTTCGGCGCACCGACCTGCCCACGTTCGTGCCCGGCGATACCGTACGGGTGCAGGTCAAGATCAAAGAAGGCGACAAAGAGCGCCTGCAGGCCTTCGAGGGCATCGTCATTGCGCTCAAGAACGGCGCCCAGGGCAGCTTCACCGTGCGCAAGATGAGCTTCGGCCAAGGCGTCGAGCGCATCTTCCCTTTCAACTCCAAGGTAGTCGACAAAGTGGAAAAAGTGAGGTCTGCCCGCGTGCGGCGTTCCAAGCTTTTCTACCTGCGCGGCCTGCGCGGCAAGGCAGCTCGTCTGAAAGAAGTGGAACGCAAGTAGCATTCAATCATCCTGAGACGCGCCCCGGGAGCCACCGCTGCCGGGGCGTTGCTTCGTCAGTGATGTCCAAATTGGCTTTTTCTTGAGTGGCCGATGAGGACAGTGGTCGCTAAAAATATCGCGATCAGTCCTGAAGGGACGGCTGAGAATCAGAGCTGTCCAGATTAGCGAATGTATCTGGCATGGTGTGCAGGTAATCCGTTGATTGTGTGGAGGCGCATGGGTATCAAAGAGAATCGGGTTGGGTTGTGGACCACCTGCCGGCATTTGCGTGCGATCCAAGCGAAACTGCAGGTCCCTCCCTTACGCTCCCCCGGATTTCCTGTCCAGGTTAGTGGCGTTGGCGAATTTCGTGTGGCTTTCCCAAGGGAAAGCCGCATACGTCGCCTTGGCCGGCACCGCGATATAGGAAATCCGGGTCCGCTCCAGTCGGGATGACAAAGTTGAGGGCGGTGACCCACCTTGGCAGGAGTAGAGGCGGATGGACAGAGTCGAAAAAAGCCAATTTGGACAAGTCTGGCTGAGAGTAGCCCTGGACGTAGTCCTGGGTCTACATTCCGATCGAGACCAGTCCCGCAGGGACGACTGAGAATCATGGCTGTCCAAATTAGCGGAATGGTTGACTCTGCGGCGTTGATTTAATTGGACAAACTAGCACCGCGACCGATTAGGGCGAAAGAGGTTGGGGTTAAGAGAGCGAGTGTCGTACCTACGGCGCTCGGGATCAACCTCATCGCTACCCAGCCCTGGCGGGCTGGGCTGACGTTTGGTACCGGCCCTCCGGGCCTAGGGGATGGTTCTCTTCTGCGCTTCTCTCACGCAGGGAACTCATGAGGCTTTGGCCTTGCCAGCGCTAAAGCGCGGGATAAGAGTCGAGACTCTTTCCAGGAGCACTAAAGCGCTCCTTCCCCCGCATAAATGCGGGGGCTCCCACCGCTCATTTCGACAAGTCTGACTGAGAATGTCCCAGGAGGTCAGTCCTGGGTGAACATGGCCCGAACATGAATGCTGATTGGCGATCCTCCGTTGCTTCGTAGGTACTCATTTTTGTCAGCACTTGTGGGAAACGCGGGCCGAGCGTGACGGGCACTTCTGAAAATGATCTACACTCGATTTTGGCGATGCCCGAGTTGATACACGAACCTCTGAACGAGCCCCTGATAGAGCCAGAAAAACTGGAGCGGGAAGTTTCCGCGGCGACACGCAAGTTGCGCATGCTGCGAACGCTGGTGTGCGGAGGCCGCTACGAGCGGGCTGCCCGCGCTACCGGCGCCAAGGTAGTGGCCGGCGTCGACGAGGTCGGCCGTGGCGCGCTCTTCGGGCCGGTAGTCGCCGCAGCGGTGATTCTTCCCGAAGGATGCCGCATTCCCGGCCTGCGCGACTCCAAGCAATTGATCGCGGAAGAACGAGAGCGGCTGGCCCGCATCGTCGAGCGCAAAGCACTGGCCATCGCTGTCGAAGAAGTCGATGCGGAGACCATCGACCGCATCAACATCTATCAGGCGACGCGCATGGCGATGACCGCCGCGGTCTGCCGTCTTGCGCTTCAACCGGACCACCTGTTGATCGATGCCATGCGTCTCGACCTTGCCTGCTCGCAAACAAGCATCATCTATGGTGACTCACTGAGCATCTCGATTGCCGCGGCATCGGTAGTCGCCAAAGTCTACCGCGATAGCCGTATGTGCCAACTGGATCGTGAGTATCCGCAATACGGCCTTGCCTCCCACAAGGGCTACAGCACGCCGGAACACAAGCAGGCGCTGGCCGCTGATGGGCCAAGTCCGCTGCATCGCCGAAGCTTTCGCCCGGTCGCGGAAAATTGCCTGCCCTGGGATTAAGCCTCTTA
>CAWGPA010000019.1:0-46912 GCA_963824325.1 uncultured Acidobacteriaceae bacterium | reverse complement strand
CTGACGATCCTGATCGGCGGTGAAGGGGACCGGAAGTGCGGTTGCAGGGGTTTGCGCCTTTGCGGACGCGGATGCAAGCCGGAGGCAGATGGACAGGGTCGAGGATTTGCGCGAAGGAGGCACTGAATGCTCCGGATTAGACTGATTCAGCTTTATAGCGCTGCATATTCTTTCTTCGCCTGCGCCATCACCGGCAAACCGGCATCAGCATTCTTCCACTCCTCAAAAAACTTCTCATACGCCGTCTTTGCTTCTGCCTTGTTTCCGCCCATCGCATACGCGCGTCCCAGTCCCAGCACCCCTAGCGCATAGTTATTCATGGGGACCGGGAGGTTAGTTTGGTTGGTAAAGCTGGCGCCCTTATATTTGGTCGCGATCTTGAAGGCGGCGGCGGCATCCGCCGCATCGTGCACTGGTACAGAGGCTAGCCCGCGCAGAGATACCCCCGGCGAGACCAGGTCAAAGGCCTGGCCCTTGGCCAGCAAATCCAGAGCCTTCTGCGCGTCTCCTGCCTGGAGCGCCACATACGCTCGGCCCTGAGGCACGAATACCTGCTGCACCAGCGTGTCGTCGGCATACTTCTTCTCCAACTCATCCAGCGCCGGAAGCGCAAGCTTTCCCTCTCCGCAGAATGCCTGGGTCGCGGCGACAGCAATCTGCGTCGGTTTGCTCTTGTCCACCGCCAGCGCCTGCCTGACGGCGGCCTCGACACTCTGGCATTCCCCTACCGGCCAGCCAATAAAAGTCGCGTTCAGCACAAAGGCTGCTTGCGCGTCCGGCGCTTTGCCTGCCCGGCCTGTCCGGCAGCCCGTTGCAGGGTTGCCGCAGCAGCCCGGAACTGTCCCCACCCTGCCTGGACGCTTCCCAGTTGTCCGGTCAGAAAAGACTGGTCGGGGCGTCCAGCCCCCTCCGCCAGGATTTTTTGTATCTCCGCCGTATCGTGGATCGCCCCATCCAGCGACAAGTCGTAGGCCAACATATCCGTTCCGTTCAAGCCCAGCTGTTTTGCTTTTGCTATATACCTTCGCGCTTCATCGTACTGGTCTAGTACCGTATAGCCCGCAATCACATCGGATAGTCCGGCCGATTGTCGGGCTGCAGGTCCATTCCTTTCAGCAGAACTCCCTGCGCCTGCTCCGGCTTTCCATCTGTCTCATACGTAGCGCCCAGGTTGACATAGTTGTCTACCTGCAGCGGATACTCCTGTATCGCCACCTGCAATGTCTCGATGGCCTTGTCCAGATCCCCTGTGACCTCGGCGTAATAGTGTCCCTCGATGTAGAGCCGCTCGCGCTCGCTCACGTTCCCACTCAACTCGTGGGCCCGGGTGAAATCTCCATCGCTTTGCCGCTCTGCCCGCTATTCAGATAGATCACGCCCAGCCGCGCCCACGCCATGGCCAACTTGGGGTCCAGCGCCAGGGCTCGCTTGTAGTGGTCCTCGGCCTTGGGAATGTCGTTCCCCCGGGAATGCGCTTCATCCCCCAGTGCATAGGCACGGAAGGCCTCCAATGAGGGCGTGGTTGCCTGCCCAAACGGCGTGTTCAGCTTCTGAATGCTGGCCAGACCTCCCCTAGCTTGGCCCGCATCTGGGACGCGGCCCGTTCAGGGCGTCCAACACCTTCTCCTTGCTGGCCGCCTGGGTCTGCACGCTGGCAATTTGATCGCCGGTGGCTGTGTTCTGCGCCGACAGGGTGATGATGTAATCGCTCCCCAGGTTGGCAATTGTCCCGGTGAGGATGGCTTTGATGCCCTGCGCTCCCCGATCTCCCGCGCGGTGGCCGGGGTGATGGCATCATCCGGCTTCTTACCGAGAGACTGCAGGCTTTGCCGGAGGTGCTGCTGGCTCACAATGTCCAGTACCGGAGACTGGCCCAGTTGCACCACCAGGGCCTGGTTCAGCGTGGTCTGAAAGACCGGTTCGCCCGTGTTGTTCACAAAGTCGGCGACAATGATGGCGCTCTTCGCCGCGGCTGAGGACGATGCGGTTGTCGGCGTATTTGCCGTTCCGGAGGGAGTTGCGGTGCGCTGCTTCCACCACACAGATTCTCCGGCCAGTAGCAACACAACCAGCCCCGCGCCAAGCAGCAACGGCGCTTTCCGACTACGCGGTTTTTCCGGGTCGGCTACTTCCTGCACCGCAGGATGTGCTTCGGCCGCCGCAGCATGTGTTCCACTCGCCGCCGTCACCTTCCCGCTGGACCCGGGGGAGGCATGCGCATCCAGAGCCTCCAGGTCCTGCGACACCTCCTCTGCACTCTGATAGCGCTGTTCCTTCTCCTTGGCCAGCAGCTTTGCGGTGATCCCATCGAGTTCCGACGGCATGGTTGGGTTCATCGCAGTCAAAGGCGCTGGATCCCTGGTCAACAGCGCGACAAATATCTCCGCCGTGCTATGCCCGGCGAATGGCTTGCCCCCAGTCGCCATCTCATAGATCACGGCTCCCAGAGAAAACAGGTCGGTGCGCGCGTCGAGGGGCTCGCCTTTTGCCTGTTCCGGAGACATGTACGCTACGGTGCCGAGTGTCGATCCGGGAGAAGTGAGGTCCGGATTCGCCTTTCCTCCGTCGGTTCCGGCTGAGGTTGCCATCCCACCAAAGGTCGCCGTGGCCTCGCCGGAGTCCTGCACATCGCCCACGCCTTGCTGCTTGGCCAGGCCGAAGTCGAGGATTTTTATCTGCTTCGGCCCCCGCGCCGTCTGGCTGACAAAAATGTTGGCCGGCTTGATGTCACGGTGAACGATCCCCTGGGCATGCGCTGCGGCCAGCGCTGCCGCTGCTTGCCGCGAGAATGTAATTACATCAGTTACAGAAAGCGGGCCGTGCCGCAGAGCCTCCTTCAGCGTCTCGCCGCGCAGCAGCTCCATTACCAGGTAGGGCCGCCCGTCTTGCTCCCCAATGTCATGGATGGTGCAGATGTTGGCGTGGTTGAGCACACTGGCCGATTGGGCCTCACGCAAAAAACGCCGGTGAGAGAGTGTTCCCGGGTCGCCGGCGTACCGCTTGCCGGTACCGGGCTTCCACTGCCAAAAGCCTCGGCCAGATAGCGAGTCGAGACCAGCTTGATTGCCACTTCCCGACCCAGCCGCGTGTCCAGCGCGCGGTAAACCTCGCCCATGCCCCCGGAGCCGATCGGTTCCAGGATCCGGTACGGACCGAACTGTGTGCCTTGCGGTATCGTCATGCGCCCAGGACAAACAAGGACAATAAGAAGCTCTAGGGAATGACGGAAGTCTAACAGTGTCTAAGCGCCTACCGCCACGCCGTCATTTTGAGCGAAGCTGAGCAGCCGATGACGAGAATTTCCCAGGAGAGAAGCGAGGAGGGTCTTGGGGACCGGGGGATTGCGCCATGGCCGTTTGGGGCCGATCCCGTCCGGTCCCTTAATTGTCTAAATTTCTGCTACTGGGGACTGGCAGACAGTATGGAAGCAGGAGGAGACACCTGACTCCGTACGAGCGCTTTCAGCTCGTGCCGAAAGGCGACCCGGAGTTCTTGCTCGGAGAGAGGCACCTCGGTGGTAAAAGCGATGGTACCAAGCTGCCGTTCGTTGTCCAGGTACACTTTCCAGTTATACCCGTAGGTGCCGGTTGAATACTGGTCGACGGTGATCTTGGGGAACTTGCCGGCTTCTTCGGAGAGAATGCGGGTCAGGCGTTGAATCTTCTCTGAAATTTCCGTTTCCATCTTCAGTGCTCCTCACCCACAAGTTTGTCCCCGAGAGGAAGGACAAGTCCAGCGAAAGTGGAGGAAAATTTTCCACTGATCCGCGAGCGATACCCAAACCGAGTCGCTCGCGGATCGGGGAAAGAATGCAGGGCCCCTATTTGTAGGTGGCCTGGGAGCGAGCCAGGTCATCGTGGTGGGCGCTCAGGTCCACCATGGAAGTAAAGGCCACTCCGCCCAGCGGGTCGCCCTTCATAGCCTCGTCCAGCGCCGCGTTGACCTTATCCAGGCCGTCGGCGTTGGCCGCCAGGTAAACAATCGTGAAGTTGCCCGGCGCTTCGGTGTGGATCTGCTGGGTATCTACTTCGTACTCCCGCAGCGTGCCGTCAGCGAACAGTTTCTCCAGCAGCGGCACGATCAGCCTCTTGCTCAGCGTCTCCACCGCGTCGTCCGGTGCGTCCGGCTTTAACCGATAAGACGCCTCATAGGTGTAGCCATCTTTCACCGCTCCGGGATGCCAGTTGTAGTACCGGCTGACATACACGTTATCGAAGTGATTGGTGGCGCTGTCCAGGACGGAAGTGGTCGAACCACCACCCTTCTCGAGTTGGTCCAGCACGTTGAGTACGCCGGCCAGGGACATGGCCGACCACCAATCGTCGTGCGTGATTCCGTCTCCCTGGTGAACCAACGTTACATCGCTGCCATAGCCCACCAGGGTTCCGTCGGCGACGGCCTTGTCCATTAACTTCTGGGTGGCGGCGTATGACTTGTCCATGTCTGCCCACTTCTCTCGTGGAATATTCCATTCCGCGACGTAGGTGTACAAGGCAGGTTTTGCTTTCACTTCTGACGTCTGCGCGATTGCCTGTCCGGCCCACACGGCGGACATCCCGAGTGCGCACAGGCCTGTGACAACTTTCCACACATTCCCGTTCATGGTCTTTCATCCTCCGTAATTTGCCAGGGTCGTTTTTGGGTCAACTCCTGGCCACGGGCAGTGTACAGGCAGAAGGTAGAACTGAGTTGTTTCAAATGAGAAGAGGGATAGGTATCCTTGTCGCTGTATTGGGCCTGGTTGTAGGTTGGTTGAACTCTCGATGGATAGAAAAAGGAGATTCCGATGAAGCACCGTATGGCGTACCTTCCTTTGTTTTGCCTTCTTGCAGCTTCCCTTTTGTTCTCTGCATCCGCCGGGGCACAGAACGTCCTACCGGGGCCCGGGTGGCAAGTGACAAAAGCGGATTGGGGCTACGGCAACCGATGGATGGACGTCACGAATCAGGTCCGCAGGTTGCTCACAGGCAACGGGCAAGTCAAGGTGAACAACACGAATATGGGGGGGGATCCCGCTGTAGGTGCGGACAAGATCCTGCGCATTCGGGCTGTGAATTCCAGCCGCCAGTCGCGCCAGTTCACCTATAAGGAAGGCGATTACATCGATTCCCGCCAGTTCTACAACTATGCTCAGGGCCCCGGGTATCGACCAAATCCCGGTTATCCGGGCGGCAATCCCGGGTATCCAGGCGGCAATCCCGGGTATCCCGGTGGGAATCCTGGATATCCTGGCGGCGGTAACAACAGTCTGCAAATCACCCGCGCATACTATGGCTTAAACAATCGGACCATGGACGTTACCAGAAACCTACAGAGCCAGGTGAGGAACGGAACGCTCGTGATGCAGGTAAACAACAACACCATGGGCGGTGATCCCGCCAAAGGCGCGGACAAAGTGCTCACCGTTATCTATCGCTCCCAGGGACGAGAGCGAACCTCCACGGTCAAAGAGGGAAACACGCTCAGAATTCCGTAACCGTCAAGCGCGACGGAAGAAGCGCGTGTGCAAGAGAGACGAGGAGTCTCTGGCATCCACGTCCTGAACCGGGGAGGAGTTCGAAAACTCGTAGCACACGCCACTGATGAGTCCGCGCACTCGGATCGGTGTATCCGCGGTAGACCCATCCTGCATGGTATACAGCAACGAAATGACGGAGCTGGTGGGAAAGTAACAGTAATTGATTTGTTCTCCAGGCTCGCAGACACTCTGGCCGAGGGAGAATGTCACCCCTGGAGGTGCTTGGGCTTTAGCCCCTGGACTTTTTCTTTGCGTCTAGGCGGAAGACATCTTGCACTGCTGAGAATTATCTCGGATGAGGATTCGTGCGGGATGCGCCGTTGGCAGGGGCTAAAGCCCAATTCTTTTGATCGTTTACGGCCCGACTAAAGTCGTGCCCTGATACAAAGCGCCAAACCCTGACTACCGGAACTTTCGAAGAGGTTAATTGGCGCAAGACTGACTCTGAGCCGTTCCTGCGCGATACGCCCTGATAGCCGATTTGTTTTCAAATAGTGCTGTCAAATCCTTCAATGGAGAAAGATAATTTGGGCAAAACCCTTATGGGAACGGTCCCCAGGGCCGCTTAGTCCGATGTGTTTACATGGGAACGGCCCCATTCCCCTCCGAAGGGAGCAGTCTTTGATGAGTTTGAAGGTATTCCTCCGCCTGGTCCCGATATTCGCGTGGCTAACGATCAGCCTCTCCTCGCAGGCGCAGACTGGCCGCATCTATACGTCCGAAGATTACAGCCGGGCCGCCAACTTGCTGAATGCGGGCACGATTTCGCTGGTCGATCACGCGGTGAAACACGCCACGTTTCTTGGCGGCGATCGCTTCTGGTACCTGGACAGTGAGAACGGATTGTCGACGCTCATGGTCGCTGATGCGGCGCGGCGAACCAAGTCCGCGGCGTACGATCCGCTCCGCATGGCCGCGGCACTGCACGCGGCTGGTCTCAAAGAGACGGATGCGAAGCGCATCCGGCCGGAGCAGTTTGATCTACTCGACAATGACCACGTCGCAATGATCGCGGTGAGTGGTAGCCGGTACAGGTGTGTGCTTGGCGTTGAGTATCGATGCTCGCTGGAGCTGGCCGGTCCCGCCGGAACGCCGAAGCCGAGCCTAAACGACGCCTCGCTTGCCGATTTCTCGCCAGATGGAAAACGGGCAGTTTTCCTCCGCGATGGGAACCTGTGGGTGCGTGAGATCGCTACCGGGGCTGAAAAGCAACTTACCACGGATGGGGTGAAAGATTACGGGTACGCCACGGACAATGCTGGCTGGACCCATAGCGAACACGCGATCGTCGTTTGGTCGCCGGATTCGAAGATGCTCGCGACCTTCCAGCAGGACCAGCGCAAGACCGGCGAGATGTATACGGTCAGCTCCCGCATCGGACATCCTCACCTGGAAACCTGGAAATACCCCCTGGTTGGGGACAAGGACGTCACCATGATCGAACGCGTAATCATCGACGTGGACACGGCGAAGGTGACGCGGCTGAAGATGCCGCCGGACCAGCATCGCTCCACTTTGTGCGACAACCTGGTTTGCCACGCTGGATGGGAGGACGTGCAATGGGCCGCGGATGGGAAAACGCTGGCGTTTGTTTCTACCTCGCGCGATCACAAAATAGAAACCGTGCGCATAGCGGATGCGTCCACCGGCGCAGTTCGCGACGTGTTCTCAGAGACGGCGCCAACCTTCTTCGACAGCGGCTATGAGCATGTGAACTGGCGTTACCTTTCGAAGCGCAATGAAATTCTCTGGTTCTCCCAACGCAAGAACTGGGGGAACCTGTATCTATACGACGCCGGCACAGGAAAGTTGAAGCATGCGGTTACGGAGGGCGACTGGAACGTCGATGAAGTACTCCACGTGGACCAGGAGACGGGCGAGATGATCCTGACGGGTACGGGCCGGGAGCCATCGGAAGATCCCTACTACCGGCGCATCTATAGCGCGAACCTGGACGGCAAACACCTGAAGCTGCTAACGGCTGAGGACGCCGATCACGTGGCAACCGTATCCGTTGACGGAAAATTCATGGTCGATATCTACTCCACGCCGCAGAAGCCCCAGGTCATGTTGCTGCGCGATGGCTCCGGTCAGATGATCGAAGAGTTGGCACATGGCGATATCACACGCCTGAAAGCCGCGGGATGGATCGCGCCCGAAACCTTTCACGTAAAGGGACACGACGGCAAAACCGATGTCTACGGGTTGCTCTTCCGTCCCGCCGACCTTAACCCCTCGCTGAAGTACCCGATCATCGATTTCATCTATCCCGGGCCGCAGGGCGGATCCTTCGGGACGCACGGATTTCAAGCCTCCCGGCAGGACTGCAACTCGCTCGCACAGCTTGGTTTCGCCGTGGTTCAGATTGAAGGCATGGGGAACCCGAAGAGGTCCAAGGCCTTTCAGGACGAGTACCTCAAGGACATTGGCATCAATGCCATTCCGGATCAGATCAGCGGCATACGAGAACTGGCCCAACGCTATTCGTGGATCGACCTGGACAATATCGGCATGTGGGGACACTCGGGCGGCGGCAACGCTACGGTGGCTACGATGCTCCGCTACCCGGACTTCGTGAAGGTCGGCATCGCAGAGAGCGGCAACCACGAGAACCGGAATTATGAGGACGACTGGGATGAGAAATGGGTCGGGCTGCTCGAAACCAAAGCGGATGGAACCACTAACTACGATTCGCAAGCGAATGCGCGCTACGCCGAGAATCTGAAGGGAAAGCTGATGCTGGCCCATGGCATGTTGGACGACAATGTGCCGGTATCGACCACCATGCTGCTGATCGATGCGCTGGAAAAGGCCAATAAAGATTTCGCCCTGGTGATTTTCCCCGAGGGGCACCACGGATATGGCAACACTGCGAGTGCTTACATGATGCGGCGGCGATGGGACTACTTCATCACGGAACTCATGCAGGCCACCCCTCCCCATGAGTTTGCGATGCCGGCGTTGCTTCCGGCGGTGCAGTAGTCATCGAGCTGGATCAGGTCCGAAGTTTGCTGTCACACTCAGCGACGCCGGCCTCCACATTGCATTTCGCATACAACTGTCGTGCTTCCTGCCAGTGCGATCTGGATGCCTCTGGTTTGGCCAATGATTCGGTCACCATAGCTAATCCTCGCAGGGTGTTTGCCAGGTCAAGGGCGGCTTCATCGCCGTGCTGGCGGTAGATTTTTTCAGCTTCCAGGTAGAGTGGTTCGGCATCCGCGGGGCGGTCCTCTTCGCGAAACACGTCCGCCTCGTGGCGAAGCGCGTAGGCAAGCCTCTCCGGGGGCCCAATCTCCCGATAAAGCGTCGCCGCGCCGGCGTAGTGGAGATGCGCAGCCTCAAGGTTCCCAATGTCACGTTCAGCCTGCGCCAGACCGCAAAGCGCCTCCGCCAAGGATGGCCGATCGCCCTCTTCCGCGGCGCTGCGTACTGCTTTGATGAAGATCGCCCGAGAATCTGCGATTCGATTTTCTCTTCGCGCCTTGTAGCCTCGCGCAAATTGCTCTTGGAAGGTCTCGCCCATTGTGCCTGTAGCTTAGCATCCAGACGTGAGTCGGCTTCATTGTCCAACCACCAGCTTTGCTGTCCGGAGAAATCAGTTGAGTGGCTTCGGTGCCTGCCTGAGGACTGGAAGTGGCACATCGAGAGCCGCTATCCTAGTTAAGCCAAAACGTAGACCAGTCGAGGAAGAAGGCAAGCCGTGATCCGAGACAGACGCATGATGCAAAATTTGAATTTCCCCTGGCTTGAGCAGCTATTCGTAGATGTGCGCTACGGCATCCGGGCGATGCGAAATAAGCCTGGATTTGCCATGGTCTCCGTATTGACCCTCGCCCTCGGCATTGGGGCAAACACAGCAGCCTACAGCATCATTCACGGCACACTGCAATTGCCGTATGCGAACGCCAAGCGCATCGTCGTGGTTAGAGATGTGTATCCACGGCTGCCATATTTCGCGCTGTCGTGGCCTGACTTTCTGGACTTGCGAAGCCGCAGCAGAAGCTTTGTCGAAATGGCAGGCCTCTTCACCTCGCGCATGACCTGGAAAGGCCGAAGCGACACAGAGGATTTGAACATCGGCCTCATTACCCAAGGTTATTTCCGGGTGTATGGCACATCACCGATTCTTGGCCGCACTTTGGTTGCCTCCGACCATCAGCAAAACTCCGAGACGGTCTGCGCCCTGGGCGAGACCTTCTGGCGTAATGAGCTCAAGGGCGATCCGTACGTCGTTGGCAAGCCGCTCAATCTCGACGGCAAGAACTGCATCATCATCGGCGTAATGCCCAGGGTGATTCCCGACAGCAACCATCCAGCACAGGTCTGGCTGCCGATGGAACTCAACCTTCCCATGCGAGAGCGCGGCTCCGGTTTCATGCAGGTGGTTGGCTTGCTCAAACCCGGTGTCAGCCAGCCGGAGGCGCAGACCGAGTTGCGCGGGATTCAGAGCCAAATCAATCGTCAGTTCCCCGAGGACGCGCATAGGTGGCTCTCAAGTCGCTCTCTCAGTTTGTGTTCGGCGATCTGCGTGCCGTCATGTATATCCTGCTGGCCGCGGTAGGATTCATCCTTCTGATAGCCTGCGTCAATCTTGCGAATATGCTCCTGGCTCGCGCGGTCGATCGCACGCAGGAGTTTGCTGTCCGCTACGCCCTGGGTGCATCCCCGGGACGATTGCTGCGGCAAACGCTCACCGAAAGTCTCTTGCTCTCGGTGAGCGGCGCCTTGTTAGGTTTGATGTTCGCGGCAGGCCTTACTCATATCCCGCTCGCAGCGTGGCCCAAGGGATTTCTGCAGCCGGCAAGCGTGCATCTGGATGGGCGGATTCTCGCTTTCACCACCCTGCTTGCACTCGCGACCGGAATATTCTTCGGCGCCATCCCGGCGTTGCATCTCGTTTGGAAGAATGACGCATCTGCGCTTCCGCAGGGGCGGGCAACCACAAAGTCCAGGGAGCAGATCCGCAGCGGATCGATCCTGGTTATCGTTGAAATAGCCCTCTGTATGCTGCTGGTCGCTGGTTCTCTGAATATGGCGTTTTATTTCGGCCGCCTGATCCATAACGACCCAGGAATGAACCCGCAGAACGTACTCTCTATGGCCGTTTCACTCTCCCAGGATCAGTATTCCGACCCCAAGAGCAAGTTGCTTTTCTACCACGACCTCTTTGAGAAGCTATCCGCATTACCCGGAGTCAAGAGTGTAGCCGCCACTCTGGTTCCTCCTTTCTGGGGTGTGGCCCCCAGTGGTAAGTTCAGCTACGACGACCAGTCAACTGGAACCAGCGAAAGCGAGCCGGTCGCCAACTTCCTATATGTGACGCCCGGCTATTTCGCCACCATGCAGACGCCCATTCTGCAAGGCCGTAACTTTGGATCCCAGGACAGGCTCGATTCGCCGAAGGTGGCAATCATCAATCGTGGAATGGCGAACAGGTTATGGCCCGGGCAAAGCTCGCTCGGCAAAACGATCCATCGCGGCAAGGATCGCGAGTTCGTCGTGATCGGCATCGCCCCGGACGTTCCCTTCCTGGGACTTGCTCAGGCCGTGGGCAATCAGATCTACATAAGCATCGAGCAGGATCCGCCGTCAGGCCTTAGTGTCCTTTTGCGCACGCAGGGCGAGCCATTGGCTTACGTTGAATCCTTTCGCCGGACCGTAATCTCCATCGACCCGGGCCGAGCTGTGTCGAACATCACTTCGGTTCAGGCGTTGGCTGACCAGACCATTGCCGGACAACGCACTTCTACTATCGTTACTGCCATTCTCGGGGCCCTGGCTCTTCTTCTCGCTGCTATCGGAATATATGGGGTAATGGCTTACTCAGTGAGCCGTCGCGAGCGCGAATTCGGTATCCGGATTGCTCTCGGCTCGAGCCGATCCAACATTCTCACGCTTCTGTTTTCAAAGGTGTTTCGCCTTGTCCTTGCAGGAATGCTCCTGGGTGCATGCCTGACCTTCGCCATGCGTGCCTGGGTCGCATCGTTGCTTGGAGCAAGCCATGAGAATATCCTCGCGCTTGGGGTTTCCGGACTATTGCTCTGTTTCGTAGCTGCCCTGGCAACGCTCATCCCGGCGCGACGTGCCTCTTGTATCGACCCCATACAATCGCTCAGGAGCGAATAATAAGACCTGAACGTCACAAGGCCATTTTTGCATTCCA
Source organism: uncultured Acidobacteriaceae bacterium (assembly GCA_963824325.1). Taxonomy (GTDB): domain Bacteria; phylum Acidobacteriota; class Terriglobia; order Terriglobales; family Acidobacteriaceae; genus PALSA-350. The sequence goes on along the minus strand of CAWGPA010000019.1, from coordinate 35,231 downwards.
CGCTCGTACGGAAGACACACATGATCAATCGTCGAAGTTTCCTTCAGGGGTCCGGGGCTGTTGCCGGCTTGAGCGCGATGGGTTTGGCTGGTTGCACGCGGCATGTGATGGCCCCCGCCGCATCCACGGTGCCGGGCGCGCCGGCGTTGCCGTTCTATGACGCGGTTGGACCGATCATCCCCATCCGGGCAGATATGGACCGCATCTTCCGCATTACTGTTTGTACCCGGCCGTTTCGGCCGGCGGGTCCGCGACAGGATGTGGAGCGGGTGGGGGATAAGGTTGTCGTGCACAACTACGGCCACGGTGGGAGCGGCTGGTCGCTTTCCTGGGGGTCGGCGGATGTAGTGGTGCGAAAGGTGCTGGCGGAAGGAAGCGCGCAGCGCGAAGTGGCGGTGATTGGGGCCGGTGCGCTGGGACTGACGGCAGCGCTGACGGCACAGCGGGCGGGATTGAAAGTGACGATCTATGCCCGGGAGAGAGCGCCCTACGTGCGCTCAGTGCGCGCGACGGGCTCGTGGACACCGGATTCGCGGATTGCGCTTGCCTCTGCGGCAGCTCCGGATTTTCCCGCGCGGTGGGAGGCGATGGCGCGGACTTCGTTCGCCATGTATATGAGCTATATCGGGGTCGCAGGTACTCCGGTTGAGTGGACGGACCGGTACTCCCTTTCTGATGGAGAGCACCATGATGGTCGTGGTGGTGAAGGGCGTGACTATGTCGATTACTCGGAACGCATTGCGGATCTTACTCCCGGATCCCATGATCTGCCGGCGGGGACGACTCCGTTTCCGACCAAGTATGTGCGGCGTTCCACGTCGCTGACCTTCAATGTGGCGGATTATGCGCGACAGTTGATGACTGATTTTCTCATCGCAGGCGGGACGATCGAGACGCGGGAGTTTCATACGCCACAGGAGCTAACGGCTTTGCCACAGCGCGCCATCATTAACTGCACTGGGTATGCCGCGCGGCAGCTTTGGTCGGACGAGAGCATTGTGCCGGTGCGCGGGCAGATCGCGTGGCTGATTCCGCAGGATGGCGTCACTTATGGGCTGTACTACAACGGCTTGAATGTGCTGGCCAGGCGTGACGGCATTGTTCTGATGCTGAACAAGGCCGGAGAGGATGTGGGCTGGAATGACAGCACCGAGGTGCCGGACCGCGCTACGGCTGAGGCAGCCGTTGGTGTGTTGCAAGAGCTTTATGGCCGGATGGCTAAGATGCAGCCCACACGGTCCCCTGTATGATGTGGGCGCCCCGGTACTCGAGCTGGAGCGAAAATGATATGGCGACATCCAATCTAATATGAGTTCACCAGATGCTCCTCTGATCGCCTCGGCCGCCGGCTTAGGCGCCGGCCACCATGTCCGTTTCGGTTTCGAAAACACCTATGCGCGGTTGCCGGAGCACTTTTACGCGCGGCTGGATCCTACGCCGGTCGCGGCCCCGCGCCTGGTGAAGTTGAATGTGGAACTGGCGCGGGAGCTGGGCCTGGATCCGGACGCGCTGGCGAGCACGCGAGGGGTGGAGATTCTGGCCGGCAACCGGGTGGCCGAAGGGGCCGAGCCATTGGCGCTCGCCTATGCCGGGCACCAGTTCGGGCACTTTGTGCCGCAGCTCGGCGACGGCCGCACCAATCTGCTGGGCGAGGTGGTGGGGCGCGACGGGGTGCGCTACGACATCCAGCTCAAGGGCTCCGGCCCGACCCCGTTCTCCCGCGGAGGCGACGGCAGAGCCGCGCTGGGTCCGGTGTTGCGCGAGTACATTGTGAGCGAGGCCATGGCGGCGCTGGGCGTGCCCACCACCCGGGCCCTCGCCGCGGTGACCACGGGGGAACGGGTGCTGCGCGAAACAGCTTTGCCGGGAGCGGTGCTGACAAGGGTGGCAGCGAGCCACCTGCGCGTGGGCACCTTCCAATACTTCGCAGCCCAGGGGGACACGGAAGGGACGCGCAGGCTGGCAGACTATGCGATCGCCCGCCACTACCCTGAGGCAGCACTGGCGAAGCAGCCGTACCGGGCGCTGCTGGATGGGGTGATCGCCCGGCAGGCGCAGCTGGTCGCACAGTGGCTGCTGCTCGGCTTCATCCACGGCGTGATGAACACCGACAACACTTCCATTTCCGGCGAGACCATCGATTACGGTCCCTGCGCCTTCATGGAGGCCTACGACCCGGTCAAGGTGTTTAGCTCCATCGACCATAACGGACGCTATGCCTATGGCAACCAACCCCGCGCCATGCTTTGGAACCTGACGCGTCTGGCGGAAGCGTTGCTGCCTGTTCTGGAGCAGGAGACAGGAAACGGAGAGGCCGCGCTGGCCTCGGCCAAAGAGGCGCTCGCCGCCTTTGGACCGCAGTTCCAGACGGCTTACGGCGCCGGCCTGCGGCGCAAGCTTGGCCTCTTCACGGAACGCGAGGGCGATGAAGCGCTAAGCCAGGACCTGCTCACGCGCATGGCTGCTAACCGAGCCGACTTTACCTTGACCTTCCGCCGGCTGTGCGATGCCGCGGCCGGACCAGAGGGCGATGAGGGTGTGCGCGCCCTGTTCGCCGACCCCGGCGCTTATGACTCGTGGGCTGCTGAGTGGCGACGGCGCCTCAAAGAAGAGCCCGTTTTCGGATCGGGACAGGAGCAGGAGCGCGCTGCGGCCATGCGGATGGCAAGTCCGGCATTCATCCCACGCAACCACTTGGTAGAGGCTGCTCTCGATGCTGCGATGGGGCGGCAAGACTTTGGTCCGTTTGAGGAGCTACTGCGTGTTGTGTCGCGACCGTACGAAGACAGGCCGGGGCTGGAGCGGTACGCCACGCCGGCCCGTCCGGAGGAATGCGTCCTTCAGACTTTCTGCGGCACTTAGAGCGGCCGCAGATTTTTAGATTGGTTGCTGCAATACGGCGAAATGCTACCTGAAGGTTGGCTTCGGTGGAGTGCACACCGACTCAAACCAACGACTGATGTACACCTGGGCATGAGCTTCACCGCAGTAATGCCGGGCTCCCTCCGCGTTGGCAGTTTCGGAGTTCCATCGGTGCACGGTAAGTTCGGATTCCCCGCATCGAATCACGAACCAGTGAATGGGGTTACTGGTCACGAGGCCACAGACTTCACATCTAAATTCCTGTACCGTTGCCATGCATTCGTTTCCTTATGGTGGGCGGTGGGACCTCGTCAGCATAATTGAAACACACCGCTCAAATAAACTTCCCGAAGAATGTGCTCAGCCGCCCCTGCGGCGTTCGTTCAAACAACAGGACCAAAATGGGGACAAGTTCTCAACCTGCAGATTCAGAACTGCCTAAAGTCCTGCCCAGCGCTGGGTTCTGGGCTATTTTCAGCCAGAGCTGTCTAAATTAGCGCGCAAATGGCGTTCTGGACGGCGCAACTTGCTGAATGCGTGGAAGAGAACGTGGACAAGCGAAATGGAGTTGGTTGCGGTGGCAGTGGTTCCGTCCATCACCTTGGCATTCGTGGAGGGGATGGACAGCACGCAGTGAGTTGTTAGGGGGAAGGGCGCACAGCAGGTCCCTCGGCTACCTCCGGATTTCCTGTCAGGCTTCGTGGTGTCGATAAATCCCGTGCGGCTTTCTCTACCGAAAGCCGCATACGTGGCCGTTGACTAGCGCCGCGCAGTAGGAAATCCGGAGTACGATCGGGATGACAAAGTTGAGGGTGGTGGCCCACCTTGGCATGGTTGGAGGTGGATGGACAGAGTCGAAAAAAGGCTAATTTGGACAAGATTGATTTTCAGCCGTCCCTTCGGGGTCTGGGTCATACAGAACCCCTTTGGAATGGGACGGCTGCCCCACTTCGCCGACCTCCGCAAAAAATCTCTCCTAACCGGGGCTGGCAGAGTGCGGTCTAATGTTGCGCATGGACAGGGACGACCAGGCCGCGATTCAGGCAGTTCTTGCCGGAGACAAAGAGGCCTATGCAGCATTGGTCGTGCGTTATAGCGGGAGGCTTTTTCGCGTGGCATTTCGCATTACCGGCAATGAGGCCGACGCGGAAGACGTGGTACAGGAGGCGTTGCTGCGCGGGTATCGCAAGCTCCAGAGTTTTGAGTCCCGGTCGGATTTCGGCACATGGATTTACCGGATTGCGGTGCGCTGCGCGCTGGACCGAATTGGCGGCAGCAAGGTGGACGAAAGCAGCCGGATCGGCGAGACAACCGATGGAGAACAGGACAGCGTGCAGATTGCGGACCAGGCAGCGGGCCCGGAACGCCTGTTGTTGAGCGGTGAAATTGGAGCCATGCAGGAGATTGCGATGTATGCGCTGTCTCCCACAGAACGAACAGCCTTCGTACTGCGGCACTTGGAAGATCGCACTACGGAAGAGATAGCCACCGCGATGGGCATTCCACCCAACACAGCCAAACAATCTGTGTTTCGCGCCGTACAAAAACTGCGGCGCCGGCTAGCCACATTAAAGGTAAAAATATGAGTCATCTGAGTGAAGAAGAACTGATCGCACAGGCCTACGGCGAGGGCGACATGGCTGCGGTGAAGCGGCATCTTGAGGAGTGTGCGGAGTGCTCGAATACCTACACTGCGATCGAAAGCGACCTGGCTGATATGAAGTTTGCAGAACCACCCGCTCGCGATGCCGGCTACGGCGAGAAGGTCTGGACATCCCTCTCCGGCTCGTTGCTTGCGTATGAATCGGCAAAGTGGAAGTGGTTACCCGGCGGCCCGTGGAGAGTTTTGAGTTACGCTGCTGCGTGCGCCCTGCTGTTGGCATGCACCTTCCTCGGGGGGCGGCTATGGGAGCGCAAGCAGGCGCAGAGCAGCGCGAAGATCAGCTCGCAGAAGAAGCAGCAAGAGGTCGCGCAGGTGCCGCAGCCCGAGCGCGTCGTGGTGGTGGTTCTTAGCGATCATCTGGACCGCTCAGAGCGGTTGCTGGTGGAACTAAAGCATGCCGATGCCGAGAGCATCGAGATGGCATCTCCGCTGAGCGATGAGGCGCGGAGTATGTTGGCGGCGAATCGTATCTGCCGGAAGAATGCCCGGCAACAAGACGATCCAAGGTTGGCCACAGCGCTTGATCGTCTGGATCATCTGCTGGAGGCGCTTGCAAACCAACCCGGTGGCTTGAACGTGGCAACGCTCGCCCGATTGCAAAAGGAAGCGAACGCGGACGGCTTGCTCTTTGAGGTGCGTGTGCTGCGCTCGCGATTGCCGGATCAACAGGCGACCGCAACCGGCCACACGAAAGGGGGCACGATATGAGTCGTGAAGTCATTTTTCGTTTCGCTCTTTGCGGAGCATTGGTATTTGTACCGGTGACAGTGTCCGCTCAGATAGGGCCGGGAGAGAGTTTTTCAGAAGGCACAACCTCGTCTGGATTCGAGGGGGCCCCCGCGGGCGGATACAGCGCACAGGACCACCTGTACTCGGACGGCATGCGCGCCATCACAGAGGCGCGTTGGCTGGATGCGGAAGCAATGTTCACCCAAGTCATCACGCAACATGGTGAACATTCTGAGGGGGCCCTCTACTGGAAGGCGTACGCTCAAAACAAACAAGGGCAAGGGAGTGCTGCACTCGGCACCTGCGCTGAACTGCGGCGCGACTTTTCTACCAGCAACTGGGTCCATGAGTGCGGCGCGCTGGAGATCGAGATTCAAGCAAAGGCCGGAAAACCGGTTGAGCCCAAGGTTTGGAGCGACGATGACCTGAAACTGCTGGCGCTCAATTCACTGATGCAGAAGGATGAACCGAAGGCCCTGGCGCAACTTCAGGAAATTCTTAATGGCGACGCCAGCGAAGAGCTGAAGAAGAAAGCCATGTTCATCCTGGGACAACATTATTCGGATGCCACCTATGCGCAAATCGTCCGCATCAGTTATGTCGAGGGCGACGTACGCATTGCACGCGGCGAGCAGAATGAAAAACCACCGGGCGAGACCTGGGAGACGGCGGTTGCCAATCTGCCGCTGGAGACGGGCTTCAGCCTGGTGACAGGCAACGGGCGCGCGGAGATCGAATTTGAGGACGCTTCGACGCTCTATCTGGGAGAGAACTCGGTTCTCTCCTTCAACGACCTGCACACCACGAGCGGCGTTCCATATTCTGAAGTCGCGCTGCTTTCAGGCACCGCAACGATCGATATCAAGCCATATATCTACGGCGAGAGATTTGTACTGAGGACGCCCACGGATCTCTTCGGCACCAGTTACCCGCACAAGCTCTTCGCTCGCATCAACAGCTATATCGACGCCTCGACGGTCACGTCGGAGGAGCCCGAGAACATTCAATTTCCCCAATTGGGAGGGAAAGAACTCAGCCAAGGCCAGACGTTCACCTTGCACGAGGGCCATCTGGTCGACACGACCGGCCCTGATCCTTCCGGCCCATTTGCCGAGTGGGACAAGTGGGTAGCAGACCGGGTTGCCCAACGGGCAGAGGCCATGGCCGACGTCATGAAGGCCGCCGGATTGACCACGCCGCTGCCCGGCCTGGCAGGCATGAAGGGACAAGGCACATTCTTCGCGTGCGCGCCTTACGGGACTTGCTGGGAGCCGGCGACCAACGATCAGCAGCAGCAGGCAGCCAACCACGTTTCCAGATCGCGGCCGTATTACACTGCGGCCTGGCGGCCCTCCGCACATGTAATGCAGGTAAACTTTGTCAGCTCCCCTGCGTTTCGAAGAGCGCAGCTGATCGATCCACTTACGCCTCTTGATCCGATGTATCCAGATGCTTTCTCTCCTTGTCTTCCGGCATCCGTTCGTTACCGGGTGCAAAGAGATCCGGTTACCGGCTTAAACAGGGTGGTCAGTTCGGGGCTGGGAGGCAGCAACGCCGTCCCATGGGGCTGGGCCGTATGTCACGCCGGGGGCTGGGTTCAGAGGCGGCATCGCTATGTCTGGTGTGTAGGTGTAAAGAGACACCACCTTGAACCAGTTCGCTGGGTCAAAAGCGGCCATAGGGTGGGGTTTGTCCCCATCCATCCCTTCGACGTCAAAGGCCGGCCTCCGATCAACCGAAAAGGGGACGTCTTCGCAGTCAACAACAAGAATGGCTTGTCGCTGGAACGGGTCAAATTCCAGCCTGACCAGAAGATTGATGCTCTCAAGTCGCCACCGCGAGAGTTTCGCAACTCGTACCTCCGTCCGCTGGCGCGAGCCGAGGCTCCGCATATGGAAGCTAAGGTAATGAAAGCGACGCTTCCCGGGAACAAGGGCGCAATGGCCAAGGTAGTGAATGTTCCACTTCGGTTTGACTCCAAATCGCACAACTTCACGATGTCCAAGGAAGTCATGCACGGAGGCAAGAGCGTGACGGTTTCGACGCCTATCTCGAATCGTGGCGGGACGCTGCAGGCACGGGGGGGCAGCTTTGCTGGTGGGCACGGCGGCTTTAGCGGCGGGAACGGTTCGCACGGCGGCTCAGGCGGTGGTTCCCACGGAGGCGGAGGTGGAAGCTCTGGTGGGGGCGGTTCGCACGGGGGCGGTGGTGGAAGCTCTGGTGGAGGCGGTTCTCATGGGGGCGGTGGCGGCGGTTCCAGTGGCGGCGGTGGTTCGGCAGGCGGTGGTGGGGGCGGTGGCCATCACTAAGGCCTCTGCACGATGTACGCGTCATGGACAGAGCGATCGCAAAGAAGCCCGATCCTGGCCCTCGAAGAAGAAGTTATCAACTACAGGATGGCCAGAAGGTCGCTGAGACTGCCAAGCTTTAATGGGACCTCGCTGACGAGCGCTTCTCCGTGATGGGCGCCGATCAGCGAGCCGAAGAACCGGTCGCGAGATTCCAGCCCGAACAGGTAGTCGTTCATCCCGAGCGGCAGAACCCCAAAGCCTTCAGCAGTTTTCGCAAACTGCGAGACATGCATCCGAAGCAATTCGAGTTTGCGGTTGTAGACGTTGGAGATGTCAACAACCATGCTGGGACGCGTGAAATGGTGCAAAAGATAGTACAGGTAAGCCGAAGGCTTGTGTGGCGGATTCGGATCGTTCGCCTTTTTCAGGGCGCAATGCACAGCTGAGTTTCGAACGAGACGCCCGGTCGCTGCATGGTCGGGGTGCCGGTCCTTCCAATAGGGCGCCAGCACCAGCTTCGGACGGTGTCGCCGAATGACACTCGCAATCTGCCTGCGATTCTTTACAGAATCGATGACTCCGCAATCAGGCATGGCGAGATTTTCACGAAACCGGGCCCCCATCGAGGATGCGGCTTCCTGCGCTTCCTTGTCGCGTTCCTCACTCGTACCTCGAGATCCCATTTCACCGCGCGTGAGATCCACTACACCGAATGAAGAACCCTTGGCCTTTAGTAGCAGTACGCTCCCGCCTGCCCCCCATTCCACATCGTCAGGATGCGCACCAAAGAGGAGAACATCTACCGGCATTGAGTCACTGGATGCTGATTCTGTTTTTTACCACTCATCTTGACTCGATGATACATCGACGTGTATCGCCACGATGATTGGGAATAAGCGTTTCCCGAGCGTGCTGCGATCGGGCGGCTTGAACCCAATAGGGCGCCGGCAGAAAAGTTTGCAGCGAGGCGCTATTTACTTCTGCGTGTTCATAAACTCACGCACCAGCGATGCAATCTCCTCTGCCTTCGTATCAAGCGCGAAGTGTCCTGCGTCGAGTACGTAGACCTGCGCGCTCGGTACGTCTTTGCGGTAGCGTTCCGGCTCGCCGAGATCGAACGAGAGATCGTGCTTGCCCCAGAGGACCAACAGCTTAGGCTGCGTTTTTTGTAGCCACGCCTGCCACGTTGGATAGGCATCCACGTTCGTGCGGTAGTCATAGAAGAGATCGCTTTGAATTTGGGCCTGCCCGGGCGCATTCAAAAATGCGTACTCATCCGTCCAAAGATCCGGGTCATAGAGTTCGATCTTCGGATCATCTCCGATATGGCGCGTCTTCGTGGTGGCAAGCGACAGCAGGTTTTTACGCAACGCCTCTTCATGAGCGGGCCGATCCGCCCAGAATGCTCTCCGTGTTGCCCAGTTCGCCCCCAGCCCTTCATTGTGAGCGACCGCATCCTGGACGATGAGGGCCTGCACCCGCTCGGGGTGTGCCAATGCCATGCGGAAGCCAACCGGGCCGCCGTAGTCCTGCATATAAAGCGTGTAGCGCGACAAGCCCAGGGCTTGCGTGAAGCCATCCATCGCCGAAGCGATGTGGTCGAAGGTGTAGGCGAACTGCTTGGGGTCGGGCCAGTCACTGTGCCCAAAGCCCGGATAGTCAGGGGCAACCAAATGGTAGTTGTCAGCAAGCCTAGTCAGCAGCGGCTGAAACATCCGCGAGGAGGACGGAAGACCGTGCAGCAAAAGAATGGTGGGAGCGTCCTTGGGCCCCGCTTCCCGGTAGAAGATAGAGAGTCCATCGACTTTTACTGTGCGATAAAACACCTGCTGTTCCATTGCCTTCTCCTTTGTCTGGGAGCCTATACCCAAGGTGGTAGCGAACACGACCGCGAGCGCCGGAAGGATGGATTTCGTCGCACGCATACATCCTCCAATTGCTATTCTGCAACTTCGAAGATCTCCTTAACACTCGAGTGGTTGCGCAAAACATTCGATTTAAGTGTGGAAAAGTCCGGCTTCCTGTTGGGTTCTGCTAGGAGACAGACTCGAGCGGCGCGTTGGGGCGACGGCGTTTGAAGCGATTGCTGAGGCGATCGAAGTAGAGATAGATGATGGGCGTGGTGTAAAGCGTGAGCACCTGGCTGAAGAGCAGGCCGCCGGCGATGGCGACGCCGAGGGGCCTGCGCAGCTCGGAACCCATTCCAGTGCCGAAGGCCAATGGCAGCGCTCCAAACAGGGCGGCCATGGTGGTCATGAGGATAGGACGAAAGCGCAGCATACAGGCCTCGAAGATGGCATCGCGCGTGTTCTTTCCATGTTCGCGCTCGGCGATCAGCGCGAAGTCGATCATCATGATGGCGTTCTTTTTTACGATGCCGATGAGCAGAAAAATACCGATGATGGAGATCACATCGAGTTCGCTGTGGAACAGGATGAGGGCGATGATGGCTCCTACACTGGCCGATGGCAGCGTAGTGAGGATCGTAATGGGGTGTACGAGGCTCTCGTAGAGCATACCGAGCACGATATAAATGGCGAGCAGAGCGGTGAGAATGAGCACCGGCTCGGTGGAAAGAGACTTCTGGAAGGCCTCGGCGGTGCCGGCAAACGTGCCGCGTACCGAGGCAGGAACACCGATGCGCCGTTCCATCTGGTCGATTAATATTGTCGCCTGTCCGAGCGAGACTCCAGGCGCAAGGTTGAAGGAAACGGTCACCGAGGGAAAGAACGAAGAGTGATTGATGGCCAGGGGTGATGTGGACGCGGTGGAGTGAGTGAACGCATTGAGTGGAACGACGCCGCCCGTATTGGAGTGCACGTAGGTAGACCGGAGCGTAGTCGGGTTGACCAAAAATTGCGGGGCAGCCTGCAGAACCACGTAGTACTGGTTGAGCGAAGTGTAAATGGTGGAGACCTGCGACTCGCCAAAGCCGAAGTACAGCGAATTATCAATGAGCTGCGGCGTGATGCCGTAGCGCGCTGCTGATTGCCGATCGTAGGCGAGAAGCATCTGCAAACCGCGGTTCTGCTGGTCGGTGGTCACATCCTTGAGCTGCGGCATCTTGAGCATTTCGCTGTAAAGGCGCGGGCCCCAGATGCTAAGGTCTTCGACCGTATCGGCGGAGAGCTGGTACTGGTAGGCGGCGTTGCTCTGGCGGCCGCCCACGCCAAGATCCTGCGAGGCCTGCAGGAAGGTCGAGGCGCCGGTTAGCTTTTCCAGTTTAGGCCGCAGGCGATCGACCACATCACCCGCACTGACGCCGCGTTGGTCGAGCGGCTTCAGGTGGACAAAAGTGAAGCCGGTGTTGCTGGCGCCCCCGCCTGGGCCGCCCTGGCCTCCGGTGAAGCCGATGACGTTGTCCACGGCCGGATCGGCCTGAATCACCTTCTCCACATCCAGAACAGAGTCGCGCATGGACTGAAAGGAAGCGTCCTGCGCACCCTGGAGCCCGCCCTGGAGGCCTCCGGTGTCCTGCAGGGGGAAAAAGCCCTTGGGTACGCGGCCTATCAGGACGACATTTAAGGCTAATGTCGCAAACAAGGTTGCGATTACCAGGACCGGATGGTCGAGTGACAAGGTTAGCGTGCGGCGATAGCCGGAAAGCAGCAAGTCAAAGCCGTGTTCAAAGGCGCGGTAGATGCGGTTGTGCTTTTCGGCCGCCTGCGGTTTCAGCAGCCGGGAGCACATCATCGGCGTCACGGTGAGCGAGACCAGCATGGAGACGGCAATCGAGGTAGTCAGAACAAAGGCAAACTCATGGAAGATGCGGCCGACGATGCCCCCCATGAAAAGGATGGGGACAAAGACCGCGATCAGCGAAAGGCTCATGGAGAGGACGGTAAAGCCGACCTCCTGCGCGCCTTGCAGGGAGGCTTCCATGGGGGGCACGCCTAGTTCAATGAGCCGGGTGATGTTCTCCATCACTACGATCGCATCGTCGACCACAAAGCCGGTCGAGATGGTAAGCGCCATCAGTGACAGGTTGTCGAGGCTGTAACCCACCAGGTACATGACGCCGAAGGTGCCAATCAGCGAGACACCGACGGCCACGCCGGGGATCAACGTCCCGCGCGGACTGCGCAAGAAGGCAAAGACCACGGCGATGACCAGGATGACGGAGATGAAGAGGCTTCGCTCGACGTCGTTGACCGAGGCGCGAATGGTGGTGGTGAGGTCAACCAGGACGTCGAGGTTGTCGCCGGCAGGAATGGAGGCGCGCACCGAAGGCAAAGCAGCCTTGATGCGATCGACGGTGGCAATTACGTTGGCGCCGGGAAGGCGGAAGATGAGCAAAATGATGGCGGGCTTTTGATTGACGAAACCTGCGGAGCGAAGCGTCTGGACGGAGTCGTAGACGTTGGCGACATCGCGCAAGCGGACGACACCTCCCTTGCCGTTTGAACCGACAACGAGCGGTGCGTAGTCCGCGGCCTTCGAGATCTGGTCATTGGCGGTGATGTCGGCGGTGGTGGCGTCGTCAGAGATCTGGCCCTTGGGACGGTTTGAGTTTTGCTGGCTGATGACGCGGGCTACATCTTGCAGGCCCAGGCCATAGCTGTTGAGCTGCTGTGGATTGGCGTCCACACGCACCGCAGGCAGAGAGCTGCCGGCGACCTGGACCTGGCCCACGCCTTCGACCTGGGATAGCTTCTGGGCAATGACGGAGGAGGCGGTGTCATAAAGATCGCCCTTGCCACGGATGGGCGAGGTGAGGTCGAGCACCATGACGGGGGCCAGGGCGGAGTTGATCTTTCTATATTGCGGGTTGGCGGGCAGGTTCGCAGGGAGATAAGTACGTGCAGCGTTGATGGCGGCTTCCACATCGCGGGCGGCGCCGTCGACATCGCGCGTGAGGTCGAATTGCAGGGTGACCGAGCAGATGCCGAGGGTGCTGGAGGAAGTCATCTGGCTAACGCCGGCGATGTGGCCGAATTGCCGCTCCAGCGGAGTGGCGACGGAGGAGGCCATGACCTCAGGGCTGGCGCCGGGGAGTGTAGTAGCCACCGTGATGGTAGCGAAATCGATCTGGGGAAGCGAAGACACAGGCAGGTTAAAAAAGGCGAGCAGGCCTGCGAGCGTGACGGCAATGGTGAGCAGCGTGGTGGCCACGGGCCGGCGGATGAAGGGAGCGGAAATGTTCATGCGCCCGCAGCTCCGGAGTCCGGGTTTAGATCGGTGCCGCCTGTGGTTGCGTGCGGCTTATGCGAAAAACGGGTGGCGATACGGCCAAAGAAGATGTAGATGATGGGCGTGGTGTAGAGGGTGAGGACCTGGCTGACGAGCAGGCCGCCGACCATCGCGATGCCAAGCGGGCGGCGCAGTTCAGAGCCGATGCCGGTGCCGAAGGCCAACGGGATGCCGGCGAAGAGCGCCGCCAGCGTGGTCATGAGGATGGGGCGGAAGCGAAGCAGCGAGGCTTCAAAAATAGCTTCGACTGGGTCTTTGCCGTGTACCCGTTCGGCTTCGAGGGCGAAGTCGACAATCATGATGCCGTTTTTCTTCACGATCCCGATGAGCAGGATGATGCCAATGACCGCGATGATGTCGAGTGACTGGCCAAACAGGCGTAAGGCGAGCAGTGCGCCTACCCCGGCTGAAGGCAGCGTGGAGAGGATGGTGAGGGGGTGGATGAAGCTTTCATAAAGCACGCCCAGCACGATGTATACCGCAAGCAGTGCGGCGATAATGAGCAGCGCTTCATTGCCGCCAATTGCTGTGTAGGCTGCGGCGGTTCCCTGAAAGCCGACGATTACGCTGGCCGGCATATGAAGGCGCGCTTGTGCGCTTTTGACCGCGTCGACCGCCTGCCCCAGCGAGGAGCCTTCTGCAACATTGAAAGATACGGTTACCACGGGAAACTGACCCTGGTGCGAGATGGTCAGCGGCGATGGCTTCATTTCAAAGTGAGTGAAGGCAGAGAGCGGCACGGGCGTGGGCATCGTGCTGGTGGAGGCGGTGCCCCCGCCCGAGACCTGACCTGAGGTTTGGCTCGCCGGTTGGGACGAGGATGAAGAGCTGCCTGAGGTCGACGACAGGGCGTTGGTAGGCGTACCCGTCGACAGATTGGAACCGGTGGGCGAGGCGGTGCTTGACGCGTTGTTGACGGTGTTGTTCTGAGCGGTTAACGACGCAGACGAGCTACTGCCGGCGGCAGAGGAAAGTTGGGTGCCCTGGGTGGTGGAAGAGTTGGGCGTCGAGGAGGCGGTGAGGGTATTCACCGAACTGGCCGCGGAGGTACTTCGGCCACCAGTGGAGGCAGCCGCTCCTGCCACCGTGGTAGTTGCAGAACCCTGTACATAAAGACTATCGAGCTTTTTGGGGTCTTTCTGGAACTCAGGAAGGGTTTCGAGGATGACGTGGTACTGGTTTGACTGGGTGTAGAGGGTGCTGATCTGGCGCTGGCCGAAAGCATCGTAGAGGGTAGAGTCGATGGTATCGGCAGTGATGTTCATGCGCGAGGCGGTAGCGCGATCGATGGCCAGCTGCGCAGTGACGCCGTTGGGTTGGTCATCGGTGGCCACATCGCGGAGCTGGGGAAGGCGGCGCATGGCGTCGACCAGCTTTCCAGTCCAGATGCCGAGTTCGGCTGGATCAGGATCTTCCAGGGTGTACTGGTATTCGGTGCGGCTGGCGCGGTCATCGACGGTAAGGTCCTGCACCGGCTGCATATAGAGCTGAATGCCGGGGACGCTCCTGAGATTGCGATCGAGACGGCGGATGACTTCGCTTGCGGTTAGGCCGCGAATGGCGGGATCTTTGAGGTTGATCTGAATGCGCCCGCTATTGAGCGTGGTATTGACGCCGTCAGCGCCGATGAAGGAGGAGAGGCTTTGGACGGCTGGGTCCTTCAGGATTTCGTGGGCCAGCTGTTGCTGCTTGCGCGACATGGCGGTGAAGGAAATGGATTCCGGCGCCTGCGAAATGCCCTGAATGATGCCCGTGTCCTGCGTAGGAAAGAAGCCTTTGGGGATCTCAATGTAGAGCAGTACCGTGAGCACAAGCATGGCGAACGCGATGATCAGCATGGGTATTTCGAAACGGAAGACCCAGCGGAGACTGCGCCCGTAAGCGGCGATGATGCGTTTGAAGAGGCCCTCGGTGTAGTGGTAGAAGCGGGTCTGCTGGGACTCTGGAGTGTGGCGCAGAATGCGCGCGGCCATCATCGGTGTCAGGGTAAGGGACACAAAGGCGGAGATCAGGATGGTCACGCTGAGCGTGACGGCGAACTCGCGGAAGAGGCGGCCGACAATGTCACCCATAAATAGCAGCGGGATGAGCACGGCAATCAGCGAGATGGTGAGCGAGATGATGGTGAAGCCGATCTGCTGTGCGCCCTGGAGCGCGGCTTGCATGGGCGACAGGCCTTCTTCCAGGTAACGGGAGATGTTCTCCAGCATCACGATGGCGTCGTCAACCACGAAGCCGGTGGAGATGGTGAAGGCCATGAGAGTCAGGTTGTTGAGGCTGTAGCCCAGGGCCTGCATGACGGCGAAGGTGCCGATCAGCGAGAGCGGCACGGCGACGCTGGGGATGATGGTTGCGGAAAAACTACGCAAGAAGAGAAAGATCACCATGACGACTAATGCGATGGTGAGCATGAGCTCGAACTCGACATCGCGGACAGAAGCGCGAATGGTGTTGGTGCGGTCGGTGAGGACGGTGAGTTTTATCGCGGCGGGAAGCGTGGCCTGCAGCTTGGGCAGCAGCTCTTCGATGCTGGTAACTACTTGAATGGTGTTGGCGCCGGGCTGGCGCTGGATGTTGACAATGACCGCCGGGGTTTCGTTCATCCAGGCGGCCAGCTTGGTGTTTTCGATACCATCGCTGACCCTGGCTACGTCGGTGAGCATGACCGGGGCGCCATTTTTATAGGCAACGATGAGGTCCCGGTAGCCGGCGCTCGAGAGCAGCTGGTCATCCGCATTGATTTGAAAGTTCTGCGCCGGACCGTCGAAGCTGCCCTTGGCGGAGTTCACGCTTTCGGCGGAGAGCGCGTTGCGCACGTCTTCAAGATTTATCCCGTAGGAAGCCAGCGCCGTGGGGTTGACCTGAACACGGACCGCAGGCTTCTGTCCGCCGCTGATGGTGACCAGGCCCACCCCGCTGAGCTGCGAAATCTTGGGAGCGAGGCGCGTGTCGACCAGGTCTTCGACACGCGAGAGCGGCATGGCGGTGGACGTGAGGGCGAGGGTAAGGACGGGCGCGTCCGCGGGATTGGATTTGCTGTAGACGGGCGGGACAGGCAGGTCAGTGGGCAGGTAACCTTGCGCGGCGTTGATGGCGGCCTGGACTTCCTGCTCGGCGACGTCGATGTTGAGGTTCAGATTAAACTGCAGCACGATGACCGAGCTGCCGTCTGAGCTGGTGGAGGTCATTTGCGTGAGGCCGGCCACCTGGCCGAACTGGCGCTCGAGCGGAGCGGTGACGGCGGACGACATGACCTGCGGGCTGGCGCCAGGATAGAAGGTCTGCACCTGGATGGTGGGGTAGTCAGCCTCGGGCAGCGCGGAAACGGGGAGGGTGGTGTAGGAGGCGAGCCCAATGACCAGGACCGCCACCATCAGGAGTGCGGTTGCGACCGGCCGGAGTACGAAGGTGCGGGACGGATTCAACGGGTTTGTCCGGCGTCACGCTTTCCGGCCAGAGTGCCAGCGGCATCGCCATTGCCGGTAACCGTCGCTTGCGGAGATTCCTGGATCTCCACCTTAGTGCCGTCCTGCAGTTTGTCGAAGCCGGTGAGCGAAACAACGTCACCTGGGTGGAGGCCTTCGACGGCAGAGATGTTGCCATCGGTGGTCTGCTCAACAATGTTCTGGATGGAGGCAGTGTTGTTGCTGACCTTGTAGACAAACGCTTGCACGCCATTACGCTGGACGGCCGCACTGGGAATCAGCAGGGTGTTATGCAACGTGTTTACCAGCAGGCGCGCGTTGACGAACTGGTTGGGATAGAGGGTGAGATCGTGGTTGTCAAACTGGGCGCGGAAGCGGATGGTGCCGGTGGTGGTGTCCACCTGGTTGTCGATGGTGAGCAGCCGGCCGGTGGCGATCTTGTTCAGCTGCGAGCGGTCGAAGGCGTCGACGGGTAGGTCCGTTCGGTGCAGAATTTGCGACCGGAGCTGGGACAGGTTGTCTTCCGCTACGTTGAAGACCACGGTAATCGGCTGCAATTGTGTGACCACGACGAGTGCATTCGAGTTGCCGGCGAAGATGGTGTTGCCGGGATCGACCAGCCGTAAACCAACTCGGCCAGAAGCCGGTGCAGTGAGATGGCAGTAGCTGAGTTGAACCCGCTGGTAGTCGACCTGCCCTTCATCGTTTTTGACTGTACCTTTGTATTGCTCGACAGCCTGCTCCTGGTCTTCCAGCGTCTGGCGGGCGATGGCGTTCAGCGCCGAGGCTTTCTGGTAGCGAGCCAGATCGATCTCCGCCTGCTTAAGCAGACCCTGGTCGTGCTCTAGGGTGCCCTCCGCCTGTTTGAGCTGGGCTTCGTAGGGCCGAGGGTCGATTTCGATCAGCGACTGGCCTTTGCGAACCATCTGGCCTTCGCGATAGTTGACGGCGATGACCTTTCCCGTGACCTGGCTGTAGACGCTGACGGTGGAGACGGGAGTGACGGTGCCGAGGGCCTCGACGTGGACACCGATGTCGCCCTCTCGGACCGTGGCCACCTTGATGGTGACGACGGCGGGCTGGTTGAGTGCGCTCTCGTCTGGTTTGGGCTGGGGCTTGTGGGCAACCAGCAGCACTACGCCGAGTACCAGCAGGACGATGAGGAGGATGCCAACCCAGGGGCGGCGTTTGCGACTGCCTACGGGAGCGGCACCGGTGAAGGGATCAGGATGCACGCTCGCTTCAGGACTCTCCATGGGTATGCTGGACTCCGGCGGATGACTTGATTTGTACGGTAGGCCTTACCAATACTTTAACAGCCGGCTGATTGGATGATGGCGTGGGCGCGGGGATCGAATTTTTATTCGGCGCATAGAAAAGTGGAGGGCATTAGGATCCAGAGCTATTCAAATTAGCTTTTTCAATCGACAGATTCGTATGGCACTCGATGAAGACGAATCAGCTGTGGGGTGAATCGCGACCAGTCCCGGAGGGACCGGCTGAAAGTAGTCCCAGGACGTCAAGTCCTGGGTTAACTGATGAGAGCACGAATAGTCCCGCCAGGGATTCGGCTGGCGATGGTCTCGAGGAATGTACACCCAGGACTTGCGTCCTGGGCTACTCTCAACCGTCCCTTCGGGACTGGTCGTGATTGACTCTGATAGCTGATTGATCTTCTGTCCATCCTCGCTCCTTGTTGATCTTTCTGAGAAGGACGACGAGTGTTGTTACTTCATCTGGTTTTGGTTAAAAGCGCGTGGTTCCCCTCCCAAATCGGGAATCAATGATGGATGGACGCGGTCATTGCCGCCGACTAAACTGTTAGTCGGCATATCGCAAATCCGAAAAGGTGAGGATTCACTCCGACTTCATGGCATCTTCACTGTCATTTACAGGATTTGTGTGGAAAAATCTCAAGCGCCGACGTCTGAGGACCCTACTGACACTATTTGGGATTGGCATGGCCATCGGGGCCTTTGTCGGGCTGGTAGGCTTTTCCCGCGCCTTTGAGCAAGGATGGCAGCGCATCTACTCGAGCAGTGGCATTGACATTGCCGTCATCCAGCAGACCTTTCTGAATACCTCGATGGATGAGTCGGTGGGAGCAAAGCTGAAGGCCGTGCCTGTAGTGGCCCAGGCCGCGCCCATGATCTACAACGTGATGGATCTGACGCCCGAGGTCAACGCGCTGGTCTATGGGTGGAAGGCGGACTCCTTCGAATTCCAATCATTAAAGTTGCTCTCTGGACAGCCTTTCCATGATGGCCAGGCTGAGGTGATGCTGGGTGATCTGCTGGCCGAGGATCTGAAGAAAAACCCGGGCGATACGCTGGAGATTCAAGGCACACCCTTCAAGGTGGTCGCCATCTACCATGGCGGCTCCGGACTCGAGGCCGGCGCGGTCATTATGCCACTCGATCAGTTACAGCAGCTCAGCAGCATGCAGGGCAAAGTCTCTACGTTTCATGTCCGGCTGCGCCCTGCGCGCCACGGAGAAACAGCAACGGATTATATGAAGCGCGCACAGGCACAAATCCAGTCTGCGCTTCCAGGACTACGAGCCGTGCCCGCTGCCGAGCGCGCCAATAACAACCAGTTTGTGCGCATGGCGCAGGCTTCTGCGTGGGGCACCTCTTTAATTGCACTGCTGATCGGCATTCTTGGAATCGCCAACACCATGGCTATGTCGGTCTTCGAGCGCACCCGGGAAATCGGCATCTTGCGCGCGCTGGGCTGGAAACAACGCCAGGTATTGGTTCTGATCCAGCTGGAAGCCGTGGTGCTTGGCTTGGGCGGCGGATTGGTTGGCGTCGCGCTCGGATGGAGCGCCCTGCAGGTGCTGGCACTGCTCCCCCAAACCGCGAGCATTGTCTCAGCGTCGTTTCCCTGGGTGCTTTCGTTCGAGGCGATGGGTATCGCCGTTCTGGCGGGGCTGACAGCGGGAGCGCTTCCCGCGTGGCGCGGCGCCAGCCTTTCTCCGGTGGAGGCGCTGCGGCATGACTAGTCCTGCCCTGGAAGTGCGCAACCTCCATAAGAGCTACGACGAAGGGCGCATTGAGGCCTTGCGTGGTGTGGACCTCTCCTTCTCTGCCGGCGAGTACGTTGCCATCACCGGATCGAGCGGGAGCGGCAAGTCAACGCTGCTGCACATGCTCGGCGGTCTGGACAGTCCGACCAGCGGCGAGGTTCTCTTCAAGGACGCCAAGCTCGGCTCGGGTATCGACCTGGACACCTACCGGGCTCGGAACGTGGGATTCATCTTCCAGGCCTTTCACCTGATGCCGACGCTGCGGGCGATCGAGAACGTGCAGGTGCCGATGCTGTCGTTGAACCGCCCCGGAGTCGACCGCGCCGCACGGGCCGAGGAGTTGCTCGGGGAGATGGATATGAAAAAACGGGCCGGGCAGTATCCCAGCCAACTCTCGGCCGGAGAGCGGCAGCGTGTCGCGGTGGCGCGCGCGCTGGCGAATGATCCGGAGATACTGTTGGCCGATGAGCCCACCGGCAACCTGGACAGCGTGAACTCGGCACGCATCATGGAGATCCTTATCGGGATCCAGAAACGGCGGGGAATGACCCTGATCGTGGTGACGCATGAGCGAGACATCGCGGCCGCCGCGCCCCGGCACATTTGCATGCGGGACGGAAAGGTCGAGGCATGAGATTCGAAATGCTTGCGCTGGCGACAGCCATGTTCATTTCGGCGCCTGCCCAGACTGCGAATGTTCCAGCGACGCTGGCCGCGGCGCGGCAGCAAATCATGACGGCCGACTATCGCCTGAGCGGACACCTGGTGCGTGTGGATGAGAGCGCGGCTCGGACCAGTTATGGCGTCAATATCAAGGCGCACTGGTTCCCGGGCGTACTTCGAGTGCTTTTCGAGGTCAGTTCCCCGGCCACAGCGAAGGTTCACGTGCTGCTGGAGATGCACCCCGGGGGAGTAACTACAATACAGATTGCGCACCCGGGCGACGCCGCGGCGACTGCCCTGCCCTTTGACAAGTGGACCACCGGCCCGTTGGGAGAGGGATTCAGCTACGAAGACTTCATCGACTCGTCTTACTTTTGGCCGGGACAGACGGATATGGGAGAAGTGAAGTTTGGGGCGCGCAATTGCGAGTTGCTGAAGAGCACGCCGGGGGCAGCCGATAAGACCCACTACACAAACGTAAAGAGCTGGTTGGATCTGGGAAGCAGCTTTCCGGTGTACGTGGAAAAGACCTTGAAAGGTTCGGGAATGGTGAAAGAGTTCACTTACTTCGGGCTGCGACGGACGGAGGGCGTTTGGTCGGCAACCCAGGTGGAAGCGAAAATCCGCGGCCGCGCCGGTTCAACGCTGCTTATCATCGATCATGGCGCGGCGAAGGCGCACCTTGATGTGAAGGATTTTGATTCCGCACAACTAACGCATTTCTAGGATGGTGTATGCACTACTTTCTCTCTACCACTAGCTTCTTAGCGGCCTTGGCGACGACCGGATTTCTGTATCAGTGGATCGGCGCGCATTATGACCGGTTGCGCTATGCCCACAGAGGACGGTGGATTGATATCGGAGACGGACGCAGGCTCTACCTGCTGGAAAAGGGATCGGGCGACGTCACTGTGTTGTTTGAATCGGGGATTGCAGCCACCAATTTGAACTGGTGCCACATCCAGGACCAAATTTCGCGGATCGCCACCACGGCTTCCTACGATCGCGCCGGCCTGGGTTGGAGTAGCCCGGGCCGGACGGCGCGCACGCCGAGGAACCTGGCCGGAGAACTGCATCAACTGCTCGATGGGGCCGGGATCAAGCCACCGTACATTTTGGTGGGACACTCTTTTGGCGGGCTGGTAGTGCGCAGGTTTGCGCAACTATATCCGGAAGAAGTAGCCAGCGTCGTGCTGGTGGATCCTATGCGCTGCGACGAGTGGCCGCCGTTGGACCCGACGAAACAGGCAATGATCGACCGCGGATTGAAACTCTCGAGTTATGCGATTCCGATTGCACAACTGGGATTGGCTCGACTGGCGGTGACGTCGCTGTTGTGCCGCTCCGGGCGCATCGCCGGGCGATTGGCTCGCATTGCCGGCGAGGGGGGCAAGCATGTGCTGGGGCGAATCAAGAGCGAGGTGGGTAAAATGCCGCGGGAAGTTTGGCCCATCGTGGCCGCCCATTGGTCGCGGCCGGGCTACTACGCGGGCATGCGCAGCCACGTGGCGTCCGTGCCAGAGACAGTGCAGGAAATGCGCGACTCAGAGCCCATCCGTGGGATTCCAGTGATGGTGTTCACTCCGGGAAACTCGAAGCCACTCTCAGAGGATTGCCTGAGGCGGATCGGCGACAATGTGCAGCAAGTGATCGCACCTGCGAGCGCGCATTGGATTCATCTCGACGAACCAAGACTGGTGATCAATGCCATTTTGGAGATGGTGACGGCCGCTGCTCCGGAGGCCATGGTCGCCACCACCTGATAGGTACTTCAATCCATCTCTGCTGAAAACCGCTCGCGCAAAGCCCGCCGCAGCATTTTTCCGTTGTGATTCTGCGGCAGACCACCTGCCTCGAGGATCCAGATGCGGCGCGGCGCTTTATAGGCCGCGAGATTCTGCCGGCACCAGTCCAGCAGGTCCTTTTCGCTGGCCGCGCAGCCCAGGTGCAGTTCGACTGCCGCGACGGGAATCTCGCTCTTCTCTTTGTGGGGCAAGCCGAAGGCAACCGCCCGGGCCACCGTTGGATGAGCAAGCACCGCTTCTTCCAGTTCGCGGACGTACACTGAATAGCCGCCCGATTTGATCACATCCTTCATGCGCCCCACGAGCCGGATGAGACCGAGGTGGTTGCGGGTCGCCAGGTCGCCCGTGCGCAGCCAGCCATCAGGCGTGAGCAAGCCCTTGCTATCTCCGTTGTCGCCCCAATAATGCGGAGTAAGTCCGCGGCGGCGGATCTGGCATTCGCCGGTCACGCCGGCTCGCACCGGCTTGCCATTTTCATCGACCACGCGAACGCGGAATGGGGGCACGGGGAAGCAGAGGTCTCCGCTGCCAGGCAACAGCGACAGCTCTACCCCCATCATGGCGAGGCCGCCCAACTCCACCATGCCGTATCCGTTCAAGAGTACCGGCGGAACGCGCAGGCCGAAGGGCAAGCGGAACAGCGCGCCAAAGTTCCGCAGGCGTTTGCGCACTTCGGATGGAAGATGATCACTGGCGGAGAGCCACGCGCGCACGCTCCGCAAGCGAGAAGGTTGCGGATTGCTTTCGACCAGCCGGATAAACATCTCGGGCACACCGACGAAGGTGGTGATGGCAAAGCGCTCGACAAGATCCAGCGCGCTCGCAACGTCGAAACGATCGAGAAAGCAACCGCGAATGCCCGCCATCAGTCCGTAGAGCGCGATGCTTACCGCCATAATGTGGGACCAGGGCAGCGCGATGAGCGCGAGGTCCCTGGACCCGAGAATGAGTCCGGCCAGCACTGTAGACGCGCGCGCACCCAACAGTGCGTTGCTCGAAAGTGCAGCTCCCTTGGGAAAACCGCTTGTGCCTGATGTATGGAATATGGCGACGGTCGCGGCCGGATCGATGGCAGCCGGCGGAAAAGAGGCTCCGGTATCGGCGGCGCGTACAAATCCGTCGAGTGTCTCTGGCTCGTCGTCCGCTTGTATCCAGGTGCGCACCGCCAGCGCCTGGCGGTCCGCGATGTTGCGTTCGAAGACTGCTTTGTCGGTGATCAGTATTTCCGTGGCGCTGTCAGCAAGAATGCGGCGCACTTCGGTGAGGGAGAGAAGCGGGTTCAGTGGAACTGCGACGCCTCCGGCGCGGATGATGGCCAGGAACCAATGAAAACATTTTCGGTTATTGCTGCGATAGATGCCGACGAGCTGGCCTGGACGTAGTGCGATCGAATGGCGGAGGAAGGCGTCCATGGAGCACACATCGGCATGCAGATCGGCGAGTCGATAATGGCCGTCCTCGCCAACTGCGACTTCGCAATCTCCTTTGCGTCGGACCAACTCGTCCAGGAAATTGGCCACGGTGACGGACTTGTCACGCGAGAGTTGAAGCTGCTTGAAGATGTTCATTGGGATGCGACAGGCTTGCGTCCCCAGTCGCTGGCGACGCAGTACTGGAAGAGGCGGTCCAGATAGTCCAGCACCGGTGGCGGGCATACTCCTGCGGCCTGCAGCAGCCGGTCGGCATTGGTGGTATCGAACTGCATGCGCATGGTGAAGTAGTCGCGGTAAGCGCGGCCGTCGCGCAGGACCCGGCGCTTACGTCCCCATAAAGCTAGAAACAGCAGTGGCCGCAGTGCGGCGAAGAAGAATTTCGGGTCGATGTAACGCGGTTCGGGCACGTGGAAGTAATCCGCTGCGCGCCGGGCGACCTGCTGAATGGTCGCGCTGCCGCGTGGCCCTGCGCAGAGGTGGACGGTGCTGCCCAGGGCTTCGTCATCGAAGAGAAGTTGTGCAACTGAGGTGGCTACAAAATCAACTGGCACGATGTCCAGCACGGCATCGGGATAGCCAGGCACCGTGCGCCACAGGCGGCGCGCGTAGATTTTAAGCGGCCAATACATCATCTTGAAGCTTGATGTCACGCCAGTGCGGGAATCACCGACGATGATGCTGGGACGGAGAATCACGCCTGGCAAGGAGCCGAGGTAGGACTGGACGAGTGCCTCGGCCTCCGCTTTGGTCTGTTCGTAGGTATTGCGGTAGCTCTGGCCTACGGCAAGCTCGTTCTCGCGCACCAGGTCCGCGCGCTCACCGGCCACGTATGCGGTCCCGACGTAGGCCAGGCTCCGCAGTTGCCGTGCGCCGGCTGCGAAGTCGAGGACACGGCGCGTCCCCTCGACGTTGATGCGGCGTGCTTCGTCGAGTGAGTGATCGAAGCGCACGGTCGCGGCGCAGTGAATCACGCGCGTTGCCTCTGCGGAAAGCCGGCTCCAGGCGGCGGCGTCCAACCCGCAGTTGGGCTGGCCGACGTCTCCGGAATAGACCTGGACACGTGACCGCTCGGACTGAGGGACAATCGCGTCGGCGCGTTGCTCACCCGATTGGCCGGTTCTGTCGCGGATCAGCAGCGCCAGCACGGCGTGCGGGTGCCGTTCCAGCAACTCCTGCACCAGCCGCATGCCGAGAAATCCGGTCGCACCGGTGACTAGGATGAGTTCTTCATTTGTCATGCAGACGCCAACCCGCAGTACTCAAACAACTCGAAGGCCGGCAAATGATTACTTTTTGAATGCCTGGGCGACTTTGAATTTATGCGTCATTATAGCCTGCCAGCCGTCCCGGGGAGCATCGACGCCTGGAGCAGAAGCGGGTTTGGAGCCTTTGTACAGGGCACGGCTCTGCAGGTCGCGGAAAAAACTCATGAGTGGATGAAATGATCCCCCCGCGCTAAAGCCGAACTTGGTTTAAAGCGATCTACGTGCGGGCTGTGAAGCCCCTATCCTTCAAGACTCCACACCGGGTAGGAAAGCAATACCTCAGGGGCTAAAGCCCTCATCAGTGGCGTCGTTTACGGCCCGACTAAAGTCGTGCCCTGACACAAAGCATGAGTTTTACCGCGGCCTGTAAAGCCGTCGCATGACGAGATTGGCTTTGTATCAGGGCACGACTTTAGTCGGGCCGTAAACGATTGAGAATATGACGGGCTTTAGCCCGCGGCTTTTCTTTGCATCCTGGCGAGAGTTCGAATTTGTTTTCCGGCGAACGCGGAGGAAAGCGTGGCGCTGGTTATCCGCGACGGGCAAGCATGACTGACACCTTCCAACTACTTATTTTTGTCTCGCATCCACGGAGTGAAGGTAAGCCCGACCAGTAGCCCGTCTGCATCGAGAAATCGGCTTACGATCTGGCCCCAGGGTTCTTTCTTGTTCTTAATGAGCATTCGGTACCCCATGGATTCAAGCTCCGCTGTGGCTCTCTCGACGCTCTCCACGTCGAACTCAAGCCAGGCGTGCGGCGCCGGCAAATCATCCGGCCAGCTACTGTTACCAAAACAAGATTCCGCGGCTTGAGAAAGTGGCCAAAGAGCGAAATGCCGGGCGCCTTGTAGCGCGTCCGTATGGAGGTAGCCGCCGCTCTCCTCTTTGAAAGGAATCTGCAGGCCCTTAGCGTAAAGTTTTTGGCTGGCATCGGCATCGCGGACGATGGGTCCAAAACCCGCGATGAATAGAACCCTGATTTTGTCTGGTGTTTGCATGGCATCTCCTCTTCGCAGGCTGAAGATTGCGAACGCAGCCGCCATCGCGGTCATGAGTTCTCTTCGCGTCATGCATCCAACGATACCCGGAGAGAAAGATCAGCTCTTGAACAAATCGGACATTTGCAGGGTCGATTCAGTAGAACGTAGCAGCACGGTTGGCCGTAGGTTGGCGAGACGATGGACCTCGCGAGTCATGTGTGCTTGATCGGCGTAACCCACAGTCGCGGCAAGATCGGCCAGGCTTTGCTGCGCGCCCTTCTCGCGCGCGGTCTTGAGAAGACGCTGGAAGCGCATCACCGACTGAAACGTCTTAGGACCATAGCCAATGGCAGCCGAAAACCGCCGATGAAGCTGACGTTCGCTTATCCCGATCCAGCGGCTCAACTGTTCGATACGGCCTTGCGGGCGTTGCGCAAGCCACCGAATTCCGGCCAAGACAGCTTGGTCGAACGGGGCGGAATGTTCCAACGAGGTCAAGAGCACTTGGCCGAGGACGGATCGCCGGGCTGCGGCATTTGGCTGCTCAATCACCTTCTCCAGCCGAATGTTTCGCATAGCACCCGCGACGGCCGCCATTGGAATTGTCTGGTTGAGCAATTCCGACGCAGGCATGCCGAGCAGACAGGCTGCGCGACCGGGATGCAGCCGCGCTCCTGTGATGCTACTTCCAGCCGGCAATTGGGCAAGCAAGGGAACAGTCCATGGACCGACCACGATGGGCGCCTCATCGTTTACGAGCACAATGTCGATGCATGCGTCGGGCAGAACCCGGTGCTCATACACGCCCTGCGATCCACTGATCGTCTGGGTCCAGAAGCATACGAAGTGGTCTGCCAGCGGCGCGGAAGGGAGGAACTCCCTGTATTCCGCAATCATCCTGGGCTCGTCGTCGCCGGGACTCATTGCACTCCTGAGGTTCCCAACTGCCTGGATAAGTACTGGATGGTGGCCTCATCTGCCTGCAACCAGTTCGCCCAGCGCAGGAAGCCGTGTATCTCGTTGGGAATCACGAGCTCTTCGAAGGGCGTGTGCTGCTGCTCCAGACGGTGGGCTAATTCGACCGTCTGATCGAAGGGCACATTGCGATCGTCGTCTCCCTGAATCAGGAGAACGGGGGATTTCCACTTCGCTATGTCTGCATCCGGCGAAGCAGCAAAGGCGGTCTCGATCGCCCGCTTCCACTCCGCACTCGCTTCGTACCAATGCTCGGGAAAAGCCTGAGCCTTGGACAGGAATGGAACCCAGTTCGCAATGCCATGGAAGTCCACTCCTGTCTTGAAGACATCGGAGTTGCGAGCGAGGGCCAAGCCGGTGAGATAGCCGCCGTACGATCCGCCCCAGATGGCGATGCGCTTGGCGTCGACGCCCTCAACCTGCTGCAGATAACGAGCCCCAGCGAGCACATCCTGGTACTCCGCTGCGCCGGCTGGTCCGGCATGCTCTGGATGCTGAAACGCTCTCCCGTAGCCGATGCCGAGCCGGTAGTTGACTGAGAGCACAGTGAAGCCATGAGCGGCCAGGTACTGGTTCACGGCATAGGCGTTGCTGTAATAGTCCATGTAATGCCAGCCCAGCAGCATCTGCCGGGTCGGTCCGCCATGGACGAAGATCACACCAGGTTGTTGCACACTGGCGCCGGCCTGACGAAATAGTTGGCCCTGGATAGTGAAGCCGTCAGGAGACTTGAAGCTCACTAACTTGGGAATGACGAGCGCGTTGGATGGATAATTCCTGGTCCCGCCGGTGTCGAGCGTATGGCTTTCTCCCGGCCGCGTGAGAACGTCCACGACTGCCGGTTGCTGTGCGCCGGCCGCAATGTAGGCGACCTTGCCTTCCGTCAACGCAGCCGGAGACCACTCGAGCGAGTCCCCACTGGTCAGCGGTTCCGGAGCGTGCCCGTCCGTCCCAACACGAAATAGGTGACGCCGATCCTCGTCGCCTGCGGCTTTTCCCGTGTTCGCGCTATACACCAGGCTGCGGCGGTCCGGGCTCAACACCACGTTCTCCACCATGAAGTTTCCAGGCGTCAGGAGGCGCGCGTCACTTCCCGCTATATCCACGGAATACAGGTGTGGCCAATTGTCTGTTTCAGCCAGGAAGACCAGCTTGTTGTCCGCCGTCCAGAAGAGTGGCTCATTCTCAGCGAGGTCTGGCAGTGAGCCGGCAAGTGTATCCGGCGAGTTCCAAACCTTGCGGCATTTTCCTGTAGTCGCATCGGCGATCCAGAACCCAAACGGATGCGGCGTTTGCACCAGAAAGTTTTCCGGGGCATCGCCGGGGCTTGGCTGGCGCATGAAGGCGATCGAGCTGCCGTCGGGCGACCAGACCGGGTCTCCATCAAAGTTGGTGGATGGGCCGAGGTAAAGCAGCGGCTGGCCCGACGTCATGTATACGCCGACAAAGCTGTGATCGCCGCGGTTGGACACAAACACGAGCCGCATTCCATCCGGGGACCAGATTGGCGTGTCGTCCTTGCCGCGGTCAAAGAAAAGACGCTGGGGCTTGGCGGCGGGATCGCTTCCACCGGGAAGCGGCGCCGTCCAGATCTGACCGTCCTTGACGTACGCCAGCTGTCCCTTCGAGGACAAGGCGGGGCTGTCTCCCTCGGCTATCTGCGCCGGCGTGCTCGCTGAGTCTGCGAGGGAGATCGACCAGATCGTGACTTTCGCCTCGGAGGGACTGTTATCGGGATTTGGCGCCAGATTTCCCTGGGCCGGCCAGTTCTGGTCGTGATCGCCGCCGCGCACGTAGAGCAGCTCTGTTCCGTCGGCGGAAAAGGTGAGCTGGGTCAGTTCCTGTCCGTCATCTGCGGTGTAACGCGTCAGCTGGCGTGGCTCGGTGTCTGCCGCGCCGGCCGACCAGATGTTGCGGACGCCGCGCACGTTCTCCACCCAAGCGCATCTGTTGCCCTTCTCAGACGCGACTAGTCCGCTGACATATGAGTAGCCGAGCACCTGATCCAATGTGGGGGCGGAGGCTGCGAGGGCCGACGGGGTGACAACGCGAAGAGCAAGCAGGGCAAGTGGTAGCGCAGAGGAGATGATGCGAGCGAAGAAACGCATGATTTGTACGATACAACGATAGAAGGTTGACGCCTTAGTGCGTGCCCATGCGGCTGGCGATGAGAAATGCCTGCACCGTCGCCTCGACATTGGCCTTGTTCTGGCCGGCAATGTCGAAGGCTGTGCCATGCGCCGGGGTCGTGATTGGGATGGGCAATCCGCCGTGGATCGTCACTCCCTTGTCGAATCCTAATAGCTTGAGAGCGATCTGGCCTTGGTCGTGATAGAGAGTGACGATGCCGTCGTATTGACCGTCACGTGCCTTGAGAAAGATGGTGTCGGCTGGGAACGGGCCGGCGACGGGATAGCCTTGCGCGTTCGCTTCGCTCACGGCGGGCGCGATGATGTCGATCTCTTCACGCCCGAAGGAGCCGCCATCTCCAGCGTGGGGATTCAGCGCGGCGACGGCCACCCGCGGATGCTCGAAGCCGGCCGCATGCAGGGCGGCGTAGAGCAACTTGACTGACTTGATAATTCGTTCCCTGGTCAGATAAAGAACAACGTCTTTGAGCGGCACATGAGAGGAAACACGAGAGGTCCAGAGATTACCCAGCGTATTGAACTCGCAGACATAGGAGGTGATGCTCAGATGGTTGGCGAAGAAGTGAAGCTCGTCGGTGAACTTCATTCCCGACATTCCCATGGAACGTTTGTTCAGCGGGGCGAAGCAGATGGCATCGATGAGGCCGGCGGACGCGGCGTCCAGACACATCCCCAAAACTTTGAGTACCGAGTCGCCAGCGGCGCTGGACACTGTGGAACGCGGAGCTTCCCCTTGACGGATAGTCTCTGCCGGCAGGAACAGCGGAGGGCCGTCAGGGAACGAGCGTACGTCATCGAAATGGTTGACGGTACGAGTCGCAATGTTTACGCCGGCAATCGCCTGACCTTCTTCCCATAGCCACGCGTCGCCGACTAGTACCACGTTGGCTTGGGCGATCACTTCGCTGCGTGTCAGCAACTTGGCGATCAATTCGGGACCGATGCCGGCTGGATCGCCGAGGGTGAGCGCCACGGTTGGCTTGGGCGAATGGTTCACGAGCGCCTCTCTTTTACACAGTGCATGAAGGTGACCCTTTCTGTCGAGGCACGAAACGTGTTTGAAGGGTAGGGTGGGTAGGAAGTCGTTTTGGAGGAAAGGCGCACAGCAGGTCCCTCGACGACGGGATGACAAAGTTGAGGGGGTTGGCGGACCTTGGCGTTGGTTATTCAGATGGAGGGTTCTGAGGGTGGTTGTGCTGGTGCATTCGCGGTGTCCCCGATCTTTCCATCCCCATAACCAATCCGGACAAGTTGAACCAACTTAACCTTGTCATCCCGTCGTACTCCGGATTTCCTACTGCGCGGCGCTAGTCAACGGCCACGTATGCGGCTTTCGGTAGAGAAAGCCGCACGGGATTTATCGACACCACGAAGCCTGACAGGAAATCCGGAGGTAGCCGAGGGACCTGCTGTGCGCCTTTCCCCCCAAACGATTGCCTACACCCTACCTCCAAACACGTGTGAGTCCGTTGCGGAGCAAACGCAAAAAAGGCCGGGGCTTTCGCCCCGGCCTTTTCGCATTGCTTACGTTAGTTGCTGAAGAGCAGGATGCCAGTGGACTTGTCTTCTCCCACTTCGCTAACCGGCCGGTAGAATAGCTGGTTATTCTCGAGATAAACCTCGAGGAACGCAGGACGCTCGGAGATGCCGCCGGCGATCAGTGCTTCCGACAATGGATCCTCGACGTAGCGTTGCAGCGCGCGGCGCAATGGACGCGCCCCGTACGTGCGATCGACTAACGTCTTTTCCAAAATCCACTTCTTGGCGTCTTCCGTCACCGACAAGGTGATCGCCTTCTGAATCAGATTGGCGTTCAGCTGCTGTACCAACAGCTCCAGAATCTGGATCAAATCCGCATCCGAAAGCGACAGGAAGATGATGACCTCGTCCAATCGATTCAGGAATTCCGGATTGAAGGTCCGCTTTACCTCGTTCTTGACCAGCTCCTCCATCTTGTCCATCAACAGGTCTTCCCTGTCTGACTGGAAGCCAAGCCCCTGCTTTCTCTGCAGGTGCCGGGCACCGATGTTTGAGGTCATGATGATGATCGAGTTCTTGAAGTCCACGGTGTTGCCGAGGCCATCCGTCAGTTGACCATCTTCAAAGACCTGCAAGAGGATGTTGAAGACATCCGGGTGCGCCTTCTCGATTTCATCCAGCAGCACCACGGAGTAAGGCGAGCGCTTCACCCGTTCGGTGAGCTGACCACCTTCCTCGTAGCCCACATAGCCCGGAGGCGAACCGATGAGCTTGGAGACCGAATGCTTCTCCATGAACTCCGACATATCGAAGCGGATCAGAGCCTTCTCGCTGCCGAAGAGGAATTGGGCCAGAGTGCGCGCCATTTCCGTCTTGCCCACACCAGTCGGACCCAGGAAGAGGAACGAACCGATGGGGCGATTGGGCGACTTGAGACCGGCACGGGAGCGGCGGATCGCACGGGACAAAGCCGAAATCGCTTTATCCTGCGAGATGACGCGCTTGTGCAGCTCTTCTTCCACACGCAGCAGCTTCTGGGTTTCTTCTTCCTTAATCGAAGTGATCGGAACCCCAGTCCAGCGGCTGACCACATCCTCGATATCCTCACGCCCGACAATACCGGCGGTTGAATCATCAAGGTGATACTTGTCGCGCAGGGCGCGCAGGTTCTCGCGCTCCTTACGCTCTTCGTCGGAGTAGAAGCGCGCCTTCTCAAATTCATGGTTGGCAATCGCATTTTCCATGCGATGGACGATGAACTTGATGCGCTTCTGCACCTCGGTGATCTCTTCCGGCAACGAAGTCTGGCGTAGCTTGACGCGGGCGCCCGCCTCGTCGATCAGATCGATTGCCTTATCCGGAAGGAAGCGATCCGGGATATAGCGGTTGGAATGCGAGACCGCGAAGTGGATCGAATCATCGGTGTAGCTGACCGCATGGAACTTCTCATAGCGGTCCTTGATGCCCATGATGATCTTGATCGCGTCTTCTTCATTCGGAGGCGGCACTTTGACTGCCTGGAAGCGGCGCTCGAGGGAACGATCTTTTTCGATCGACTTGCGATATTCGGCCGGCGTGGTTGCGCCAATGCATTGAATCTCGCCCCGCGAGAGAGCCGGCTTCAGGATGTTGGCCGCGTCGAGCGAACCCTCGGCCGATCCCGCACCTACCAGGGTGTGCAGCTCATCAATGAAGATGATGGAGTTCTGGTTCTCCATCAACTCTTTCATGATGGTTTTGAGGCGCTCTTCGAACTGGCCGCGATACTTGGTTCCCGCAACGATGAGGGACAGATCCAGGGCCAGGACGCGTTTATCCGCCAGGAAGCTGGGCACTTCGCCATCAGAGATGCGCTGCGCCAGTCCTTCCACGATGGCTGTCTTGCCCACACCAGGCTCCCCGATGAGCACTGGATTGTTCTTGGTGCGGCGGCAGAGGATCTGCACCACACGTTCCAGTTCCTGGTCGCGGCCCACCAGCGGATCGAGCTGGTTATCCATGGCCGCCTGGGTTAAATCACGGGAAAACTCCACCAGCAAGCTTGATTCACGGTTGCGCTGGGAAGGAGGAGCCTTCTCTTGCGTAGCCCGTGCCAGTTCCTCACGAATCGCGAGCAGACGGAGGCCGCGTTCGTGCAATATCTCCGCTGCGAAACACTTCTCCTCACGCAGCAGGCCCAGCAATAGATGTTCAGTCCCAATATGCTTGTGCGACAGGCGCTCAGCCTCCTCAGCAGCATAGGCGAGCACACGCTTACATTCATTCGACAAGGGCAGATCAACAGAAGTAGAAACCTTCTCCCGAATCGTTGTGTGACCTTCAATCTGTTTACGGATGGATTCAACCGACGCATGGGAGCGGAGAAAGCGATTAGTCAGCGCTTTGTCCTCACGCAGGAGACCGAGCAACAAGTGCTCCGTCTCGATGTATGGGGAACCAAACTGGCTGGCCTCATACCGTGCGAAGAAGATGACGCGCCGCGCCTTTTCTGTATACCGTTCGAACATGTTCCCCCTTGAAAAGCTGCCCGTGATCCACTCTTCCTACCCTTGCGGATCCTCAGAGCACCAGTGGCAATTTTCGTCCTGTTCCATCTTCCCGGAGCCGTTAGCGCCGGGAAAACAACTCGGCTGGGAGCGGATATAAGCTTTTAACAATCTTATATCGGTCCAGCCCTTCCAACGACTCACCCATTTGGGTTAAACCGTTGGCACCGCAGCATTTCTCTGGAAATCGTGGTGGTTACGCCTCCGCTTAGACCGCAAGCGGAGACAATTCTTCGACTTGGCCATGGGCCAACCGCAACACTCTTTCACAACGCCTGGCCAAAGGCAGGTTGTGGGTAACCAGTATTGAGGTAAGACCATAGTTTGCATGCAGGCGTTCGATCAGTGCGAACAGGGCATCCGCAGTCTGGTCATCCAGATCTCCTGTAGGCTCATCCGCCAGCAAAAGCTTCGGCTTGGTCACCAGAGCGCGTGCTATCGAGACACGCTGTTGTTCCCCGCCGGAAAGTTCTCCTGCGCGATGGGTTGAGCGGTCCGCCAGGCCCACCTCGCCGAGCCAGTTTGTGGCCTCTTGCAATGCCTCTTTTTTAGACTTACCGCGCGCTAGAAGGGGGAGCGCGACGTTTTCCGCGGCTGTAAACTCGGGCAGTAGGTAGTGAAACTGCCACACGTAGCCGACCTCGCGATTGCGAAAGTCCGCTGCCTCACCGGGGGACAAGGATCGCAAGAGTGTTGACTCAAAGTATACCTCACCCGCGGAAGAGGTATCAAGCGCTCCCAAGATGTGCAATAGCGTGCTTTTGCCGGCGCCCGACTGGCCCACAATGGCCAGCATCTGCTGCCTCTTCACCTGAAAGTTGATGCCCTCAAAAAGAACCAGCCGACCGCGTCCAGTGGCATACTCTTTGCGCAGATTGCTGACCCCGACCAGAACGTCGTCCAGGCGGCCGCGCGTCATCAGGCGGCCTGCGGAGGCTTCGTCTGCTGCGGCGGCCAATTCCATCTTCTGCCTCTGCGGTCGGTAATCAATCGCGACCTATCTTCATTTATCACTAATGCACCCCTCAACGGAAGAGGGTTTATGAAGGGTTGCTTCATGAAGCATCAACGCCTCTGTCTGTTTTGGCTCTGTGCTGCGGATGGGAAAGGACTTGAACTGCTCTGCGGTGGTACTCCCAGGGCCCAGTACATTGCTCCTGTTTGATGCGACAGGGGCCGGTTTCGATTCCGCGGCAGCCCTGGGTCATTCGTAGCGGAGGGCCTCGGCGGGCAAGATCCTGGCGGCGGAGCCGGAGGGGTAGAGTGTGGCCAGCAGCGACACGGCCAGCGCGACCCCCGCCACAATCAGCCCGTCCGTCCAGCGCGCGGCGAAGGGAAGATAGTCGATGGAATATACCGCGGCGGAGAGACTGAAGCGGTAGTGGCCGCCAAGCCAGGAGAGGCCGTAGCCGCCGATCAGTCCCAGGACAGTGCCGGTAAAGCCGATCAGCAGTCCCTGCAGCAGAAAGATCATCCTCACCTGGCGCGGCTGCACTCCGAACGACATCATGACCGCGATATCGCGGGTTTTCTCCATCACCATCATGGTCAGCGCGGTGAGTATGTTCAGCGCGGCGACGCACACGATGAGACCGATGACAATGAACGTCACTATCTGTTCCAGCCTGAGCGCGCGAAAGAGCTCGCGGTTGGATTCCATCCAATTGGTGGTCAGGAACCCGGGCCCGGCAGCCTGCTCAATAGCACGTCCGATCTGGTCGGCACGATAAAGATCGTCCACTTTAAACGAAATCACTGACACCACGTCCGGCTCGCCAAAGAGACGCTGCGCATCCGCCAGGCTGGTAAACGCCATCTCCGAATCGTATTGAAAGAAACCAGAATGGAAGATGCCAACCACCTGGAATCGTTGAAATTTGGGTATCAGCCCGAGCGGGGTAAGCTCCCCTTGCGGACTGGTGACGAGCACCGTGCTTCCTACCCTGGCATCGATGGTTTCCGCCAGGTCGCGACCGATGACAATGGGCGGAGGCGCGTGGTCCCCACCGGCAAAGGCTCCCTCGGGCTTGGGTTCGAGCGGCGTGACGCTTCCCAGGGTGACGCTGGAGAGCAGGTCACTGACCCGGCGCTCCTGCGCTGGGACGATGCCCTCAATGAGGGCGCCACCGGAGCGAGCACCCTTCGAGATGAGTACCTGCTCGTAGAGTCCAGGCGAGGCCGCTTTCACGTGGGGCAGTCGCTCCAGGCGCGCGGTCAGCGGACGCCAACTGCGAATTCCATCGCTGGCAACGCGCATCAACTGCACATGAGCGGTGGAGCCCAACAGCCTGTCTTGCAGGTCCCGGCGCATCCCGTTGGTGATGGCCAGGGCCACAATCAGCGAAGCTACGCCTGCTGCCACGCCCGCGATGGAAATGATGGTAATGATGCCCACCACTGCCTGGCGGCGCTTGGCCCGCAGGTAACGCACGGCGACAAAAAGCTCGAAGCGCATCAGGATTAGTGAACTACAGTCTTCGCTGCGCTCACGTTTTCGTACCGGTCGTACACACGCACGGTAAGAATATGCTCCTGCGGATCGGTGACAGAGGGCCGCACATTCGCCGGCTGGTCCTCCGGTTCCGTTCGTACCGGGATAGCCGAAAGCGGAACAGTGAAGTCATAGTGCTCGGCCAACGAATCGGAGATTTTGCCCACCGGTTCGAGAAACTGCCATCGCCCGGCGTCGAGAGAGTACTCCGCGCGGGTGATGGGTGAGATGGCATCGGTGGCCACGAAGCTGGCGT
>CAWGPA010000018.1:0-104233 GCA_963824325.1 uncultured Acidobacteriaceae bacterium | reverse complement strand
TGGACGTTGAGCTTGGTCGTTGGGGATATCTTGAGAATACCAACGTAAATTATGTTGTCCAGCCTTACTACGTTCCAGCTAACTTTGTTGCCTTTCGGGTGCCCCCCGGTGCCTACACACATTCCTTCCGCTGGGAGCCGGGGCAAGTAGTGTTTTCGACCGTAGCCGGATCGGGCAATACGGGGGGGCCGTGTCATTAACCAGCACGTGTTTACCTCTGGTGTGCCGTCCCCGGAGGGAAAAACGGTGCGCATCGGTTTGTATGTATTTCATCGAGGCAAAATACCCCTGAAAAGCGAGAATGAGGTCATAATCGACAAATTCGAGTACCTCCCGTGATTTGCTGGCTGAAACAAACTCGATGGACTCTTATCGGCATCGTGCTGGCGGGCTTTGTCACCGATGCACGTGCACTCGATCCCAACCGTCTGCCTTCGCAGTACGTCCAGCGGCGATGGACCGGCGAAACCGGATTTCCCGGCGGCGCTGTGAACGGCATCGCGCAAACCGCAGATGGATACCTCTGGATTGGAACTGACAGAGGCCTGATGCGTTTCGACGGCTTTAATTTCAAGCCTATCTCGTTTACTTCCCTCGCCGCCGCT
The DNA here is from genome assembly GCA_963824325.1 of uncultured Acidobacteriaceae bacterium. Lineage (GTDB taxonomy): Bacteria > Acidobacteriota > Terriglobia > Terriglobales > Acidobacteriaceae > PALSA-350. Next base: position 103,628 of record CAWGPA010000018.1, on the reverse strand, counting down.
TCGAACGTTCCCATATTGCAACTGCTTACGGACGCCGGTGGAAAACTGTGGATCCGTCCACAGGGGGCCTATCTGTAACGCCAAAAAGATCGCACGTTTGAGAGCGTCCGATACGGGTTACCCGCAATCACCGCGTTGTCAAAAGATAACCACGGCGGTATACTCGTTTCCGACATCGAGCAGGGCACTTTCCGTTTCACGGCAGCGGACGTTCAGAAATTGGGACCCTCTTCACCCCCAGTAATCTCGATGGCCGAAACAGCCGATGGCAAGGTTTGGCTGGGAACACTCGGCGATGGCCTTCTTCTTCTTTCCGGCGCCCGAGCTACGTCAGTCAATGCAGGATTGCCCGACCGCAAGATCAATTCGTTGCTGCCGATCGGTGAAGAGTTGTGGGTCGGCACCGACACAGGCTTGTATCACGGGAACGGCAACGGCTTTCGTCGGCTTCGAATTGCCGTCGGTCCTTGGTAATGTCCAGGTTTTGAGCATTCTGCGTGATCATGACTCGAACATGTGGCTGAGTACGACGCGCGGGCTACTGCGCATCAACGGTAAAGGGATTTCGTTCTCGGAAGAAAATGAGCTTCGCGGAGACGGTGGGATTAACGTTCTGTTCGAGGACCGCGAAGGGAATCTTTGGATAGGCGGTGCGCGGGGGCTAGGCCGCATTCGGGACAGTGCCTTTATAACCTATTCGTCTGTGGGCGATTATCGTTTCGAACACAATGGCCCTGTATATGTCGACCGGGAGGACCGCACCTGGTTCGCTCCCGCTCAGGGTGGGCTGTATGTTCTCCAGAATGGCCGCGTTCAACCCGTTACATCGATACCCCCAAATGAGGTCGTCTATTCCATTAGCGGAGGGGCAGATGAGGTGTGGGCTGGACGTCAACGCGGGGGACTCACCCGTCTACAATTTCGCGACGGAGCGATAAGGAGCCAGAGCTATACAGAGGTAAATGGACTAGCCCAAAACAGCGCGTATGCCGTCTATGAAAGCCGCGATGGCTCCGTGTGGGCCGGCACTCTGAACAGCGGCGTCAGCAAATTCAAGGACGGGCGCTTCACCACTTACACAACGAGCGACGGCCTCGCTTCCAATACCGTCTCGTCCATCCTTGAAACCCGCGATGGTGCAATGTGGTTCGGCACACCTACCGGGCTGAGTTCTTTTTCAAACGGCCACTGGAGAACCTATACCACGGTAGAGGGTTTGCCTTCCGCAGAGGTGAACTGCCTTTACGAAGATTCATCCGGAACACTCTGGGGTGGAACGTCTGCTGGACTTGCCTCTTTTGCCTCTGGTCATTTTCACGTTCCTGATGGGTCGCCCGACGTGTTGCGGGAACAAATCCTCGGAATGGCGGACGACAAGAGCGGAAGGCTTTGGATCGCGACCTCACATCGTGTTTTGCGCGTTTCGCGTGACAAACTGCTAAGCGATGTCGTGAAGGCAGTCGACGTTCACGAGTATGACCAGGCCGATGGTCTCGAGAGCACTGAAGGAGTGAGACGGAGCCGATCGGTGGTCTCGGATTCAGCGGGCAGGATCTGGTTTTCACTCAGCAGCGGCCTGTCTGTCGTCAATGCATCCCAGATCAATGACAATTCAGTTCCCGCGCTGCCTCACATCGAGGCGATCACCGCCGATAACAACAGCGCGAACCTCGCCGGCTCGTCAAAATTCCTCCATCTCCCAGGCGAATCACATTTGAGTACACAGGGCTGAGCCTCGCGGTGCCCGGGCGAATTCGGTTTCGGTATTTTCTCGAAGGTTTTGACAGTAGCTGGAGCCAGCCGGTTGCAGCGCGAGAAGCCGTTTACACGAACCTTGGGCCCGGCTCCTATCGATTCCGGCTTGTCGCCAGCAACAGCGAGGGGCTGTGGAACGGGCCAGAAACTGCGATCGCTTTGAACGTCGCCCCGGCTTACTATCAAAGCTACTGGTTCCGATTATCGTGCATCGCCGTCTGTGTTGCGTTGCTTTGGGCACTTTATCGATGGCGCATTCATCAGCTCGAGACTCAGGAAAAGCGTCTGCGGGATGTTGTGGAAACAATTCCGGCGATGACTTTCACCGCGTTGTCTGACGGCTCCTTTACATTTGTAAATAAGCGCTGGACTGAATACACGGGGCTTTCTGTCGAGAAGACTTTAGGCGCAGGTTGGCAGCGTGCGATCCATCCCGAGGATCTTGTGCGCCATTCCGAAAAGTGGCGCATCTCCGTTGCGACCGGGCAGCTTTTCGAAGACGAAGCGCGCTTCCATCGCGCTGTTGACGGGGAATATCGGTGGTTTTTGGTGCGTGGTGTCCCACTGCAGGACCAACATGCAAACATTGTTAGATGGTATGGAACCCTCACAGACATTGAGGATAGCAAGCGTGCGGGGGAAGACCTGGGAGTATTATCGCGCGATTTGCAGGAAAGCAAAGCCAAGCTTGAAGAGGCCCAGCGCACCGCTCATCTCGGGTATTGGGAATGGGACCTTGCGACCGGTCGCGTGATGTGGGCGGAGGAAACGTACCGTATTTATGGATTGCAACCGCGGGAACATCCCATCGAGTTAGCCGAAATAGCAGAGATGATACATCCTGAAGATCGGGAGTTCGTGTTTCGGACAGCAGAGGAGGCCCTTCGGGGTGGAGTGCGCCCTGACGTAGAACACCGTATCGTTCGCCCAACAGGCGAAGTGCGCATCGTCCACAGTCAGGGCGACGTGAAGAGAGATCGGTCAGCCCAGCCCTACCAAATGTTCGGTACGGTTCAGGATATTACTGAGCGCAAGCGCGCGGAGGAGGCGCTTCAGCAAAGCCAATTTTATCTCGGCGAGGGGCAGCGCCTTGCTCATATGGGAAGTTGGGCTCTTAACCCCTCTGGTTTTTTTGAGTACTGGTCTCAGGAGCTGTTCAAGATTTATGGCCTGGATCCGCACCAGGGAGCCCCCACACTTGAACTGTATCTGGCGATAGTGCACCCACAAGACCGGGACTTTATGGCTGACACCATAAAAAGAATGCTGGCGGAACGCTCTGGCTGCGATGCAAAAAAACGAATTGTTCGCCCCGATGGCGAGCTACGCTACATTCGCTGCTTCGGAATTCCCGTTGTTGAGGACGAAGTCCTTAAGGGGTTCCTCGGCACCGCGATCGATATCACTGAGCAGGAACTGCTAACCCAGGAATTGGAGCGGCGACAAGCAAACCTTTCCGAGGCGCAAATACTAAGCCACACAGGCAGTTTCGGGTGGAAACCAGACACCGGTGAGATTGTCTGGTCGGACGAAACCTACCGCATCTTCGAATACAATCCCGCGAGGAAGTTGACGCTTGACCGGATCATGGAACGGGTTCATCCCGAAGATAGGCATTTGGCGCTTGAGGCAAAACAGGCATCGGACGGCGGCGGCGCTGTCGATTTCAAGCTTCGTCTGCTCTTCCCTGAAGGCAACGTTAAGCATATTCGCGTTCTGGTGAGGCCGTTGGGTATCGCCAAAGATGATCTGGAGTTCGCCGGGGCAGTCATCGATAGAACGGAAGCGCACCTTGCGGAGGAGCGAATCCGGCAAGACGAAGCCGAGCTTCGTCTGCTTATCGACGCGATTCCGCAGCAGGTAGCTGTTTTTGACTCCGATTGGAATCCCCTCTTTGCCAACAGGCAGGCTCAGGAATACATAGGCCTCAGCCCGGAAGAAGTCCCGTCGATTGCAGTGATTGACAGCCTTATCCACCCAGATGATCTCGGGCGTCTCCACGGAAATCGTAAACGCGCGACGCGCGAGACCGCGGCAGTGGAAACTGAGGCACGGATACAGGGAAAAGACGGAATCTATCGTTGGTTCTTGTTGCGGGCCTATCCGCTTCAAGACTCACAAGGGCACGTCCTGCGATGGTACGCCACACGAACCGACATCTCGGAGCTCAAGAGTGCTGAGCAAGAGAGGGAAAGGTTGCGACAACTTGAGGCCGATCTGGCACACACCAACCGAGTGAGCACGTTGGGGGAGATGGCAGCGTCGCTGGCACACGAAATCAAGCAGCCCATCGCTGCTGCCATCACTAGCGCCAACAGTTGCATCGAATGGTTAGCTCATGAACCGCCCAATCTTGATCGGGCCCGTGCAGCAGCAGCCAAAGTCGATAAGTACGGGAATCGTGCCGCTGAAATCATCGACCGTATACGTTCGTTCTACAAGAAATCTCCCCCTCAACGTGAGTTGGTCGACGTGAACGGAGTTGTTGACGAACTGCTCACGCTGCTGAAAGGTGAGGCCTATCGATTCTCGGTTGCCATGCACACGGACCTTTCCACCGATCTCCCTAAAATCATGGCAGATCGTGTGCAGCTGCAGCAGGTGTTCATGAACCTCATACTCAACGCCATCGAAGCCATGAAGGACTCAGGCGGAGAGCTTACGGTGAAGTCGGAGTTGCAGGACGGTCAACTCCAGTTTTCGGTCACTGACAGCGGCGTGGGATTGCCGATGGAGAAGGTGGATCAAATCTTTTCCGCGTTCTTTACCACCAAGCCACAGGGCAGCGGCATGGGGTTGGCCATCAGCCGCTCCATTGTGGAATCCCATGGCGGGCAGTTGTGGGCATGCGCCAATAGTGGAGGGGGCGCAAGTTTTCATTTCACCCTACCGCTCCAGGTCACGGAGTCGTCGCCCTTAGTTGCCTGAGACATTTCTTCGTTTCGTGCCATCCGGATCTCAACAGCAGAGGGATCAGATACGGAGGACTGGGTGGTCCATCTAAATCCCGACAGGTTGTAACTCGAGCGTTTGGATAAGCAGTTGGTTAGCTTTCAGTTCTTCTTGGATTTGCAGGTTTTCAACCGCCAAGGTAATGGATGGCTTAACTGCTCCACGGGCAAAACAGGGGGTTTCGACGAACTCTTTTATTTTGTTGGCGTCCCCGACGGGATTTGAACCCGTGTTATCGCCGTGAAAGGGCGGTGTCCTAGGCCGGGCTAGACGACGGGGACGTTTGCTTGGCCCGCAGCCTCCGGGCCGGCCGGAGTCGACCAACCTCAACTCTAGCAACCCGGAAACCACGTGTCAAAAGCCGCACACCCAGCCTCCGCTAGCTCACCTCAGGATTTCTTCCGCTCAGCCGTCGCGCCCGTCGCGCTATAAACTGCAGTTTCATGGCTCGCTACAAGTACCTCGATACCCTCGTCCTCATCTTCGTCGTTGTCCTGCTGGTATCAAACCTGGTCGCCCAGAAAGTCTGCCGCCTCGGACCCTTGACCATCAGCGGCGCAGAATTGCTCTTCCCGATCACCTATATCTTTGGCGACGTGTTCACCGAGGTCTATGGCTACCAGGCCTCGCGGCGCGCCATCTGGATCGGCTTTTTCGCCTCCGCCCTGCTCAGCGCCGCCGGCGCCATGGCCGTCGCCCTTCCCGCCGATCCCGGCTGGCATAACCAACAAGCCTTCGAGACTGTCTTCGGCCTGGTGCCGCGCTTCGTGGCCGCCAGCCTCATCGCCTATTGGACCGGCGAATTTGCCAACTCCTTCACCCTCGCCAAGCTCAAGATCCTCACCCGCGGTCGCTGGCTGTGGACGCGCACCCTCGGATCCACCATCGTCGGCCAAGCCTTCGATACCTTCCTGGTTATGTTCATCTCCTTTGCCGGCACAGTCTCCCGACCCACACTGATCCGGTTGATGCTTTCTTCTTACCTGATCAAAGTGGTGTATGAGGGACTGGCTACACCGCTCACGTATGCCGGCGTGGCGTGGCTCAAACGGCGCGAAGGCGTCGACCCGTTCGATACCCAAACAGATTTCAATCCGTTTTTGCTGCGTGGACTTCCGCCGGCGAGTGAGATGAAGGCCCCATGACTACCGTTCCGGAATCCATGCGCTATGTCGAAATTGCGGAGCCGGGCGGGCCGGAGGTGCTCCGGCTGGCTACCGGGCCGGTTCCCTCGCCGGGTGCGGGAGAAGTGCTCGTCCGGGTCAAGGCAGCAGGGATCAATCGCGCCGACCTGCTGCAGCGGCAGGGACACTATCCACCGCCGCCCGGCGCGTCGCCCATTCTGGGAATGGAGGTCTCCGGGCATATTGCCCGGCTTGGCGCCAGCACAACCAGCCGCTGGCGCGTGGACGACCCGGTTTGCGCCCTGCTCGCAGGAGGCGGCTACGCCGAGTATTGCGTGGCGCCCGAGGGCCAGTGCATGGCCCCACCCGCCGGCATCTCGCTGCGCGACGCGGGGGCCATTCCAGAAGCTGCCATTACTGTGTGGGCCAATCTTTTCGAGCCTCGACGGCTCTTTGCCGGTGACCTCTTTCTGGTGCAGGGAGGCTCCAGCGGGATTGGCACCTTGGCTATTCAGATCGCCCGCGCCTTTGGCGCCCGGGTCGCCACCACCGCAGGCTCAGATGAAAAATGCCAATTTTGCCGCAACCTGGGCGCAGACATCGCTATCAATTACCGCAGCCAGGATTGGGCCGCCGAGTTGGCCCGCTGGTCTCAGGCTCACGGCATCGACTGCATCCTCGACATGATTGGGGGAGACTACTTCGCCAAGCACGTCAGTCTCCTCGCCACCGGGGGCCGGTTGGTGCACATCGCCTTCTCGCACGGCAGCCAGGTGACGGTCGATTTGCGCAGCATGATGACCAAGCGATTGCTGATCACCGGGTCGATACTTCGCCCACGCACGGTCGCAGAGAAGTCTTCGCTGGCCCGAGCTGTGGAGCAGGAGCTTTGGCCACTGTTCACTAGCGGACAGCTTCGACCGGTTCTCGATAGCGCCTTCCTCCTGGAAAGGGCAGCCGATGCCCACCAGCTGATGGAATCGGGCCGTCATACAGGCAAGATCGTTCTGGAAATGGACTAGGGAGACTGCCCCTGCCTGGACACGATAAAATTTCTGAAGCAACCTTCGCGCCAGTCTCATCCAACGGTCACTAAAGAAGAAGCCGCTTCCTTTCGCATAAGGGAGTAGAGACAAGCTGGATTTTCCAGCGGATGCGCCGGTTTGTATCAACCTGAGGCGTTTTCCGGCCGGGAAGGCTCGGTAACGCTACGGCAATCTAAATTCTGAGGACCTACGCTTTGACAAGGCTTCCCGTCTGGACCAAATCGTGCCTGCCCCTGCTAGCGCTGGCGCTTTCCGCCTGCGCCAAACAAGCGCCACCGGCGGCAGCACCGCAAGCATTGCCGGTACAAACCGAGACCATCGCGGCGGCTGCCGTTCCGCAATACGACGAATATGTCTCCACCATCAAGTCGCGGCGCTCTGCCACCATCAATCCCCAGGTCGACGGCAACCTGGTGAAGATCTATGTCCACTCTGGCGACCGCGTGAAAGCCGGCCAGCTGTTGATGGAAATCGACCCGGCCAAGCAGGAAGCGACGGTTTCCTCGTCCCACGCGACCGAGCAGCAAAAGCTCGCCGTTTTCCAGTACAACCAGATTGAAGTGGAGCGGCAGCGCAAACTCTTCGAACAGGGTGTCACCAGCCGCGATGCCTTCGACCAGGCAGAACAGGCTTACAAGAACTCTGAGGCAGATTACCAATCCGCAGTCGCCTCTACGCTGAGCCAGCGCAAACAACTCGGCTACTACCACATCGCCGCCCCCTTCGATGGCATCGTGGGCGATGTCCCGGTACATCTGGGCGACTATGTCTCGGCAACTACCCTGCTTACCACGGTGGATGAGAACCGCGACCTGGAAGCCTACATCTACATCCCCACCGAACGGGTCACGCAGATCCGCAGAGGCCTGCCGGTGGTCATTCTCGACAACCAGGAAAATCTGCTGGAGAACACTGCGATCGACTTCATTTCGCCCCAGGTAGACAACGGACTGCAGGGGATCCTGGCCAAGGCTCCCGTCCACACGGATCTGGGCAAGCTGCGTAACCTGCAACAGATCAAGGCTCGGGTAGTGTGGACAACGTCCTCCATCCCGGTTGTGCCTGTGCTGGCGGTTATCCGGCTGGGCGGCCAGACTTTCGTCTACGTCGCTACCGACCAGGGCGGTAAGTATGTTGCCAAGCAGCGACCCATCACTGTCGGCGACACGGTGGGCAACAACTACGCGGTTCTGGGCGGACTTAAAAACGGGGAGAAAGTCATCGTGTCGGGCACGCAGTTCCTGATCGATGGCGCCCCAGTACAGCCGTTGGGCTAAGTATCAAGTAACAATCTCTGAGCTTCAAGCCGCTGCACCGCGCCACGAGGGTAAGCCGGCAAGACCAGTTTCACAATTGCTGTAGAGGAAAGCTAAAGATTTTTACGTGGTTTTCTCGCAGGGAAGCCACTCGTCGCAATAACGCTCAGGCCTTGTATTCAAGAAAACGGTCTGAGGCGGCGCAATAAAAGGGAGCGTTCTCGTGGTTGATTTCTTTATCCACCGGCCGGTGTTCGCAACAGTCTGCGCCCTGCTGATCATTCTTGCCGGAGCAGTCTGCATCCCGACGCTGCCCATCTCCTTGTATCCGACATTGGCGCCGCCGCAGGTAACGGTCACCAGCAATTACGTGGGTGCAAACGCGCAGACGGTCGAGTCTGCGGTAACCATCCCTCTGGAACAACAGATCAATGGTGTGCAGGGCATGCGTTACATCTCCTCCACCAGCTCCAACGACGGAACCAGCTCCATTGTTACGACCTTTCAAACGGGCTACAGCCAGGATATCGCCGCGGTTGACGTACAAAATCGCGTCTCGGCCGCGACCGGGCGCCTGCCGGCGGCGGTGAATAACACCGGAATCACGATCACAAAAACCAATAGTAATTTCGTATTCGCGGCTGCTTTCTACTCTCCGGATAGCCGCTATTCCAACCTTTTCATCAGCAACTACCTCGACGTTTATGTAAAGGACGCGCTCAAGCGTATCCCCGGTGTGGGCGATGTTGTGATCTTCGGCGAGCGCCGGTATGCCATGCGCCTATGGCTCGATCCTGCACGCCTGGCGGCTCGGGGCCTGACCAGTTCCGACGTGACCAGTGCGCTGGCAGAGCAGAACGTTGAGATTCCGGCCGGTCAAGTAGGCCAGCCGCCCTCGGACGAGAAGCAGAATTACCAGATCCCTGTGCGCGTGATCGGAAGGCTTTCCGAACCGGCAGAGTTTGACAACATCGTCGTGAAATATACCCCCGGCGGCGTCGTCCAGTTGAAGGATGTGGGCTACGCCGAGCTGGGCGCGGAGACTTATTCCACCGACCTTAACTACAACGGCGCCGACGCGGTAGGTGTGGGCGTGCAGCAACTGAGTACTGCCAATGCGCTGGAGGTTGATCGCACAGCCAAGGCTGCGTTAGACGAACTGGCCAAGTCATTTCCTCCGGGCATGAAGTACGAGGTGCCTTTCGATACCACCACGGTCATCGGCGATTCCATCCGCGAAGTGGTAGGCACGCTGGGCGAAGCCGTCGTCATCGTCATTATTGTCATCTTTCTATTTTTGCTCGACTGGCGGGCGACCATCATCCCCGCGATCACCATTCCGGTGTCTCTGATCGGAACGTTTGCGTTCATCAAGATTTTTGGCTTTTCGATCAATTCGTTGACCATGTTCGGCATCACGCTGGCGACCGGCCTGGTGGTCGATGATGCCATCGTGGTGATCGAGAACGTGCAACGCCACATCAACGAGGATCACTCGGATCCGCACACTGCTACCTCCATCGCGATGGCCGAGGTTACCAGCGCAGTCATAGCTACTTCGCTGGTGCTCATTTCTGTATTTGTGCCGGTGTCTTTCTTTCCCGGCACTACCGGCATTCTGTACAAGCAGTTCTCCCTGACTATCGCCTTCTCCATTGCCATCTCGGCTTTTAATGCGTTGACCTTGTCTCCGGCGCTGGCGGCTATCTTCCTGCGTGGCGAGAAGCATAAGCGTGGTCTGCTGGGGCTGATTGACCGCGCGATTGTCTCGAGCACAGTTCTTTACGGCAAAGCGATTCGCCAGGTGTTGCGCTTGCGGTATGTGGTGCTGGTGCTCTTTGTCGTCGGCCTGGCAGGAACGGTTTACCTTTATCAGCACACACCGAGCGCCTTCCTGCCGTCAGAAGACCAGAATTATCTACTTTGCATTGTGCAAACTCCGCCCGGAGCCTCGCTTACTTACACCTCTGACGTTGCGCAAAAGGCCGTAGACATCATTCGCAAGGACGATGACGTCTATGGGACCTTTGCTGTAATGGGATTCAGTCTCAGCGGAGGCAGCTCTTCGAATTACGGGCTAATCTTTGTTCCGCTCAAGTCCGTTGACCTGCGCAAGAAGAAGGGTGCGGGGCATTCGGCTGCGGAGATTTACGCCTACCTGGCGCCGAAGTTGTTCGGTGTACCGGGGGGCATCGTGGCTATTTTCGAACCACCGGCTATTCAGGGGTTGGGTAACTTCGGCGGATTTGCGTTTGAACTGCAGGATCTGGGGCGTAATACGCTGCAGGATCTGGACCGCGTGGCCCACCAGATCATCGGCGCCAGCCGTCAAGACAATAAGCTGGTCGGCCTGTACACCAGCTATACGGCAAGCGATCCTCAGTTGTTGATCACGATTGATCGCGTGAAGGCAGAGGCCCTTGGTGTCCCGATCAGCCAGATCAATTCCGCACTGAACGTCTATATGGGCTCGGCCTATATCAACGATTTCAATTACAACAACCGCTCTTATCGGGTTTACGTGCAGGCCAGACAATCCGCTCGCATGACCCCTGGGGATCTGCGAAAGTTCTACGTGCGTTCCAACGCGGGGCAAATGGTGACGCTCGACAACCTGGTAAACATTGCGCAGCAATCGGGGCCGCAGGTCATTAGCCATTACAATCTTTTCCGGTCTGCGGAAATTGACGGCTCTGCCGCACCTGGCTTCAGCACGGGAGAGGGCCTGGCCAACATGGAAGCATTGGCCAAGAAGAACATGATCCAGGGCATGAGCTACTCCTGGACCGGGTTATCGCTCGAGGAGATCGAGGCCGGCGGCAAGGCTGTGCTGATCTTCGGCCTCGGACTGTTGGTGGTTTACCTTACACTCTCCGCGCAGTATGAGAGTTTTGCTCTTCCTTTCATCATCCTGTTAGCTGTACCCACGGCGGTGCTGGGAGCATTGGGCCTGGTTAGCTTGCGCGGGATGCCTAACGATGTGTACTGTCAGATCGGGCTGGTGATGCTGATCGGGCTTTCGGCGAAGAACTCCATTTTGATTGTCGAATTCGCCGAGCAGATACGCGGGCAAGGCAAGCCGATCTTCGAAGCTGCTATCGAGGCTGCTGAGCTGCGTCTACGGCCTATTCTGATGACGTCATTTGCGTTTATCCTCGGCGTGCTACCGCTCTACTTTGCTACTGGCGCCGGCGCCCTGGGCAGGCGTTCCGTAGGCACCACGGTGGTCGGCGGCATGTTGGTTTCGACCCTTCTGAATCTGATCTTTATTCCTGTGCTTTATGTGATTGTGAAGTCGGCCCTGGAGTTATTCAGCCGCAAGTCCGGTCGGACCGAGGCGTCGACGGGTGCACAGCTGTAGAAGCATTAGGTTTTAAGTGCCGCACCTACGGCGCTCAGGTCATCTTCGAGTGAGCCACAGCCCTTCCGGGCTGGGCTCACGTTTGGTGATGGCCCTCCGGGCCTAGTATTCACGGAGACATCTAGAAAACTCTTAAACAGTGGTTAAGGCTTCGAACTCGAACAAACCCAATACATAGTCCTGGGCAATCCTCAGCCATCCCTGCGGAATCAGGTTCGCATGTCGTTGGGAGGTTGCGGAGCCAGTGCCGTAATCCCACTCAAGCCAACACAAGGCTTGAATGGGGCACCCAGCATTTGTTACCAGTGTGGGAGGAGAAGTTTCAGCTAACCTTCAGGGCGCTTGCGAGGCCAGGTAGCCGGTGATGGCTACGATGTCAGCGATGGTCAGTTTGGCCACGACGCCTTTCATCATAGGCGCCATCGATCCGTTCCTAGCGCCGTTCTGGAAGTCGATGATCTGCCGGGTCATCTGACTGGGGGAGCGGCCCGCAATCGAGGGAATGTTTCCCGTACCCTTTAGATTCGCTCCATGGCACATGGTGCAGGCCATGGTTTTTCCATTGTCACCCGTGGTCACCAGCACCTTGCCCTTGTCCAGGCTTCCCTTCGGCACGTAGGCAATGAAGCCCGAGGTTGGATCGCGGAGTTCGGTCCTCTCCAGATTTTCAGAGACCTCGATCACGCGGTCGCCGATCGGCTCGCTCCCACCACCGTCGATTACGACCATCATTCCGCCCTGCGGCTTGGTTTTTGGCACCTGGTCTACTTCGACGACGCGAATCCAGGGCTTCAATGGGATCGACGAGAAATACGCTGGCGGCGGCTTTGACGTCTTCGTCACTGGCCGACTTGGCCAGCTTCACCATGTTGGTCACGGAAAGCATCTCCGGGTCCGAGGCCTTGCGCGATCCATTTTTGAAATCCGCCATCTGCTGAACGATGTATTCCGCGGGCAGGCCGGCCACGCTGGCATTCTCCGGACGCCCCTGGCCGTTCGGCAGGTGGCAGTGGCCGCAGGAGAATACATCGGGTTTGCGTCCGTGAGCAACCACCTCCGGCATAGGCGGGTGCGCATCCGGGTACCAATCTGGAACGACGAAGATGTTGCCGATCTCCGCCTTGGTGTAGCTCGCTTTGCTGCCCGGGAGGTGTTCCACCTCCGTCCCGGTTGCGGAAGAGGTGGGTGCAAAGTGACCTGGATAAGCCCAGATCGGCAGGTTTTCCGGTTGCTGCGCGGTGGTCGCTGTGGCCACCAGCAGAAGCGCAGCCACAGCGAAATATCCATGTCTCATCGTTGAGGCAGGATAGCAACTATCTCACCTTAGCGCCAACCGATCCCGAGTTGTCGACTCCAGCGCCTGGCGGAGCTGTTGGTTCCTGGCGATTAGTTCGGCGACTAACCGCTGCAATCGGGCGTTTTCGATCTCCAGTTCGGACGCCCGTAGGTCTGGTTCAATATATGCAGTCTTCATTCGGCCTCAAATCTTCTGTTCCTCCGGTTGCAAATTCCGACGACCGAAGCATCCGCGCATGCCCCGGCTAAATTTCTCGCGCTCTTCGGGAGACATCTTCTCCCATCGTTCTCCCATGCGGCTTCGCCAATGCATGTTTCCTCTGCCGCGGAAGCCTCCGCTGAAAAGAATCTTGCTCAGCAGCAACAGGCCCACCGCTTGCCAGAAGTTGATCGTGTGCCATCCGAAGATGGAGGGCATGAGCCCATTCCATAGGCCTTTCACTATGAATCCGAACAATGCAATCGCCGCGGTGACAATTGCGACAATCTTTACTCCTCTATACAGCCATCTTCCCTTCATCCCGTTCCTCATTTCTTCTCTTTCCTCAATTCCTTACAAACTCGTCGTAAATCAACTGCAACCGCCGGCGCAGATAGAGCACGGCATACCGCTTGCGCGATAACAACGTATTGACGCTCACTCCGCTTTCGGCCGCCAGCTCTTTGAAGCTGTAACCTTCCAGCTCATGCTTAACAAAGACCGAGCGCTGTTCTTCCGGCAACTCATCCAGCGCTTCGTCCAGCTCGTCCAGCAGAACGCGGCTGGTGTAGGACGCCTCCGGGCCGCTCTCGAGCGAAGGAAGGAGGTCGACCAGCAGAACCGTATCGTCGCCCTCATCGCCATACGCAGCTTCGTTCAGCGACTCGATCTTCTTGCCGCGAAAACGGTCGATGATCCGATTCTTCGCAACGCGAAAGAGCCAGGCGCTGACCTGCTCGATCGGCTTCAACAAGCGGTAGGCTTCGACCAGCTCGCTGAAAACATCCTGAAGAATATCTTCGGTGGCCTCGCGATCGAGCACGCGCTTGCGAATGTAGTTGCGCAGGCGCGATCCGTCTTTCTCCATCGCCTGGGCGATGAGCTGGTCCTGTTCGATGGTTATCTGATCCAGACTCGGCATTCCATACGCCTACGATGAAGACGGGAATCAGGGGGAAATATTGTAGGAAGGCGGGAAAAACTTCGCATAACGCAGAAGGGCCCCGCCAGGCGGCGGAGCCCTTCTTTTCCGTACAGGATTGATCCTAGACGTTGAAGGAGGAACCGCAACCGCAGGTGCTCTTCACTGCGGGGTTATCGAACTTAAATCCAGCCGCTTCCAGGGTCTCCACGTAATCGACCACGCAGCCATTCAAGTACATCAGCGAGGTGGCATCGACAAAAACCTTGAGGTCGTCGAACTTGAAGACCTTGTCCATCATGCCGGCCTGGTTCTCAAACGACATTGAGTACTGGAACCCGGAGCATCCGCCGCCCACCACACCAATGCGAAGGCCGGCCGGCAAGGGGTCCTGAGTCGCCATGATTTCATGGACCTTAGCTACCGCCTGAGGCGAAAGCGTCAGAGGCATGGCTACGGGATTGAGGTTGGTTACTGGTTCAGCGACGCTTGACATTCTGTGATCTCCCTATGCTGCCTGCAGTTACTAGTTTAGACCCGGATCCCGGCCCAGGACAAGCCGGAATCGTCTATCCCATTAGACGCGTTCGGGGCGGCTGAGACTCACGTCTTAGCGCACCGTCACTTTGGGAGCGATCTCGTTGAATTGATGCTCCGTCAGCACGCCGGACGTAACCAGGTCATGGGTGGAGGTGTAAGGCCGGTGTTGAATGATCTGTCTCGCTTTAACCACGGAAATTCCCGGTAAGGCGGTCAGATCTGCCTCAGACGCTCCGTTCAGGTCAATCCGCGCGCTATCCGCGGGTGTCTTGGTATTCATACCCTGCTTGACGCCGGCAGCGACGTCATTGACCGTCTGTTCAGCGTTGGCCGCGGCCACCCGGGCCTGGGCAAGAGCCTCTTTGGACACCTGCTTGGCGTTTTCCGTCGCTTGGGCGGCCTGTTCCTGCAGGTGCTGGTCCGAGGGGGGCGGGTTGTTGCAGGCAGCCAGAAAGGCCAATCCAAAAATTGTTGATATTGCCAAAACACGCTGTTTCCTTCGGTCGTTCATTTTTTCTTGCTCCTCAAGTGCTTACAGCTTGAGAGGTTCCCAAAGTGAGCCGAGTTGCCGGGAATCGACCCGATAAATAAGAAATTTGTGGGCAATTGACCCTTTTCGGGTCTATATTTTTTAGCCGTAAGCCCCTCCTACCCTCCGAGCCCACCAAATTTCTGGACCCGCTCGGTATCTGGGACTGACTTCATTCCGGGAGGCAATTATGCATTTTATTCCAGTGTTGTGGATAGCCTGGGGAGTATTCGCAGCCATTCTGCTGAGTCTGCTGCTCTATCGGGGAACCATTACCCGCTATGAAGACGACCAGCTGTTTCTGGACGATATTTCCGAGCGTCAGCACAAGGAAAACGATGCGATCATTCACAAGTTGGCTAAGATTCAACCCTTTTTGAGGGTTTTCACTGGCGTTACCAGTATTTTGACCGCGGCAATTATCGGGATTTACGCGTGGGACGCTATTAAGACCTTCTACATGTAGCGTCACCAGGGCTTCACAGGCCAAGGGAAAACGCGGGCCAGGGTAGAAGTGCGGCTAAAGCCGGAACTTGTTTGCAACCACTTATGTACGAGCTGAAGCTCGTACCCTTCAAAAACAACCCTCAAGGACCAAACAGGCGGCGGACTAGATCCCTAATCCACCTGCTTGATAGTTCCTTTAGCGTTCACTTCTATCTCCACCTGCTTGCTCACCTTGAGCATAAACTTGCTGGGATTCTTCATTCCCCAAGCTACATAGGGCACGGTAAATTGCGTGGTAGCCGTGACCACGCCTGCGGCAACCTTCACCTTGAGTGGCAACTCCAGGGGATGATCCGCTCCGTGGATGTTGAATGTGCCCACCCCCACGATGTCCTGGGGTGCTTCTCCCGATTCGAATGCCCCCTTGATCTGGCTGGGATGGAAAAAGATGGCAGGGTAGCGATTGCTCTCCAACACCTCGTCCTGCATACGTTTGTCGCGGGTCGCGTTTCCGCTCTCCCCGGTGGTTGCATCGACCAGAATCTCCCCCTCGGCCACGCCGGTTGCGGGGTTGAAGAACAACTCACCGCTCTTCAGCTTGAAGGTGCCATGCGTCGTATGCAGGCCCCCGCTCAGTGTCCAATGAATCTCAGTCTGCGCCGGATCGAGTACTACCTTCAGCCCCTTGTTCTGCCCGTGGTTTTGTGGGTAGGCAAACTGGGCGCTGAGAACAATCAGAGTTGCAATTACGCAAGGAACCACAGTGCCGCGCTTGAATCCCATACGCCTAAGCCGCCTTCCGGGCAGGTACGCCGCAAAACAAAAAATCTTTTAAAGTGCGCTCGCCGAGATGCAAGGCCAGCAAATGGGCAAACAGTTGCGGTTGGGCTGAAAACAAACCCATGGCACGCTCTCGCAACCACGGCCAGGTATCCATGCTCAGCATGGCCCTGGACATGTGATGCGGAATCCGCAGAACCGCCGGATGACCGGCTTCATAGATGGCTAAGTTATCGACCGCGATGGCTTCAGCCAGCAGCCGAGCCTGGCGGAAGGAGAGCGCGATGCCCTCTCCGGTGATGGCATCGGCAGAGCCGGAAGCATCGCCGGTGAGCGCCACGTTGCCGGCAGTCACACGACGCAGCTTGCGCGTGGTGGTCAGTGCTCCGCGCACCTTGCTCAGCTCGCCCGCCCCCTCAAGATGCCCTCGCAACACTGGCAGGCTGGCCAGCACCGCCTCCATTCTTGCCGCCGGTGAGCGGGCGACGGTGGCCACACAGACTTCTTCCGGACCGACAGGAGTAATGTAGGCTTGGCCCAGCTCGCCCCAGTGCACTTCCACCATGCGGCTCCAGGGCTTCACGCGGTAGTGACAGCGGGCGCCGAAGCGGCGGCTGAGAATGTTTCCCTGACCCAGGCCGATCAACTGGCGCACACGGGAGGATTGGCCATCCGCTCCGATAGCGTAGCGATAGGAGCAAGATTCGCCATCCATGCTCCAGCACTGGTTCCGCGCTGCGTCTACCCGGCTGCCCCAGGCCAGTCTTACGCCCAGCTGACGGCAGCGCTCTACCAGGAGCGAATGAAGTTGCAAGCGGCGGATACCCATGCCAGTCCCGCGCTCGAAGTGGGCTGCCGCATAGTGGCGCCCGGATAAAAAGGCGATGCCGTCGAAGGCCGCACCGTGCTGAGCGGTTACCTGGATGCCGAGAGCGGCCAGATCCTTCTGCGCATCGGGCATCAGGCCCTCACCGCACGCCTTATCAATGGGAGGAAAAAGTGCGTCGGCGACCAGAACATCCAGGCCTTTTTGCCGCAGGGCGATGGCAGCCGCGAGACCGGCGGGACCGCCTCCGGCAATGAGCGCATCGCAACGGATCACTCAGGCTCTCCTGTCCTACCACTCCAGCAGCAACATCTCCGAACAAAATCCGGGCCCCATCGCGGCCAGAATGCTGCGCGCCCCCGGCTGAGGCCGGCGATGCGTCATGACCTCATCCAGCACTACGAGCACCGAGGCCGAGGATAGGTTGCCCACACGCTGCAATGCGTCCCAGGAGAGTTGCAGTTCGCCATTGCGTAGTCCCAGGGCATCGGCCACCGCCTCCAGTACTTTGGGGCCACCGGGATGCATGATCCAGGAGTCGACCTGGTCGCGGGTCATTCCGTGCCGGGCCAGGAAGGCATCCACATCCCGTCCCAGATTCTCCCTCACCACCGTCGGCACATCGGGGGAAAGCACCACCTGGAAGCCCTTTTCGGAGATCTTCCAGCCCATCACGTCCTGCGTATCGGGATAGAAGGAGGCTGCAGTCCCCAAAATTTTCGGCCCCTTGAGCTTGACCTGGTCCCCGGCCACCAGCACGGCCACAGCGCCGTCTCCGAACAGGCCGGTGGCAATCAGGTTGGCGACGGTGAAGTCGTCCCGCTGCCAGGTGAGGGAACATAGCTCGACGGAGAGCAGAACCGCGACCTGGTCAGGGTAGGCGCGCACGTAGTCGGCAGCGCGAGCCAGACCTGCGGCCCCAGCCACGCAACCCAGGCCGAAGATAGGGTTGCGCTTGATTTGAGGGTTAAGCCGCATGCGATTGACCAGGCGGGCATCGACGGAGGGGCTGGAGACTCCGGTTACAGAGACGAAATAGAGAGCACCGACCTGCTTGCGATCGACCCCCGCCTTGGTGAGAACGCAGTCGATTGCCTTCTCACCCAAGCGCTCGGCGGTTTCAATCCAGACGTTGTTGGTTTTTCCCCAGGTATCGAGGGGTGGGTATTCCTGCAAAGGGAGGGAGAAGTATCTGCCGGCAACTCCTGTTCGGTAATGCAGCCTTTCCAGTACTGCTGCATTTTCCAGGCCGTCTTCCCATTGGGTTTTTAGTGCTTCGACAACTTCCTCCTGCAGAAAGTAGTGCGGAGGGAAGGCGGTAGCCGTGGTGATTATCTTCATGCGTTCTCGAAAGTATACGTGGGCGAAAATGGGTAGCGGTTGATCGCTAGGAAGTGGTTTGATGAGGTAAATTCAGGCCGCGAGAATAGAGATCAGTGCGGATACGCGTTCTGGGAGAGCCAACGGAAACTAAACGTCTTCGCCCAGGTACGCGGGCGCGAAGCTGGATTTCCTGTTACCCAGCGCCAGAGAGGACCCGCGTGGGCGGCTTCCATCGAGGAAAGCCGCATGCAGTCAGTCAACTCCCCCAAAATCAACAGGAAATCCAGGGAACCTGGGGCACCCGTCCTGTTCCATCGGCTGAGATTCCGCGTCCCGACGCAACACAGCTTCAAAGGCGCGCCCGACCAACAGCAAGGTGGGGGCCACCGAAGTGCGTAGATGCGCCAGCCCGCTTAATCGCGAAGCGGTATACCCAGCCTCGGGACGGGATGCGTCGGTGACTGCCACGCACGGCATGGCTTCGGATACTCCACTCCTCAACAAGGAGCCAGCCACCTGAGGGAGGTCTTGTCCCGGCATGTAGATAGCGAGCGTTGCATCTTCGGGCAAGCTGCCAGGCCAAAGCTCCGGCTGGGGTATGTTGCGTGCGGCGTGGTGCCCGCTCAAAACGATCAGTTTGGAGGAGACCCTTCGGTCGGTGAGCGATGCCTCGAGAAATGCCGCGGCTGAGGAGGCCGCGGTCACGCCGGGGACAACTTCAAAGGGCACCCCAGCCTCGCGCAGGGCGTCGATCTCTTCGGCGGCGCGTCCGAAGATCATGGGGTCTCCGGATTTTAGCCTGATCACGACCAACCCATTGCGTGCCGAAACGATCATCAGGTCATGGATGGCCGCCTGGGTAATCTTCTTCCGGCCGCAACGCTTGCCCACACTGATGATCAACGCCTGCTTGCCGGCCAGGCTCAGAATCGATTGCGGCACCAGGTCGTCGTGCAACACGACACCGGCCTCGGCCAGCAGGCGCGCGGCCTTGATGGTCAGCAAATCGGGGTCGCCGGGCCCGGCGCCTACCAGGTAGACCTTGCCCGCCTCAGCCTTGTTCACTGCGACACCTCTGGCTTTACTTCTTTGGCTCCAGCGGCGGCAAAGGCTCGCGCCGGGCAGCCCGGCGATCCACAAACCTCGCGATGCGCCAGCTCGTGTAACAAAGCTTTGCGTTCCTGCCCCGCTGGGACCGTCTGCAGGATTTCCCGGCGCAACTGGCCCAGGTCGTCCAGCCACGTGCCCAGGTCTGGCGGTAGTTGCGCGTCTATCTCACGCCGCAAGCGCTGCGCCAGCGCCGGACTCTGACCCGCAGTCGAAATGGCAATCTGCAGGTCGCCTCGCTGCACGACCGAACCGAAGAAGAAGTCGCACAGCGGCGGATCGTCCGCGGTGTTGCACAGGATCGAGCGCCGCGAAGCTTCCTCAAAGACAGCCTGATTCACCTGGCGATCATTGGTGGCCGCAATGATGAGATCGCAACCGGCCGCGTCCTCGGGCTCAAAGGGGCGCGCCAACCACTCGATATCTCCCCTTACGCTCAACTGCTGCATGCGCGCAACCGCCTGCGGAGCGATGACGCGGATGGAAGCTCCACAGCGTAACAGGCTCTCTACCTTTTCCAGGCCAATCAGGCCCGCGCCTACCACCAGGCATCGTTTCCCTTCCAGCTTCAGAAACAAGGGAAAGAGACTTGCGCGATTACTCAAGGTGTCTACCGCCGATCGGGGCTGGGTCTCTTGGTACAGGCTCTAGGACAGCCCCGGCAAGCTGCTCTCGCAATTGCTCGTCACTGGTGCGGGCGAAATATGCGCGCAGGTTTTCTCCTGGCCGCCTCACCTGCAAATAGCCACTCAGCAGCCGCTCCAACGCATCCGGGACTTCCGTCGCCAGGCAGCGGTATCCCACCGGCCGGGCAAGTTGCTGATGCAGCCCCACGGAACCGCCCACGCAGAAGTAGTACGCGTCTTCCAGTTTGCCTTCGTGCTTCAGCTTCTTGCCTTCCAACCCGATGTCAGCAATCCAATGCTGTCCGCAGCTGTTGGGGCAACCGGTCACGTGCAGCTTGAGATGTTGGTCGAAGGCGGGAAGCCGCTCCTCAAGTTCGTCGACGATCCAACGCATGAAGCCCTTGGTTTCGGTGATGGCCAGCTTGCAGAATTCACTGCCGGTACAGGCAATGGCGCCCCTCCAGAACGAGGAGCCCTCCACCGGCAAGCCGATAGCCTCCAGCTCCCGGGCCAGTTCCTGCGTTTTGCCGGTGGGCACGTTGACCACCACGAGATTCTGCATCACCGTCGTGCGCAACTGGCCGCTGCCATAGCGGCTCGCCAGACCGGCGACGGCGTTCAACTGCGCAGCGGTCATGCGCCCCCGCAACACCGAGAGGCCAATGTAGCAAAGCCCCTCCTGCTTCTGGCGATGGATGCCAACGTGATCGCGGTAAATGTCATCCGGAACCACTTCTTCCACCGCCGGATCAAGCTGGTAGCCCAGGCGCCGATTCAATTCGTCCAGAAACGTCTCGGCAGTCCACCCTTCGCGGAGAAAGAGATGCTTCATGCGCGCCCGGTCGCGGCTTTCGCGCAATCCCTGCTGATCGCGAAAGAGCTCGGTGATTTTGCGCACCACGGCGGCTGCCTGGTCCTGTTGGACGAAGGCATTCAGGCGGACGCCCAGATGCGGATCGGCAGAGAGACCGCCCCCGACGCGCACGGAAAATCCCACCTCGCGCCCCTTGGCTGTCGAGCGCACAGCAGGGGTCAAACCAATGTCATTGATTTCTGGATAGGAGCACCATACCGAGCAGCCGGTAATCGAGACTTTGAATTTTCGCGGCAGGTTATAAAGTTCCGGATTGCCGTTCAGATCTCCGGCCGCAGCCAGTGCGAACGGGGACGCATCCAGAACTTCGTCCGCATCCAAACCCGCCAGTGGACAGCCGGTTACATTGCGTACTACGTCACCGCAGGCGCCTTTAGGGGAAAGCCCGGCAGCGTCGAGGCGCTCAATGATTCCGGGAAGACTTTCAATGGACAGCCAATGCAGTTGGATGGCCTGGCGTACGGTGATATCGACCAGATCGCGGCCGTGCTTGGCGGCGATGTCCGCGATGATCTCGATCTGCTCCGAGCTAGCGATGCCGTTGGGCAGCGCGATACGCATCATGAAGTACTCGGTCGCTTTGCCTTCCCCGCCCTTGCCGCCCAGTGCGCCGGCCCCGTCACCCTGGGTGTAGACGCCCCACCATTTGAAATAAGCAGAGGCCCATTCCGGGAGCACCGATTCCCTGCCGGCAGCGGCGAAGGCACGTATTTCGGCCATTGCCTCCCAGGGGTTCTTTTCCCGCTTAAGCCGCTCCATGCGCTGGGCTTTCGTTTCCTTAACCTCGGCCATCGATACCTTCTTCCAGAATGCAAGCAGAATAAAAAAATGAGCTGAAAACGAAAAAACCCGGGCGTCGCTGGTCGCCGACACCCGGGTTTCCGAGATGCTGATTCGACTGAATGCTCTAGGACGGACCCGTGCGGCGCGATGGGATCACGCAACAACCAGCGCTACGGCGACAGTACAAAGACATGCTTTAACCGTAATCCCGCCGGGGACTCAAGTCAATACATACCCGGTTCCTTCAATCGATTGCGGTACTTACCTGGTGCCGGATATCAGCGCCGCGAATCCAGAAGATCACATCCCGGGCGATGTTGGTGGCGTGGTCGGCGATCCGCTCCAGGGCACGCGCAATGATGATCGCATTCAACGCCTGCAAGCTGATCTCCGACTGCTCTTCCATCACCTTCATAAGCGCGCTTCGGGCCACACGATTCATGCGGTCGATCTCATCATCCATGACCACCACCGCATCCGCGAACTGGGCATCGGCATCCAGCAGCGCCTGAATGGCCGAGCGAACCATGCGCGCGGCGTGTTCGCCCATCGACGCAATGTCCACCGGCAGCTCAGCCGCAGGATACTCCAGTAATTCCTGGGTTCGGATTGCGATACTCATCGACTGGTCGCCGACGCGTTCCAAATCGCCATTGATCTTGATCACCGCGAGAATAAAGCGCAGGTCGATGGCCATCGGCTGCTCCTGGGCGAGCAGCTCGTAGGCCATCTCGTCCACCTCGCGCTGCGCGGCGTTGATGGCGGTCTCGTTCTCCCGAACATACTGGCACAACCCGGCATCCCTCTGCAGATAGGCGTCAACCGACGAGATCACCGCTTGCTGAGAAAGCGCAGCCATGGCCAACAATTTATCTTTGAGCGCGGCAAGCTGCTGCTGAAAGTGGATGCGCGGCAAGATAGCCCCCTTGTACAAAAATTGTGCACCATTGCTCGTGACAGTTTGAAGAAAATACGGGCTATATTACCGCGCGGTCCATGGCGCCGGGTTGTCGCTGAGACCAACCCCTGCTTGTTCCTGCCAGCTCAGCGCCCGTGGCAGAGGCGTCGCTCGGCTTCGTAGGTAGCCTCGTAAATCTGATCGAAGGACTCAACCGCATATAGAACTGGCTGCATTTCGGAGGTAGAAAACTCCTGGTTGAGAACCTGGTCCACATCAAAGTCCCGAATTTCCGGTCCGCCCTCCACCACGTAATTCGATTCTCCCTGGGAGGAGATCAACCCGCTTCCGTAGAGCCGGTAGCCTCCCCGCTGGCGAATGATGCCAAACTCGACCGTAAACCAGAACAGGCGACCCATCTTCTCCAGGGCCTCCTTGTCGGATAAGGCTGCGCACACCACCCCATAGTGCTGAAGAAAATCGGCAAATACCGGGTGGGCGTGCATGGGAACGTGGCCGAAGACGTCATGGAAGATATCCGGTTCGGGGATGTATTCAAGGGATTCCCTGCTCCGCAACCAGGTGGTGGTTGGGAACTGCCGGGCAGCCAGCATGGCAAAGAAGGCGTCTGGAGGCAGAAAGCCGCTTACTGGGGTAGCTCTCCAGCCACTCCGGGGCCTAAGCCGTTGATTCACGTCGGTTAGGTCGGGAATCAGGTCGGCTCTGAGACCAATCTGGTGAAAACCTTCCAAATATTCCTGGCAAGCGTGGGCTTCGATCTGGGGCATGCGGCGGCCTACGAGTTCCGCCCAGGTAGCGTGTTGCTCGGTCGTGTAGGCCGTCCAGTCTTGCTGGATCAGGTACGGCTCTGCTGCCCCCAACGTTGCTGAACCGGTCGCCATGATCTTTCCTCCCCCTTATATAGACACATTCACCGGCATTTCATCTCCGCTGCGCATCCAAGTCAGTTGCGGCAGCCGACAATGGGGTTGTCCCAGTAGTTATCCTACCTTTGGGGGCCTATCCAAGTATCTCCCCGAAGGTATATCTTTCTTCCGGCCCTCATACGGGCGACCCAAGGAGTAACCCAGGTTTTATGACCACGCTTACGCACCACGAGCCACAAACCAGCCAAGACATTCTGCAGTTGAACGGCACCGATTACGTCGAGTTCTATGTCGGCAATGCACGCCAGGCCTCCTACTTCTACCGCGTCGCCATGGGCTTCAGCCTGGTGGCTTACGCCGGTCCCGAAACGGGCCAGCGCGACCGGGCCTCTTACGTTCTGCAACAGGGCAAGATCCGCTTTGTGTTCACCACACCCTTGCGGCCGGACAACGAGGTGGCTGAGCACATCCGCCTGCACGGCGACGGTGTTCGCGACGTTGCGCTATGGGTGGATGACGCCCGGTTGGCCTGGAAAGAAGCGACCCGGCGAGGGGCGCGCAGCGTAGAGGAGCCGCACGAAATTAAGGACGAGCATGGAAGTGCAAAGCTGGCTTCCATCGCCATTTACGGGGATACCATCCACACCTTTGTCGAGCGCAAGAATTATCACGGTGCGTTTCTTGCCCGGATACGTTCACAAGGCAAAAGACCACTCTGGCCCGCCCCACAGGCCTGCTGCACGTTGACCATGTAGTGGGCAACGTAGGCTGGAACGAGATGAATCGCTGGGTGGACTTTTACTCGACCGTGATGGGTTTTTCTCTCTATCAGCACTTCGACGACAAGGACATCTCTACCGAGTACTCGGCGCTGATGTCGAAGGTGATGGCGAACGGCAATGGGCGGGTGAAATTCCCCTTGAACGAGCCCGCGGAGGGCCGGCGGAAGTCGCAGATCGAGGAGTTTCTGGAGTTCCACCACGGGCCGGGCGTGCAGCATATCGCCCTGGCTACGGATGACATTTTGCAAACCGTAGCCCGGCTGCAAGAACAGGGTATCGAGTTCCTTCGCGTGCCGCATTCCTACTACACCCAATTGCAGGCGCGTACCGGCCGGATTGAGGAGCCGTTGGAAGAACTGGAGAAGCTCGGCATTCTGGTGGACCGTGACGATGAAGGCTACATGCTGCAGATCTTCACCCGCCCGGTGGAGGATCGTCCGACGCTCTTTTTCGAGATCATCCAGCGGAAAGGGAGCCGCAGCTTTGGGAAGGGTAACTTCAAAGCGCTGTTCGAGGCCATCGAGCGCGAGCAGGCGGAACGCGGCAATCTTTAACCACTCAGAGTTGGAGATTGCATGAGCGAGCTAGACGATGGAAAGCCGGCATCCCGGAAGATGCTGGCTTTCGACCCCGCTAACCATTCCCCTAACGATATATACAAGCTGATGGTGGGCTCGATTGTGCCCCGGCCCATCGCCCTGGTATCGAGTGCGGACGAGAACGGCGTAAGGAACCTCGCGCCCTTCAGCTACTTCACAGCCTGCAGCTCGAATCCACCGGTGGTAGTCTTTTGTCCCATCCTGCGCCCAGTCCCGCCTATGGCGAAGGACACGCTGCGCAACATCACTGCGACGCGCGAATTTGTCGTCAACATTGTGTCCGAGGAATTCGCTGAGCGCATGAATGCGACGGCAGCCCAGGTGCTGCCGGAGGTGGACGAGTTCGAACTCTCCGGACTGACCCCGCTGGCAAGTGAGCTGGTGAAGCCGGCGCGGGTGGCCGAAAGCCATATCCATATGGAATGCCGGCTGCTTCAGGTGGTACAGGTGAGCGATAAACCAGGCGGGGGAAGCCTGGTGCTGGGCGAAGTGTTGCGCTTTCATGTTCGCCCGGATATGGTCGAGAACTTCCGCATTGATCCGGACAAGCTGCACGCCATCGGGCGCATGGCAGGTTCGACTTACGTGCGCACCACCGACCGTTTCGACCTGGAGAGACCACCTTAGGTCGAGCTATAACGTGGAGGAGAAATGTACTAGGATCGTAGGTTGAGGGCCCTATGCGAACTCTGCTTACCGCCGGACTGATGGGGTTACTACTGATGGGAGCTGGCGCCAAGCAGACCAACAAGCCCGACATAAGGTTGACGGCTTCCGTCGACATGGCTGCACCGGAGCAGCAGCCGATCCTGGTGATCCACATAACGAATCAGTCAGGCCATCTATTGCACATCCCGGATCCACCCCTGCTGTGCAAGAGCGCCCCAGGCGCGCTTTCGCTGGACGTCAAGTTCATCCCGGAGAATTCCAACCAGCCGCAGCCGGCTATCGATTGCGGCCTCGAAGTAGACGGCAGTGGACTGCCCGACATTCGCGAACGGTCCAAGAACTGGCTGGCGCTGAAACCCGGCCAGACCTACGAGGCAAGGCGGCCTCTGGCCATGGGCGTCGACACCAACGCGCATGGGACCTACGAGTTTCACGTCGTTTACGACGGCCCGAGTGCCACCCCGGAAGACGAGGAAAAGTTGAAGAGCGCCGGTATCGCCGCGCCCAGCGGACGATTTGAATCGGACAAACTGACGTACAAGATCAACGCTCCGAAATCTTAGCCAACAGTATTGATCAGCGTGCCGATCCCGGCGATGGTGATGTGAATCTCGTCCTGCTGCTGCAGGGTGAACTCATCGGGCGGAACAATGCCTGTCCCGGTCAGCAGGAAGCAGCCGTTGGGAAAGCCATTGTCGCGGTAGAGATATTCGAGCAGGGTGCTGAATTTGCGCTTCAATTCCGTGAGTGCTGTGGAGCCCGAAAAGACAGTCTTGCCGGCGCGCAGGATCTGCATTTGTATCTCGGTTGACGGTGAGATCGGTTCACTGCCGGCAATCAGGATCCCCGGCCCCAGGGCACAGCTTCGGTCATAGACCTTGGCTTGCGGCAGGTACAACGGATTCTCGCCTTCAATATCCCGCGAGCTCATGTCGTTGCCGATGGTGTAGCCCACGATTTTACCTGCCGGGTTGGCCAGTAGCGTCAGTTCGGGCTCGGGCACGGACCAGGTGGCATCCCGCCGGATGGCAACTTTGCCGCGATGGCCGACCACACGATTCGGGGTCGCTTTCATAAAAAGCTCAGGACGTTCCGCGACGTACACACGATCGTAGAAATCGCCGCCGCCCGCGGTCTTTGCTTCCTCCATGCGGGCATTGCGGCTGCGATAGTAGGTGACCCCGGAGGCCCACACTTCCTGGCTTCCGATGGGGGGCAATAGCAGCTTCTCGATCCCGGCAAAGGAGCCGGCTTCCAGCGGCTTTTGCTGCTGCAGAGCCTTGGTCAGATGGGCTTCGAGATCCTCGCGCATGACCAGTTGATCCCAGGACGTGTCTGCACCTGCATAGAATCGATCCTGCTGCTCGACTATGTAGCCGGTGGCGGTGCGATAAAGCTTCATTCGTGGTTGCTCCTGCTCCTGGTTGCTCCTGCTCCTGGAGTCTATCGTGCGCATGACCTCGCCGCCAAAGGCGGGACACAGGTGCGAGCATATCCGTGTTTAGTGCCGCACTAAACGTGGGGACCTGTGTCTCTAGAAGGAAGCCGACCTATCCCGGCCTGCCGTGGAGGGATCTGAGGTTTTGGCCTTCCCTATGATTATGGGAACGGATTGTGGGCGCGAAGCTCCATAACGATTTCGGCAGCCGCGGCGCGGGCCCGATCACCCTGGTCGGGTGGGAAGGAAATTGCGCCCACCCGGGCGTGCCCTCCGCCCCCGTAGCGCTCACAGATTTGTGCCAGGTTGACCATCTGCTCCGGCCGCGCCTTGGTCCAGGGATTCGAACCGACAGCGACCTTGGTGCGAAAGCTGGACTTGCTCAGACCCACGCTGTAGGTCGCGTCCGGATGTAGGAAATAAGGAACGAATTTGTTATAGCCCTCGAACGGCTGATCGGTAATGTCGAAGTAGAGCGTGCCATCCACCAGCTCGGTGCGCGCACCGATAATCTCCAGCGACTTGCGATGCCTCTCCAGCAGCGGCGGCAGAAGCTCGGCGACAAAAGGCTGCTCCAGAACTTCGCTCAGACTCATGGTCGTGAGCAACGGAATCAGTTTCGGGATAAAGGCCGGATCCTGGCTCGATTCGATCACCAGCGTAAGCTTCATGGCCGGCTCCGCCATTTCGACCGCGGCCTTGGGGCTTTCGTAAAGAGCCCCGTCTACGATGTCAGCCCAGCGGATCAGTTCGGCAACCGGCGCAGGGTCAAAGCCGAAGCGGGTTTGCGCGATGTGGGCGATAAAGCTGGTGCAGGAAGTGTAGTTGGGGTCGTAGAAATGGCGCGTATTGCCGCTCTGCTGCTCAAGAAGAAAATGCTGTTGATCCGCAGGGGTAAGAAAGGCACTCAGGTGGTGATCGAACCACCAGGTTATGCGCGGCGAAGCGCTGTATTTGAAGTCCACGATCGCATTCTCGTCGCCGGTAAAATCAGACTCGTCAAAAAGCGCTCCGGCGCGATGCACCAGCCCGTGAAAATCGTAGTGCGCATCCGGGCGGATGCATTCGCGGTGAAAGCGCATGAAGAGCGAAGCAGAGCACGCTCCGTCAAAGCACCGGTCGTGATAGAAAACGCGAACCTTCAAACAGTTATGTTCCTCTCTCGAAAACGAACGAAACGCTCGCCCCGGATTTCCTGTACGCTGCGCTGAACGAGACCGTGTGTGCGGCTTTCAGTAAGGAAAGCCGCACACTTCGCCAACGCAAGCCAGCTCCACAGGAAATCCGGGTATGGGCGAATGACTAGGATTGCCGCCCACCGCCTACCTGTCAAGCTGCGGCCCCAGAAAACCCTCCCGCGATGAGACAATGAGCGCAAGATGATGGCCAAAGTCGAGGTGGGCGCCGCTCGGCGGCGGAGGTTGCCGTTGCTGGCCAGGATTGGCGCCGGCCTGGTAATCAGCCTGTTGATCGCGGCGGCAGTGGGGACCGCCGCGAGTGTTGCATGGCTCAAGAAGGCCATGCGCGAGCAGGCGCCCCAGCTCGACGGCCAACTGCGGCTGCCGGGGCTCACTGCACCGGTTATGGTGCGCCGCGACGTGCATGGCGTTCCCCATATCCAGGCGGCGACCATGGATGACCTGCTTGAAGCGCAGGGTTTCGTGGTGGCGCAGGACCGCCTCTGGCAGATGGATATGGCCCGGCGTTTCGCCGCCGGCGAGCTCGCCGAGCTGCTCGGTTCGAGCGTGGTGGAACACGATAAGTTGCAACGGGTGTTGCAGATCCGGCCGGCCGCGGAACACCTGACGGCAACCATGCCGGAGGACCAGAAGCGGCTCTTTGAAGCGTTTGCGCGCGGGGTCAACGCCTACATCACCGCCCATCAGGACAACCTCCCGGCCGAGTTCCGGCTGCTGGGCTACAAGCCACGGCCCTGGCAGCCGGTGGATTCCTGGCTGGTGGCCCTGAACATGGTGGCCCGGCTCGATACCCTGTACCCCTGGAAGCTGGAGCGTGCCCAGGTAGAGGCGAAGCTGGCGCCAAACCTGGTCGCCGAGCTCTACCCTACGACCACCTGGCGGGACCACCCGCCTACACAATCGATACCCGACCTGACCGCTCCCCAGCAGAATATTCCCCAGGTTCCCCTCGACGAGTCGCAAACAACCCTCCAGGATCTGTTGCGCCTGCGGGAAATTCTCAATCTGGGGTCGGACCCTTGCGACAGCTGCCGGCGCGGCTCCAACGAATGGGCCGTGAGCGGCGCCCATACGGCCAGCGGAAAGGCCATGCTTTCCAATGACATGCATTTGGAGCACTCCATTCCCGACATCTGGCATGAGGAAGACCTGCAGGCGGGCAGCTTCCACGTGGCCGGGGTAACCACACCGGGCATCCCCCTCATCATCGAGGGCCACAACGACCACATTTCCTGGGGTTACACCACGCTCAACGGGGATGTGCAGGACGTGTACGTGGAAAAGACGAATGCCCAGGGCGAGTACTGGGCCGGCAAGGGATGGCGCCAGCCGGAGCATGACCGGGAACACATCCACGTGCGCTTCGGCCAGGATGTGCTGATTGATGTGGAGACCACCGACCACGGGCCGGTGATCACTCCCCTGTTGCCTCACGAGACGCGCATGCTGTCGCTCAAATGGACCCTGTACACGACGCCACTGGGCGGTTTGCCGATACAGGCTGTGGACGCAGCCAGTAACTGGACAGAGTTCCGCCAGGCAATGAGCCAATGGTGGGGGCCAACCCAGAACATGGCTTACGCCGATGACCAGGGCCACATCGGCTACCAGGCAGTGGGGCTATTTCCCCTGCGCCCCGCTGGCCTGAGTGGGGTCCCGATCGTGGAGACCGGAACCCCAGCCGACAGCGAGCACGAGTGGCAAGGATACATTCCCTTCGCCGAACTCCCGAGCGTGCTGGATCCTGACAACGGTATTGTGGCAACCGCCAACTCGCGCATTAGCCCCGATGGATATCCGTACCCGCTAGCACTCAATTGGGACGCACCGTACCGCAATGAGCGCATATGGAAGTGGCTTTCCAGTCATACCAAGCTCACGCCAGCGGATATGCTCACACTGCAGATGGACACCTTCTCCGAGGTGGACCGGGAACTGGCCCAGCGCTTTGCCTATTCCATTGACCGAGCGACGGCCCCGGACGCGCAACTGCGGCAGGCTGCGGACCTGATGCGTTCCTGGGATGGAGTCATCACCAGGGATTCCGTGGCAGCGGAGATCGTGGACGCCACCAAGCAAGCGCTTTGGCCGCTGATCCTGCAGCCCAAGCTGGGCTCAGACTGGCAGCTTTACGATTGGCAAAGCAAAAACTTTGTGCAGGAAGAGATGGTGGAGAAGGCTCCACCCGAATGGCTGCCCGCCAAATACAAGAGCTGGGATGACCTGATCGCCGCAGCGGTGCGTCAAGGTATGGCCGACCATCATGCCCCTTCATCGCTTCGCGATTGGACGTACGGCAGCCAGCACGTGATCGATGTGCGACACCCTCTCTATGGGATGCTGCCTTTTTTCCGCAGCTGGACCAGCACCGGGCCCCACCAGCTGTGGGGAGACGAGACCACGCTCAACCACGTGCGCGGACTATTGGGTGCAAGCCAGCGCCTCACGGTGGACTGGAGCAATGTGGATGGATCGACGGAGAACATTGTGATGGGCGAGTCCGGCGACCCACTCAGCCCATACTTTCTGGACCAGTGGCCGTCCTGGTATAGCGGCAAAACCTTTGCCATGCCTTTCAGGAGGCGGCCGTGACCGCGTCAACCACGCATACTCTGCGACTGGTGCCTTGACGACCAACACCGTATCCCTTCCGGCCCTCTCGCGTAGGATGCCGCCCCTTCTGATCGCCATGCACGGCCTTGATCGCGGTTGGAGTTCTGTTCGCAAGAGGCAATTCGTGCGGCCACGATTTCGACTTTCACCTGCTCTCCTGGATGGAGGTTGCGCGGGCCTGGCATGCAGGCCTGATCTATCCCCACTGGGTGCAGGATGCGAACTACGGCGCCGGCGAGCCGCGGTTGATCTTTTATCCGCCGGCTTCCTGGCTGCTGGGCGCCCTGTTGGGGACCTTGACCTCATGGCATGCGGCTCCGGTGCTCTTCGTGCTGCTTGCGCTGCTGGCCGCCGGGGGCAGCATGTACCTGCTGGCGCGGGAGTGGGCGCCGTCCGACGCTGCAACGTTTGCCGCCTGTCTCTATGTCGCCAATCCGTATGCGATGTTTGTGGCCTACGAGCGCTCGGCGTTTGGCGAGCTGCTGGCCGCCGCTTGGCTTCCCTTGATGGTGCTCTTCGCGCTCAGGAAAAGCGGATCCGTTGCGCCGCTCGGCCTGTCGGTGGCAGCTCTATGGCTCACCAATTCACCGGCCGCGGTGATCGGCAGCTATCTGCTGGCAGTCCTCGCCCTGGGCATGTGGATAGCGGAAGGCAGGCCCTGGCCGGCTCTGCGAGCCGCTGGTGGAATAGCTCTCGGGCTGGGACTGGCCGCCTTCTACATCGTGCCCGCGGCGTTCGAGCAGCGGTGGGTACAGATCGAGCGCGCGATTAATCCTGGAATGCGCGTCGAGGACAGCTTCCTGTTCGCGCACACGGCCAACCCCTTTCATGACCAGGTATTGCGAACGGCCTCATGGATCCTGGTCCTGGAATTGGCGGGGGCTTCCGTAGCAGCGTACCTGGCGTGGAGAAAGCGAGCGGGCGGGTCGACCAGGTGTTCTGATCGCGACTCTCCCAGTCATC
This sequence comes from uncultured Acidobacteriaceae bacterium, assembly GCA_963824325.1. Lineage (GTDB taxonomy): Bacteria > Acidobacteriota > Terriglobia > Terriglobales > Acidobacteriaceae > PALSA-350. Next base: position 71,834 of record CAWGPA010000018.1, on the reverse strand, counting down.
CTGTTACTGCAATTGCTCGGCCAGCAATGTGATCTGGAAGTACGCGCCGCACCTGAAATTTCTGCAGTTCCCCTGGCGTTGGCTGATGGCGCTGAGCGTGATTGGCTGCGCGCTGGCCAGCATGGCCGTCGTTCGCCAGGCCAGGTGGCGCGTTGTGCTGGCCGGCATGGTGATCGCCGCCATGGCCATCAGCGGCGCCCTGCTCTTCTTCCAGCCCTGCGACGATGAGGATGCTGTGGCGGCACAGCTTGCCGGATTCCGCCTGGGACAAGGCACCGAAGGCACGGACGAGTACACGCCGGTCGGAGTGGATAATGCCGCCGTCCAGCAGGACCTGCCCCTGGTGCGCGTGCTGCGTTCCGCGCAGGATGACACAGCGGACGACACGCGGACAGACAACCCCGAGTGGCGAGCCGGAAACCCCGGCAGCATCGCGGCGCAGGTAGACGCCAGACGATGGAACGGGGAGCACTGGACAGTAAGCGTTGTAACCCCGGAGACAGGTTACGCTGTGCTGCGTTTGATGGACTATCCGTCATGGCGAGTGACGGTCGATGGTCAAACGGTGAACAGCCGGCCTTTACGGGAAGACGGATTGATGGCTATCCCGGTAAACACAGGGCGTCATGTGATGGAAGTGCGATGGGCCGCGACCCGGGATGTCGTGGCCGGGCGGGCAATCTCCGCCATCGCACTGCTGGCGCTCGCGCTGGCGGTTATGCGGGAGCGCAAAGAGCGCGTTCACCGTCGCGTATGATTACGCAAATGCAGCAAAATGTGCGGGAGATTCTGGGCAGCGGTGCGGAGCTAATCGATCAGGCCCTGGATCGTCTATTGCCCGGTCCGGATCAGGCGCCGGTCTCGATTCACCGCGCGATGCGGCACAGTGTTTTTGCCGGTGGCAAGCGGCTTCGGCCGGTGCTGTGCATGGAAGCGGCGAGAATGATTGCAGGCTCCGCTCAGTTTCCCAAAGGAGTGGAAGAGCTGGGCGCGGCGATCGAAATGCTGCACACCTATTCCCTGATTCATGATGATTTGCCTGCGCTGGATAACGATGATCTGCGCCGCGGCAAGCCGACCTGCCACGTGGCCTTTGGCGAAGCCATCGCCATCCTGGCCGGGGATGCGCTGCAGACGCAGGCCTACGAGGTGCTCGCCGGGCATGCAGTGCCCAGCCCCGCAAACCGTGGAAATTGTGCGCTCGATTGCGCAGGCGACAGGAACTGTCGAGGGCATGATCGGCGGCCAGGTTATGGACCTTGAAGCAGAGGAACATAAGCCAACCCCGGAGCTGGTAGAAGGCATCCATCGTGCTAAGACCGGTGCGTTGATTCGCGTCAGCCTGATGGCCGGCGGCCTTTACGCCGGCGGTTCCGCGAGCGACATCGAACGCCTGCGAGAGTTCGGACGCAAAGCAGGCTTGGCCTTTCAGATCATGGACGATGTGCTGGACGTAACTCAGGATTCTTCTCAACTGGGAAAGACAGCGGGCAAGGATGTAGCCAGCGAGAAGGCCACGTGGCCCGCAGTGTACGGGGTGGCGCAGAGCATTCAGGATGCGGAGCGGTTGGTCGAAGAGGCGTTCGCGCAGCTTACCGGGTATGGGGAACAAGCCGATCGCCTGAAGGCAGTGGCACGGTACCTGGTGGAGCGCAAACATTGACTCGCGGAGAACAGAATGGCCCTCACCGAAGACGATGTCCTGACTGCCCTGAGAGATTGCTATGATCCGGAAATCCCGGTGAATATCGTCGACCTGGGGTTGATTTACACGGTCAGGCTGACTCCAGACGCGAACTCCAAGCGGGCCTTTCCCAGGCAGCGTGTGGAAATAGATATAACCATGACCTCGCAGGGATGCCCAGCCCACGTCTCGATCATGGAACAGGTGCGGAACCGGCTGGCGGGCGTCCCTGACATCAGCGAGACTGTCGTCAACCTGATATGGGAACCGGCGTGGACACCCGACCGCATCAGCCAGAAGGCCCGCGAGCAATTAGGGATTGGGTAAGTCTAGGCTTCGCGTACAGCTTTTTCGACGACGCTGCGAAGTTTCTCGCCTTGCGCAGTAAGCTCTCCTACAAACTTTTCGAAACGGCCCAGGAGGCTGTGCCCGCTCTCGAGATAATCCGGGAGATTGTTCCAGACTTTCTTGACGCCCTCCGGATCTTCAAGCAACGCGAAGACCGTACCGGCGGCAGCAACGGCTAAACCGGACTTGCGCTTGCCTGTGGCCAGCAGAACCGCTCCCGTCACCAGGGACCCGGCGGCCACCGTGCGCACCCAGTTCTTATCCCAACCGTTGTCGAGAAGCCGGGTTCCCTGCTGCTTCAAGCTGTCGGCCGCGCCCTGAACGCTGGATGCCACTTGCTGCGGAATGTGCGTGATCCCCATAGGTGTCTCTCTTTCGCATGAACTGCTTGTGTTGAGATGCGGAGAAAATGCCTTAAATCAGCTTCCCGTTGATGATTGCCTGAAGAAACCACAAAAAAGGTCTTCGGCTTTGGTTATCTCGTTCGGGAAACTGCTTAATCGAGATCGAATTCACGCAGAGGGCGTCCCTCGTCGGGAGTCTCTTTCGCCTTGCGCAACGCTTCCTCGAATCGCTTGTCGAACAATTGTTGTTTATTCTTTTCTGCTTCTACCGACTGCCGGAAAATGTCTTCTTTGCGTTCATCCTGCGCGCGCATGGCCTTGGCTGCAGCTTCGAAATCTTCAAAGGTCCGCTTGCGCGGAGCCGGTGTGTGCGAGAGGATCGCCCGAGTCTCCGGGTCGACCTTCAGGATCGCCCCGCAATCGGGACAGGTCACGTCGAACGGCTTGTCCGCTCTAGCCTTCATTGCTGCCGACATTCTAAAACATTTAACCGGGACCTGCTGTGGGCTTGCCTGGCAGCTGCCACTCCATCCGCCGCTCAGACAAACTACAGCCAAATGGCTTTGTGACCGGGGCACTGCTGCCCGGCTTGTTCCACCAGCAACTCCTGAAGGCCCTCGCCGTAGCGGGACAGGAACCATGCGGCAGCAAGAATACGCTCTTGTGGACGGCGATCAGGGAAAAGGTTGAGCGCGATCAGACCAGCATCGCGGCTGAGCGATTGCTCGCGGCGGAGCTCATAATTTGCCGCCAGCCGGCGCATGCGGTTCATTTGGTAGCGCATCTTGGAGCTGCTGACATCTGCAGCCCGGCCCAGGCCGGGATCGAGAGAGTGCATATAGGTGGCCAGCGCCGAGAGCTCCGTGTCCAGAGCACTTCCAGCCGCGGCGAGTTTGCGTTTGCCCACCGCCGAAATCGCCCGCGCACCGAACCGCTGAGCCAACTCCAGCGGATCCCGTAAGGCACTCTGCACCACATCGGGTAAGGAGGCATCGTGCCGGGCGAGAAGACCACCGATCGCCGGTTCGATAAGCGTAGCCGACAATCGAGGAAGGACCGGCGTGGTGCGCCCCAGGATGCGTTCATAAAGCACCTGCGACTGAGCGAAATATGCCACTTCAGACGGACCGCCTACGTAAGCACCGGTGGGCAGGATGGCATCCTGAAAAACCGGCCGCAGGAGAGCGTTGGGACTGAGTCGCTCGGGTTCTGCATCCAGAATAGCCAGCAACTCCGAGGTGGAATAAGCGTGCCTTGCTGCTTGCCAACCACCATCAGCCGTTCGCCGCAGCGGAACCCGCGCTCCGGAGTCGCGATCGAACAGGAAAAGCAGGCTCGATAGCTGCGGAACCAAAACCTGGGAGTGATAGCCGGCAGCAACCAGTTGCTGGTCGCGATCGGTGATCGCTACTCGCAGCTCATCCGCGCGCACGATCGCCTGGCGCAGAACATCGCTACCCAAAGCATGGAAGCCGCGCGAAGCCGCATCCACTACCAATAATCCCTGCGCGGCAAAAATTCCGGAGATGAATCGCGCAAAAGCCTGCGCTAGCGTTTGGCCTTCCCGATAGCAGGCGGCTAACTGGTCGAGCACCGGCCCGGAGCCGAGGATTTCGCCCGCCTGGGCTACCAGCTCCTCAACGTTCTTCCCCACGGTCACGCCGCCGGCCGCTACTCCATGGGCGGACCCGGTAGGCAGTCGCAGCGTCTTCAGCTCATGGCGGTCGGGCAGCGTTACATGATCCGCTTCCGCCAGGTCGTGATCCTCGGTCGCCAACCAAAAAATCGGCACATGCGGGTTGCCAGAGGCGGAGGCATCTTTTGCTTTGCGAATCGCGGTCGCGGCTTTGAGTATGGTAAAGAGGGGGCCGCCGAAGAGCGTCACCTGCTGGCCGGTGACCACTGCGCCCGCGCCGTCACGCAACCGGGCGATGTTTTGCAAAACCGCGTCAGATGCGCCGAACGTGCGGTTCTGCTGCTCCAATACGTCGCATAGAGTCGCGCGATGAGCGGTGGAGAGTACTGCAGGCGCGGTCATCCACTGGGTGGAATATGCGCTGGCCGGGTAGAAGGGCGCGAGCGCCTCACGGCGTTCCGCGAAGTCCAGGAACAGCCGGCTGAGGCCGGGCAGAAGTGCGATGGGATAACACTCGGTCTTCACCGCCGTCTCCTGTTCCAGTGCCATCCTTGCTCCCTCTGCAGTAGTTTCTCACGACGCCAGCGACATAGCCGGCGCAGCTCTTCCTGGCCCCCTAAGCCTCAAACGCATAACGCCTCAAACAGGCGATACACGTCCGCCAACATAGGATGGAGCTCCAGGCCCCGAAGATGCAGACTTCCTGCCCTGAGCGGCCCCCAGCAAACCGATTCCCGGATGGTACTTTAAATTATCCAGCAGCGTGACCGGATTTCCTACACTAGGCGCCAAACAGGTTCGCGTGTGCGGCTTTCAGTAAGGAAAGCCGCATGAACTTCGACAGTGCCAACAATCTCAACAGGAAATCACGTGAAGGAGTGGCATGGCCAAGGAAAAAGCGTCGGTTAAGGGTGCACACAAGAAAGCCAGCAAAAAACACCCAAAAATTGAAGTGGTCTCATCGAAGTTGAGCTATGAAGGTCCGCTCTTCCGCGTATACACCGACGAAATTCTGGAGAATGGCAGGAAGGTGATGCGCGATGTTGTGCGCCACAATGGGTCGGTCGTCATCCTTGCGATCGACGATGCGAAAAGCAAGCGCGACCCCTTGATCGTGTTGGAACGCCAGTATCGTCATGCCGCAAAAGAATATCTGCTCGAGATTCCGGCGGGAAAACTGGAGGAAGGTGAGAATCCGCTGGCTGGAGCCAAGCGCGAACTGCTGGAAGAAACAGGGTTTAAGGCCGCGCGCTGGCGCAAAATGGTCCGTTACTTTGCCAGCCCCGGCTTTCTGGGTGAGTGGATGCAGGTGTTCATCGCCGAAGGCCTGACTGTAGGAGAAGCCCAGCCGGAGTACGACGAGCAGTTGGAAATAGAAACGATGCCCCTCTCCAGGTTGTTGAGCATGATCGAAGAGGGTAAGGTTCACGACGGTAAAACGCTGATTTCAGTGATGCTTTATGACCGTATGCGGCAAAAAGAGAAAAAAAAGAACAGAAAATAGGGCACTTGCCGTAAAAGCCTCACACCAATCAACGGGTATTTTGAGGAAAACCATTCGACCGCCTGATGCGTCTGTAAAGGAGAGCAGTTTGTTCTCCTCATGCTCGATACGCATTAAGGAAGGTCGACAGGCTAGTGGCTCAACACAAAGGCAAAGTGAAGTGGTTCAATAACGCGAAGGGTTACGGCTTTATCGGCCGCGACGATGGACCCGACGTGTTTGTCCATTACAGCGCGATCCAACTCGATGGATACAAGAGCTTGAAAGAAGGGGACGAGGTGGAATTCGACATCGTTCAAGGACAGAAAGGTCCCCAGGCCGATTCAGTAACTCGAGTTCGAGAAGTAGCCTAACGCCTTACACCGGAGACATCGCAGGCTCACCTGCCTGGCACAGCTGTGAATAAAAGTGTCTCGCTCACATCGCACCTCGTGTGCGGACACGTTGCTTGCGGCCGAAATCTATCTGTCGTGACAAGTGTTTTACAACATTTCACTTCTATGTTCGGTCGGATCAAGCAGGTTGTCTCCTGCACACCAGGAGTGAGAATGTTCTAATCTCCATGGGCAACAACGCACACGGGGATTGAGTGGACAACAAATCCATTGCACAGTTACTGGCGGAAACCGCTGACCTGCTGGAGATTGCGGCGGGAGACCCATTCCGTATCCGCTCCTACCGCCGGGCCGCCGAAGCGGTCGAGAACAGTACCGAACAACTCAGCTCGTTCGTAAACGAGCCCGCCCGCCTGCTTGCCATTCAAGGCATCGGCAAGGGCATGGCGACGAACATCCAGGAAATCGAAACGCGGGGAAGCCTTAAACTTCGCGACGAGCTGCTGACCAGGTATCGGCCCACCATGCTGGAGCTGCTGAAGCTGCCGGGCATGGGACCGAAGACTGTTGCCCTGCTTTGGGAAGCGCTGCAGGTGAGCGACATCGAGCAGTTGCAGGCCGCGATCGACGCGGGCAAGTTGGCAACGCTACCACGGTTTGGACAAAAGCTGATCGAGAAGTTGTCCCGCGGCATCGCGGAGTATCGCAAGAACAGTGGACGCTTTCTGCTCGACGACGCGGAGGCTGCGGCGGAGCGAGTGACCCTTTACCTGGAACAGTTCCCGGGAATCGAACAGGTCATGCCGGCTGGGTCTTTGCGGAGGGGACGCGAGACCGTCGGCGATCTGGACCTGCTTGTGACCGGTCCAGCGTGTGCTGAAGAAACAGTTGCCGCCGCAGTCGAATACACGGCGGCCTATCCCCCGATTGCCGAGCTGCTGGCAAAAGGCCAAAACAAAGTGAGCTTCCGTTTGCGGAGTGGACTGCAGGTCGATGTGCGCCTGTTGCCGAAGGCATCGTACGGGGCAGCCCTGCAATACTTCACAGGTTCGAAAATGCACAATGTTTCGCTGCGCCAACGCGCACTGAAGCGCGGCTACACCTTGAGCGAGTATGCGCTGGCGCGTTTGGACGACGGCACGGTGGTGGCGGCGGCCTCCGAAGAGGAGATCTATGGGGCGCTGGGCCTGGACTGGATTCCACCCGAACTGCGCGAAAACCAGGGCGAGATGGAAGCAGCCGCTGAACATCGGCTGCCGCGCCTGATCGAAACCAGTGACCTGCGCGGCGATGTGCATATGCACACCCAGGCCACGGATGGACGAAACACCATCCTGGAGATGGCGGAAGCCGGCATCGCGCGCGGCTACCAGTACATCGCCATCACCGACCACTCGAAGAATCTTGCCATGGTCAATGGGCTCGACGATGAGCGCGCGCTCGAACACATAAAACAGATTCGCGAAGTGGATGCGCGCATGGAGGGCCGCATCCGGGTGCTGACCGGAATCGAAGTCGACATCCTGGGTGATGGAGAAATCGACCTCTCGCCCGACGTGCTGGCCCAGATGGACGTGGTGATTGCCAGCGTTCACACTCTCTTCCAGCAGCCTAAAGAACAAATGACAGAGCGACTACTCAAAGCAATGGAGAATCCGTACATCAGACTTCTTGGCCATTTGACGGGGCGCCTGTTGCTGCGGAGGGATAGCTACGAAATGGATTTAACGGCGGTGCTCAAACAGGCGGCAAGGCTCGGCGTAGCGGTCGAGCATAACGCCTATCCCGACCGGCTTGACCTGTGCGACATCGACTTGCGCAGAGCCCGGGAACTGGGCTGCAAAATTGTGATCAATACCGACTCGCACCACATCAGCCATCTCGACGCAATGCACTATGGAATCCGCCAAATGCGGCGGGCGTGGCTGACAAAGGCAGACGTCCTGAACACGCGGCCGGTCGAGGATTTTCTGGCGACGCTGCGATCTCGGGGGTAGGACCGAACAGCAGGTCCCTTCAGAAGACGCGCTCGTCCAGAACGGAGCGAAGATACTTGCCGTAGCCGCTTTTGGCTACCCGCACAATCAGTTTTTCCAAACGTGCGGCGTCGATCCAGCCTAAGCGATAGGCGATCTCTTCAGGACAGGCGACCTTGAGTCCCTGCCGCTTCTCGATGGTCTCGATGAAAATAGCCGCTTCGATCAGGGAGTCGTGGGTTCCAGTGTCAAGCCACGCAAAACCCCGCCCCAGAACCTGGGTACGCAACTTGCCTCTTTCCAGATACCAGCGATTGACATCGGTAATTTCCAATTCGCCGCGCGCCGAAGGTGTGATCTGGCGGGCCATCTGTGATGCCTCGCCGTCATAGAAATACAAGCCGGTGACGGCGTAGCGAGATTTCGGCTTCTCCGGTTTTTCTTCTATCGATAACGCACGGCCGGAGGTGTCGAACTCCACCACTCCGTAACGCTCCGGATCGGACACTGGATAGGCAAAGACCACAGCGCCCTCCTGAACCTGCGCCGCCTTCTGAAGACTGTGGGCAAAGTCGTGCCCGTAAAAAATATTGTCTCCAAGAATGAGAGCGCACGACGCGCCGCCAATAAAGTCTTCGCCGATAATCAGCGCCTGGGCCAAGCCATCCGGGGTTGGCTGTACGGCATATTGAAAGGACATGCCCCACTGCTCACCGGAGCCCAGAAGCCGTTCGAAGAGCGCCGTATCCGCCGGCGTAGAGATGATCAGAACCTCGCGAATGCCGGCCAGCATCAACACCGACAGCGGGTAGTAGATCATTGGCTTGTCGTAGACAGGTAGCAGTTGCTTGGAGACGACATGAGTGACGGGGTAGAGGCGGCTCCCGGAACCGCCGGCAAGAATGATGCCCTTCATCGTGTGGCGCCCCCACGGTGGGCATAATTCTGATCGATCCATTGACGATAGGCTCCGCTGGTCACCTCTTCCACCCAATCCTGATGGGCGAGATACCACTCCACCGTGCGCCGCAGGCCGGTGGCGAAGGTCTCAGCGGGACGCCAACCGAGCTGGCGTTCGATCTTCGCCGCGTTAATGGCATAGCGCCGATCGTGACCCGGCCGGTCGGTGACGAAGCGGATGAGGTCGCGGTGAGGCACATGGGGCGAGTTGGGTAGCAACTCGTCAAGCAGACTGCAAAGTAACTCCACTGTATCGAGGTTGGCCTGCTCATTACGGCCGCCGATGTTGTAGGTTTCGCCAATCTCACCGCGCTCCAGCACAGCCCTGATAGCAGAGCAGTGATCGCCCACGTAGAGCCAGTCACGCACCTGGCGGCCATCCCCATATACCGGCAGCGGTTTGCCGGCGACCGCATTGGTAATCATCAGAGGCAGAAGCTTCTCCGGAAACTGAAACGGACCGTAGTTGTTAGAGCAGTTGGTGGTCACTGCGGGCAACCCATAACTATGGACGTAAGCGCGCACCAGATGGTCTGAGCCTGCCTTGGAGGCGGCGTAGGGACTGTTGGGGGCGTAGGCGGTGGTTTCCTCGAAAGGCGGATCCTGAGGACGAAGGGTTCCGTAGACTTCGTCTGTCGAGACGTGCAGAAAACGAAACTTCTGCCGATCCTCCGGCGAGGATTTTGCCAGATAGCTTCGGGCGGCTTCGAGCAGCCGGAAGGTGCCGTCGACATTGGTGCGCACAAACGCCTCGGGGCCGGTGAGAGAGCGGTCCACATGGCTCTCTGCCGCGAAGTGCAGGATGGCGCGCGGTTGATACCGGTTGAGCAAGCGCTCCAGCAAGGGCGCGTCGCAGATGTCCCCCTGCTCGAAGTGGTAGCCGGGATGCTGCGCGACCGAGGTGAGGTTCTGCAGGTTGCCCGCATACGTAAGCTTGTCCAGGTTAACAACTGGCGAGCCCACCAGCGCGAGCCAATCCAGAACGAAATTCGATCCAATGAACCCGGCTCCGCCGGTCACGAGAATGGGGGACAGATCGTTTAGCATCACTCACCTCTAGAGCATTTCCCTTATACTCTGCCCAGTCGGGTTAAGCGAAGTGCGGCTTTTCTTGAGGAAAAGCTGCGTCCGGAGCCGTTGCCTAACAAACACCAGAAGTGAAAATGCTGCAGGCGAAGACGGACCTCCTGCGGCGTCCCCTGGATTGTAATGGAGGCCGGAACGCCTAGCCTAATTGGGAGCGCGTTGGCAGGCTGGCTCGAAAGTAGTCGAGGGACAGTTCGAGACCCTGGCGAAGGGCGATCTTTGGCTCCCAGCCGAGAAGGGTCTTTGCCTTGGTAATGTCGGGGCAACGCTGCATCGGATCGTCAATAGGCAAAGGCTCGTAGCGCGTCTTGCTACGCGAGCCGGTGACAGCCAGAACCTCGCGCGCACAGTCCTTGATAGTCCACTCCACCGGATTGCCGATGTTCACGGGAAGATGCTCGTTGGAACGCGAAAGCAGAAGAATGCCGGCGATCAAATCGGAGACGTAGCAGAAGCTTCTCGTCTGGCTGCCATCTCCATAGATGGTGAGATCTTCATCGAGCAGCGCCTGGACCATCAAATTAGAGATGACCCGCCCATCGGTCGGCTGCAGGCGCGGGCCGTAGGTGTTGAAGATGCGCACCATGTGGGTGTCCACGCCGTAGTAGCGGTGGTAGGCCATGATGAGCGCTTCAGAAAATCGCTTGGCCTCGTCGTAGACCGAACGCGGTCCGATGGGGTTGACACGCCCCCAGTAGGTTTCTGCCTGGGGGTGAACTTCCGGGTCGCCGTAACACTCGGAGGTGGAGGCGTGCAGGAAGCCCGCTTGATATTTGCGCGCCAGGTCCAGGGTATTCCTGGTTCCCTGGGAGCCGACATTCAGTGTTTCCGGCCCGAGACGTGCGTAGTCGAACGGGCTGGCCGGCGACGCGAAGTTGAAGATAAAATCGACCGCTCCAAGGTCGAATGGCTCACAGATGTCCTGCTCTACCAGGGAAAACCGTGGCTCGTTGTTTAGCCCGGCCAGATTGGCGGAACGTCCAGTGGCAAAATTATCCACGCCGACGACCTGCTTGCCCTCGGCAATCAGTGCATCGCACAGATGGGATCCGAGGAAGCCGGCAGCGCCGGTGACCAGGACACGATGAGTCGTCAATGTACGGTTCCCCTACTCTTAGCGTTGATCCGAGTTAGATTACCCGGAGTATCCAAGCGTTATCTAACGCATTTTGCTAATACTACGGTCCGATGGGATCAGGTATGTGCGGCCCTTCTGTAGCGGAATGGCCGCATCGGGTTCAGTTTCCCCTAGTCTGCACCATTAGCAAAAATGCTCTAAGGCCAGCGTTTGGTCGATGCAGATTCGACCGAGGTATGCTGCGACGGCCTGCCTACGCTGAGATACGTGAAGCCGAGATCCTGCATGACCCAGGGATCGAAGAGATTGCGCCCGTCGATGATGATGGGATAGCGCAGGGTGTAGCGCAGACGCTTGAGATCGAGGCGAGCGAATTCGGCCCAGTCGGTGAGGATCAATAAGGCGTCGGCGTTATCCGCAGCCGCATATGGATCATCGGTATATTGCAGGTTCGCGTGCGGCGGCATTTCCACCTTGGCGCGTTCGATGCCGGCCGGATCATGTGCAACGATCGAGGCCCCCGCATCGAGCAGCATGCGGATGATTTCCAGAGCAGGAGACTCGCGGATATCGTCCGTGCCTCCCTTGAAGGACAGGCCGAGCACGCCGAGACGCTTTTTGCGTAGGGTCCACAGCGCGGAGCGAATCTTCTGAAAGAAGCGTTCTTTCTGCAGCTCGTTGATCTTTTCCACTTCCTCGAGCAAGCCAAAGTCGATACCCAGCTGCTGCGCGACGTAGCGGAAGGCGGCGACATCTTTAGGGAAGCATGAGCCTCCGTAGCCGATTCCGGCGCTCAGGAAGCGCTTGCCGATGCGGTTGTCCAGGCCCATCCCCTTGGCCACGTGCTCCACATCCGCATCGACCGCTTCGCAGAGGTTGGCGACCACGTTGATAAAAGAGATCTTCATGGCCAGAAAAGCATTCGAGGCATGCTTGATGAGCTCCGCCGCCTTGGTCGAGGTCTGCAAAAACGGGGGCAGATCGGTGACGTTTCGGTGTCCTGGAACCGCGTCCGAACGCTCGTAGTAGCTGCCTGAGGTAAGCGGCTCGTAGATGGCGGCCAGCAGGCGCGCTGCATCTTCGCTGTCGGCGCCGAGAACAATCCTGTCAGGATGGAGAAAATCCTTCACGGCTGTGCCTTCGCGAAGGAATTCGGGATTCGAAGTCACGTCAAAGAGCGAGCGCGAGACACCATTGCGTTCGATGGTGCGTCGAATCCAGTCGTTCGTGTACACCGGCACCGTACTTTTCTCGACAATGACCTTATAGGAGTGAATCGAACGGGCGATCTCGCTGGCCACCGCGTCTACATAGGACAAATCTGCGTTGCCGGTGTCGCTTTGCGGCGTACCGACGGCTATGAAGATGACCTGTGACGCCTGCGTCGCATGGCCAAGGTCGGTGGTGAACTGGACCTGTCCGCTGGCCCGGTGTCTGCCCAGCAATTCGGGGAGAAACTCCTCGTGAATAGGCACCACACCCTGGTTAAGCTTATTCACCTTGTCTTCGTCGTTATCGACGCATAGCACCCGATGGCCGATCTCGGCAAAGCATGCGGCCGCCACTAAACCTACGTATCCCGACCCGACTACTGTAATTGCAATGGATTCGCTCATCTTTTTCTGGATCCGCCTTAGGCAACGAATGAGTTGATGAAACTACGATCTTTGGGGGAAAGCCATACTCAAATCGTGCAAGATCGATACGAAAACCGGATAGAGGCCATCCTGGGGGACGATCTCTTCGCGCTTTTTCCACACCACAAGGGCAAATACGTTAAGCTGTCGCCCTGACACTGTCCGTGTTCTTGGTGGGTGAGCCGGAGACCCGTGCCTCATTCTTTACTTCTTCCTCATGATATTCCATTTCGGTATTGATGGACCATACGTTCTCCTTGTCCTCGATACCGGCAATGATGTTATCGACAGCGGTCATGGCGGTCAGCATAGAGTGGTCCTGATTGTTGTACTTGTGCATCCCGTTACGGCCCACCAGGTACAAATTGGAGTAGCGGTCGAGAAATTCCCGAATGATGTGGAACCGGTCGTAGGTACCAAAATAGGCTGGGTAGGTCTTAGGGACGCGCACTACGTGGGCGTCGGTTACGTCGCGAGCCCGCAGAATCCCGATCTTTTCCACTTCCGCAATGGCGAATTTCTTCAGATCCTCATCCGCCATTTTCCACAGGGCGTCCGTCTGATAGCAAAAATATTCCAGTCCAATCCACGTCTTGGATGGGTCGGCGACCATGTAGGGGCTCCAATTGTTGAAGATCTGCAGCCGTCCCACCAATACATCCGGCTCCTGAATATAGATCCAATTGTCCTTGAGTGGCCCTCCGTCCGCCTCGCGCACCGTCAGCTCGTCGACCAGGAGTCCCACGGTGATGAAGTCGCGATATTGCAGCCCATCGCTCACTTCGCGGACCTCGCTGGGAATCGGGGTATCCATGGCGTCGATCAGTTCACGCACCGGCATGGTAGAGAAGACATAGTCTGCCGGAAAACGCCGCCGTTCGCCGTTATCGCTGACCGCCTCGACCGCCGTGATCCTATTGCCCTGGACGAATAGACGGGTGGCGCGCCAACCGAGAAGAATCTCTCCCCCTCGGCTGCGAATCTGGTCGGCGGCGTGCTCCCACAGTTGACCCGGACCATATTTGGGATAGAGAAACTTTTCGATCAGCGAGGTCTCTGTTCCCTTCTGCCGGATCTGCCTCATCCTTAGGTGAAGAGAAGGCCTTCTTGAGAAAATGGAGAACGGCGGTGGTGAGCGACAACCCCTTGATGCGCTGTGCTCCCCACTCGGCGCTGATTGCCTCGCAGGGCACGCCCCAGACTTTCTCGGTGTAGGACTTGAAGAATGTCAGGTACAGTTGGCGGCCGAAGCGGTTAATCAGGAAGTCCTCGAGCGACTTCTCCACCTTGCGCGGAAAGAGCCTGGCCATCAGGTAGCTGAAACCAATCTTCACGGTGCGCGTCAACCCGAGTTTGCGCAGCGTGTCCGCAGTCAGCTTGATGGGATAGTCAAAAAATCTGCGCAGAAAGTAGATGCGGCTCTTGCGCGGGCGGACCAGCATCACCAGATCCGTGGTCTCGGGCGACAGCCCCTGGCTGTTGACCTTTAGGGTTCGCTGCTTATTTTGGTGACGCAACGCATGCTGCGTATCGGCACTCGCCTCGGGCGGCATCAACTCCATCCACCAGTTCATTACCCGGTCGGATTTGGAAAAAAAGCGATGTCCCCCAATGTCAATGCGGTTCCCGTTGTGCCGGATGGTGCGCGAAATGCCCCCGATCTCGTGGCTGGCCTCGAGCACAATGGGATGCACATCGGAACGGCGAAGAAACTCCAGAGCGGCCGTGAGCCCCGCGGGGCCGGCGCCAATGAGTAGGGCAGTCTTAGGCATGAACACTCCAGATGCTTACGATCGAAGACCACTGGCCCCCGGCGGGAACCTGGACGCGAGAACATTTCCTTGAGCGGCCGCGGGCCATCAACACCACGGTAACAGGAGAGATGCTGAATGATGCCCGGATTTCGTGCCACGCAGCACTGGACGCGCCGGCGTACGCCTTTCCGTAAAGAACAACACATAAAGTAAAGAAAGGCGCATGAAGTCCGCCAATGCCACCAAGTTCCGCAGGAAATCCGGGTGCGGCGCATTGGCCTGGGAGCGATCTTCTTGAATTCAAGTTCCACTGCACACTGTTAACCGCGGCGAGATTCCAGAACGTATCTGAGTGCTCTCCATGCTATTACCCTGAAAGGTTCCGGCTGATCGTGGAGCGAGCATAAATGAACCCGTCACTGCTTCCCAAGCCCTTGCCGTGTAAAGCCTACCACGATGAGTCCCTGTTAAGTTCGCTGCTAGTTGATGCGGTACCTTGTGCGCTAATTGTTTTCGCTGTTCTGTTCTGAGACAGCACTGTTTCTGTTCTAGACAGACGAGTAGCTTTTGATTACCCTGAACGTGCATTAGCAGGAATACTGTTGCAAATAAACGCATATTGCACTGGCATTCCAAGGCCTGCTACGGAGCTTGAGTCTTTCAGCTTCAAGAGCAGGTTTTCTCTACTACAGTTCCAGATTGGGAGCAACCGCGAGCCGCCCTTTTGGGCATCAGTATGGGTACTAGCGCTGCAACTATTGTTGGATTTGTAACCAGCGAGGTTACTTGGTAGAAACGAGTGGATGCAGCGCATGCTCTATTTGTGTCTGTACTCTGCATGATGAGATGAAGCCTGAACCAGGGAGTGCAATGCGTCATCTCGGCCCTGGATTTCCGGTAGATATCTCCAGACACCGAAGGTATCAACATTTGATTTCACGGGCGGCTAACATGCGACTTCTCTCTAGAGCACTAGCATTCGCAGTTCTCGTGGCGTTAGCCATACTGCCGAATGCATCTCATGCCCAGGTGGTACCCGCGATCAAGGGCGGCGGAAGTCAAATCAACGTCTACGGGACGTACACCCTGGTGAAAACCGACTTCAATTCCACGATCGACTACCCGCCGAGCAATCCTCCACCGAGCAACATCCTGGACGCCAAAGGATGGAATCAGGGCTTTTCCGCGGGCGCCGATTTCCGTCTGGGGCGGTTCGTTTTCGGTCAGCCTGCGGTTGGGGCTCGTTTCACCTACAGCACGGGCACTTTCGGGAAACAGAGAACCATGGTGTTCGGCCCCGAACTCCACTACATTTATCGCCGATTTCGCCCCTACGGCGACTTTCTGATCGGCCCCGGGAACCTTACCTACAAAAGCGGTCAAACGGATAACAGTATCGTTTACGAGTTCGGCGGTGGCGTGGACTACCACAAGAATCGCACCCTGAATTTTCGTATGGTCGACTTCCAGTATCAGCTTTGGGATTTGGGAAACCACTACTATCCACCAGGGTTTATACCCGGAGCGCCCGGCGTTTACGTAGACACCAAGCTCAAGCCTTATACTTTGAGCTTTGGTGTACTCATCCGGGTTAAGTGAGCCAAGCCTGCCTCTCATTGCGAAAGCCGCCCCTCGGATAACCTCAGATATCTCCATCACTCCGTTTCGCTCCGGTGCTACGGCCGGGGCGGGCAGGATCGCGTAAAATACGTCGACGCCCCCGAGCGCTATGCAGGATCTGTGGTCTTCCCAATCACACCGCTCTAGTCGTGAAGCGACGATGCATCGAGCAGCCCAATCCGCGGACCCCTACCTCCGGCCATCGTTCCCGTTGTCCAACCGCATGCGCAGGTTGGCATGGTCCATATGCTGGACGCTCTTGTTTCGCACCTCACCCCGGCCATTCCACTCCTGGCGGGCTTTTCTGCTGCGTTGCTTCGGAGCCAAGCTGGGACCGCATTGCCATTTTTATCCAAGGTCTCGCATATGGGCTCCCTGGAATCTCCTGTGCGCGGATGGGGTATCCCTGGGCGACGAGGCGGAGATCTATAACCCTTCGCCGGTGTCCATCGGATCGCACGCCATCGTTTCCCAGCAGGCTTACGTTTGCGGGGCGACGCACGACTACAACGACCCATCGTTCCCGCTTATTTCCTTCCCTATGAGCCTGGGCTCCTACTCATGGGTATGTGCTCGTGCTTCTGTCTGCCCGGGGGTGAACCTGGGCGAGGGCGCGGTGCTCGGCCTGGGTTCGGTAGCGACACATGATCTGGAGCCATGGACGGTTTACGCCGGAGTTCCGGCACGGCCTATAAAGCAAAGAGTGGGACGCGAGCCAGGTACGCCAGCCACGTAATGAGTTGAACTCCACACCAAGAGCAGGAATGTTTTCCTGCATTTCTCCTGTTACTGTGATGGGGTAGGCTCGATGCGAACGCGTTCGTCGTTTGCTGACCGGCATAGCGTGAGCGTGCTTGCCGACTTTAGCCTCACAGGAGAAATGCTTTAAGCGATGCAGCCTGTCTTGCGAATCCCCAGCCCAGCAACGGCGGCCACCATCAGCGCTATCGATGTCGACCCCGGGCAGCGTTCTTCAAAACGCGTTCGGCGGGAAACGCTCCGACGTTGTGGCTGCCATCGGAATTCTGCAGCTGACCCTTTGTGTTGCGCCGACCCGGGGACAAGCTCCAGATAACGGGGGGCTGTCTTCGCAAAGCTCGGAACCGGTTCAGATCACGCCCGCGCCCAGTAATCCCGCGTCGAATTCAACACCGCTCGAGCCCATCTTCCCCCAAGCGAACGCAGCCGGCGCTCCAACTGCCCGCTCGTCGAGATACGCGACACCCACGGGTCCGTCTTCGGGAGCAGGACTGGGCTATGGACCGATCCGGCCTGGAGATATCGTTGAGGTGCAGGTATTCGATGCCCCGGAATATTCGGTAAGATGCCGGTCTCACCCGCCGGTGAAATCGCGATTCCCTACGCAGGCCTGTTCCACATAGAGGGCATGACCTCGATCGAGGCGGCACCCGCAATCGCTCGGGTCTTTGTGCAGCAGCAGATCCTGCGCGATCCGCGCGTAATTGTCACTACCGAGCAATTCGGTTACAGCGTGACCGTGATGGGCGAAGTGAAGAGCCCCGGTATCTATGCCCTGGCGGGGAAGAAGCGCCTGATCGATATGCTCACCCAAGCGGGCGGCGTGAGCGATCGGGCGGGACATGTGATCGAGATCTTCCCCGCTGGCTCGATGAAAAACCCGCAGACTGTTCTATGGGATCCGACGCTGCGGGAAAATAACAATGCCGAATTGGAGATCAAGACCGGAGAAACCATCCTGGTGAGCCGTTGCGGGGTGGTCTACGTGGGCGGCAACGTAACCAGGCCGGGAGCTTTTCCGCTGTGTGAGTCCAATCACACCACGCTCTCCGAAGTGATCGCATTGGCCCAGGGAACCAAGCCTTCCTCCTAGTCGCAACGTACTCTGTTGCTGAGAACCTCAGAGAGCGGAACGCGGGTGGTGCAAAAGGTCAAACTCGAAGACGTGTTACGAGGCCGGGCGGTGGACATCACCATGCAACCGGACGACATTCTCTTTATTCCGCCGAGCATACTCAAAGCGGCTTCAAAGACAGCGTTGACGGCCGCCGTGGGATTCGCCACGCAGGCGTACTTCTATACAAGGTAAGGCATGTCTCAAGTAGCGGCCGGAGGAGCGCGTTTGGCTGACGGGCTCTCACCAAGAGGCAATGGTAGCGAATTCCCGATGAAGTTCAGTGTCGTCACCATCTCCTTCAATCAACGGCAGTATCTGGAGGAAGCCCTCCGTTCGGTGCTGACGCAGGATTACCCGGCGATCGAATACATCGTGGTGGATCCCGGCTCGACGGATGGAAGCCGGGAACTTATCGAAAGCTTTGCGAGCCGGTTGGAGCGAGTAATTTTCGAACCTGACCAAGGGAGCTGCCGACGGCTTGAACAACGGTTTTCAGCACGCTTCCGGGGACATTTTCGGATTTCTGAACTCGGACGATGTGCTGCTGCCAGGAGCGATGAGAAGTGTCGCGCAGGCCTTCGCGCAGGACTCCGATTGCGACATCGTGATGGGCAACGGTTTTATCATCGATGCCCAGGGCAAGCGCATTCGACGCATTCGTGCGGCCGGCTTTACCTTGGACCGTTATTTTTACGGAGGCGCCACCTGGCTGCAACAGGCGACGTTTTTCCGGCGCGCGGCCTTTGAGGCCGTGGGCGGGTTCAACGCGAACAATCGTTCCTGCTGGGATGGTGAACTGCTGGTAGACATGGTGCGCAAGGGGGCCAAGGTCAAATATCTCAATCAGGACCTGGCCCTCTTTCGCCTGCACGCGAAGTCCATCACCGGCTCGCGGCGGCACAACGAAATGATGAAGGCGGATGCGGATCGCATGTTTTCTCTTTCCCGCGGACGCAGATGGACCGCCCTGGATACGTTATGGGCTTACCTGTTTCGCATCGAACGCATTCTTACCCATCCCGGTGCGGTTGAATCCGCGATCCGGGCACGCATGAGCCGGAGTTAGTAAAGGGCGAGGACCTGGTGGGCATACAGAGGGATGGGCCTCAGCGCTGAGGAAAAGTAGGACATTAATTCTCCACTCCCACAACCGGTGACTCCTCGGTTTGACTAAGGCCCAGTGTTGCAAGTGTGCGCAGGACGCGGCATCCGGAGATTTGTTGACATCCGCCCAGTAAGCGGTTTAGTCACGCTGGTTCACCGCGCGAGAAAGATTGGTGAACCACCTTACGGCACTTTATAATCTGGATTCTAGGGCGGCTCACAGTTATCGTGCCTCACGAAAATTCGCGAGAAAACCCGGCCACTTTCGGGCAGTTGGAGGTAGAGGTTGAGGTTGAGGGACGGCGGACCGTTCTTCCCAGCGGCTCTTCCGCTGCTCCACTCGGATTTCCTGTAGGGCCTGTTGGCGTTGATAAACCTCTTGCGGCTTTCCTTAAAGAAAGCCGCACATGTGGTCATGTCCGGTGCAGCGTACAGGAAATCCGAGTCCACCACTGGCCGTCTTCGCTTTACCGACTGGGTGAACTTTCAATCGCATGAGTGTCTATCCCCCACCATCGGAACCGGTCGTACTCCCCGAGTATCGCGAACCTAGCGCACCCGAGCGTTCCTTTCTCACCCTGGGGTTGAACGACGGCCAGACCCTGCAGCACTTCCTCCTCATTGGCAAGAAATATATCTGGCTGGTATTGGTCTGCGCCATGCTGGGCACCGGCGCGGGATATATCGAGAATGCCACAAGCCCGTCAGAATACCGCTCCTCGGCAAACATCGAGATTACCCAGGACACTGCCGATCAGTTCCGGATGGATACCGGCGGTGGCTACGACAGCGGATACATCGATGTTGCCAAGCTGGATACCGAGATCGCGATTCTGAAAAGTTCGACCCTGGCGATGGCGACCATCGAGTCGCTGCACCTCGATAAGAACAAAGATTTCCTACCGCCGGGTTCCAATTATGTATTCGATCTATCGAAGATACGCGACCGTCACGCGTTAATCGGGATCTTTGAAGGAGGTCTCGCGGCTGAGCGCTATGGCCATACCAACATTCTCGATCTGAGCTACACCGCGCGCAATCCTCAGCTTGCCGCGGACATTTGTAACACCCTCATTGCCAATTACGTGGAGCACAATTTTAGCCAGAATTACGCCGCCACGCAGCAGGTTTCGGATTGGCTGGGACGGCAACTGGGTGACTTGAGGAAACGGCTGGAAGCCAGCCAGGAGCACATGCTGACGGTGCAGAAGGACATCGGTCTGGTCGGGATTGACCAGACCCAGAGCATCGTCCTCTCCCGCCTGGTCGACATAGGCCACGATGTGACCGCAGCTGAATCGCAACGGCTGGTGGCGGAAGCCAAGCTGATTACCATGCAGAGTGCGCCGCCCGATGTGCTGGCCACCCTGAGCGGCGATCCTGTTTTGCTGAATCTGAAGGAACGGATGACCTCTCTTCAAGCCGAGTATGCGAGCCTGAACGCTAGATATGGCGACAAAAATCCTAGGCTGCTCGAGCTTCGCTCGGAAATGACTGAAGTCACCGAGGCCACTAAACGGGAGCAAAGCACGGTGATCTCCCGAGCCCAGGAAGAGGTAAACGCGGCCAAACAAAACCAGGACGCCCTGCAGCGCAGGTTGGATCAGGAGAAAAGCTCAGCCTACATGGGCAACTCCAAGGCCGTGGAATACTCCCTCGCCCGCCGGGAATACGAATCCAATCGATCGCTGTACGACGGCCTGCAACAGCGACTGCAGGAGGCCGGCATCATCGCCGGTCTGCATTCGACAAATATCCGGAAAATCGACCCCGCGGATGCTCCAGACTTCCCCAGTTCTCCACGTAAGTCGGTCAACCTGACGCTCGGGCTGCTCTGCGGCCTGGGCATTGGCTTGCTCTTGTCATTCATGGTGGAAGCGTTGGATACCAATATCAAAACCATCTATGACATTGAAGAGCGGCTCGGCCTGCCTATGCTGGGCGTGGTCCCGCAGGTGGACACCAAGCTGCTCTCCCCCGAGACTTTTGTCAGGGATGCCACTTCGCCTCTACCGGGCGCCTGGTCACGGCTGGCTGAAGCTTATCGGTCGCTGCGCACGACCATTCTTCTTTCCCGCGCCGGCACGCCTCCTCAGGTCATTCTGATCAGCAGCGCCAAGCCCTCCGAGGGCAAGACCTCGATCACCACGCTGGAGTCGATCGTGTTTGCGCTCAACGGCGCCCGCGTACTGCTGATCGACTCTGATCTAAGGCGGCCGTCGGTGCATCTGCGGTTCAGGATTGCCAATAAGGTTGGGCTCACCTCCGTACTGACGGGCAAGGCAGGCCTCGAAGAGGCGATCGTTCCTGTAGCGGCCCTGCCCTCCCTTCACCTTCTTCCCGCAGGCCCCATTGCACCCATGCCCGCCGAGTTGCTGGGCTCGCTGCAAATGCAACGGTTAGTGGAGGGCTTACGTGCGAGCTACGACTTCATCCTGATCGATACTCCTCCTGTGTTGACGGTGACCGACGCGGCGGTACTGGTCTCCGTCAGTGACGGCGTTGTGCTGGTACTGCGCTACGGACAGGCCACCAGGAACGTGGTCGCGCGGGCGAGCGAGATCCTCTTGCGTTCCGGAGCGCACCTGTTGGGGGTGGTGTTGAACGCGGTCGATCTGCAATCGTCCGATTACGCCGAATACTATGGGCGCGCTTATAACGACTACTACCAATCCCGTGTGGATGTCGAAGAGTAGGGTTTGAAAGCAATTGTTGCCACGGGATTCGGCAAACTCCATTTTCACGAAACAGCTCGCGCTCTGGCCGCTGCAGGGATAGAAGTCGACTTCCTCACTGGCTGGGTGCCCAAGCAAAATCAGAGAGCCATGGTGGACCTCCTGGGAAGATTCCTCGGGGAAAGACACTTGGCTGCGCGCATGGCGACCCGGCAGATTGGGATCCCGGGGGTTTCAGTCACTCCGGTGGCTTGGGTCGAGTTTGCCGGGACTTTCATAAACTTGATCCAACGAACCGGCGTAATTCCTCTCGACCTCGCCTATGGCATGGAATTTCGTCTGGCCGCCTGGGGCAGCCGGAAGCATTTGAAGGATGCCGATGTGCTGCTGGTACGAAGTGGGGCTGGCCAATCCGGCGCAATCCGCAAAGCGCGCGGGAATGGCTTGGCGGTTGTCACCGATCACTCGATCGCCCATCCAGCCTTCATGCACCGGGCGCTGCGGGAAGAGTTTGCCCGCTTCGGTCTACCCGCCGGCTACGATTCGCGCACGGATCTGTGGAAGCTAGTGCTGCGCGATTGCGCCGATGCTGACCTGCTACTGGTCAACTCCGACTTCGTAAAGAAAACTTTTGTCGAAGAGGGCTACCCCGCAAAAAAGATCCGGGTGGCCTACCTCGGCGTACGGGAAGAGTTCTTTGACCTGAAGCGCGATTACCACATGGATGGGCCAGTAAAGATTTTGTTTACCGGGAACTTCGATATTCGCAAGGGCGCGCGGATCTTGCTGGAAGCAATTCGCAGCTGCCGCCGGTCCGGGCTCGACCTGCGCCTGGAGTTGATGGGTAATCTGGGCAACGGGGCGTCTTGTCTTCGCGCAGACGACGACCAATTCTTTACCCACACCGCCTTCGCTCCTCTCCAGCAGGTTGCTGCGGCCTTCGCCCGTGCAGACCTGTTCGTCTTTCCCACTTTTGCCGAGGGCTCGTCACGCTCCGGAATGGAGGCCGCTGCTGCTGGTCTGCCCATCATCACAACAGAGAATTGCGGATTGCCGCTGGAGCACGGAAAGAGTGCGATCTATGTACCAGTGAACGATTCTGACGCCCTGGCCGAAACCATTTCCCAGCTCTCCACGCAAGAAAGCCTGCGTGAGCAAATAGGTAGAAATGCAATGAGAACGGTAACGGAACGCTATACCTGGGCGCAATACGGACACCAGGTAGCGGAGTACTTGCAGGAAGCCGTCGAAGCCTCCTCTTCACCATAAGCTCAGACTATCCACCAAAAGCAATGACAACTGAATGGCCTGCATAGTGAACCACAATGTTCATGGGGCAATGCGGGTTAGCCGCTGGCATGCAAACCCTGCTATACGTAGCAAATGCGCAATCCGTTGCGAACATTGCGGGACCTCTTCCATCCGCTGTACCACATGCGCAAGTTCGCCACAGGTCGATGGTTAATTCGGCTTGCAGATACGCCGACGTGGCTATCAATTCCTGGAATTCGTTTTAAAGTTCGTGGGCGCCTGATCACGCACGGGTTGGCCTTTTCCGCTGCTGGATCGAATGAGCCGGCAGCAGAGGCCCTCGCGCTTACTTGTGTTGATTCTCTCGATCTAAAGTCTTTTTGGGACGTGGGCGCCAACATTGGCTTCTACACCTGGCTCCTCAAATCCTCGTTTCCTACGATGCGCGCAGTTTTGATCGAGGCGTCTCCCTCCAATGCCGATCTGGTTCGCAAGACGTTAGAGAGAAACCGGTTCTCAGATGTGGAGTTAATCGCAGCGGGAGCAAGCGATGCCAAGGGTTACGGGGTGTTACGCGTCGATTCCGAGGCGGGTGCAACTTCAACCCTCGACGATGCTGCGGAACAAACCTTCGAAGAGCAGCACTGGGGGGTTCCGTCGGAGCGAGTCCCAATTTCGCTTATTACCATCGATGAGGAGCGCTCTGGCCGGTCGTGCATCGACTTTATCAAGATTGATGTAGAGGGTCATGAGGCAGCCGTGTTGCGTGGTGCACGAAAAACGATCTCCTCCGATCAACCCTTGCTTTTCGTGGAGTGCTTTCATCCAGATCGCGCCTGCTTAAAACCTCTAGAGGGGTTGGGATACAAATTTGTCGACGGCGACCGCCTGCTGAAAAAGCCCGAGCCGCACACGTCGAATTATTTTGGGTTTCCAACAAGGTTTCACGACGCTATTGATCTGGTTCTGCGGACCGCCAGTGAACGCCGCAGAAACTGATTCGTATCCCACCGCCTGAAGAGATGCCGACCGATAGTACTTGAGCCACGATGTTGGGTGGTTAGCCCAAACCGAGGGGGCTACCTAGAACCGACGGCTAGACGATTAGCCTCAGGTTGAGTTCCACCGCTTCCAGCAAGGAGCTGGCAACGGCGTCCGCGCTCTCTGCAGCAATCGCGGCTCCGGCCTTCTGATTCTCGGCTTCTCCCTGAATGAAGATGGTTCCCATGCCCATTCGCTTTCCGGCTTCCATATCAGAAAGCGAATCGCCGATGACCAAGCTGTTGTGGGCAGAGGCCTGGGGAAGGTCTTTGCATGCTTGTGTAAAGAGCCCGATATCCGGTTTTCGGCAGTGGCACTCGCCAATGTCGTGAGGGCAGTAGTAGATCGCGTCCAGCCGCGCGCCATGCCGCACCAGATCGGCCCGCATGTTTTTGTGAATCAGCTCCAGTTGCTCGTGCGTACACAGACCCAATGCGATGCCTCGCTGATTGCTGACCAGGATCACGGTCATACCGGCGCGGTTCATTCTTGCGATCGCCTCTATTGCCCCTGGTAGCCATTGGAATTGCTCCCAGCTGGTGACGTAGGCGCCCTCAGGCAGCTTGCGGTTCAACACGCCATCGCGATCGAGAAAGACGTAGCGCACCAGGCTGCGATTTATGGTCATAGCTGAACGATATAATTACCGGGGCTGCAGCAGAAAGAGGATTGCTGTACCCCTGTTTCTGCTCTTAAATGCCCATCCAGCGCATTACTTTACTGAGCTTTCGCACCTTTGGCGATTACGTGCTGAAGGCGCCTTTTCTGTTTGAGCTCTTCCGGCTGTATCCAACTGCCGAAATCACCATGCTTACCAACCGTAAGGGCGGACAGGTTTATCCCCTGGTCGACTCCCGCCTGAAGTTAGCCGTCGTCGACCATGGGGACTCAAAACTCCAAGTACTCGGCACAGTCCTCAGGATCCCTCGGGCGGATCTGGTCTTCGCCCTCGATGACAGCCGTACCACGCTGGTTCTCTCTCTGGTGGTGCGCGGTAAACGGAAAACAGGATGGATCCAGGGCATTAGCCGGCTCTACGCTGAGGGCGGCTTTTTTGAATGGAAAAGCGTTCGCCCCTGGTTGTCGGCGCTGGTGAAGTCCGTTTACCGACCCGTCCTCATTCGCCGTCCGGAAGACAAGCACGACGCAGAAGTGGAACTCGAACTGCTGAATCTGCAGGGAGATGGGCGGTCGCTCGCCTCGTATCGCAGCAATTACGCATCCCCTTCGGCCGCGCGGCAGGATCCACCTTATATCTATTGCGCGGCCGAAGCGGGTTGGCAGGCAAGGCAGCTTACCGATCAACAGTGGACGGCCATCCTCGGTGAACTTCTGCGGGCTTTCCCTACACATACGATGGTGGTCCACGGCGCGTCAGGCGCGGTCAAAGAATATGCGGCGGAGGCGCGAGTCGTTGCGTATGGCCAAGGTTCCGTCCAGGAACTCTTCGACAAAGTCTCGGCTGCGGAACTGGTGATCGCTCCCGATAGTTTTGCCCTGCACCTGGCTTCGTTCTATGACGTGCCGGCAATCGGCTATTTCGGGCCGGCGCATCCCCACCGCTTCCGTCCAACTGGCCCGTGCAGCAGCAGCCTCTTCCACCAGCCGGAGTGTTCGCCCTGCCTGCAGCTGCGCGGCAACAGCCCGTGCCGCAAAGGGCTGATTCAATGCAGTTCCCTGGCGGCAATGAAGCCCGCGGAGTTTGTCGCCGCGGCGCAAGCGGCGCTGGCGGCTGGTAGTTGACAATGGATCGCCATGGCCATTATTTCGCTCACCCTTGAATTGCGCATCGAGCATGCCCAGTCGCTGAAAGACCGCCGGCAGGTGGTCCGCAGCCTCAAGGAGAAGCTTCGTCACGGCTTCAATATTTCGATAGCCGAGTTGGACGAGGCAGTCACCTGGCAGTCCGCGACCATCGGCGTCACTGCGATCTCCAACTCACGGGACTACCTTTCCGGCTTGATGCGGCAGGTGGAGAATGCCGCCGTACGTATCGCCAATGACCTGGGCGCCCAGGTGGCCGACTCCTGGTGCACCTTCCTCGAGGAGGAGTCTGAGGATTAAAGCGGTTTCGCAATTACAGTGGCCTGTTAAGGTCGCGATGTGTGGTTTTCATTGGCAGAAACCACGAAAAGGCCTCTCGCTTCGGTCCACACCAATTGCGAAACCGCCTTGGGGTTTTCTGATACCCTAAGAGGTTTAGCTAAGGACTATTTCCATGGTGGAACCACGGGCACGAAAGTACCATCGCGATCGCGTCGCGGAAACGCTGCGCGAAGAGATTAGCGGCATGATCGTGGGCGAACTCGCTGACCCCCGCATCAGCTTCGCCTATGTCAGTGAGGTGGTGATCAACCCCGGCGGTAAGTCGGCGCGGGTCTACATCGCTGTCGATGGCGGTGAGGTAGAGGAAGAGAAGACGCGAGAGGCGCTGACTGCAGCCCGAGGCTTCATCCGCCACGAATTGCTGGAACGCATGGGCGTGCGCCACGTTCCTGAGCTGTCGTTTCAAATCGATAAATCCAAGCATCTCAAGTTGCGCATCGACGAGCTGCTCGGGCGCAACAGAAAGACTCAGAAAGCGGACGCCAAAGAGACTCCCCCAAAGCCTCAGGCGGCCGCAACGTCCAAGGAGTAGCAGCAGCCTCCGACCGGCTGTCTTGTCATGCAATCCACTCCAGCTATCGACGCGGTGCTCAGCTCTATCGCCAGAGCCGATCACCTTCTGGTGACCGCGCATGCGCGTCCCGATGGGGATGCGATTGGCGGCCTGCTCGCCTGCTGGATGATGCTGCAGCGCATGGGCAAGAGGGCCGACATGGCGCTGAGCGACCGAGTGCCTTGCATTTACCGGTCACTGCCCTGCGCACCGCTGATTCGGCATTGGAGCCGAGTAGAAGGCGACTACGATACCGTGATCCTGCTGGAGTGTGATGGCATCGAGCGAACCCGCCTGGATGGCTTAGAGAACCGTTTGCTGATCAATATCGACCACCACACCAGCGGGCGTGCTTTCGCCCACGTGAACTGGATCGACAGCAACGCGTGCGCGGTCGCAGAGTTGGTCTACCAGCTCGCCGGCGCGGCCGGCGTTGAGATTACGCCGGAAATGGCCTCCTGCCTCTACACCGCTGTACTCTCCGACACCGGTTCGTTCTGCTATGAGGGCACCGACGCAAACACCTTCGAACTCGCGCGCAATCTGGTTCGCCAGGGAGCCAATCCGGTGCTCATCGCACAGGAGGTCTATTTCTCCAACCCGGCTGCGAAGATACTTTTGCTCGGCGCCGCGCTCGCCAACTTGCAACACGACGGAGGCCTAGCCTGGCTTTGGGTCACCGAGAACGACATGGATCGCACCGGCGCGGCAGAAGAGGACTGCGAAGGGATTGTCAACTATGCCATTGGCATTCGGAGGATCGAGGTCGCTGTCTTTCTGCGCGAACTGCGCGACAATCGTGTCCGCCTCAGCCTGCGCAGCAAGGGACGAGTGAACGTGGCCACCATCGCAGAGCAGTTTGGCGGCGGCGGTCACGAAAATGCCAGCGGCTGCACCCTGGACGGCCCACTCCGCGTGGCGACGGAACGGATTCTCCTATATCTCCGCACCGCGATGGCGGATGCTGCCTCTTCCCTGGCGTGAAAGAAGCCTTCTCCCGTTTTTGCGTGGTGTTTCATCCGACAGTGGGGTCCTCCTCTCGCCCGGCCGATGAATCTGATAGCCTTGTGGCCGTAGTCCTATGTAACGGTTCCTTTTTTTGCATTCCTCCTTATAACCGTGGCGTTGCTGCAACCCGTGGAGTCGTGGTCCTACCCCCTGGCAGAATCGATGGTTGAGAAAAAAGCAATGCTGGGAACGCCTCGAATACTTCATCGGCCGGGCATCGGTCTGAAGACATTGGAAGAGCGTTTCCCTGGCCTGCGCGACACCCTGGAGGCCATCAGCCTTTTCGTTTTTACCCCTTTTTTCCTGTTCTATGGATTGGTACCCGTCTTCGGGGGAGATGGGCTTGGCCTGGTAGGCGCCGACGAGCCCAGGTACGCGCAGATCGCCCGGGAGATGCTCACCCGCCGGGACTACGTCACCCCGGTGCTATGGGGCCATCCCTGGCTGGAGAAGCCAGCTCTCTACTACTGGCGCGCCATGTTTGCCTTCCTCGAGTTTGGCGTGCACGACTGGTCGGCGCGTCTTCCCTCGGCCAGTTTTGCTTTCATCCTGGTAGCGCTGATCTATCTACATCTCCGGCGTTTCCGGCCGGGGAGCCAGTTGGATGCCGCATTAATCACTGCTTCGTGCGCCGGCATCGTCGGCTTCGCTCGCGGAGCCTCCACCGATATGCAGCTGGCCGCACCCTTTTGCATCGGCATGCTCGGCTGGTATGCCTGGTACGAGACAGATAGGAAGTTCTGGCTCTTCGACCTCTATTTCTTCGTCGGCGTGGCTACGCTCGCCAAAGGTCCAGTGGCGCCGGTTATGGCGGTGGCCATCATTTTCACCTTCGCCGCCCTGCGGCGGGAGTGGTCCCTGCTGCGCCGCACCGTCTGGACCCCCGGGGTGATTCTCTACTTCGCCATGGTGTTGCCCTGGTATATCGCCGTACAGCGGCGGAACCCCGATTTCCTGCGCATTTTCTTCCTGGAACACAACCTGGAACGCTTCGCCACCAACCGCTATATGCATGAGCAGCCTTTTTGGTACTACATTCCCATCCTGCTGCTCGCGCTTATGCCTTGGTCGGTCATCGCCATGCGCGCCCTGGCGGAGGCGGTTCGGCAATCGATTGCCGAGTGGCGAGCCCGTCTGACCAAACACCATTACGTTGGTCATAGCCGCTGGGGCGATGCCTTTCCCGAATTTCTGGTCCTTTGGACGCTTTTCCCGATCGTCATTTTTTCTCTTTCCCACTCCAAGCTACCGGGCTACATCCTGCCTTCCATTCCGCCGCTCACCATTCTCACCGGGGATTACATCAACCGCATCCGCCAGAGGGGTCTGAACCTTTGGCTGCTGCTGTTGCATGCACTGCTCTCTGCAATCACCATCATTCTTTTGCTGCTGCTGCCGTGGCATATCACCCACCCAGGGAGCAGACCACCAGTCAGTATTCTGCTGCCGGCGGTTTCCAGCGGTCTGGCTGCCGCACTCCTCATCCTGGTCGTCGTCGCCCGCTTTGGGGTGGCACGCCTGCGCATGGTCACCATGGTCCCGCTGGTCATCATGCTGTTGTTTATCTTCGGGGTCGGGCCGTTCTTTGGCCTGCCGGCCATCACCGCTACCAAGAAGAACATCCGCTTGCTGGACGCAGCCTACTCTGCCCGGCCGCTGGCCGCCATCATCAGCCAGATTGAGCGGCCAAACGAAGGAGTCGCCGTGTACAAGGTACGGCGGGACGTCGAATATGGCCTCTCCTTCTACCGGAATCACCTGGTCGAGAACTATGAGCAGGACGGCATTCCTACCGGGGAGCACATCCTCATCACTCGCGAAGCGTACGCCGGCGAATTGCACAGCCTGCTGGCTGGCCGATCGTACCAACCGCTCTTCTCCTATCCGGCACAAAGTCTTGCCGTCTACCAGGTCTTCGCCAAACCTTAATTTCAGACATGAGTGTGCGGCTTTATTACGGTGTGGGTTTCCACGGGACGGCCTTGTGCCGTAAACTCCAGTTCAAACGCCGAAGGCTGCGGGGCGCGGCGAAAGGCTTGAATTATGGGCAAGCATAGGACGGAATGACACCCGCCCTACACCTGGAGATTCTCGATTTACGCCACTTCTCCGCCGGCAATCTCAAGCCGGTGCTGGAGGCGGAAAGCCGTGTTTGGAACGAGCGCCTGCGCTGGGATTTTCAGGCTTCGGCCAACCTGCTGCTGCAATACCTCGACTCCCGTCTTCTGCCCGGCTACGTTGCCATCGAGAACGGTCGCATCTGCGGTTACGTCTTTTGCGTTTACGAGAATGAAAAGGCCCTGGTTGGCGACGTTTTTGCCATGCCGTCCGCGACCAATCCCCAGTCGACTGCGGATGTCGAGCGCTCTCTGCTCGAACATATGATCGAGTTGCTGCAACACTCTCCCGGGGTGGAGCGCATCGAATCGCAGCTGCTGCTGCGGCCCCACGGCACCCATGCAGAGACCCTGCGCAATGCCGGATTCCAGATCTACGAACGCCTATTTATGGAGCTCGAACTCAGTTCCGCACGCCTGCTCGAAGAACCACCCGAGGGCGCCCTGGAGGAGTTGGAATTGCGCGCTTGGCGAGACAGTGATTTTGCCGCCGCAGGCCATCTCATAGCGCACGCCTACGAAGGCCATCTGGACGGCGTCATCAACGATCAGTACCGCTCTGTCTCCGGTTCGCTGCGGTTTCTGCACAACATCGTCCGCTTCCCGGGTTGTGGACTGTTCGACGCTTCCGCCTCACGCGTCCTCGCCTACCGCGATCGAGAGGAGATTGCCGCTCTGCTGCTCTGCTCCCGCGTACGGGAAGATGTGGGCCACGTAACGCAGATCTGCGTCAGCCGGCAATATCGCCGTCGCGGACTGGGCGCATGGCTCTTGTCCGACTGCTCGCGCGCGCTGCGTAGAGCCGGCTTTCAGACGCTCACGCTTACCGTCACGCGGCAAAATTCCGAGGCGGTTGCGCTCTATCTCCGTAGCGGATTCGTCACCCGTCAAACCTTTGACGCCTTGGTTTGGGATCGCCGCACCAGAGGCCGGTAATCACTCGAACATCCCCGGAACCACCGCTCCTTGTGTATTCTTGAGTGATGGCGCAAAGAGCAGACGGGACAAAGAAAACGGCGGATTCGAAGACCAGCCGGTTGGGGTATATGGCACTCATTGCGGGCTGGCTTGTCCCCGGCGCAGGGCACCTTATGCTGAAACGTTGGGGCCGTGGAGGGCTGATCCTGGCTTCGATTACCTGCATGTTTGTGTTGGGCATCATGATGGGCGCCAGGCTCTACGCTCCCAATACCGCAGACCTTCTGGATATGCTGGGTTTTCTGGGCGATCTGGGAGCCGGGCTGCTTTATCTGATCGGCCACGGCCTTGGACTAGGGCAGGCGCCAGTGCAGGTGGTAACAGCCGATTACGGGGCAAAGTTCGTCGTAGTCGCGGGATTGTTGAACCTGATCTCAGCCGTGGATGCACATAGCATCGCTGTGGGGAGAAAGCCATGAGCATTGCGCCTTCTCATTTCACAACGGTCATTCTCTTTGCCGTCTTCGCCTCGATTATTTTCGGCATCACCCAGCGAAGCACGCCTAAGGCTATGGTTCGCTACGGGGCTTATTGCTTTGCGCTGTTTGTCGGTGCTGTGATTGTGGCCAGCTGGGTTATGTACTTCATCCGCCACTAGCCCCAACTCCCTACCTGCAGCGAGATATGGGGCACCCATCGGTTCTAGGTTGGGAAAGAGCTCAAAAGCAAGAAATGTCCTAGATGCGGACTAGTTCAGTTTGTATTGGTCCGGTGACTACAGCCCGGCCTGGTTCGGTCAACATATTCACTTCACTGCGTACTCCGAATTGCGAGAGGTAGATCCCGGGTTCCACGGAGAAGCAGGTGTAAGGCAGAATCAGACGCTCGTCGTGAGTTTCGAGATTATCCAAGTTGGCTCCATTACCGTGGGTTTCGGTAGAGATGCTGTGTCCGGTCCGGTGGGTGAAGTATTGCCCGAAGCCGGCGCCCTGAATTACCTTGCGGGCCGCGTCATCAGCCTGCCAGCCTACAATCTCCTGGCCTGCCGCAAATGCCTCTTGCACGGTTTTGATTGCCGCATCCCGCGCCTTCGCAACCAGGGAGAAAACTTGCCGTTCGCGCTCACTGGGCTCGCGGCCAACTACGCCGGTCCAGGTGATGTCATACGTGCAAGTCCTTGGACGGTCCATACGTCCCCAAATATCGATGAGGACGAAATCGCCCTGTTTGATGGGTCTGGAGTCCGCGGCAGTCGGCTCGTAATGGGAGTCGGAGCTGTTCTCATTCACTGAGACATTTGGACCATAGCCATCGGCAATGCCCGCCCGCCGCATCGCTTCCTGAAGCCAGCGCATCATTTCGTATTCATTGACCGAAGCGCCGCTTTTCACACGCGAACCCATATGTTCCCAAGCGCCTCGCAGAACCCCATCGATCGCCCGCTGGGCCTCGTAATGACTGGCAATCTGCTCCGCGGTCAGCACCGCCTCGAAGCGGCTTACCAGGTCAGCGGAGCTGACAATGGTTTTGCCCAGTTCTCGCAGGACTTCGATCGTTCCCGCATCGACCATCGATACGTACATGATCGCGTTGCGCGGCGAGTACTGCATGGCCAGCCGGGTGTAGGGCTCGAGCATGGTGCGTAAGCCGGTCTCCAGCTCCTGCCAGGACGAATAAACCTGACCACTACCGGGCAATGACTCCAACTTGCCACTTTCCACCCGGTGCGTCAGCTTGCGCGGTTCACCATGAGTTGGAATGAAGTAGTACCAACGCCGCGATATATGCGAGGACTCGCTAAGGCCGAGAATGCGATAAGCAATCGGGTCGCGATGATGATGGTCGTAAAAGAGCCAGCCGTCCACCTGCTGATCTCGCAGCGCCCTCTGGATCTGTTCGAGATTCATCGTCACCCGAGAATTTTATTGGCTTTCAGACTCGGATGCCCCACACCTCAAAAGAGATGTGGGGCACCTTATTTGTACGGCTACTGAGCAGTCAGCTCGGCAGCTACGCGCTCAGTTACAAAGGCCTCAACGGTATCGCCCACCTGGATGTCATTGAAGTTGGCGATGCCCATGCCACACTCCATGCCGTTGGTGACCTCACGCGCATCGTCCTTGAAGCGCTTGAGTGAGGAGAGCTTGCCCTTGAAGACCTGCTCGCCATCGCGCATGAGGCGAATCTCCGCATCGCGCTTGATGGAGCCGTCGACCACGCGACAACCGGCAATCGTGCCCACCTTGGGAATCCTGAAGATGTTGAGCACCTGCGCGCGGCCTACGTAGTTCTCCTTGATGGTCGGCTCGAGCAAGCCCAGCATGGCCTTCTTGATCTCGTCCTGCAACTCGTAAATGATCGAGTGCAGCCGGATCTCGACTCCATCCTGCTCTGCCAGGTCGGCCGCCTTGCGTTCCGGGCGCACGTTGAAACCGATGACAATCGCATTCGAAGCCGATGCCAGCAGGATGTCGCTTTCCGTGATCGCACCTACACCGGTGTGAAGGACCTTGATGCGTACCTTCTCGGTCGACATCTTCTGCAGCGAGTCGGCCAGGACTTCGACCGATCCGGTTACGTCTCCCTTAAGGATCAGTGGCAGTTCCTTAACGCCAGCCTGCTTGATCTGCTCCGCCAGACCTTCCAACGAAACCCGCGAAGACTTGGCCAGCTGTGACTCGCGTTCCTTCATCTTGCGATATTGCGCGATTCCCTTGGCCTTATCGCGGTCGGCAACGACAAGGACCGTGTCGCCTGCGTCCGGCATGCCTTCCAACCCCAGAATTTCTACCGGAGTTGAGGGCACGGCTTCCTGGGTGGCGCGGCCGCGATCGTCAAACATGGCGCGCACCTTGCCGAAGGTATTGCCCATGATGAAGCTGTCACCCGCGCGCAAAGTACCGTTCTGCACCAGCACCGTAGCTACAGCGCCGCGTCCGCGGTCGAGTTTAGCTTCGATCACCGTACCTACCGCGGGACGATCCGGGCTAGCCTTCAAGTTGCCCAGGTCGGCGACCAGGCAAATCATTTCCAGCAGCAGATCGAGGTTCTGCTTCTTCTTCGCCGAGACGTCCACGAATACCGTGGAGCCTCCCCACGCCTCCGGCACCAGCCCGCGATCGCCCAACTGCTGCTTGACGCGATCAGGCTGTGCATCCGGTTTATCGATTTTGTTTACGGCAACAATGATGGGCACATTCGCTGCCTTGGCATGGTCGACCGCTTCCAGTGTCTGCGGCATAACGCCATCGTCCGCCGCCACTACGATCACGACGATGTCGGTGACCTTGGCGCCGCGTGCACGCATGCGGGTGAAGGCCTCGTGGCCCGGGGTATCGAGGAATACGATCTCGCGCCCGAATGCAGGCGAGTCCTTCTTGGCGATGCGCACCTTGTAGGCGCCGATATGCTGCGTAATACCGCCGGCCTCACCCGAAGCCACATCGGTCTCCCGGATGGCGTCCAGCAGTGAGGTCTTGCCATGATCGACGTGACCCATGACGGTGACCACGGGCGGCCGTGTTACTTCGATCTCGCTGACATCCTCATCCTTCATGAGGTTTTCGAGGGCCTCATTGGCCATCTCGTCCTCGAAGGTGATGACCTGGGTGTCGGCCCCGAACTGGGCGGCCACATCCTTGACCAACTCAGCGTCGAGCGATTGGTTGACGGTGACAAAGACGCCGCGCATGAGCAGCGAAGCGATCAGGTCTTTGCCGCGTACTCCCAGTTTTTCCGCCAGATCCTTTACGCTGATACCTTCTGTCACCGTGATGGTACGGGTGATGGGTACCGGCTCCTGGGGAATCTGCGCTCCGCCAAAACGTGGCGGAGGCGCAAAGCCCTTCATTGGGCCTTCCTTGGTCTTGGGATACTGTTGGCGTCCGCGCCGTTGCTGCGGAGCGGCCCTCTGGGGACGAGGAGCTTCCCCTGGAGGCGGCGTTAGACCACCCGCGCCACCCGCGCCGGGGCGAGGCGCACCGAAGCCAGGACGAGCACCAAAGCCAGGCCGCGGAGCGCCAAAGGCGGGCCGCCCACCGGGGCCGGGAGGGCCACCGGGGCTAGTCCGTGTGGGATGCATCGGCCGCCGCGCACCACCAGGACCATCCTGGGTACGGGGCGGATATCCTGAGCCACCACCGGGACCGCCCGATCCAGGTCCGCCACCGGGCCGGCCACGATCGAAGATGGGCCGTCCCCTCTGAATGGGGCCGCCTGGGGCCTGTGGGGCGCTGGAGGGCGGTGCTACCTGGGCTACCGGCGGAGGAGGAGGCGCGAGGTATACCGGCCGCGGACCAGTCTGCGGCATGATTACGCGTCGTGGCGCCGGCGCAGGAGGCGGTGGCGGCGGCGGTGCTATGTCAGTGGACGGAGTTACGGGCGCTACCGAATCGGAAGCCTGCGCTACCGCTGCAGCTGTAACCTCGGGAGCACTTGCGGCCGGAGTCGACACGGGTGGAGGCGCTTGCGGCTTAGGCGCCACCGGCGGAACGGCCACCACACTCGAATGGGCAGCAACTGGGCGAACCTCTGTGCCCGGCGTTGTGCCCGTGACCGGGGGCCTGACCATACCTGGCGCAACTGCCGGCGGACGCACTTCCACACCCGCGGCCGGAGGCTTAGCTACAACCGGCCCAGTGGGCGGCTTGGCGGCGATCGCTGGGGTGCTCGGCGGAGCGGCTACCACAATCCGTGGCTCCTGCCGTGGTTGAGGAACAATCCTTCGTGGAGCAGGCGGCGGTGGGGCTGGCGGACGTTGACCTAGCCCACCAAGATTAGGCCGGGCCTGACCGGGCGAAATCTGGCCAGAGGCGGTGTGGGAAGCCGCAGGTTGGCCGGGGGCTGCTGGCGAAACGCCAGGTCCCTGGGTGGGCACAGCGGGACGAGGAATGCCCGCGGGTGGCGGAGCTACGCTTGAGGCCGGGCTAGTCCCGACAGGAGCTGAGGCTACCGGATGGGCTGGAGCGGAGGGCCGGGCCACCTGGGGTTGGGCCGGCGGCGGAGCGGAAGGCCGCTGCGCTATGGCCGCAGCTTCATCTTTTCTCTGCTGGATTGCCTTGAGCACGTCGCCCGGCTTGGAGACTCGCGACCAGTCGATCTTTTGCTTTGGCTCGCTGTCTACCTTCGCAGCCCCGGCGCCGTTCTTCCCGCTACGTTGAAAGTGCTGACGTACCCGTTCTGCTTCATCGCCTTCCAACGAGCTGGAGTGTGTCTTCTTTTCAGTCACACCTACGGCTGTCAAGGCGTCAAGGATCGCCCTGCTCTTTACTTCGAGCTCGCGTGCTAAATCGTTAATCCGAACTTTGCTCATCCGTCCCTTTGTGTCAAACCCGCCGCTGCTCAGACTCTCATCGCAACCTCACAGCCGTGGGATTGACAGGTATTATTATTATCCTCTGAAAACGTAGAATGTGCGCCACTCAACCACGCGGTTGCGTGCAATTTACACTCCACCTTCATCTACCTTGGCGTCCTGCCGGGTCTCCTGGTTGGGTTCTTCCACGTTCCCGTCGTCCACCGCCTCCGACCTGGCTATCTCATAGTTTGGCGAATGACTGGCAAGCACCTCGCTGGTGTCTTCCCGCCCAGGCGTTTCCGAAATCCCGCCAATGTCATCGAG
Source organism: uncultured Acidobacteriaceae bacterium (assembly GCA_963824325.1). Lineage (GTDB taxonomy): Bacteria > Acidobacteriota > Terriglobia > Terriglobales > Acidobacteriaceae > PALSA-350. The sequence continues at coordinate 35,603 of CAWGPA010000018.1, read as the reverse complement.
ATCCGGCCCCGACTCCGTCAGCTCTTCCATGCGCATCCGCGCTACGTCGTCGCTGATCCGGCCTGACCCGTCCACGTCGTCTGGAGCTTCCCGCTCCCCCTCCTGATCCAGGGTAAGGGCGTCAATTTCCTCGTTAACCTGGGCATCTTCAATCGCCCTGGCCTTGGCTACTTCCTCTTCGTCCGACTTGGCCACTGCTCCCTCCGCGGCGGGCCGCTCCTCGCCGGGTTCGTATTCGCCAAAGTAGTGACGTACCGCCAGGCTGATCTTCTCCAGTGTCTTCTCCCCGATGCCGGGAATCTCTTCCAGTTGTTCCGGGGTCATGTCGGCCAGAGCCTCGACCGTGGTAATGCCGGCAACCACCAGTTTTTGGATGATCTGCTCGCCCAACTCCGTCACCTGTTCGATGGGGGTCGAAGGGCCGCCACTCATTGCCTGCATCTGCTGCTCGACTTCCTGGCGCTTCTCTTCCTCGCTCTTGATGTCGATCTTCCAGCCCAGCAACTTGGCCGCTAAACGCACATTCTGGCCCTTCTTGCCGATGGCCAACGAGAGCTGGGAATCGTCTACGATGACCTCGATCTGCTTCTCTCCCAGGTCGGTAATGCTCACTCGGCTGACCTTGGCCGGCTGCAAAGCTTTCTCGGCAAAGGTGGTGATTTCCTCGCTGAACTCGATGATGTCGATCTTCTCGCCGCGCAGCTCGCGAATGATGGACTGCACGCGCATTCCCTTCATGCCCACGCAGGCGCCCACCGGATCTACATCCTTATCACGCGACAACACGGCGATCTTGGTACGCTCTCCGGCTTCACGCGCGATGGCCCGAATAACCACGGTGTTGTCGTAGATCTCCGGCACCTCGCTTTGAAAGAGGCTCTGCACCAGTTCGGGAACGGCTCGGGAGACGATCACCTGGGGGCCCTTGGCGGCGCGGTCGACACGCTGCAGGACAACGCGTACGCGCTCTCCGATGGCGAACTGCTCCAGGCGCGACTGTTCGCGCTTGGGCATCCTGGCCTCGGCTTTGCCCAGGTCGAAGATTACGTCTTGCAATTCGAGGCGCTTGACCGTGGCATTCAGCACTTCGCCCAGGCGATGGGCGTATTCCTTATAGACCGTATCCCGCTCCGCCTCGCGCACTTTCTGGAAGATGACCTGCTTGGCCATCTGGGCGGCGATGCGCCCCAGCACGTCGGTCGGTTTGTAGTAGCGGATTTCGCCACCCGTCTCTACCTCCGGGGCCAGTGCCCGGGCATCGTCCAGGGTGATCTGATTCACCGGATCTTCCAGCTGTTCGGGAGCCTCGACCACCGTCTTGTAGACGTAGGCCCGAATCTCACCCGATTCCCTGTCCAGCTCGGCCCGCATATTCTCTTGTGTTTTGTAGTACTTGCGCGTGGCCAGCGCAATCGCGTCTTCCACCGCGGAAACCACAATCTGGGGATCAATTCCCTTGTCCCGGCTCAGGGCCTCAATACTTTGATAAAGAACACTCGCCATGTTTTCTCTCTTTTACGGTTTACTCAAGCTACAAAATGTCAGGCGCCAGATTAGCCTTTTCGATATTCGAAAAGGCAATCTCGACCGTCTGGCCCTGGGGCGGGCCCTTCTTGCTCCCCTTCTGCTTTTTTGCCGTCAGGTCGAGCACAATTCCTTCCGGCTTCACCTCTGTGAGTTTTCCCAACCAGTGCCGGTTGCCCGCCACCGGAGTGAAAGTGCGGATTTTCACCGGGTTGGCCAGGAAGCGCTCGTAATCGGCCCGCGCCGTCAGTTTGCGGTCTAACCCCGGCGAAGAAACCTCAAGGGTATATTCGCTGGCCGGTACAAGATTCTCAACGTCGATCACCGTCCCGAAATCCCGGCTGAAGCGCTCGCAATCCTCGTGCGTGATCCAGGCCAGCTGATCGAGAGCGATGCCTTCGCTTCCCAGATGCTCGAGCAGGCTTTGCTCCTCGTCCGCCACCGCCCCCGCACTGAGCTTCGCGCTGGCCTCCTCGGCCCGCCGCGCGCGCTGGTCAGCGTTTTGCTCTATAAAGACTCGCAAAACCCGCTGCTTACTGCCGCCCAGATATTCGATCTCAACTATGTCCAGCCCGTGCGATGCCGCTACCCGATCCGCCGTCTGACGGATTTGCTCAATGCTCAATGACATAATTGCCGCTTAACCCGGATTTCCTGCTACTCTGCCCTGCCCAACGTCCACGTGTGTGGTTTTCCGCAAAGAAAGCCGCATGAACCTCGCCAACGCCACCAACCTCGACAGGAAATCCGGGGTCAAAGTGAAGATGCTTCGCCGTTCGGGGCCAGTCCGCAGGCTGCGCGGTATCCCGGCCAAAAGAAAAGTGGGCTTACGCCCACTCATTTCTCCGTGTTACTCCGCAGGGTGCTGAAGGCGAAGCCAAAGGACAAATTCGTCTGCTACATCAGAATACGCCGTTTCCCGGCTAATTTCAACGCTCTCCGGCCCGCCGGCAAAGGACGGCTTTTCCCTCAATTAAAGAGGATTTCTGCTGTAGGTTATAGGATTAATAGCAGCGCCTCAGCCATGGATTGCATCCAAAAGCGACTTCCTAGATTGCTCTTTCTCCTCACCGCCGGAACTTTGACTGATAACCATAGGAAATTTGTCCCACACCCCCTTTTATGATCGAGACACCTGTACCGGAAGCTCTTACCTTCGACGACGTCCTCCTCGTACCCGCATACAGCGACGTTGTGCCTGCACAAGTGAGCACCCAGACCATGCTCACGCGTTCCATTTCCCTGAATACCCCGCTGCTTTCCGCCGCCATGGACACGGTCACTGAGTCGCGCCTGGCCATTGCCATGGCGCAGCAGGGGGGCCTCGGAGTTATTCACCGCAATCTTTCGCTCGAACAACAGGCCAGCGAGGTCGACAAGGTAAAGCGCTCGGAAAGCGGCATGATCGTCGACCCGGTCACCATTGAGCCGCAACAACTTATCTCCGATGCACTAGAAGTGATGCGCCGTTACAAAATTTCCGGCGTGCCCGTGACCCAGGGCAAGAAACTGGTCGGCATCCTCACCAACCGCGACCTGCGCTTTGAAACCCGCACTGACATCCCGATCGGCGATGTGATGACGAAAGAAAACCTCATCACGGTTCCGGTGGGGACCACGCTCGAAGAAGCGGAAAAGATCCTGCACAAGCACCGGGTGGAGAAGCTGCTGGTGGTCAATGGCCAGTACGAACTTAAGGGCCTGATCACGGTGAAAGACATCCAGAAGAAGTTGAAATATCCCAACGCTGCCAAGGACGATCAGGGCAGGCTGCGGGTAGGCGCCGCCATTGGCGCCACCGGCGACTTTCTCGAGCGTGCCGCTGAGCTGGTCCGCTTTCGCGTGGACGTGCTCTCCATTGACTCGGCGCACGGCCACTCCTCGCGTGTGCTCGACGCTATTCGCGCCGTCAAGAAGCGCTTTCCTGAAGTGGATCTGATGGCCGGCAATGTGGCCACCTATGAAGGCGCCAAAGCTCTGATTGAAGCCGGCGTGGATACGGTAAAGGTAGGGATTGGCCCTGGATCCATCTGCACCACGCGCATGGTGACGGGCGCAGGTATGCCGCAGATTACCGCCATCAGCGAATGCTACCGGGCGGCGCGTGCACACGACATTCCGGTGATCGCGGATGGTGGCATTAAGTACTCCGGCGATGTGACCAAGGCGATCGCCGCCGGGGCCAGCGTGGTCATGATCGGCTCATTGTTTGCGGGCGTGGACGAGAGCCCGGGGGAAACTATCCTTTATCAGGGGCGCAGCTTTAAGACCTACCGCGGCATGGGTTCCCTCTCCGCGATGTCCCAGGGCTCAGGCGAACGCTACTTCCAGGGAAAGGGCGATCTGGAGGAAAGACCGTCGACCGAGGGCGTTGTCGCCCGCGAGCGCAACGGCGAAAACCGGTTGGCCAAGTTTGTACCCGAAGGCATCGAAGGACGTGTTCCCCATCGTGGACCGCTCGAAGCCATGGTCTACCAACTGGTGGGTGGATTGCGTTCGGGGATGGGCTATGTAGGCTGCAACAGCATTCGGGAATTGCAGGAGAAATCCAGCTTCATCCGAATCTCCAGCGCCGGTCTGCGGGAGAGTCACGTCCACGACGTGATCATTACCCGCGAGGCACCTAATTACCATGTCGAATAAGTAGGCCGCCCAGCAACCTTCCATGAAGGGGTAAACCGGAACGCGTGTTTCAGGACCAGATCACCATCCTGCCTGGGACGCATAGCGAGAGCTTATTCGGTGTAATTTTGTGCGAACGAAGCGAACAATGCGAACCAAGTCGATGAGGGAGGTTGCGGTGTCTCTCCGCGACCGGGAAGACCTTACCTTGCAATTATGCAGTTCTGTGGCATAATTACAAGGTGTAAATGACCGTAATTTACAGGTTAGTCCTGCCGAAGTTGCGCAAGCATTTGCGGCAGTTTCCCGCAGTGGCACTGCTCGGGCCCCGACAGGTTGGCAAGACTACGCTCGCTCACACGTTGGCGGACGAGCTTGGCGATCATGCACTCTACCTCGACTTGGAACTTCCCTCAGACCGGGCCAAGCTCACCGACCCGGAACTCTATCTCTCACAACACGAAGAGCGCCTGGTTATCCTTGATGAGATACATCGCCTTCCCGGCATCTTCGAGCCGCTGCGCAGCTTGATTGACCGGCGGCAGCGCAAGGGTAAGCGCGGCTGCCACTTCCTGCTTCTTGGGTCTGCCTCCATCGACCTCTTACGGCAGTCAGCCGAAACTTTGGCTGGACGCATCGCCTACGAACAACTCACTCCATTCTCTGTGCGCGAAGTTGCCGAGGCGGGAATCGGCTCGCCCGACCAGCTCTGGCTGCGGGGTGGCTTTCCCGTCAGCTTCCTCTCGCCCACCGATGAGGACAGCTTCACCTGGCGTTCTGCATTCATCCAGACCTATCTTGAGCGCGATGTTCCCGCTCTCGGGCCTCGCATCCCGGCAGAGACGTTGCGCCGTTACTGGCAGATGCTCGCACATAACCAGGGGCAAATGTTGAACGCGGCACAGCTAGCCAACGGCCTCGGAGTCAGCGGCCACACGGTCGCACGCTACCTTGACGTCATGGTTGACCTTTTGCTCGTCCGCCGCTTGCAGCCATGGGCGGCTAATGCGAAGAAGCGATTGGTGCGCACGCCGAAAGTCTATGTTCGAGATAGTGGGCTGGTGCATGCGCTCCTCGGTATTCGCGATCAGGAAGAGTTACTGGGACATCCGGTGGTTGGAGCTAGTTGGGAAGGGATGCTCATCGAGAACATCCTGGATGCGCTGCCGGAGACTGCACGACCCACCTTTTACCGCACCTCCGCTGGAGCGGAGGTTGATCTGGTCATCGAGTTTAGTGCGAAGGAACGCTGGGCGATCGAGGTCAAACGCTCTATCAGCAATCCTGCACCGAGCAAGGGCTTTTATATCGGCTGCGAGGATGTCCATGCCACACGACGGATCGTGATTTATCCCGGCAATGAGCGATTCAAACTCGATGCTAAGACGGACGTAATGCCGTTGGAAAGCCTGTTGAAGTCAGAGTTTTGAGACAGACGACTTTGTGTCACCGCTCCCCGTTTCAAATCTCGGGCACGACACTGTCGAGGATCGTTATATGTTCACCCGTAGTGAGAGCGCCTACGCTTGATTGCGTTACCAGGATGGTTGCACCGGGTAACAGTGCCGCTCTGACGGCCTCAAAGAATCCGCGCGGCATGTGGACGCGGTTGAGGGTGGCCTCGTCGAGTTCGCGGCCTTTGTCGTCGTCGTGCCCGGGCAAACCGACATAGATCCAGTGGATTTTGCCGTCTGCGCCACGGGTCAGGCTGATGACGTGAGATCCGGGATCGTCATCATTGATCTGGGCCACACTGCGGCCTATCTCGACGCCGTTGCGCAGGACCACGATCCGCTGGTCATGTTTGGAAACAATGATGGTCAGAGGCCCTGTCGGCGACTTGTCCGGCTCCCAGCGATATTCCGCGGAACCAAGGTGTTGCTGGGTGACTTGCTGTCCCTTGACATCCATGGGAGCCAGCAGGCTGGCGTCGGTGGTGGTGATGTGGTTGGCGGCATCGCCTTCCACCACAACGGTGGCGCCGAGAGTAGTGATGCTGAAAAGTTCCTGCGAAAAAGTGTAGGGAAGGTGAACGCAGCCGTGGCTCTCGGGATAGCCGGGCAGGCCGCCGGCGTGGAGAGCCACCCCGTCCCAGGTGAGGCGCTCCTGGAAGGGCATGGGCGCATTGTTGTATTTCTTCGAATGGTGGCTGGCGTCCTTCTGCAGGATAGTGAAGATCCCGGTTGGGGTCTCATGTCCGGGCTTACCCGACGAAACGGTGCTGACGGCGATGCGCACTCCGTTGCGGTAGACCGTGGCGCGCTGGCGCGAGAGATCGACGTAGATAAGGATTGGACCGGTGGGCGCGACCTCCGGGGCCCAGACCCATTCGCCGGGCTGCAAAGCATCGGCCACGCGGGCGAGTTCAGCCGGCGAGCTGACTTTGGCTCCCTGACCATACAACGAAACACTACTCGCAAAGGCGCCGGCCAGGATCGCCACCCTCCATGCACGGAACCATCTCCTTACTTCGCTCGGATATTCAGTCTTCATGTCTTTGCGTGCTACTCCAACCCTCACGAATCTTCACACGAAAATGCCCGTCCCGCCAGCCGGGTTTGCGACATTTCAGGTCTGCGCCAACTGTCCCTGGGTGCATAGACCCGAGTCCCACACACTGGCCACATTTGGCTCCAGATACCGTGCTTGTCCCGAACGGCTTACTCAAGTTTTGCTACTAGGTTTAGATGACCTAAGTCTGTGGACGGACCGCGGTAGTTGGAATTTGTAGCGGCCTGCTTGTTGTCCCTATCTGGTGGTGCGTTCTGTGAGACTCACGAATCTGTCCAAGGGTTGAATAAGGTCACACCGGTTGCAGCAACGTCCCTGGTATTGCGGGTTACCAGGGTGAGATGATGCTGAATCGCCGTAGCGGCAAACAATCCATCGATCACGGGCACGGCGACACCCCTGGCGCTTGCCAAACCGGAGATCTGTCCCCAACGATGAGCAACCTCTTGGTCGATGTTTAATATCCGGTCGGAAAAACGTAGCGGCAGATCTTTGCTGAGCCAGGCATCCAGGCTAATACGACGGGCACTGCGCGGGAGGAGCACGATGCCTTTACGGATCTCTCCCAAAGTGAGGACACTCAAGAACAACAGCTCCTCATCGGTTGCGTCGATCCACCTCGTGACCTTGAGCTCCGGCTTCGGCTTGAGGAGTTCGGAAAGGATATTCGTATCCAGTAAAAATGCGCTCACAGTTCTACCGTTCGGCCATAATCGGGCTTTCGTTCAAGCTCGATGGACACCTTGGCCAAAGGTGACTCGGCAAAGAATTTGGATAGGCTCTTCGGCTGCCTGGCTCGTTCGGTTAAGCGTTCGAACTCTTCCATCGCAAGGATGACGACAGCTTCCTTGCCTTGTTTGGTTACCACCTGGGGAGCGCGCTCGCGTGCTCTTCGGAATACCTCACTGAATTGCGCCTTCGCCGTCTGCAACTGCCAAGGCTGCGAAGAAAGCTCTTGTTTGTAGGGTTCGCGCTTCTTAGAGGTTCTCGAGGCCATTCATGCTCCTGACTAGTCAGACTAGATTAGTATGTCCCCGCCGTTTCTAGAATGCCAATTGTGGATGAGCCGTCAAATCCTCGTTTTAGCTTTGCAGCGGTCGGGTGCGGGATAATCCCACTTGTGCCCACCACTCCGAACTCCAAGCAAGGACTACCCGCATCTGGTTCAGTAGAGCCTCTCAACCGGCGCACCTTCCTGGCTGCGGCAGCAACCGCTGCCGCCGGTTTCGCGCTAAAAGCTAAGGGACAGGACGGCGCAGTGACGCCGCCCGAAGCTGTTCTGGTCCCCAACTTCCATCCGGCAAGCTGCGGGTGGTTGACCACCTTCAGCCGCGAGCGCGTCTATTGCGCCAATAGCTATCTGGACCACCTCGATCGTGTACGGGATGACCCGAACTACGCCTTTGTGCTTTCAGAAGTCAATAACCTCATCGCCATCATGAATTTCAAACCGGAGCGCATACCGGAGCTCAAACAAAGAATCGCCGAGAAGCGCGTCGAACTCGTGAACGGGTTCTATCTGGAGTCGACGGTAAACCTCTCGGGCGGGGAGGCTCTGGTGCGGCTCGGTGTGGAAGGGCGCCGGTGGTATCAGCAGGTGTTTGGCATGGCGCCGAGATATGCATGGACCATCGACGTATGCGGAACGCACGAGCAGATGGCCCAGATCGCGACCGGCCTGGGTCTGGAAGCGATGGTCTACACACGGGCAAACCCGACGGGCAAGACGCTGCACTGGTCTGTATCTCCGGACGGAACGCGCATCCTCTCTGTATGCCCCGGACACTACAGCGAAGAGAACGAGATATTCAAAACGACCACCCCGCTCAGCGATGCGGACCTGGACAAGCTGGAAGCTTCGATCGCCAAGCGGGAGCAGAAGACACCCGCCGGCGCGCCCATCCTCATCCTCGCTGGATCCGGCGATTACACCGTCGCGCCTGTTCTGAAGTCGTATCCCAGCGAACTGCTGCGCCAGTGGAAGGCGCGCGGAGAGAAGCGACAAATTCGCTTTGCCACCTTCAGCAGCTATATGGACCAGGTTCGCCCGGGCATCGACTCGGGAAAAATCCAGATCCCCACCATGCGCGGAGGGACAGCCTACGAATTCAACGCGTTCTGGATCGAAAACAACGAGGTGAAAACCCGGTACCGCGCCAGCGAGCATAGCCTGCAGGCTGCGGAGTTACTGGCGACCGCGGCCAGTATGACAGGGGCCTATGCCTACCCTACCCAGAAGCTCCATGAAGCATGGACACTGATGTGCCTGAATATGGACCGCAATACGCTGTGGGGCTCCGCGGGAGGAATGGTCTTCGTCAGCGACCAGTCGTGGGATGTGCAAGACCGCTTCCAGTGGGTCGACTCCGCGGTACAAGATGCCACTGAGACTGCTGCCCGAGGGGTACTGCCGCCGGGCGACGGATTCGGCCTCTTCAACCCGCTGAACTGGAAGAGGAGCGACCCGGTAGAACTCAAGCTCCCCACAGGCAAAGGCCTACAAGGAGTGACCGCGGAACTTTTGCCGAACGGCTCTGTGCTCTGCCAGCCGGCTATGCCATCCGCCTCCGTTGCCGGGTGGAAGCTTGCCGGCGATCCACCTCGCCCCGCGGAGGCCGTTCCACTTCCGGAGACGATTGAGACCTCGCATTACACCGTCCGGATCGATCCGCATACCGGAGCACTGGTCAGTTTGAAGATGCGCAAGAACGGACGCGAGCTTTTGGGCGGCCCGGCTAATGTAATCGCGGCGGAACGGCCCCAAAAAAAGGAAGCAGCACCTGCAGACTTTATGGCCGCGCACCCTGATCGGGAGACGCTTGGGACTTCCAGCGACTCGGCGTCGTCCATTGAATGCAGAAAAGGGCAGGTCGCCTACACCGTCACGGCGACCGGAACCTTGCAGGGAAATTCCATCCGCCGCACCATGCGTTTTTACCACACTCATCCGCGCATCGACTTCCTTACCGAGTTAAACGATGTGCATGACTATACCGTCGTGGTCGCTCAGTTTCCGCTCGCCGCACCGGTTCTGGAAGTGCGCCGCGGGATTCCCTACGGCTTCTCGCACGGCGCGGTGGCCGTTCCGAACCCCTCACTGCATGGGTGGACCAAGGGCATTGTGCCGGCAGTTCGTTGGATCGACCACGCCATGGCGGACGACGCGGGCCTCGCCATCTTCGACCAGGGCCTGAGCGGGCGCGAGTTGGATGGGCAACTTGCCATGGTGTATCTACTCAATGCCGAAGATAGCTATCACGGGTATCCAAATCCCTGGCTCACGGGCTCCGGGCACCATGTGTGTGCGTATTCGATTCTGCCTCGCGAACAGGCTTGGCCGGCTGCGCGCATTCCCCAGTCCGCCTGGGAATACAATCAGAGCGTCATCCCGGTTGCAGCAAGTTCAGTCTCCAACGCCAGAAGCTTCCTTGAAACTTCAGACAACGTGATTGTCGAAGCTGTCCGCAGGGAGCAATCGCATATCGAGCTCCGCATGGTAGAGGCCTTCGGCTTGGAAGGCGAGGCAACCGTACGTCTGCTCTTACCCCATCGAGCAGCAGTCCGGGTGGACTTCACGGGAAAGAAGCTCGCCGAGCTACCGGTTGCATCCAGGTACAAAGTCTCGCTCGCGCCGCAGCAAATCGTCACCATGCACTTTGAGGTGGCCTCGGACGTTGGAGCCCCCGAACTCATCACCGCGTGGGACCGCTTCGTTCCGCAGCAAAAGCTCGCCGCTCTGCATCGATATGACCCCGGCTTGAAAGGACACCCACCCACCGGAGACGGCATCGACTTCTAAGTACGCTGTCACCGCTGGGGATCCCCAGGGAGCCAACATCATGGTGGGAGCCCCCGCATTTATGCGGGGGAAGGGGCGCTTGAGCGCCCCGTGAAAGAGTCGCGACGCTGATAGTGCGCTTTAGCGCTGGCAGGACAAATCAGCGTTTCAAAACCCAATTTGGACAAGACTGCAAGGCTAAGTGACATCAAGCTGCACGATGCGGAAGGCTCCAGTTCGGCCGGATGAAGTGGCAAGTGTAGCCATTTGGATATCGTTCCAGGTAATCCTGATGTTCGGGCTCGGCTTGCCAAAAAGGACCAGCCGGTTCTACAGCCGTCACCACTTTTCCAGGCCAAATTCCCGAGGCATTGACGTCCGCGATCGTATCCTCCGCGATCCGTTTCTGCTCGTCGTTGGTATAGAAAATCGCGGAGCGATAGCTGGTTCCGCGGTCGTTCCCTTGCCGATTCAACGTCGTTGGATCATGGATTTGAAAAAAGAACTCCAGCAGCTTGCGATAGCTCAGTTGCTGCGGGTCGAAAACAATCTCGATGGCTTCGGCGTGGGTTCCATGATTGCGATAGGTGGCGTTGGGAACATCGCCGCCGCTATATCCGACCCGCGTCGAGAGGACGCCCGGGTAGCGGCGCAACAAGTCCTGCATGCCCCAAAAGCAGCCGCCGGCCAGGATTGCAGTTTCGTGGGATGATGACATTTCTATTTCTCCTTCTTGGGCTCAAATAGTTTGAGATATTCCCCGTAGCCTTCGCTTTCCAGCTCGTCGACGGGAATGAAACGCAGAGATGCCGAATTGATGCAGTAACGCAATCCCCCGGCATCCTTGGGTCCGTCATCAAATACATGACCCAGATGACTGTCCGCGTTGCTCGATCGCACTTCAATGCGGCTCATTCCATAGGTGTTGTCCGGCCGCTCCTCGACATTTTCGGAGTCCAAAGGTTTGGTGAAACTCGGCCAGCCGCAGTCGCTGTCAAATTTGTCCAGGGACGAGAACAGCGGCTCGCCGGAAACGATGTCCACGTAAAGGCCGGGGGCGTCATGGTCCCAATATGCATTCTCAAATGGATGTTCGGTACCACCCTGTTGCGTGACCCGAAATTGCTCGCGAGAGAGGCGAGAGAGAGCGTCAGGATCTTTTGCGTATTTGGCCATGAACTCCTCGATGATTTGGCCCGACGTGCCGCAACTATTCGATTGCCCCCATCGCGGAATGGATGCAGGGGAAATATTAATCGCGGTCGGTGTCCAATAATTATGCGCTTTCCGGGCTCCGGCTTTTCGGTCGTCGTTCCAGCTGCGGAGCCAGGCGGTAGCCGTAATTACCGGGTTCGATCTGTTTCTTTTCGTTCTGCTTGACACATATGGCGCCGCGGTCTTAATTTCCTATAAGGCTAATTAGCCATTTGGTGAAATACGTGCCGGATCAGCTCAGTTCAACGTTTGCTGCTCTCTCTGATCCCACCCGGCGCGCTATTCTGGCCCGCCTCTTGGGCGGAGAACTCACCGTCAAGGAACTCGGCGAGCCGTTTCCGATTACTGCGCCCTCCATGACGAAGCACCTTAAGGTTCTGGAACGCGCGGGTTTGATCACTCGCAGCCGGGATGCGCAGAGGAGGCCGTGCCGCCTCCGGAGTGTTCCTCTGCGGGAGGTGAGTGAGTGGCTCGAACAATATCGCCGGTCTTGGGAATACAGCATGAACCGGCTGGACGAATACCTGGGACAGCTTGAAGGGGAGGAAGGACCAAAGCATGCTCGCCGGAAAAAGCGTTGAAGTCAGTGTCAGTCTTCCATCAGAACGGGAGATCGCGTTCAGTTGCCGTTTCAAACGAAGCGCACGGCTGTTATTCGAGGCGTGGACGACGCCGGAGCATCTTCGGCATTGGTGGGGTTGCGAGGGATCGAGCATTACGCATTGCGCGATTGATCTCCGTGTCGGTGGTACCTGGAGCCTTGTTATGCGAATGGCGGACGGCTCCGACCACCCCTTTCATGGCACGTACCGTGAGATCCTGCGCCCGTACCGGCTGGTGTACACCGAGTGTTACGACATGCCGAAGTTTGGTAGTCCCGAGTGGTTGACTACGGTGACGTTCGATGAGACCCAGGCTGGAACGCTGGTCACGCATAACATCCAACACAAGACGCGCGAAGTTCGCGACGCTCATCTGCAGGCGGGGATGCAGGAAGGCACGGTGCAGACTCTGACGAGGTTAGATAAGCATACAGCGGCCATGGAGCAAGTGATTTGACTAAGGGAGCGTGAACGCCAAATGATCGACCGCTTTGAACAGCTCCTGAAACAAATCGACTGTCAAGTTTCCGTGAAGAAGGCCGCATACATGGGCCTGTCCAGAGTAGCGGGCAGGCAGAATCTCATGGGCTAAAGTGTCTGCGTCTTGTCCAAATTAGCTTTTTCGACTTTGTCCATCCACCTCCACCCATGCCGGGGTGAGCCGCCGCCCTCAAATTTGTCATCCCGACCGGAGCGTTAGCGCAGGGGAGGGACCCGTTCGACTTCGCTCAGGGCAGGCTCTGCAGTTTCACTTTCGGCACAAGCCAATGTGCGTGGGCGAATCGCCTCCGGGTTCCGCTTGTCCATCCGCGCAAACTGCAGAGCCTGCCCTGAGCGAAGTCGAACGGGTCCCTCCCTTGCGCTACCCTGGATTTCCTGTCCAGGAAATCCAGATCCGCTCCAGGCGGGATGACAAATTTGAGGGCGGCGGCTCACCTTGGCATGGGTGGAGGTGGATGGACAGAGTTGCCACTGCAGCAACCAACTCCATCTCGGTGGCCCACGGTCGCTTCAACCTATTCAGCAAAATACGTGGTCCAGAAGGCCGTTGCTCCGCTAATTTGGACAAGACTGACTCTCACCCGTCCCTGCGGGACTGAATTGTGAGAAGGGTAGTTCTCACGCTGACTCTTTAGCTCCTGCTAACGGCGCATCCCGCAGCAGACGCTTGTCCAAGAGATCATTTCTGGAGGTGTCAACGATTTGTTTCCCGCGGGAACGCAAAGAAAGAACTCAGGGGCTAAAGCCCTCATCCGGCGCGGCCGTATGGCCCGGCTGAAGCCGTGCCCTGATACAAAGCATGACTTTTTCTGCAACCTGTTTAGTCGGGCCCCGACACAAAGCCTTATAGTCTCGGCTATTAGAAGACCAATGAAGCAATGCTGGAACCTACATCGCCTTGGGGTGAATGATCGACCACAATACACCGAACCGATCGCGAAGCTGCCCGAAGCGGGTCGCGAAAAAGGTTTCAGATATAGGCATGGTGGCCGCGCCGCCATCCATAAGTGCGTTCCAGGCCTCGTCCGCACTCTCTGTGGAATCGAGAGTGAGATACAGATACGCGCTGCGGACGGGTTGGAATCGGTCCGGCGGGACATCGTTACCAATCAGCTCCACGTCCGCTAGATGGATGCGCGCATGAACCACCGCCTTCTCCATACCCGGGGGCACGTTGTACTGCGAGGGAAGTTGATTCTGCTTCATCATCGCGGTGATCTTTCCATGGAGGTTTTTCTCATAGAACAGAAACGCTTCCTCGCAATTTCCGCCAAAGTTCAATTGTGGATAGAGCTTCATAGATCACCCTTTCTTATGGACGCTTGCGCGGGCTCAACTTAGTGCTGTCCGGGTCCCGGCATGCTAACCATCCAGGCCACGCCGAACTTGTCAGTACACATGCCGAACATCGGGGACCAGAATGTCGGCGCCAACGGCATCTGTACACTGCCATCCTCTTTGAGCGCATCATAGATGCGCTTCGCTTCGGACTCATCCGTTGACTCCACTGAGATCTGAAAGCCGCCGATCGGCGTGGAGCGTCCTGGTGGGGCATCGCAGCCCATCAACTGCCCGTCGCCCAGCGGAATCGAAGTATGCATCACTTTGTCCTTCCAATCTGGCGGCACCGGCATGCCTTGCGGCGCTTCTCCGTACGTCATGCTGAAGGCGTTCGCCGTGCCAAATACCTTTTTGTAGAACTCAAAGGCTGCTGCGCAGTTTCCCTGAAAGTTCAAGTGCACGTTCATCTTCATGTTTCTCTCCTTTTCCTCTTGATGGCCTTAGTGTCAGCCTGCACTCTCCGCAAATACGCATCGAGGCGGTCCAGGCTCTGTTCCCAGAACCTGCGGTATTCTTCGATCCAGTCGGCCGCGACCTTCAGCGCCGCCGGGTTCAGTCGAGCCGGCCTGCTCTGAGCCTCGCGACCGCGTTCGATGAGGCCGGCCTTCTCCAGTACCTTGAGATGCTTGGAAATTGCCGGCATCGACATTTCGAATGGCCCGGCCAGCTCTGTGACAGAAGTCTCGCCCAGTGCGAGCCGCGCCAGAATCGCACGCCTAGTTGGGTCGGCTAATGCCGCAAACGTCGCGTCGAGATTTGCTTCACTCATTATTTTCCAGCGGTTCGAGGTCGAACATTATTTCACCGATTGGTTATGTAACCGATCGGTTAAATATAAGTCGAAGGCCCAACGAATGTCAACGCTTCGCTCAAAAAATTTCTACCGTCTGGAATAGACCGGCTAAAGCGTTGCGTTGTTGTACCAGCGCAAAACTCTGAGAGCACGCAGCGTGTTCCAGTGGCTGGCCCGGGCGATATCGGTCTCCATTTGCAACGGAATGTATTCGGGATGAAGGAGGTTGAGCGGCCAACGCCCGTTCTGGTGGCGGCGTTTCTTCACGATTTCGATAGCGTCTAGGACGCGGCTGTCGGGTTTGACTTGAGCATTGCGCAGATAATCCAGGCCGCGCAAGACGTCGTAGTACCAAAACGGCGGGAACGAGAAGCGGAGCCAGCGTTTGTTGATGACTTCGCCGGTTCGAAGCGAACGGAACATGCGGCGCTCGAGCAGATAGTTTTCGGCTCTTTTACGGGCCTTAGTAACGGCCGCCGATTTGCCCCTTGCCCGTTCGTATGCGAGCAGCCCTTCAAGCACGCAGATGGTGGTATGGAACGAAGAGCACCGGCTCTTGGGTGCTTCGCAGTTCCAGCCGCCATCTTTGAGTTGCTCGCCCAGAAGTTGATTGGCGAGCGCGTCGTTCGGTTCCTTGAAATAGGAGCCGACCCCGAGGATTCTGCCGTTGATGCAGGGCTCCGTTTCGCCGTGCAGGAAAGGACGGTTGTCCAGCCACTTATACTTGAGCCCCTTGTCGACGCGGTCGATCATTTTGCGAGCCTGCTTGCTGGCGGGGTCGAGACCGAGGTCCATCAAGACGACGAGAGCGTAGAGAGCAATCAGCAAGCTTCGGTCATCCTTCGGCAAATCGCCTCTCCACCCGCGGGGACCTGCACCCCAGTCGCCGGCAGCAGATTGGCGGGCGAGAAGCTGGGCTCCCCAGCCTTCGCTTGCGACGCGTGACCTCTCGGCTGCAATCGCGCTGGAGGTTGCAACCGCCAGGTCCCTCATGGCCTGCCAGCGGATGGCCGGGTCAGAATCGAGGAGCCATTTGAGGTGCGCCGGCCGGGGTGCGTAATCGTGTAGACGCATGCGTAAGTTATAGCAAGGGTGTCCGCGGTGTAGGGACAAGAATTGATGACCGAATGATCGGTTCCATGTAATCTGTATTCGTTTTTCGCAAAAGAAAGTGGGGTGGAGACGTGGCTCGTTTCATGTCACGGCGTTCTTTTATCACCTCAGGGGCGGCCTGCACTGGAGCGGCATTGCTTTACCACCGCGGCGGCGCTTCGTTGCTGGCCGGGGACGAACCACCGTTGTCAAAGGCAACCCGGCTGCGGGCTACGATGCGTACACTTGAGATCAATAACAAAGCGGCCACCCTCATGGGACTAGAGCAGACGGGCGGTAAACAGGGGCTGACTACTCTGGTGGTAGACCGGCCTTTTGACGTCCTGCTTGAAAATAAGCTCCCGGTGCCGACGGCGATTCATTGGCACGGGCTGCACCCACCCAATAATCAAGATGGCGTACCGGGCTTGACGCAGCCGCCTATCGCACCGAACGCCAGCTACCGGTATTATTTCCCGCTGAAGCCGGCAGGGACGCACTGGATGCACTCCCACCTGGGCCTGCAGGAAGCGTTCCTACTGTCCGCTCCGCTCATTGTCCATGACCCGTCTGACAAAGGGGCCGACGAGCAGGAGATCATTCTCTTCCTGGGGGACTACAGTTTTACTCCGCCGACCGAGATATACGCCAAGCTTCGCAAACCCGCGGCCAAAGAGATGGCCATGGGCGGAAGCATGGCCCCCAGCAAGACTGCGATGGCGATGGGTAAACCCGACGTCAGCGACGTGAATTACGACGCCTATCTTGCCAACGACCGTACGTTAGCCGATCCCGAAGTAGTTCGAGTGGAGAAGAACGGCAAGATACGGCTGCGGATTATCAATGGCAGTTCGGGCACGAATTTTTTCATCAGCCTGGGGAATCTAAGAGGCGAATTAATTGCCACCGACGGTATGGCCGTCCAACCGCTGAGCGGCTCGCACTTCCCTTTGGCCATCGCGCAGCGTATCGATGTAAGAGTGCAAGTCCCGCAGGAGGGCGCATTTCCCATCCTCGCATTGCGCGAGGGCGCCACGGAACAGACCGGGTTCATCCTGACCACGCCAAACGCGTCTATCAGGAAGATACCAATAAAGAATGCGGCGCCGGCCGGATTGTTGACTTTGGATCTGGAGAGCCGGCTGGTCGCATCAGATCCACTGGCTGCGAAGGCGATTGATCGAAGCTTCGATCTGCGGCTGCAGGGCAATATGGCGCGCTATGAGTGGCCGATCAATGGCGTCGTCTTTGATACAGCAAAGCCGCGCGGCCAAGCGGCCCAGGTGCAGGTAAAAAAGGGTCAGCGCGTCGCGCTGAAGTTCATCAACCAGACCGGCATGTCTCATCCGATGCACTTGCACGGGCACTCTTTTCAAGTGATCGAAATCAACGGCAAATCGCTGCATGGTGCTCTCCGCGACACCATCCTGGTGCCGCCGAAGATGAGCGTCACTGTGGCGTTCGATGCAAACAACCCCGGTACCTGGTATTTGCACTGCCACATTCTTTGGCATCTGGCTGCCGGCATGGCAACGTTAGTGCAGTACGAGGGGTGACAAGCGGGCGGTCCCATAGCAAGCGGTACTCCAAAACAAGGAGCCAGTTGTGGCCCGCAATCCCAGCATGCAACGCTTGGCAATGATATGTATGGGCGCCTGCCTGGTGGCCGCCTCTTATCGTGCAGGCGGACAGCAGACCACTACAACAGCAAACCCGGCTTCGACAGAGCTCAAATTCAAGTGCCAGCATCCCGCTAATCCTCACAGGAGGCACAACGCCTGCGATGACCAGGACTTTGACTGGGATGAGACATTAGCCGGAGGGTGGAACGACATACGACGAGCCGCGAAGCGGCTCGGCATTACAGCAACAGCGTCGTATGTGAGCGTACTGCAAACGAATGTGACCGGAGGCACGGATCAGGTATGGGACTATGCGGGCCAGCTTTCGTTCGGGGCGAGTGCGGATCTTCGAGAGCTGCTGAAGATACCGGGGCTATCTGCGTATGTAGGTGCGTCGTGGGGCACCGGCAGCAATCTCGCCGGTGGGCTGGACAGTTTGTTCCCCACTTCGGGGCTCTACGCACCCTCGTTCTACCTGGGAGAAATGTACTTTCAGCAAAAGCTCTTGCAGCAGAAGCTGACGATGGTTGCGGGCCGGCTTGCGGCTGCCAATTCGTTTGCCGCGCTTCCCGTTTTCGCAAACTATGTAAATTACGGAATCAATCCAAACCCCTTCTCGCTGGGCGCAAATGATGTAACTTTCTTCGCTCCTCCAGCCGGAACGGAGTGGGGCGCTCAAGCTTCGTACGCGGTTACGCGCACCATCCAGGTGATGGCAGGAGCCTTCAACACAAATGTGAATTCAGCAAACGGCGCCAACCACGGTGCTGACTTCACTCTCCAGGAAGGAAACAAAGGCGTTCTGGCAGTAGGGGAGATTGATTACCTGCACAATCAGCGCGCAAATTCTACGGGCAAGCCAGGACAGATTGCGGCCGGCTTTCTCCATAGCAACAATGGATTTCCCTACCTCAACTCGCCCGGCCATAGCGATGGCTATAACGGCGCATACCTGATGGGCCAGCAGATGGTGTTTCGTCCTGATGGCCCGGGCACATCACGGGGCGCCACTGTCTGGGGGACATGGTCACACAACACCAAAGAGGTCATTAGCCCTATTCCTTTTTTTTGGGGTGGGGGCTTGAGTTATGAAGGTCTCATCCCTGCGCGCAAGCGCGATTCTGTTTCTGCAGGCTTGATTCGGGCCGAGGGCAGCAAGTATGCTCCACCGACAAACACTGAGGAATTACTGGAGCTGAATTATCAATGGGACCATTCCCGCAATTTGACGATCACTCCTCATCTCCAATATTTGTGGAAGCGGAAAAGCCCTGAAAATGGAAATGCAACGGTCCTGGGAATTCAGTTGTCTCTCATACTTTGACCGTGCACCCTTTGACCGTTCACCGTTGTGGGTCTTAGGACTTTCTAGCGCGTCGCAGTTCCCGATGGCTTCCAGAACTCTGGATCGGCCCTTAGCATCCTCTCGGTGGGGTAGCTCATCTTCGGGTCGATGAAGAATAAATCCGTTTGTTTCGATTCCAGACAGGAGGCTTCGAGCAGCGCGAGTTTCTTCAGCCCTTCTGGTCCCAAATTCTCCACGAACTTCTTATCGTTGTCGTCCTCCGCGTCAAGCTCTGCGGCAGATTTATGCGTGATGATGACGAGGAAGGCGTTGCCGGGAGAACCAAACGTCTCTTCATAGGTGCCCCAGTGCATGCCGGACACACCCTTATAGCCGTCTGTGTATAGCTTGACCAGGTCTTCAAATTCCTGGCCGTGCCCGGGACGCACCAGGTATTGGATGATGACCTCAACGCGGGAGCCGACCCGGAAGCCCGGATCAAGACTCAGGTCGTCGCGTTTCGTCCATACGGTGTAGTCCTTGGACGAGAGCAAATCGCCATCGGCGGCGGTAGTACGAGCGAGGGTAGCAGCAACCGTTGGATCGGTGGCCGCGCCGCTGCTCCCCTGCACCCACTCAGCGAAGGAGTCGTAGCCATGGAAGAAAAGCACGCGCGGCGGTCCGGAGAGAGAGACCGCTGCGAGATAGTGGTTGGGACTTTTGGATGCCCCCAGCGTTCGCGGATAAGCTCCTTCCACGGCCTGGTGAGGAGAGCCATCCTTGCCTGGCTTCGTGAATTCGCGAGAGATGACCAGGATTTTCGGAGTCGGGAGGACATCCTGCGCGAAGAGTATGGCTGTGCTGCTGCATGACAGCGAAACAAGTAGTAGACGCGCGGCGACGCGACAGAAGGTGAACATGCGGGTCTTTCTCCTTTGTTGTTACTCCCGCTATTTTGGGCTGGTATAGGCCAGATAGCGAATGATCTTCCAGGTTCCATCCTTCTGGCGCTGGAAGATGTCCATACCCGGTTCAAGCGAGCGGGCGGTAGCGTTGGAGCCGGGCTGCGATGAATCCAGCCTCCAAATCAACCGGACAACGGCTATATCGCCGTAGACCAGGATCTCTCGCAGGTCGAGCGTGTAGTGAGAGCGCTGAGTCTCGTCTCCCAGCAATCGGTGCAGCGCACTACAGACGTCGTTGTAGCCTCGATCCTGAACCTCGCCGAACTTATAGCGAAGGTCCTTCGAGAAGATGCCACAGACCTTATCTGCCTGACGCGCGTTGTACGCCTGCGTCCAGGCGACGAGTTCAGCTCGAATAGTCGCGGATCCGTCCGCCGTATCTGTCGCCAGGGCCGGGACGGACCGCGCCAGCAACCCGAAGGCTAAGGCCGCAAGGCACGGAAGAGCGCACAGGCTGGATCGATATGGCATTTTGCTTGTCTATTGCCTCGACTCACTCTAACGCACGGGCGAAGCACCATTTGTGGACAAGCGAGACGGACCCCAAGAGCGCTCACTCGCCGCATCGGGGTCCGTCTTGATGGGGTACGTCTCGCCCGTTCCGGCAGAAGGAACGAGGATAGTTTCCGGCAATCAGCTCGCGGCCACCGCGGGCGGCTCGAGCACGTGATCGTTCAATGCACTTGGTTCAATGTGCTCATAATATCCTTGGCTTTGGCCATGTCCTGGGAGGTTCGGTGAGCCACCACAACATACTTGCCGGCCTTGACCGTGTGGTTTGGGGTTAGACTTTTGTACGTGCCCGGTATGTGGATCCGGGCGATAGAATGAATAGAAAAGAAACGGTGAAGGCGTTGACGACACCCAGGTTCATCCCGAGTAGCGAAGAATTGAGCAAGCTTGACCGCGACCTGCGGTTTCATCCCTCGACTACCGAGCATCCCGTAGCGCTGACCGCGGCGCAGATTGCAGCTTTTAATCGCGACGGCTACCTGGCCGGCATTCGGATCTTCGATGAAGAAGAGATAACCGGCATCCGTAGTTACTTTGATGAGCTGCTGGCCAGGACGCTGGCCGCAGGCGGCGACAGCTACTCGATCAGCACCGCGCACCTCCGCTATCGACGGGTCTACGACATCCTCACGGATCGTCGTATCGTGGCCCGCATCCAGGACCTGATTGGCGAAAACGTGGTTGCGTGGGGTTCCCATTTCTTTTGCAAAATGCCTGGGGACGGAAAAAGGGTTTCCTGGCACCAGGATTCGAGCTATTGGCCGCTAACGCCCTCGATGGCCGTGACCGCATGGCTGGCGATTGATGATGCCACTGTCGAAAATGCTTGCATGCGCTACATTCCTGGTTCGCACCACTTGGGCCACCTGACATACACACTGAGTGAAAACGACGAGGGGAATATTCTGAATCAAACTGTTCCGGAGGCTGAGTCTCTTGGACAGCCAGTCGACGTCGAACTGAAGGCTGGGGAAATTTCCATCCACAGCGACCTGCTGTTGCATGGATCGGAAGCGAATCAATCGAACAAGCGACGCTGCGGGCTGACTCTGCGATATTGCCCGACAATCGTTAGAGCGGATCTGGGCTGGAACGCAAAAGGCGTCATTGTGAGCGGTAAAGACGAATCCGGTCACTGGGCGAATCCGCCGCGACCGCAAGGTGACTAGCCGGAATTTTTAGCTCCCGCAGCGCTCAATGCCGGGCGGTGGCTTCGGGCTGATGCTATAGGTCGGGGATTCGATTGCCTCCAGGATTCCGGCATAGCGTGCACGCTGAGCAGGAGATTCGGCGGTTCGAGCAAGTTCCGCTAACTCTAACTTCGAAGGCTTGAGTTGTAGAGGCAGTCGCTTCCAGTAGTACTTCAACGCGTCTGACGGCCAGTCGGCGTAGATTTTTTCCCAGGACCTTCTGCCGGAACCGGCAAAGACGAGTGCACCTGGATTGACCGGGCGCAGATAGCTTTGAAATCGGCAGTCCAATGAAATCCGCATACGGTTCGATGTATTTGGTGCAGCCTGGTGGACGGTCAGACTATTAAACAGCAGCAGATCGCCCGCGTAGATTTCACCGCTAACCCACTCGCCTCCCCGCTCGGTTCCAGGAGGGATACAACCAGTCTTTCCGGCAGTGGGTTGCAGACCAAATTTGTGAGAACCATCCAGTACGCGGAGCGGTCCCTGTTCTAAAGGACAATCGTGCAGCGGCAGCCACGCGGTAAAGGTCTGTTTATCTCCGGCTACAGCGGTGTGGTCCTGATGAGCGGGAGTGATGGCACGCTCGAAATTAGGAAAGATGAGGCGGCCTACGGATTTTGGATGAATCAATAGATACGGGCCCACAAGCATCTTCATGACCTGCTGCAACACGGTGTGATGCGGCAACGCATGAAAGGATGGGAGACAGAAGACGTGGTCGTAAACGGATTTGAATGCAGAGTCGTCTTCGAAGCAAGCGGCTCCGGCATTTCCTATTCGATCGAAGGGATCGCTGTCGGAACGCAACCACCCAGCCTGGTGCAGCACTGCCGTAAGATCTCTCAGGAGCGAGTTTAAGTCCTTCGGCGAAAGCAAGCCTCGAATCATCACGTAGCCATGCGCGTCCATCTCGGCTCTTAGATGGGCTGCATCAAGCGCGATTCCGTTGCCAGCACTTGCGTTGATCTCGCGAAACGGGGTGGTCGTTTTCAACGAACATCCGGGTTCGCTTTTGTGCTGATGGGTGGCTGCCACGCGCTGAGATTATCTTTTTTGCCGCCTCGTAGTGTCACCAGGTTGTCATCAAATTATCTTTCTTGCGTATTGGTCCTCGGTGACGTGCTCCATCCAATCGACGACTTTACCGTCGAGTTTTTCCTGGATGGCGATGTGGGTCATGGCTGTGGTCGAAGTGGCGCCATACCAGTGCTTCTCACCGGGCGCAAACCAAACGACATCGCCCGGATGAATTTCCTGGATAGGTCCACCTTCCAGTTGCGCCCAGCCCGCACCGGCGGTCACGATCAGAGTCTGACCAAGAGGATGCGTGTGCCAGGCGGTTCGCGCGCCTGGCTCAAACGTCACGCTTGCGCCGGCGACGAGCGCCGGGTCGGGTGCTTGAAACAATGGATCGATGCGTACGGTGCGGGTAAACCAATCGGCAGTTCCCTTGGACCGCATGGTGAGAATCTCAGAGCTGGAAATCTATCCTGATCAACTGGATGCCTACAAGGCGGCACTGAAAGAAGAGATAGAGGCTTCGATCCGAACGGAACC
This sequence comes from uncultured Acidobacteriaceae bacterium, assembly GCA_963824325.1. GTDB lineage: Bacteria > Acidobacteriota > Terriglobia > Terriglobales > Acidobacteriaceae > PALSA-350. Next base: position 12,486 of record CAWGPA010000018.1, on the reverse strand, counting down.
GGGCGTCTTGGCCTTGTATGCCGTCTCGATCAAGGATCATCCTTGAACAGATTCGAATTTTCGAGACCTATCGCGATGCCGCTTCGTATCAAGCTCATCTTCAGTCTCCCCATTTCAAGAGATACAAAGATGAGACACGGCAAATGGTAAAGTCGCTCACGCTTCTTGAGACAGACCCGATTCTGCTTGGCTCGAAATATAGGTGAGATACACGGGGGTCAGGCCGGTGGCCACTCGTCCTCGCCGAGGATGTTGCTGATGCGGACCAGCGTTTCGATCTGTTCTGCGCTAAGCCGGTCGAGCAGATTCTGACGCACCGATTGCGCGTGAACGGGCCAGGCTGCCTTTAGCTTCTCACGGCCGTGGCTGGTGAGGACGATGAGAACGACGCGTTTATCTGCCTCACGCCGCTCGATGAGGTTTCTTTGCTGCATCCGCGTAAGCTGGTGCGACAGCCTGCTTTTGTCCCAACCCATCGAGTGGGCCAAGGCTTGTTGACGCATCTCCCCTTTGCCAAGAGCGGCGAGCCGGGACAAGACGCCAAACTCCGCTCCCGAAAGTCCCGTGGCGCCTGCGATATCCCGTCCGACCCGGGCCATCACGTCTTCGCCCATGAGCCTAAAGGCATGCCAGACACGGAGTTCGTGGGGGGAGAGCGGCTTGGTGGACATGGTTAGCAGGAGCTTAGCAGATCGAGGTTGACACGACAACCTCCACTGCGCCCGCAACCTGGCCCGGACATCGATCAAATTGAAACCGGGCGACCCCAGGGCGCGACCCAACCGACCTCAACGGACCTCGTGGCACACGCGGCGGTGACGACTCGCTTGGGACAACTGAGTAGCGATGGGCCGACGGGTCTTGTGCTTGAAGACGATATGGAACCGCAATGGTGGCGTTATGGTGAGCAGCTTTTGGCAAGGCAGAACGGACAAGTGGGGAATAGGTATCGCTGCAATTAGTTTGTTTGAATCGATAAGGATGAACTCGCTTCCGCATCCCGTCGAAGCCAGACCGGAATCGCCTTGCAGCTTGGCGACTTCCCTTCCTCGAAGGTATCGGATCCGACTGTAACGTTCACCGACCTGGAAGCACTATTTCTAAAATTAACCCGCGACTCGGGGCCGAGCGTCGCTCCGGCCAGGCTGCAGGATGGGCTAAGCCGGTCCTGCGGCTGAGAGCAAGCTGGGCCGGTAGGATATTGCGCCGAAAGGGGCATCTTATGCAACGCAGCATGGGAATTCTCGCCATGTTTGCGGTCCTCGTGGCGGGCGTTCGGTTTACCAATAGCCGCTCGCTACAGAAGACGAGCGAGACTCCCGCCGTTGCAGCGACGACAAAGACACAAATGCCCGGCAGCGCCCAACCGGCGGAAGCCCGCTGCTCGGAATTTGTGGACCAGGGACAGCAAGACGGTTCCGCCCCAGGCGAAATCGCCGCGCTGGTCGATCGCTATCTTGATAAAACTCCCGGACAAGAGCCGGTGCAATGGAAACTACCGCCGGGTACTCACATTATCCTCGCCACCGTGCCGGACCCTCTGCACACGCATTTGAACCTGCAGTTCGATCGCACCATGGATGCCATCCAACAAGCAGCTCAGGATGAATACTTCACCTACGACTCGTCGTGGCTGCCCTGGAATGCACGAACGACCGAGTACTCGAGCCGGGAAGATAAGGATAAGGAAGAGGATGCCACGCACCGACGCGAACTCTGCCCGGGTTTGATTCTCTTCCGTCATAGCACTCACTCCACGACCAAGGCCGACGGATATGACGACACCTATACGCAGGGACTGTTCGTCTTTCTTGTAGCGGAGCAGCCCACTACAGGTGTTAACCGAACCCAATGGGACAACGCCCTTGGGTGGATTGAGAGCCACATCGATGTCAATCGCAAAGATTCCGATCGGACGCTGCGGATTCTGGGTCCGACGTTCTCCGGGTCAGCCCCGTCGGTGGTTCGCGCACTCGTGGATTTGCAGTCAAAGAACAGCCTCTTCACCAGCGCCCTGCTCTATACCGGGACTATGCGCGGCTGTTCCTCCTACAAGTGGCTACGGGATGAGTTGGGCACTCTCCACACACCGCCGGTCCGAATCGCTGACTTCGATCAGAACGACCTTATCCAAATTGACCACTACTTTCAATTTCTGAGTGACCGGGGACACGAGCCGTCAGAGGTCGCCATTCTTTCGGAAGATGAGACCGCCTACGGGGGCCTGCCCGTTTCCACTCGGAACGTCGCGAACGAAGTTACTAAGCCTGATACCGCCCAGCCTGTCTGTGAGCCTTCCTATGAAGCCAACAGGCCCTTGTACTTGTATTACCCGCGCGACATTTCGGCTGTCCGTTCTGCCTACCAGGAGCAATCCATCTTCACCCCCGCGACGGCAGAAACCGCCGGCACAGCGCACGTCGTGCTGCAGCCACAAGTCAGTGAATCCGCGCACATTGACACCGACACCATTCCCTCCTTCAGTGGTGTTAATTCGGCTCTCGCCCAGGAGGCCGAATTGTACGGCATGATTGATTCGCTCAAAGCGCACGGCATCCGTTTTGTGATCCTACGCAGTACCAGCACACTGGACTATCTCTTTCTGACCCGCTTTCTGCATCGCGCGTACCCCGAGGCTTTCATCGTCACCATGGGGCCCGACATCCTGTTCGGACGCGAGATAGACACCACCGAATTCCGTGGCACCGCGACACTCAGCGCATTCCCGCTCTTACCGCGAGGACAGGATTGGACCTCCGGCGACGACGCAATGGTTCGGCACGCGCACCGGATCTTCAGCAGCGACTCGATGGAGGGCACTTACCTTGCGGCCCGATTCCTGATCCCCGATCAGGATGTCCTTCCAAATGGCGCACCTTCTCATCCCCTTCGCAAATCAGGTCTCCCGGACTACGGACCCCCTTTCTGGGAGAAAGGAAAGCGCGAGCCGGTTACGTGGCTCTCGATCATTGGACGAGATGGTTATTGGCCTGTGGCTGTCTTGCAAGAACCCTACTCGCCCAAGGGAGAGAAACCTCCTGATCTGATTTCCAATCTGCAACCCGTGGAAGCCTCCACACTGACAGGCTCCCTTCCGGACTTGATGAGGTTTTCTTTATCACCGGCCTGGAAGGTTTGCTGCGCGCTCATGTTCCTTGGCATCTGCGTGCATCTGCTCGCCTGTCGTTTCCTCTGGGGTAGTCAAGACCTGAGCATGTTTGTTCACTTCGCACCCCTACCTGGGGTTAGACAGCTTTTTCTAATGGGTGTTGGGTGGGCGGTGATTTGCACCGCGGTCATCTTCATGCTTCGCGCTTCCACCCCACTCAGGCCCGCCCTGGAAGGTCGCAACGTCCTGTGGATTTACATTCTGGGGATCTCCGCGTGGTTGGGATTGCTCGGTATCGCATCAGACATGAGCGCGCGATCACTCGAAGGAGTACATTGCCACCGCCGCCGAGCGCGGCGCACGATTCTTTGGATCGCCTTCCCTTTGTTATTGTTCGCGATCGCTCTCGCGGTGGGTCGGGCGATTTTCAACGATGTGCCAACTGCCTACCGCGCTGTCCACCTGACCAGTGGTGTCTCGCCCATAACCTCTTTGCTACTCATGCTAGGCGGTTTCTACTGGTGGTTCTGGCAGACATTGTCCGGACTAGCCTTGCTCGGCGAGGGACGGCCGATTCTCCCCCGCCGGACAAATATTCCTGCGGCGTTCGCTCGCATCAGCAGCGAGATGGCGGGGTACATTGAGGCCTTCGCGATGCCTTTTCCCCGCCTTCACCTCAAACGGGGGATGTTCTACTTGTTTCCCTTGGTCGTCATTGCGCTCTTGGTCCTTGCCCTGTTGCGTCCGTTCGGCGGCAACTTCGATTCCATGCTGCATAGCTTCGAGAACAAAAGCTTCAACGTGACATTGCACCTGATGTTTGCCATCGCGGTCTATCTTCTGATCCTCGAGTGCTCTCAGTTGCTCAGCACATGGCTCGCTCTCAAGCGTCTGTTGCTGGCGCTCAATCGGACTCCGTTGCGCCGCACCTTTTCTGCTCTGCAGGGCCTCTCCATGCACTCCCTATGGAGTCTAAGCGGAACTACCTCACGAGCTCGTTACACGATCTTCTCCCACCAACTCGAATCGCTCTTCCACCTGCGTAATATCCTCAACACCTTTGAAGCCCGGGATGTTGGCAATCAAGAGGTGCGGGCCTGGGTAGAGGAAGCCTGCAAACGCGGACAGAGGTTCATTGTGGACCGGGCCACTAGCGTCGACCTGGCGATGATTAATATGCCGGCGGCTCGCCGCATACGAAAGCAGATATCCCAATGTGCCGAACGAATCCTTACCCACCTTCTGCTTCCGGACTGGTGCGAGGAGACAGGCACCCTCGATTTAGTGGAGGACGGCCGGCAGGCCAATTCTCAGGAAGTGCTGCCGCTGTCGGAGAACACCGTCTTTCGTCGGGCGGAGGAATTTATCTGCCTGCTCTATGTAGGCTACTTGCAAAACCTTCTCGCCCGCATGCGGACGATGGTTCTCGCCGTGCTTGGCCTCTATGCTGCGCTTGCCTTTTCCCTGGCTTTCTATCCTTACACGCCGCGCCCCGCGATCGCGCTCTCCTTGCTTCTCTTGCTACTAGCCATAGGATCGGTTGTGGCCTTGGTTTACGCCGGGCTCGATCGCGATACCACGCTAAGTCACATCACCAACACCGAACCCGGAACACTCGGGTTCGGTTTTTGGGTGAGGCTCGCGAGCTTTATCGGGGTGCCCATGCTGGGGTTACTCGTTGCCCAATTTCCAGAGATCGCCGACTTTGTGTCGTCGTGGGTTCAGCCGAGCCTCACTGCAGTCAAATAGCGGAATCCCGGTGAAAATTTCGTTATCCCGCAACCCTTGGAGCTTGCCGGACATATATATAAGCAGAATGACTGCACCGGAGGCTTCCTTGCGAGAAAACTTGGCCATGACTAAGGCTCCGCGGGTAGTGATTGTCGGTGGAGGGTTCGGAGGCTTGTATGCCGCACGCGCTTTAGCTAAAGCTCCCGTGCAAGTCACCTTGGTGGATAAAAGAAACTATCATCTGTTCCGGCCAATGTTGTACCAGGTGGCTACCGGACTTCTTTCGGGCGACGAGATCGCTCCACCGCTGCGCGTGCTGTTCAGCAGGCAGAAAAATGTCGATGTGCTGATGTCGGAAGTGACCGGTGTCGATATCAAGAATCGCAGGGTACTGCTGCCCGATTGCGAGCTGCCGTATGACTATCTGATTTTGGCCACCGGCATCCAGGTGAATTACTTCGGCCATGAGGAATGGAAGCCGATTGCTCCGGGACTCGATGCGCTGGAGGATGCGGACAAGATCCGCAGCAGGATTCTGCGGGCGTTCGAAGAGGCGGAGCAACTGGCTTTGTGCGGAGACGACGATCGCGTCGCACTCAAGGAACTGCTTACGTTCGTGCTCGTGGGCGGCGGTACCGTCGGCGTCGAGCTCGCCGGCACGATTGCTGAAATGGCAAAGATGGCACTGGCTCACGACTTTCGCCACCTTAGTCCGGGTGCCGCCCAGGTCATGCTCTACGAAGGCACAGCACGCATACTCCCCAGCTTTGCCGAGGAACTTTCGGCGAAAGCGACGCGCCATCTGGAAGAGTTGGGCGTGAAGGTCTTTACCGGTACTAAGGTGGAAAGTGTCGATGCAGAGGGCATTGTGGCCGACGGCAAGCGCATCCGCAGCCGGACAGTGATGTGGACCGCGGGCGTAGCTGCCTCCCCGGCAGCGCGTTGGCTGGGAGCGGAAGCGGACAAGTCCGGGAGGGTGAAGGTGAACCCCGACCTGTCGGTTCCCGGACACGATGAGATCTTCGCCATCGGCGATACTGCGCTGGTGATTGCCGACACACGCAATCTGCTGGGCTTCAAGAGTGGGACGGCAGTGCAGATGCCTGGGCTGGCGCAACCTGCCATCCAACAAGGCGAGTATGTGGCGGAGGTGATTCGCCGCCGCTCCGCGGGCAAGACTGCGCCAGAGCCTTTCTGGTATTGGGATAAGGGCGACCTGGCCGTGGTGGGTCGTACGTTCGCCGTCGCCGATCTGAGGTTTTGGAAGTCTGCCGGGCTCGTGGCTTGGTTGTTATGGGCCGGGGTGCATATCTATTTTCTTATTGGATTTACGAATCGGCTCTTTGTGATGCTGAAGTGGATGGTGCAGTTTGCAACCAGGCGGCATGGAGTCGGAGCGGTGGCTGCGCAAACGCAGGTTGCTGGCGAGAGGCCGAATAAGGTGGGATAGCAAGGTAGAGAGGGTGACGCTCCCAGCTGGAATTAGCTAGCGGATCCCTTGTCTTAGTGGGCTGCTCGGGCTTGCAGCATGCCGGTTTGGAGGGTAGCGACGTAGCCTTCCAGCGCAGCCAGGTGGTCCTGGTCGGATCGCAGGCCGACGTACCCATCGGGGCGAACGGCTAGGAGTGTGTTTCCTTCAATCCCAAGACGGGCCGCCTCGGCGGGCTCGAGGTGGCCGATCTGGTCAGGACGGTCGGCCCTCGCGCTGAGGGCTACAGCGGTTTCAAACAGGGTCGAGTCTGTCACATATTCCTGCAGTGCGGCGTGGAGAGCCAACAAAGCCGATGGGCTTGCGGTAGGTCCGCCCAGAAGGATAAGCGTGTTGCCTGCACGATGGCCTAGTGCGTGAAGCTTGGAAGGAGCTCCTTCGGGCATTTGTACCGAAATGTTGTCGGGCAAGCGATAGCCGGCTGCGAACGAGCTGTTTGGGTCACCGAAGACGATCGGAGAGTGCGCGTAGTCGATGTTGAGTTCCGTCTCGGCCACCGCGTCGTGGTGCAGGATCGCTGGATCCGCGAGTGCGGTCTTGATGGCCTGGTCACGGGTCTCTCGTTCCGTTGGGCCGGTCGCGGCCAGCATGTTTTCAAAATCATCACCGGACTTCATTACGAGTTCCGCGGCCGGCCGACGTTCGATTTCGTAACTGTCGAGGAGCGTATCGTGAGCAGCGCCTTGATAGACGAGGGCCAGCTTCCAGGCCAGGTTGAAAGCGTCCTGCACTCCGCAGTTCATGCCATGTCCTTCGCCGGGGGAACAGAGATGCGCGGCGTCGCCGGCGAGAAAGATTGGTCCGGAGCGATACTTCGCCGCGATCTTCGTGTGGCAGCGGAAGCGCCCTGGATTTTCTACATCCACGAAAGAGACGGATGGTGCGTAGGCGCGCAGGGTAGAAACGGCATCGGCGACGAGATCGGAATGCTCCGAATTCGGCCGAAGGTAGACGCGCCAGCGATGGCCGGGAAGCGCAGTAAGGATGACCGGAAGCGATTCAAGATAGACGAAGGTCGCTTCGAAGGTATCGGCCCATCCCTCGAGCGAAGCATCGAAGACGGCCCACGGCTTCAACATGTCGTGGCCCTCAAACGCAATGCCGGCCAGGTCGCGGGTCGCGCTGTGGAGGCCGTCGCAGCCCACTACCCAGCGGGCTTCCACCTGGTGGCGGCTCCCGTCGCGCTCGATCTCCGCGAGGACGCGGTTGTTCGGGTCGACGGTCAGCCCGATCAAGCGGGAGGATCGATTTACCTGGCCACCCTGTTGATGGAGATAGCCGGTCAGGATCGACTCCGTGACCTCCTCGGAGAGGCCGACATTAAACCCGTAGACGCTGCCGCAACCTGCGAGGTCTATCGTCCCCAGCAACTCGCCCTTGGAATGAAGCTTAATGACTCGTTGTCTGCATCCGGCAGTGAGAAATTTCTCGGCCAGTCCCAGCGACTCGAATATCTGCAGAGAACGGGGATGAACGACGGTGGCTCTATCCCAGTGGAGCGGCGCAGGCTGGGCATCGATCAGATGGCATGGCACCCCTCTGCGGTTCAGCTCGCAAGCGAGCAGCAGGCCGGTTGGGCCTGCACCGACTACCAGCACTGCGGTTTCATAGCTTGCTCGGCTCATAGGCGGACGGGTGGTTCAGTACTCTGTCTCTCGGGGGTTGATCCACACGATAGGGCTGGGGGTTGGAGTTGTCAACCCGATGTGCGGAGTTGCTTAGGCTCGGAGGTGCGGCCCGCGAAAATGAAGCCGAATTCATTTGCAAAGTGATTATGCGGAGCCTAAAAGGGAAAGGCTTCTTGTGGAGAATAGGGCCTTAGCCCCTGTTATGGCGCATCCTTCGAGAAACGCTTGCCCAGAGGAAGTTCTGAGCGGTGCACGGGTGTTCTTCGTCACAACGAACACCAGCATGGGACGGCGCTTATTGCAGTCTGCACGGAACGCGATGCTTCTGATCGACGTGCTGCGATCGAATGTAGTGAAAGGTAAGTTTCAGTTGGATGACTTCGTGGTCATGCCAGATCACCTACATCTGCTGATCACGCTCCAGGGCGACGTCACCATCGAAAAGGCCATGCAGCTTATCAAGGGCGGATTCTCCTACCGTCTCAAGAGGGAGTTTGGATATCAGGGAGAGGTCTGGCAACGCGGATTTTCTGATGTGCGGATCAGGGATGGGCAAAGCTTTTCACAGCACCGCGTACATCGTTCAGAACCCGGTCAAAGCAGGACTCGTGAATAGCGCTGAACTTTGGCCCTATTGTTACACCTACCTAGCGAAGAAAAAGGCGCAGAGGCTAAAGCCCAATTCTCTTTCGTCCCTTTACGGCCCGACTAAAGTCGTGCCCTGACACAAGGCCTCAGAGTAGTGGCAGCGGGAAGACTTGGGGTGCTCAATTGGACAAGGTCCCTCAGAACTCGATGCCGAACCGGCAGGGTCTCGCGCAGACACTGAAGAATCGTTAGATCTTTAACGATCATGCTACTAGTAGACCGCTTGCGGATGTTCTGTGTCAGAGCACGACTTTACATGCTACGGAAAAACCCCTGTTTTGTGTCAGGGCACGACTTTGATCGGGCCGTAAAGGATTGCGAATACGATGGGCTTTAGTTAGCCCCTGGGTACCGGCTCCCAATGTGGCTCGCGGGGAAACTGGCATTTTTCCTCAAACGCAGCGAAGCCCGCGCCATTGGGCGCGGGCTTCGCGGAATTCCCGACAGACTCTAGGCGTGGCTGCTGCCGCTACCGTCGGTTGGCGGGTTCTCGGCCATTGCCTTGTCGATTTCTTCGCGGCGCTTGGCTCTTGCTTCGGCGCGCTTCTGGCGCTTCTCATCCAACTCGTGCTCGGAACCGAGGAGTTCGATGAAGGCCTTCTCGGCTCCATCGCCCTTTTGAAAGCCAGTGCGCACGATACGCAGATAGCCCCCGGAACGATCGCCATAACGCGGGGCCACCGTGTCGAACAGACGGGAGACTGCTTCCCGGGTCTGCAGATACGAGAGTGCCAGTCGGCGTGAATGCAGATCGCCGCGCTTGCCCAGCGTGATCAGCTTTTCTACGTGGGGACGAGCAGCCTTGGCCTTGGTGATGGTCGTCTCTACACGGTCCTCAAGAAGAATGGACGTGACCAGGTTGCGCAGCAGCGCGCGGCGATGGCTGGTGTTGCGTCCTAGTTTGTATCCTGCATTGCGGTGGCGCATGGGTTTCTCTTTCTCGCAAAAATTAAACGGGTGACCGGTGGGGTTTGCCACCGGTCACTCCAACCAACTAGAAGTTCTCCGGCTCCGACTGGAGGGGAATGTCTACTCCCTCGAGATCTTCGTCTTCGTCGTCCTCTTCATCGTCGTAACGGTTGTAGCTTGCTGCCAGGGTTGCTGCCGGCAGTACGCTGGTCGGTCCAGGCACCGCGTTGCCGTGCTCGTCGATCTTCATACCCAATGACAAGCCCATCTGCGCCAATATCTCCTTGATCTCGTTCAAGGATTTGCGGCCAAAGTTCTTGGTCTTGAGCATCTCAGGCTCGGTCTTCTGTACCAACTCGCCGATGGTCTGAATGTTCGCGTTCTTCAAGCAGTTGTAGCTGCGCACGCTCAACTCAAGCTCCTCTACGGAGCGATTGAGGTTCTCGTTGCGCAACTGCATCCGGCCCTCGTCGTGCGCGCTCTCCGCTTCGATCTCTTCCTCGAAGTTGATGAAGATGCTCATGTGGTCCTTAAGCAACTTCGCAGCGAGGCCGAGCGAATCGGCGGGCAATACGGAACGATTGGTCCAGACTTCAATGGTCAGCTTGTCGTAGTCGGTGATCTGACCCAGACGAGCGGCATCCACGGCGTAATTCACCTTGCGAACAGGCGAGTGGACTGAGTCAACAGGGATGAAGCCAATCCCTAAATCCGAATCGAAGTTCTTGTCGGCGGAAACATAACCACGGCCGCGCTTGAGGCGCATTTCCATGTCCAGCTTGCCACCTTCGCTGACGGTCGCGACATAGACATCCTTGTCCAGGATCTCAACGTCTCCGTCGGCCTCGATCATGCCCGAGGTCACCACACCCGGCTGGTCCGCACGCAGATAAAGGGCCTTGGGACCTTCCCCGTTCAACTTGAAGGGAATCTGCTTGAGATTCAGGATGATGTCGGTGGCGTCTTCGACTACGCCGGTGATCGATTGAAATTCGTGCAGTACGCCTTCGATCTTTACGGCAGTGACGGCCGCGCCTTCAATGGACGAAAGCAGCGTGCGCCGCAGCGCGTTGCCAATGGTGGTGCCGAAGCCGCGCTCAAAAGGCTGGGCGCTGAACTTGCCGTACTTCTCGGTGAGCGTCTCCGTGTCCACTGCAAGACGTTTCGGTTTTTGGAATCCTCTCCAAAGCATATCTGTATTCCTCTCCATGCAACGGCGTCGCGAAGCATTCTGCTACGCTCGTGCTTGTTTCTCCTCGTTGATTGAATCTGTACTCTGGAGCTTGTTTCAAGTGTATCTCTGCCACTTCGGAAAGCTTCACGAGACCCGCTTTAGCGGCGGTTCTCGCCCGGGCTACGTCCAGATTTCCGAGGTATGCAACAAGCTCCTGCGACTACTTGCTATACAGTTCGACGATCAGCTGCTCGTTTACGGGCAGATTCACGTCTTCACGCTTGGGCAGCGCCAGTACCTTGCCGGACAGATTTGCGTGATCCACCTGCAGCCAGCGCGGCGCTACCTGGTGGCTCGCGAATTCCGTCGAGGTTTCGAGTACTGTGAGTTTCTTGCTGCCTTCACGGATCTTGATCTCGTCGCCCACACCTACCTGGAACGACGGAATGTTCACCTTGCGGCCATTCACTTCCACATGGCCGTGGCGCACGATCTGGCGCGCCTGGCGACGCGAGCTGGCGAAGCCGAGGCGGAAGGCCACGTTGTCAAGACGGCGCTCGAGCTGCTGCAAGAGCAGTTCACCGGTGACGCCTTGTGCCCGCGATGCCTTCTCGTAATAGGCGCGGAACTGGCTTTCCAGGGTGAAATAGATGCGCTTGGCTTTTTGCTTTTCCCGCAACTGCAGGCCATAGCCTACGATCTTGGGCTTGCGGTCACGGCCATGCTGGCCGGGAGCAAAGTTGCGCTTCTCAATGGGGCATTTTTCTGAGAAGCACTTGGTGCCCTTCAGAAAGAGCTTGGTGCCTTCGCGACGGCAAAGGCGGCAGACTGGTCCGGTATAACGTGCCACGTAATTCTCCTTACTTCAGAGGCCGACCGGTTTACGGATTGAATCCTTCGTCCCGGTCCTGCGGTTAAAAATTCTCAGACGCGACGGCGCTTGGGCGGGCGGCAACCGTTATGCGGAATGGGCGTAACGTCACGGATGGAGCGGACGTCGAGTCCCGCTGCAGCCAGTGCGCGTACTGCCGACTCACGGCCGGAGCCCGGACCACTTACCCGCACATCGACCGAACGCAGACCATGGTCACGCGCCTGGTTGGCGGCGTTCATCGCGGCTTGCTGAGCGGCAAACGGTGTGCCCTTGCGCGATCCACGAAAACCGAGCGAACCCGAGCTCTTCCAGGAAAGCGTGTTGCCCTGACCGTCGGTGATGGTCACGATGGTGTTGTTGAACGAGGCCTGAACGTATACCAGTCCGTAGGGAACGTTCTTGCGCTCGCGCTTTTTGAACTTCTTGTTCTTGGCAGCCTTGCCGGATGCCTGCTGCTTCTGCTCCTGCTTTGCCATTAAGTCTTCGCCGTCGCTTTCTTCTTGCCTGCGATTGTGCCCTTACGCGGTCCCTTGCGGGTGCGCGCGTTGGTGTGCGTGCGCTGGCCGCGAGTGGGCAGGTTGCGCCGGTGGCGCAGTCCACGATAGGACTGAATGTCAATCAGCCGCTTGATGTGCATTGAGACGTCTTTGCGCAGATCGCCTTCGATCTGGCCTTCGTTCTCAATCACCTGGCGGATACGGTTTACCTCGTCTTCGCCCAGATCCTGGACCTTCTTGACCGGGTCCACATTGGCCGTCTCCAGGATGCGCAGCGCACGAGGGTTGCCGATACCGAAAATGTAGGTCAGCGCGATTTTTGCCTGCTTGTGGCGGGGCAGATCGACGCCAGCAATACGTGCCATGCTTAATTCCTTTTTACTTGCGTTGGCTCGGAGTGGCTTCGCCGCTTCGAGCCGGTTACTGG